>JAUIJC010000010.1 GCA_030431525.1 Bacteroidia bacterium | reverse complement strand
GGCTCCTCCGTCGCCGCCCTTGCTTATACTCCGGAACAGGATTGAAGAGGTATTGTCGAGAAGGAAAAAAGGAAATTCGTTAACTTCATTTCACATAACTGTGGTACGAAGAATGGGGGGATGTATACTACTCAAAAAATATCATCAAGAAATGGGGAAACAACCGGTCGAAACATCACCCTCCCTTACCCACTATTTTTTAGTATTTATCAAAAACTCCCATTCACTACACTAACCATTACGTAAGAAACCCAAAGTGTTTACCCAAACTTGACAGTCATGATACATGCCAGAAAATTATTAATTCTCTTTAGCCTACTAATCGTTAACTCATCCCTTTTTGCTCAAGAGGAGGTTAAGGTGATTACATCTAAAACGAGTTTGCAGGGAATTTCGGATTCTTACGAACAAAAAATTTATTTGCACCCTGACCATCTTAGAATTGACTCTCAAGATGCAGATACTGACCAATCACTCATCTATTCCAAAAAGGAGGAAACAATTACTGTGGTGAACCATAATGACAAATCCTTTTACGTCATTACCAAGGATGAATTAAATGCTATGGGGGATCAACTTCAAAAAATCCAAGATCAAATGGAGGAACGAATGAAAGAACTCCCCCCTGACCAACAAAAAGCCTTGAAAGAAACAATGGAAAAACAACAACAAACCATTGACAACCAAGGCATAAATACGGAACACAAGGCAACAGGAATTACAAAAACGATTAACACCTATCCTTGTAAAGAATATAAGGGGTATACTAATGGTGAACTCGATGAGGAGATTTGGACAACAAAACCCAAACAACTTGACATGGAGGAAAAGGATCTACAGATTCTAAAGGATATGGATGCCTTCATGGATAATATTAATTCCGACCAAAAACTTTTTGAAACCAATGAAATGGATTTAGGAAATGAATACGAGGGAATCCCTATCCGAACTATTCATCTAAAAAATGGTAAGCCCTACGCCACCAGTGAAATCAAAGAAGTCAAAAGCGAGAAATTTCACTCAAAGACATTTGCCACTCCCAAAAGCTATCAACAGAAAACAAGTCCCTTAAGAAACATAGACTCCAAATAAAAAAGGGGCTTGGTCGAAACCAAGCCCCTTTCTTGAATATAGATTTGTTGATTACCACCAACGTTCTGCAATGTTCAAATGACCATGCGGCAACAACCTGTAACCTACAGTTACCTCATGGGTACTTACATTCACTCCACTTGAAGTATTTCGAATATCAGTAGTAGTGAAATCGTAAGAGTATGCAATATCAATATGCTTCATGAAGTTACCACCCACCAAGAAGGCAATAGCATCACGGTGACGATATGAAATTCCCGCAAAGACGTTATTGTCTTTATCCAACTCCACTTGGTAACGTCCGTTGATATCAACTGACCAAGGTGCTACGGCAACTTTCTTAATCAAGAAGGAAGGAACAAAGTAAGAGTTGTAGGAAATCTTCATTCTGTAACCACCAGTGATGAAGACATGTCGCTTCAAACGGGATAGGTTATTCAAAACATCTCCTGAAGCCTCATCTTCGATAGATACTCCGTCAAACTCTAGCTTGTTTCCAAGCAATTGAGTTGAGGATAAACCAAAGTAGAAGTCATCATTATACAACCACATACCAAGATTAGCATCTGGTGTCAACTTCCTCAGCGTACCATTGTTGTATAATGGGTCTTCTGAATCAACAAAGTCATAATTCTGTTGATTACCATTGCCATCAGTATAATATGCTGTTTGGGTTAAATCCATTGAGTAATCCCTAACACCAAACGCCAAACCAAAGGTTAAGTGAATACCGTGGGACTGAGCCACACCATATTTCATCCTTCCATCCTTGGTCAAACGAATGTTATAGGAATAAGACCCCATGTAGGAGTTGTTCTGGATTGGGCCAATCTTATCACTCATTACAAGAAGACCAGCGCCGTGCCAGTTGTGTCGCTCCCCTTTGTGGTGATAATACTCATGAGGGTGAGCAATAGAAGAGTGAGCACTCAAATACATCGTACGAGGAGCTCCCTCAAAGCCTTGCCACTGTGAACGATATCCCGCCTTGATATCCACAAAATCCTCGGAACCAGCCAAAGCAGGGTTAATCAAATAGGGGTTAATCATGTACTGGCTGTATTGTGCTGCCTGTTGAGCTTTCAGCTCCAGAACACAAATAAAAGCCAAGACTGCAAATAGTAGATTTTTCCTCATATCACCTTGAGCGTAAAGAGTGTAAAAAACACTACGATCATGTGCCTTATATTCGGTTTAAGACACAATATACAGGTTAATTTTAGATTATTCTAACACACACTTTGATTTATACAAGTTGCCCAAGGCAAGTAACCGAATGTTAGGAATTTTTATTTAACAAGCCGAAAACCTTATGGCAATTTGGACTTGCCGAACCCTTCGATTTCGACACAAGCCATGATCACATCAAGCGTGAAAGAGAAACAAGGAAGAGGAAAAAAAGTTCAATCGAACTGAAAAAAATTAACAGGTACTACCACTCTACCAAAAGCGTGAGGGACACTTCACACATTTTGGGTGGCCAAATCGATAGCCTACAATGAGCTCATGGGAACCATCATTGAAGTGGCGAACAGAGGCCACTGTAAACTCATAGGAGTAACTCACTTCAACCCTTCTGAACAGGACAGTCCCTACAAGAAGCCCAAAAGCATCTCTTGACCGATAAGACACCCCAGCATAGTAAGTATCCATGTAATCAATCTTCAGATTGTAGTCCACTGAAATTGGTGCAGGCCTTACCGCCTTTGCAATGATCGATGGGACAAAGTTCCAATCCTCATTTATTGGTATTCTAAGTCCACCCGATAAAAAATAATGGGGTTGCAAACGTCCGTCATCCTCTGTTGCACCTTCAAGATTAACCTTGTTATGGAGAAGCTGAAAAACTGAAAATCCAACAAAGAAGCGCTCATCATACAACCACCCTCCCAAGGCTAAATCAGGAATAACCTTTGACTTTACTCCACCAGTAAGCTGAGGGTCGCTCCCATTTGTCAAATCCTCAAACATGTCTGTATCTACCCTGAACTGTTTTAACCCAAGGAAAAGCCCTACAGACAATCTCAACTTTCTTCTGAGCGGAAGGTTATACGCATAAGACCCATAAATGGCATTTCTCTCAATGGCACCAGCCTTATCCGAAAAGGCATAGCCTCCCACCCCATGCCATTTGTTTGACTCGTTCTTGCGGTGGTATTGATTGAATTCTCTCCCCAAACTTCCGTGCCCAGAAAAATAGATGGTCCTTGGAGCACCTTCCAAGCCAGTCCACTGAGCCCTATAACTTGCTTTCACATCAGTAAAATCCTCTGTCCCACCAACGGCTGGATTTATCACATAGGGATTCACCATGTATTGGGCGTACTGCTGAACCTGCTGTGCTCGCAAACCCAATCCCGAAAACAAGAAGATAAAACAAAGCAGAATGGACTTTCTCATCGACAAAATATGAGCAAAAGTTTTATGAGATCGTGACTACAAAATTCTTTCCTGTACTTCCTTATACTTAAAACTCCATCTGTGATTTCAGTCCGATATTATTTTTCCCACAATTGGAATCAAACGAAAAAAGCACCGCCCACATATTGTGAACGGTGCCTTAGTAATTAATGTCGAGTCTTATTAGAAACGCCTATGCTTCCAGTGCTTGCTCGGACAAGTCGGATGCTTTGGGTGTTTCAAGCGGTAACCTACCACAACCTCATGCGTACCATTGTTAAATGGATTCAAGGCTGAGATGGTATAGTCAAACGCATAGCTTACTTCAAACTGTTCCGCGAACACTACACCACCAAAAATGGTGAATGAGTCAAAGTTCCTATAGGCTGCTCCCACAAACCACTGGTTATGGTAATCAAGCTTTAAACTGAAGTCAGCCTGAATCGGAACTGGACGAGCCCACTTCAAAACTACCGAAGGAATAAGAGTTATGTCTTCGCTGATTGGCATCTTGATACCACCAGTTAAGAAATAGTGGTTGTTCAAAATACTCATCGTATCCGGCAGCTGCTGGTTGTCATAAACATCCTGAATAGAAATCGAGCTATTCAAAATCTGGAAGCTGGACAAGCCGATGTAATAGTCCTTGCTATAAAGCCAAAGACCTACACTTGCATCCGGAACCAACTTGTCATAGTTAGCACCTGACTCCAAGTAGGCATCACCACCATCAGAGATATTCTTGAAAAAGCTCGTGTTCAAACGGAATTGCTTCATTCCAAAGAAAAAGCCTGCAGAAAGTCGCAAATTCTTGGTCAACGGCATGTTGTAAGAATAAGAAGCATAAGCTCCAGACCTCTGAATAGCACCAGTCACATCATTGTAGAGGTAGCCACCCACACCATGCCAGCCTTTGTGCTCACCATAGTGGTGATACTGACCGTAAGGTTTACCTACCGTACCATGACCAGAAATGTAATAGGTGGTTGGCGCTCCTTCCAAACCTACCCATTGGGTCCTGTAACCTGCTCGGATGTCAACAAAATCCTCGGTGCCTCCCTCTGCAGGGTTTAAGGCATAAGGGTTTTGCATATAGAGCGAATATTGTTGCTCCTGCTGGGCAAAGGCGGTAGCCCCACCAACTAAGGCCGCTAAAAGAAGTAGTATTTTTTTCATAAGCGATGAATCCTTTCTCAATGATTGATTCCTGAAAAATCAGTTTGGAATCTTGAAAAACTTGTCGGGCAAATCACCCGACAAGTCCATTGGTCAAATCAACGAATTACTGCAACAGAACCAGCGTATTTCTCACCATCAACCTTAGTATCCACTACATAATAGTAAGTGGCAGTTGGAACAGGGCTTCCATTACTTGTACCATCCCATGGTGTCGCATAACCTGGCTCCGATTCCCAAATCAAGGTACCCCAACGGTTGAAGACTTTTACCTCAGCCTCTGGATAATCCTCTGGAGTCAAGTTTTTAATGACCCATACATCGTTCAAATCATCACCATTGTTTGGCGTGAAGCCATTTGGAATGGTAATTCTCTCACGAACCAGAACAAAGACCTCAGCCTGTGCAGGACAGGTAGCACCATTAGAGTTCGTTTGAATCGTGTTTGCCTGAACGACATAAGTAACATCATTTGCAGGCGTATGGGTAGCTACTTGATCTGTAGAGAACTGATTGGAAGCAGAAATAAAGTTAGTGTACCACTCATACGTGTAGTCATAGTCACCAGAGCCTTGAGCTGTCACCGTAACAGACTCCCCTGCCTTAATCTCACTGGCAGATGCTGTAGCTGTTACTGATGGCATAATGAACTCAACCGTAATATCCTTGTTGGTTTTGCTCACGCAGCCACGGTCACTGATCAACTGCACACTATACGTTCCTTCCTGATTAGAGGTTCCAGTAATTGAAGAACTTCCAGAAATGGCACTTCCATTAAACGTCCAATTGTAAGTGGCAACATTCACCACATTAGTTGCCTCAACACTCAAGCTGACAGTTTCATTTTCACAGAACACCAAAGCTTGGTTAGCGTCTGGAATCGGGCTTGGATAAAGACCTACTATATTATCCTGATCACTTGGGCTTGTTACTGTACAACCCGCAGTTACCGCCATTTCAACTTCTACCAAAGTTCCTTCAGAGAATTGACCCTGATTCAAGGTCAAGGTAGCAGAGGTGCCTGACTGAGAAACACCATCCACCGTCCAAGTATAGACAGGAGCTGTCGAACCATCCAAGGTTGGATTTGCAGTAATCGTAATTGGATCCTGATCCTCACAAACAGGAGAATAGGTAATATCAACCAATGGATTTGGAACCTGAGTAACGGTTACCTCTTGGTCCACGTCGTTTTGACATCCGTTAGCATCCGTCACATCATAATTAATAGTGAATGATGTACCAATCGCAATACTTGGATCCTGAGGATCAAAGGAATTTCCAGAAATACCATTTCCACTAAAGGTACCACCAGATGGAGTGGCAGAAAGAACTACCGATGAAGAGTTTGCACAATATAGAGCATCCAAATTATCAATAGTTGGGGTAGGCAATGCATGAACTGTTACATCCAACGAAGCTCTCGGACTTTCACAATCTTGAGCACTGGTCTCAGAAACATAATAGGTGGTGACACCATCTACTGATGAACTTGGAGTGAATGCAGTTGTATTTCCAACACCTCCAGTTGCATTGTTATACCACTTCAAAGTACCACCAGTACCGGTGGCTGTTACTGCAATAGTTCCGTCCCCTACACAGTATTCAACAGGAGCTGTGGTTGGAGCAACTGGAATTGCATTTACAGTTACCTCAAAGTCAACTGGTACACCTACACAACTTGTTGGAGTTGGTCCAGTTGGCGTGATCGTATAGGTAACAAGCTCTGCCACTGATCCTGAATTACTCAAGGCTTCAGCAGGAACATTTCCAGTACCAGAAGCTGTGAACCCTGTAACATTTCCTGAAGAACCAGAGGCTGTCCAGTCAAAAGTGGTACTTGCCACATCTGCTGTCACCGTGAGTCCCGAATGAGATTCAGTTGAACAAATCTCATCCGTCAGAACCGTATTGGTAATAACCGGAACATCATTGACATCCAAAGTATTTGAAGCAGACTCAGTACAGGTTGCAGTGGAAGACGTCACCGTATTTGTCGTGATGTCGTAATCTTCCACCAATGTAATGGTCTCACTACCTGCGGTTGCATAATCTACGGTCAAGGTAGATGTATTGTCCGCACCATTAATTGTACCCAAAGTTACTGTCCAAGCATGGTTGGTTGTAATTCCCATCGCTGCCTTGAAAGCATCAAAATCGATACCTGAGGTATTGGTATAAACTTCTCCAGTTGTGCCTTCACAAACATCCGCTACTGTAAAGTCAGGAGTTGGATTCAAGAACTCCTGAACACGGAATAACTCCGAAGCGACAAAACAACTGTTGTTAGCTGCCGCCAACACAAAGTAATATCCGCTTTTAGCAGTTGGTGTAAAATCGAAATTAACATCACTAGCCGCTTGTACAGAAGTGGCATTTGACATGTCAACTAAAGCTGGATTAAATGTAGTTGGATCAACCGCTGTGGTATCCAACTCAAACCACTCATAAGTCCAAACATCGCCAGAAGTGTTAATGCTATTATCTGGCTGGAAAGTATAACCAGCATCTGAGGCACCTTCACAGAAATTAATGCGATCAAATGGATGTGTTCCAGCAGTATTATCTGTATAGAATGGAGTGTTCGCATCAGTGAATGCAATCACAGGTGCAATACAGCTACACACAGAACAGTCACTGAAATGTGAAGAACCAGAAGTACTCATGTCAGTAACAACAACCACATAGCCATCACAATCAGAACTTGGTAATTCTGAAGAGAAGTTATAGAAAGCTATATCAGTATCAGCTGTTCCGTCATTATTCGAATCACCTGTACCCATGATAGCCTCCCCTAGATAAGTACCTTGGTTCGTTCCTGAGTTACAGGATGGACAAGTTGGATCTTTTTGATAAACCTGAACTCGGTAATTACCACCAAATGGCAAAGAAAGTCCATTAGTCAAATCAACTTGTAATGAACTGTTTCCTCCATTTGAAGCATCCTGCAACAACAACGCTGGCTGATAGCTATTAATCACAGGATCAGCAATCATATCATTACCTCCACTCAGAAGAATAATACCGTCGCCGTTACAGCTAAAGTTGTTGGAAAGAATTTGGTTATCGTTACTGCCATCTACTGCAACACCAGCAGTAGTATTATTATTTATCTCATTGCCAGTAGTTACACCAATTCGCTGCCCAGAGGCATTCAAAATATACACACCATACTGAGTGTTATGCTCAATGGTGTTTCCAGTCACAGCAAGTGTGGTTGCAGATGTGATATTCTCCAGAAGAATACCATTAGTGTTTCCTGCGCTTGAAGCGCCAATTGCGTTTCCATCAATGGCGTTTGTACCACTTAGCTCAGCGGAAATATTAATACCGTTGACATTGCTCTCAATGATATTTCCAGCATTGATTGTCAAATCTGACGTACCAGTTGCTTCAACAAAAATACCGTTTGTAGTATTTCCTGAAATGGTGTTAGCAGCAATTGTAGCCGTGGTCATTTCACCATTGAAGTGGATACCATCAGTGTTTCCAGAAATGGTATTGCCCTGGTTCACGATCAAGTCACTATTACCCGTTCCCTCCACGAGGATACCTGAATTGGTATTGTTAGAAATAGTGTTCTCCTGAACAGTTAAGTCAGTAACATCTTGGGAAAGGTGAATACCATTAGTACCGTTTTCACCAATGATATTGCCATTATTAATGGTTGTATTATTAGCGTTGCCCAATATGATACCATCTGTATCGTTGCCAAAAGTATCAGTTCCATCAGAACCTACCTTATTATTGCCAATGGTAGCTCCATCTGAATCTTGGACTTGGATACCGATATAGTTAAAACCAACTGCATTCCCTCCTATTATCGCATCATTAGAACCATTTGTTAGTGCAATACCAGTCAGGTTCCCCAAATCGATAAACGTATTAAACGTACCAACCCAGTTGCCATCAAGATTAATATTGGTAGCAGCATCAGCATGAATACCAATATCATTTCCACCAATCACATTATTTTGAACAAGTGTTCCATCAGTATTAGTTAGATGAACACCGGCATCGGTATTACCTAATACTGCTGTGTTTCCTTGGTTGACACCAATGGCGTTTCCTGAAATAGTCGTATTTGAAGAAAGACCCTCAATTAAGACACCATGCTGACCGTTGGCAGAAATTACGTTGTCACTAATTGAAATATCACTGTTAGAACCACCTGTAACATGAACCCCATGTTGTTGGTTACCCAACCCAGCATCAGAAGATGCATTCGTACCAAGGGCGTTTCCTACAATATCAATGTTCGCAGAGCTTTCAACGTAGATACCTGAACCATCATGGCCTCCAATTTCATTAGAAGAAACAGTAAAAGCGCCAGTTGAACCTGTGAACTTGATACCATTCTGTTCACCCGTGGTTCCACCCTGACCATTTTTCAAAGTATTGGCACCAGTCTGATCAAGACCAATCTTATTGTTCTTGATTTCATTTACCGTGGTAGTACCAACCACTTCATCAACCAAAATTCCATTTCGGTTATTTCCTGAAATAACGTTTCCGTCAATGACCATTCCGTCATTTCCAGTACCAACGTGGATTCCGTCCAAACCATTTGGATGTACTGAAGTACCATTAACATCAGTACCGATATAGCTATTCACCACACCAGATTCGGTGGCATTAGTGAACTCAATGCCATACAAGGCGTTGTTAGAAATCACGTTTGGATTTTGTCCAGCAGCACCTACTGTTACTTCATCAGAGTTGTTGATAACAGACACACCGTTACCATCATTTGGAACAGCTACACTGCCTCGCGTGATACCGACATAGTTGCCATACAAAGTTGAAATAGCGGATACACCATCAACATAAATCGCTGAATTAGCAGCACCATCGATGTTACCAATCACGTTCTCGTTGATGATTGTGTTTTGCACTCCGGCACCAGTCAACAAAATACCGTGACCATTAATCGGTCCTTGAGTTGTCTCCGTCTCGTCAACACCAATGTAGTTGTATTGGATTTGGTTACCGTCTGAGGCACCTTGTACTGTAATGGCGTTGGCTGCAGTCTTGGCTATGATATTACCACGATCTGTTGCACTGCCACCAATCGTGTTTGAATTAGCACCATCCACCAAAATGGCAGAATTTGGAGATGCTCCACCAGAACCAATAAACAAGTTACCTTGAACAATGTTATCTGAAGCTGCACTGTTCAACAATACGGCAGAGTTACTAGAGTGAACAATCGTGTTCTTGTTTGTATGGTCAAGACCAATCTCATTACCAGTAGTTCCTGCGCCAGAAATCAATACAGCATTAGAAGTCGCCTCAAAACCATCCAAGCCCAAGTCATTATTCTGGAACTTGTTATTTGATGCTCCTCCATCGATAATCACTTGATATTCATGATCACCTGCAATGGTGTTTTTCTGAATTAAACCAACCTCGTTTCCTGTTGCTGTAGAACCCGTGATGTAAATACCACTGAGCATATTCTTATAAGCAGTATTCAAAGCATCATTCATACCGATGATGTTCCCATCGATACTGTTACTGCTACTACCATCAACATGAATTCCATACTCACCATTACCAGCAATCACGTTACCAATGGACTGACCAGCAATAAATCCAATCATGTTATCTGTAGCAGAATTGGATATGTAAATACCGCTTTTACCATTGCCTAGGTTATAGCCATTTGAAGTTGGGTCAATACCAATTTTATTATCACCAATTGTATTCTGATCGGAATCACTACCATTCAATGAAATACCATGACCAAGGTTTCCTGAGACTACGTTACCCTCTCCTGCAACACCTCCGATGAAATTGGATTTACAATTAAGCAAGTAAATACCATCACCATTGTTGGCAACGACATCACTATTCACATCAATACCTACAAAGTTTCCTTGGATCACATTTGATTGCGTAGCAGCACTCTGAACTGCAATACCATGTGAGCCGTTTCCTGACACATAGTTATTGAGAATAGAGTTGGTATTGGCTCCTGTCATGTTAATACCAGAACCACCATTACCAAAATCATTCACACCGTTGACATCCAACCCGATAAAGTTGTTGTCAATAGTGACATGAGAAGCATCGGATGATATATGAACACCGTCTTTCTTGTTTCCTGAAATCACATTTTGACCTGCTACCGTACCGTCACCGATATGAACATAGGATGCATTATCTACCCGAACACCATGTTCCTCATTGGGCAACATAACTGTTCCAGTCACATCCACTCCAATCATATTGTTTTTGATAGAGATAATGTCAGCAGCCACATTGGTGACAGCATCACCTAATTCAATACCATCCCGGTCATTACCAGAAATTACGTTATCCTCAATCTGGACATTCTTACACTGAGACAAGAAGATACCGCTCATTCCATTACCCTCATCTGCTGTACCGTTTAGATCAGTACCGATAAAGTTGTCTTTAATGATTGAGGTAGTACCTGTAGGAATCTGATCAAGATAAATACCATGATTTGTATTGCCAGAGACATAGTTTCGTCCTGACACACCAACTTGGTTATCCGAAGACTTCAGAATCTTGATACCATTATCTCCATTAGGTGTTACACTTCCATCCTTCTTAATGCCGACATAGTTATCAAAAATGTCGTTGTTGTTTGAACCACCTGGGTTAATGGTTTGGGTGTTTGCATCTGATGCATCAGCAGGAATCAAAACACCTTCTGTGACATTAATTCCATTGTCACTGTTCCCATACACCTCATTTCCAGAAATCTCACCATCAGAAGAACTGTTACCAAAATTAATCCCATCACCACCGTTAGTACCTAAGCCATTATTGTAAACAGAGTTATCTCTCACCCATGTTTTTGTTGAGTTCAAGATATAGATACCATGGTTATTGTTATCATTGACTTCATTTCCCTCAATGGTATTATCATCATTAGGCATCCCATAGTTATCATAGAGATAAATTCCATAGTCTTGGTTATTCGAAACATTGTTATCTCGAATAATATTTGACGTGTTACCACCTAAAGAAATATTAATACCACAGGCCAATGTTCCTCCACCATTATTCGAGGAGGTCGAATTAATAATTTGGTTATTACTGGAACTAAGTCTCAACCAAAGGCCATGTTCTACATTATTATTGGCTGTACAACCATCAATAACAATGTTTGAGGAATTACCTTCTACAACAATACCACCTCCATTTCCAGAGGTACCATTATTGGAACAATCAGCACCTAAGACATTACCTCCCGTAACACCAATAGCATTTGTTAAATCTGACGAAGGAACCAAGCCAGCATTTGCAGCAGCGACGACATGGTTATAAGTCTGCCCAGTAAAAAATATCCCGTGGTTACCATTTCCCGTGTAAGAACCACCATTAAACTGAACATTGGTAGCATGTGAGAATTGCGCCCCACTAAGACCATTCCCTGTTGCAGAGCAGTTGTTCAAAAAAACATTTTCAATCCCCGAAGAAGTGACTTTAGCAGCTGGCACATAGGTAGAATTAAATACACCAGTACCCGGATTGTTAATAAACGAACAATCGTTAAACGTAATGTCAGTAAATATTACTGGATTAGGATCTGTTGCGAAACTATTTGGGTCAGCTATTACAGCACCAGCACCACCAGCCCTTACCCCAGTGAAGTTCAGATCATTAATTTCAACAAAACTACCTGAAATTGTCAATGCATTTACTGCATAGCCTGGAGTAGTCCCTGGGAAATTAGACATCGATAACGTCGCTCCATTACCATTTATTGTAACCAAATTAGCCGCTGTGGGATTATTCCAATTCACGACCAAATTCCACGGCTCTTGCCAACCACCTGGTCCACCGGTGTGATCAATCACCCCAGTAAAAGTGAAATTAATAGTATGGGGACCCATGCTATTATTTACTTGAGATATTACATAAGCAAAGGACCCTGTGTTCCCTGCACCATCGGTAATATCCCCTCCTCCTCTGTCCACAGTGTATGTTGCTGCATTAGATACCTGAATAAGCAGGCAGCCAAGTAGCAGGACAAGACCACTTTGTAGAATTTTCCTCATAGACTTCTGAGTATTTGATGAAAAAACAACCTTTTACAGTTTATGTACGTAAACACAAAATTCCTTTAATATATATCTTATTAGACTTTCATGTAACCCTGCAAACCAAGAAATAATCAAAATGGTTTGAGAGGGCACAAAAAAAACCTTCCACAGAGGGAAGGTTTTTATCCATAATCATCAACTGGTTCTTTTTAGGATAATCGGTCACGATAATCCTCGTAACCAAATTCTCTCACCACAGAAAATTTCCCTGTGGCATCTACCTTGGCAATAGCAGGATGATGCACACCATTAAACATGGTAGTCTTCACCATGGTATAATGGATCATATCCTCAAAGACCAATCGATCCCCGACTTGTAGCTCCTTTTCAAAGGAATAATCACCAAGGAAATCTCCCGCCAAACACGTACCACCGCCAAGACGATAGCTTGGCTTTTCCTGTTGCAACACCATTCCTCCAGTAATCTCAGGACGGTATGGCATTTCTAAACAGTCGGGCATATGAGCAGAGAAGGAAACATCAAGCATCAACACTTGGATCCCCTTACTCTCAACGATGTCTTCCACTGTGGAAACCAACACACCTGTTTGCCAGCCCACAGCCTCACCTGGCTCCATGATAATCTCTAAATCAAACTTCTCCTTGAAAGCCTTTAGTAGAGATATAAGGTGGTCAACATCATAATCCTTTCGGGTAACATGGTGACCTCCTCCGATATTTAGCCATTTCGCCTGATGAAGTAAATGAGCATACTTCTCCTCTACTTTTTCAAGCGTTCGTTCCAATACGAAGGAATCCTGCTCACAAAGGCTATGAAAATGTAAGCCCTCAATTCCCTCTGGAAGCTGTTCTCCCAAATGCTCTGGACGGACACCCAAGCGGGAACCAGGTACACAAGGGTTATACAAATCGGTTTCTACTTCGCTGTATTCAGGGTTGATACGGATGGCAGCTGAAATGTTCCTGTCCTCAAAAGCCTGCAACTTCCCTTTAAACCTCTCCCACTGACTCAATGAATTGAAGGTAATGTGGCTTGAGATGGGCAACAGCTGATCAAACTCTCGATCGGTATAAACCGGAGCACACACGTGCGCCAAGGTTCCCAACTCTTCAAAACAAAGCTTGGCCTCATTTAATGAACTTGCCGTCGCACCATTAAGGTATTGCTTCACCAACGGAAAAGCACTCCACATCGCAAAGCCTTTCAACGCACAAAGGACAGTAACTCCAGCCTCCCTGCGAACTCGGTTCAACAACTTGAGATTTCTTTCCAACAAAGGCTCCTCCAACACATAGCAAGGGCTTGGAATCTCAGGACTGTTATAATCAAAGGAATATCCCATATACAAAAAGGGCAGGCAATATCTGGCGCTCACAGTTTTTAAAACTTGCAAACCCCAAATACCCCTGCCCTTTACTTAAAGAATCAATGCTTAGTTATACTCGTGTGGCAATTCCACGTCTACTTGCTCATGCCATGGCAAGCCATATTCATTCAAGTCAGCCATGAACGGATCTGGATCAAGCTCCTCAACGTTAAACACGCCAGGCTTCATCCACTTTCCTTCCAACATCATTTTGGCACCAATCATTGCTGGCACTCCAGTGGTATAGGCAACACCCTGTCCTTGCACTTCCTCATAAGCGGCAGCATGAGAACAGTTATTATATACATAATAAGTCCTCTCCTTACCATCTTTCAAGCCTTTGATTTGGCAACCAATCGAAGTCTCTCCGACATAGTTCTCGCCCAATGAAGATGGCTCTGGCAATACAGCCTTCAAGAACTGAAGCGGAATAATTTCCTTGCCTTCATACATCACAGGGTCAATGCGAGTCATGCCTACGTTCTGCAACACACGCAAGTGAGTGATGTACTCTTGTCCAAATGTCATCCAGAAACGAGCACGCTTCAAGGTTGGGAAGTTCTTAGTCAACGACTCCAACTCCTCGTGATAAAGCAAATAAGATTCACGATCACCAATGTTCGGGTAATTAATTGGCTTGTGAATTTCCAATGGCTTCGTTTCTACCCACTGACCATTCTCCCAGTAACGACCATTCTGAGTAATCTCCCGAATGTTGATTTCTGGGTTAAAATTGGTAGCAAAGGCTTTACCATGATCCCCAGCATTGCAGTCCACAATGTCTAGGTAATGTAGCTCATCGAAATGGTGCTTGGCAGCGTAAGCAGTGTACACGCCAGTTACTCCTGGATCAAAGCCACAGCCCAACAAAGCCATCAAACCTTTTTCCTTAAAGCGCTCTTGGTAAGCCCATTGCCAGCTGTACTCAAACTTAGCCTCATCTTTTGGTTCATAGTTGGCCGTATCCAAATAATGCACACCTGTTTCCAAACAGGCATCCATAATGGTAAGGTCCTGATAAGGCAAGGCCACGTTAATGACCATCTTCGGCTTAAACTCGTTGATCAAAGCCACCAATTCAGGAACGTTATCCGCGTCAACCTGAGCAGTCTTAATGCGATCACCACCAACCTCTTGAGCAATGGCATCACACTTAGATTTTGTTCTGCTTGCGAGCATAATCTCGGAGAACACCTCCGGAAGCATCGCACATTTTTTTGCCACGACGTTACCAACGCCGCCCGCACCAATAATGAGTACTTTTGACATAAAGCAATTAAAGAAACGGCCCCCTTAAAGGGCCGTAGCAAATGTACACCAGAATCTGAATCTGTTGTTTCACAATGACAGAAAAAAATCAGAGAAGGTTCAAAAAAATTATCCTCTTTTTTCAGCTCCAAATAACTACCTCACAATAGACACAAAACCACTGCGTAAACGGCCGTCAACCTTGAGGTCTATGACATAATAATAAGTACCAACAGGTAGCAAAGTATTATTCCTCATTCCGTCCCATGGCTCCACGCATCCACCATTACATTGATAAACCTGCGCACCCCATCGATTCACGATAGTAACTTCGGCTTCAGGATAATCTTCTAGGTGTTCCACTATCCAAAAATCATTCATTCCATCCCCATTCGGGGAAAAACCATTGGGCACCGTCACCAAATCTCGGACCGTTACCGTCATGGTATCCATCAAACGACAACCTTTTGGAGAAGTCCCTAAAACCATATAGAACGTTTCCTCCTCAGGTGAATCCCTGACCTGTGCTCCAGGAAGCATTTTTGTATTCGCTTCTCCCTGCCCCATCCACATTACTGAGACTGCATTATACTGTTCCGTCCAAAGTGTTACCTCGTCACCATAGAAGATATCATCGTCCGAGACAAAACCATCCAAGAATATGGTATCAGAAGGAACATAAACCACTTCTGAGGTGGAGGAACATCCCGCCTCATTAGTCATTTCTACATAATAGTATCCTGTATCCGTAGGATAGGCATGCACAGAATCTCGATATCGCTCAAACTCCGTAAAACCACTACTATCTATGGAATGAAACCATTGATATTGATAAAGGCTATCAGCCTGTGCCATACTCGTATCGTCAGCCACCAAAAAAGCTGGGAAGCTATTACAAATTATTGCCGTATCAGGAATCGCAACTTGAGGATAGGGTAATAATTCAACGGTATCCGTAATGGACACCACTTCTTCATCTCCAATCAAACACGGATAATCAGACTTCATCTTCACATACACCTCCTCACTTCCCAACAAATCGGGAACCTTGATCACTTGGTTCTCAACTGAAGCAGGTCCCAAAGGAGTAAACGGACTATCTACCGTTTTCTTAATAAACCATTCAAACTCCGGCGCATTCCCCCCAAACTCTGAAACAGCACTAAGAACGACAGAATCACCTAAACACTGCTTTGGGGCAAAAACACTCACCTTAGCCTCACCCATTGGCAAGACAAACACGGTTACTGTATCCACGTTTTGACACCCTCGGTCATCTTCTGCTACTCCATAGTAGACACGAGTAGAATCTGGACTTGCTACAGGATCAGGTATTGAGCTTGATGAAAGCGTTGGATCATCTAACCAAAATAGCTTTCCTTCACCCTGCAAATTCAACTGGGCAGTACCTCCCTGACAGGTAAATAGAGAATCAACCGTTTCCAACTCAGGCAAAGGGTGTGTTTTGACCAAAATAGTATCATAGGTCGCACATCCATTTTCCCCCATTACCTCAAATACAAATGAAGTGTCTTTATGGACAAACCCCGTTGCTTCATACCCTTCTGCTTGAGTTAACCCGTCATGTAGCAACCATTTTGGCGTTCCATTCCCCTCACCCAACAATTCGAAAGGCATTTCTGGACAAACCGTAGTGTCCTCACCAGCATAAGCAAATGGACTTGGCTTCACCACGACCTCCACAGAATCCTTAGCACTACAACCACGCTCGTCAAAGCCCTTGACAACATAAAAGGTTGACAATAAAGCCCTATTCACAAAAGTGGCTTTCTCAGGACTTGGATCTCCTTCTTGGCCTTCCCACAAATACCTTGTTCCTCCAGAAGCAACCAAGCTTATTTCAGTACCCTCGCATATCTCAAGACGCTCTCCTGCCTCAACTTGTGGACCGCTTCGCACATCAAGCTTCAAAGAGTCCACATACACACATCCATTCTTAGATTGCCCTGCCAAGAAAAAGGTTGTTCCCTCTGTTGGTGTAACCTGCTGTCTTCTTAAAGTATCATCCTCAAACCACTCTTCAGGCCCCCAATGATGTTCAATGATTTCATTGGGCAACACCGCCTCTAAGTCTACAGGTACCCCCATACAAACAGGTTCAGTCAAGGTCCTAATTTGAGGAGGAACAAGGTTTTCTCGACTTACCTTAATCGTGTCCTTATCAACGCATGTGGACCTTTTCACTTCCACCCAATACTCCCCAACATCTTTGGCAAATTGGGTTTGGGCGGTTCCCAAATTGGTCGTACCCTGCCCCCATTGAAAGCTTGTACCCTCACCAAAAAAGCCTGCATCCAAGACCATAGAATCCCCTATGCATGACACGACATCTGCCCCCAAATCCACTTCAAAGACATCCTTCACCACCATAAAAGTTGAATCGGCAGAAATCAGCGAGGTGCCCAAAAATAACTCAGCACGAACCATAAATCCCTCATCACCTTCGGTCAAGTTGTCCTGAATTCCTTCAATTAATACCCTGATAGAATCCTCCCCAGCAGGAAAAACAATGGACTGCTGAGCCAAAATATCTATCCCCAATTCAGCGACTCCAGAATACGATAGTTGAACAGGCAAATTGGAGGACAAATCCTCACTCTCACGGAACAAATCAAAAGCCCCTACCCGACAACCCTCAATCACCTCAGTGTTTACCGCTTCTATCCTCAAATCAGTCTTGTTACACAACAAGCCACCCATCTCGATGAATACCCCGGAATCAAAGGAACGGTCACCGACATCAGCGATAGCCAACTTCAAATGGTAGGTTTCAAAGGGAATCACATTGACCGAGGCCACCAATGGTTTGGTGAATCCATCATATTCAATCTCCTGTCCTCCAGTGTTAGCCTGATAAAACTGCTGATTCACCTCAGCATTGATGTTATCAATCGAAACCAGCTTGTCTGTTCCCGGCACCAAGGCAATGTTCTCCTTCTCATAATCTCCACCTGTTGGTCGCGGACCTGTTACCAAGAAAGCAAAGACATCATTAAAACCTCCGTTAACATATTCTGGGTACTCTTCTGAGCCAAAAACATAGCGTACCTCAAACACACTACAGCTCGGAATAATATCAAACTCAATGGAACAGCCATCTACCGTGGTGAAAGAGGAAACATTGTCCAAATCCTCATCTCCTCCAGTATTATTCACACGAGTAAATCCTTCCTGATTGTTCGCATTAAAAACGTCCCCATTACCCGTTGACAGGACAATCCCTTGCTCCATTCCCAATGATGTTTCCCCAATATCGAAAACACCCCGAGCGACATCGGCGCAATTCATTTCCAGATTGGTCACTTCAACACCCTCACCAGTAATGGTTTCCACCAACTCCTCCAATGTCACATTACTATTGAATTGAGCAAACCCCTGTTGGGCAGTTAAGAACAAACTGCACCAGAAAAACCAGAAGGCCCATCCTGCTAACTTTTTTCCCATAACCTATATAAGGGGCACACCCGCTTGAAAAGATTGAAGAGACAAACTGAGGAATAACGAAAAGTCCTGTTTGTCACCTGTCTTTTTGAACGGGATGGGAATTGCGATAGTTAGAACGAAACTTCCAGAATTGGGAAAATCAAAAACAAAGCGTGGAATTGAGCCAAACCAGCCCTAAAAAATCAGAGTAAAACAGGGTTGATTCCCTTGATGTTGTCTTGGATGTAGGAAGAAATAAAAGCCTCCGTAAAATGCTCACTACCCAACAGCTTGGCCTTTTCCAATTCGCCTTTCAAATCCAGCGAGAGGTAGGCATCCAACATGGAACAACTAAGCTCCTTAAAACTATAATGCCACGGCTCATAGCTAAAGCCTTTCCGCGCTGGATTGTTGGTGTAAACCAAATAAAAACCATAGGACTCCGCATGTTCCCGAAGCCAATCACCAAGTTTTTCATAGGGTCCTCCAGCGTGATAATTCTTCGCCAACAATTGGTCACCAGTGACCTTGACGGAAGCGTCAACCATATCCAAATCCGTCCCCCAATGATGTCTTGATGTACCCGGAATGGTCGAATACTCAACAATTTTGGCAATCGCCTTTTCTGGAGACATACCAGCTTGGGTGAATCGCTGATATTTTCGGGTCCAAATGCGTTCCTGATGGGCATAGCTCCGATAGCTTGAAAGGGAATGAAGCTGGATTCCAGCCATACGGGCGTCCTTCTGCATGGCAATAAAAGCGTCCGAAGCCTTTTTCCTCAACCTGTATCCTTTTCCAAAAAGTGCTGGGTTCACCTTCCCCATCAACTCATCTGCTGGCCAGCTGGAATCTTGGGCAAAAAGTGGATGTGCCATGGTCAAACCAATGGCACCCATAACTGAGTTCTGAAGAAATTTCCTGCGATTCATAGGCATTACTTTCGCCACAATTTTTCTCCTTCAATCACCAACGGTGAAGGGATATTATTATGATAAAGTTGGCCTGTCCCCAGCCCTTGAGGCATTGTCGTTTCGAGCTTGGCCGTTAACTGAGCGACAGCATTTAGACCAATATTCGACTCCAAAGCCGAAGTCATCCACCAACCGATATTCAATTCCTTAGCAAGCTGAATCCACTCCAAAGATTCCTGAATTCCACCCACCAAAGTAGGCTTCAGAATAATGTACTGGGGCATAATTGCCTCCAACAATTCCCGCTTCTTATCCATCCCCTTTACGCCAATCAACTCCTCATCCAAGGCAATTGGCAATGGTGTATTTTCGCATAAAGCCCGCATCTCTTGGACTTGGCCAGCTTTGATTGGTTGTTCGATTGAATGCAAACCCAATTCAGCAAGACGAGCCAACTTGGAAGGAGCTTCCTCTGGTGAAAAAGCACCGTTAGCATCTACTCGAAGCGTCAGCTTTTCCTTTGGGAACTGGGTTCTCAACTGTTTCAGAAGCTTGATTTCCGTTTCAAAATCAATAGCCCCAATCTTCATTTTTACACAGGTGAATCCCTTGGCCAACTTTTCTTCGATTTGCTTGGCCATAAAATCCTCCTCACCCATCCAAATCAGGCCATTGATCACAATTCCCTGCTCACCTTTTGTAAAAGGCGTTTCATAAATCACGCCCTTTCCCCCATAGCGCAAATCCATGATGGCTGTTTCCAAAGCAAACTTTAGTGACGGCAAATCTTCTGGAACAAAAGCATCCAAGAACTCTCCTAAGCTTTCTTCCGATGTAGCGACTGGCAATGAAGACCAATCAATAGCCTCACAAACCTTATTGATCCGCTCCTCAAAATCTGGAATATCATCCACGCTTAGTCCCTTTAACGGGCCAGCCTCGCCAACGCCCACAAGTTCAGGATTGGACTCCTCCCACAAATGCACAAACCACGTGTCCTTATGCCGAAGGACACCCCGCGAGGTGCCTGCGTCAAACTTAAAATCCAACTGATGATGCGTAATCCTAAACTGCATGATAAAAGGGCTATACTGAAAGCGATGTTTCAAATATAGCCCTTCAAAAATGTTATTGGTAGAGACAAGGCATGCCTTGTCTTTAGGTACGCCCAAATCCATTAACGCTCTCCCTCCACTTCTAGATTAGCGGAATGATTATCATTCACCTTTTTGAAAGAAAGATCAAAAACAAAAGCCCAACCCTTTGCTCCTCGTGATTCCAGAACAAGCTCACCTCCCATCAATTCCACCAATTTGCCAGCGACCAACAAGCCCAAACCAACTTCCGAATCATTCTTTTCCTGATTTTGGGCACGACGACCAAATGCCTGTGTCAAGGCCCGCCATTGTGGACGAGGAAGACTTGCCTCGTCCATCTCCACGGCAAACTGGACGGTAACTTCGGCATCATTTTCAGCAGTCTTCACAAGGTGTAATCCCAATTTTCCATGGCGACGACTACAAATGTCGCTGGCCATTAGGTTGGACAAAACCTGACGAATAAACTTTGCCTCGCCTAATACTTGAACAGGTAGCTGATCATCAATTACCAAGGACAAATCGATGTTCTGCTCGCGGGCTTGAAAACCCCACGCCTTCACCAACACCTGAGATTGTTGGCGCAAGTCAAACACTTCGCTACCCATCACCAACTTCCCTTTGAGCACCTTGCTCACATTAAAGACATTCTGCACGGTTTCCTGAAAATTCATCACAGAAAAATGAAGCATCGATCCCAAGTTTTTCTTTTTCTCATCGCTTGGCTCTTGTTGAAACAAGTGGTTGATACCCACAACTGATCTCAGAAAAACATGAAACTCATTATTCATCAAAGACATGAAATTCGACTTGGCATGCATAAAGGCCTTTTCCTCTTTTCGAGCCTTTAGGAAAGCTTTTTCTCGGTACTTTTTCAAAGTCACTTCCGTCAATGAAAAGGCCACAAACCCTTCCTCCAAGCTTGGATTATAAGACGTAACCGACAGCTCGAAATACTGCTGGTTCCCCTCCAAGGCAAACTCCTCTACCACATTTTTTCCACTAACAGCCTCTCCCAGATAGTATTCCAATTGCTCAGTCATCTTTGAATCCCTACAATCGCTCAATGCCGTTGGAAACACATCAAACAACAAGTCCTTCGCCTTTTCATTGTAATGCTGGACATTCCCTTGCCCATCCACAACCAAGAAAGCCGTTTGGGCATTGGCCATTACCGCCTCCAAAATCTGGGCTGACTTCTCCGATTTTCTTCGGTTGGCATACAAATAAACTTGAAGAGCATATACGCCATAAGCCCCAAAAGGCACCATCAAAAACACGCTATTAAAAAGCTCACGAGCCGAGCCCGAAAGCGCAAAACCCGCAAGGAGACTAAAGGTGAAAACGATGCAATACACCATGACCTCTCTCGGGCTCCGAAACACGAACGATTGCCCCAGAAACAACACCAAGGCAAGAATCACATAGCTCACCTGACCATGATGGAGTGCAACCATGCTACTCGCCCAAAACACGCCTAAATAACAACAGGCGTACAACAGCCGAATGGTAAACTGCCTAAATCGCTGGCCATAAGACAAGCCCCAAAAAAGATAGGCCAAGGCACCAAAGCCCATCCACAACACAAAGGGATAGACCGAGGAATGGTCGTTCCAAAAGTTCATGATTCCAAAGGCCAAAATGGCCGTGGCACCAACGAACATTAATCGGCGAGCGAAAACCAACTGCTCATTTTCATAAAGCTTTTGCGAATCCATAGGCGTAAGAAAAAAGTATAAAAAAATAGCCCTCCCCTGCTTTTACGCAAGAGAGGGCTTCAATGTTAATAATATGGGGTCTGTAGCGAAGTCTTTCATACCACCTGCCAACAGCTGAAAGCTTTGGCAGTGTGGTATGAAAGACTCCGCTTTTAAGAATAATCACACTGCCAAAGCCTACGGCTGTTGGCAGGTGACACCCAGCATTTCTTCAGTTACAGTAAATCTCCTACCGCTTTTCCACAGCCTCTAGCTTTAACACATTCATGGCATTGGCAGGCAAATCCTTGACATCCTTTTGGGTGAGGCGAAGCACCTCGTCATAGAATAAGACAATCACTGGCGCATCCGCCATCGCCATGCCATCTAACTGCTCATAAATTCGGGCGCGCTCATTCGGGTCCAACACATTACGGGTCGCTTGAAACAAGGAATCAAATGCCTCGTTTTGATAGCGTGTCTTGTTTGGTCCATTAGGAGAAGCATTTTTCCCATAGAACAAAGCCAGATAGTTTTCCCCGTCAGGATAATCACCCAACCAAGAAGCGCGGAAAAAGGCACTTTGGCCACCTTCCGCCATCTGGCGCAAAACACTGGCCTCCACCAACGAAACCTGAATATTCAGCCCAAGCGTTTCTTTCCATTGCTTGGACAAAAACTCAGACAAGGCCTTATGTTCCTTGGCGATATGAAGCACCAATGGCGGAGCCGTTTTCAAATCAACTCCTGATTCTCGAAGTAACTCACGAGCCCTTGCAGGATTAAAGGAATAACCTTCCACAGCCTTTGCCTTGAAATACGGCACTACCGTAGGCACAATGCCGTGGTCTCCTGACAAACCCAATCCATTCCGCAGAAAAGTAACCATGCGTTCCTTATCCAAAGCCAAGCTCATTGCCTGACGAAATTTTGGATTCAAAAACGGATGATTCGGCACATTCCTATACACTGGAGCATTTGGGTCCAATTGAAAGCCCAAATATTCCGTGTTCAAATACGGCATGCGCTCAATCGTATATTTCTTGGCCAATTCCTGATTAAAGCTTCCATCCAAATTCAGGATTTCATCTCGAGAACTCTCCTCGATTCCTGACACAAAATCCAGACGGCCCATCATGAAATTGCGGAAGGCCTGTCCTTTGTCCGGAACGAAAGAAATCTGTACCGCATCCAACTTTGGCAAACCTGCTTTCCAGTAATCCTCATTTTTCAGGAAAATCAGAGCATTGCCTTCATCCCACTCCTTGAATTGGAACGGCCCCGTTCCCACTGGATGAGAACGGAACTCACGGCCATATTTTTCAGCCACTTCCCTTGGCACTACATAGGTGTAAGGCATGGTCAGAATATCCAAAAAGTTGGGAAATGGGCTTTGGAGATAAATCTTCAAGGTTTGATTGTCCACTGCCTTAAAGCAGGTATCCGACAGAGTCCCATCTTGCTTCTTCAACACCTTGTCCTTAAAAATCCACAGGCCTCGGGCGTAAGGACCTGTGGTATCTACAATCCGCCCAAAACTATAAGCAAAGTCAAAAGCGGTAACCTCCCGACCCTTTCCTCCTTCAAAAGCTGAATGGTCATGGAAACGAATGCCTTCCCTTAAATGAAAGGTATAGGTCCTCATATCCTCGGAAACCTCCCAAGAGGAAGCCAAAGACGGAACAACCTTCAGGCTGTCATCCAATTCCACCAAGCCATTATAAAGCTGGGTCGTCGCCCAAATGTTCGCTTGGTTACTTGCGAATGCCGGATCCAAAGATGTGATGGCTCCAGCCTGATTGTAACGAAAAACCCGCTTTTCTTCGGCCTCCTTCCGTTTGGATGTTCCACAAGAAAAAAGTAGCTCCACAGCACACAGGAGCAATAAAATGGGAAGAACCAAAAAGTTCCACGTGTTTCCTTTCCTATTCATTTGAGAATTGACCTATATTTGCGTGGAACGTTCCACGGAAGCCCCGTTTTTCACGGATTTCCCTAAAGTTAAACGTTTCTCAAAACTCAGCACTGGATTTACCTTGGGCTGCTCATTGTTCACCGAATTGAATTTTTCGCAATGAAAATCACCTATTACGGACACTCTTGTTTTGGCTTTGAAATCAACGGAAAGAAACTGCTGTTTGATCCGTTCATTTCTCCCAATCCCTTGGCCAAGGACATCGATGTGGAAAGCATTGAAGCAGACTACATCTTGATTTCCCACGCCCACGAGGACCATATCGCTGATGCGGAAGCCATTGCCAAACGCACGGGCGCCAAAATCATCTCCAGTTTTGAAATCACCACTCATTACAACAAGCTGGGTATTGAGAATACCCACCCTATGAACATAGGTGGTGGCTGGGACTTTGATTTTGGAAGGGTAACCATGACTGAGGCCGTTCATTCCAGCAGCTTCCCTGATGGTAGCTACGGAGGATCTCCTGCAGGGTTTGTTATTGAAAGCAAAGAAAAGACTTTCTACTACGCTGGAGACACTGCGCTTTTCAGCGACATGAAACTGATTCAAGAGCGTTTCAATCCTGTCTTTGCTTTGCTCCCAATTGGTGACAACTTTACCATGGACCTCACCGATGCGCTTAAAGCAGCGGACTTCTTGAACATCCAGCAAATCATAGGCATGCACTATGACACCTTTGGCTTTATCGAAATTGACAAAGAGAAAAGCCTAAAGGAAGCTGAACAGGCTGGTAAAGACTTGCTGTTGATGAACATTGGGGAAACCAAAACTTTCTGATTCGAAAAAACAAAAGGCGATAAGGCATAAGCCTATCCGTCCACTCATAAAGCATTTTAGCCTTCTATATGGCAAAGATCATTGCGATAGCAAACCAAAAAGGTGGTGTGGGGAAAACCACTACAGCCATCAACTTGGCGGCCAGTTTAGCAGCCTTGGAATTCAAGACTCTGCTGATTGACGCCGACCCTCAGGCAAACAGCACCTCAGGCCTTGGCTTCGACCCTAAAAACATCGAAGTGGGTGTGTACGAGTGCATGATGGACCCTGAGGACACCCAGAAAAACATCATGGAGACGGACATTGAGGACTTAGACCTCCTTCCGTCCAACATCGAGCTGGTGGGTGCCGAAGTAGAAATGGTGAACATTGCTGAGCGTGAGGAGCGCATGAAAAAGGCTCTCCGCGAAGTCCGCAATTATTACGACTTCATCATCATCGATTGTTCGCCATCCCTTGGTCTGATCACCGTCAACGCCCTAACGGCTGCGGATTCGGTGATTGTTCCTGTTCAATGTGAGTACTTCGCCTTAGAGGGCTTGGGCAAGCTCTTGAACACCATCAAAATCATCCAAACCCGTCTAAATCCGGATTTGGAAATCGAAGGCATCCTCTTGACCATGTACGATTTGCGCTTGCGCCTATCCAACCAAGTGGTGGAAGAAGTGAAAAAACACTTCCAAGCCATGGTCTTCGAAACCATAATTCCAAGGAATATCAGACTGAGCGAGGCACCAAGCTTTGGCGTGCCAGTCATCGCCCACGACGCCTCAAGTAAAGGAGCCATCAGCTACCTGAACTTGGCCAATGAAATCATTGAGCAAAACGGCATCGCAGCACAAGGTTAATTTAATTCTAAGTACCAAGTATTGAGTACAAAGTACAGCCCCACCAAATGGGTCTTGGTACTTGATACTGAATACTTGGTACCCCTATAAAAAATGGCAAAACAAAAACTTGGCTTGGGACGCGGATTGGGCGCCCTACTTGACGATAGCGACAAGGTAGAAAACGCAAGTCTGAAGAAATCCAAATCGTCCGTGGCGGTGGATTTCCACAATATTCCATTGGATCAGATTGAGACCAACCCTTATCAGCCACGGGTACACTTCGACCAAGACGCTCTCCAAGAGTTGGCCGATTCCATCAAAGTGCAGGGCATCATCCAGCCGATCACTGTACGGAAAATGGGCATCAACCGCTTCCAGTTGATTTCTGGTGAGCGACGCATGCAAGCCGCCAAACTTGCTGGACTCCCTAAGGTTCCTGCCTACATTCGCACGGCCAACGACCAGCAGATGCTGGAGATGGCTTTGATTGAGAACATCCAGCGTGAAAACCTCAACCCAATCGAGGTTTCATTGAGCTATCAGCGCCTCATTGAGGATTGTAAGCTCAAACAAGACCAATTGGGTGAGCGCGTGGGTAAAAACCGTACGACGGTCAACAACTACCTTCGCCTGCTGAAATTGCCACCAGAGATTCAAGCTGGCCTTAAGGACCGCCGCATCAGCATGGGTCACGCACGTGCACTCGTCAATGTGGAGGATTCTGAGGCTCAACTTTCCATCTACAAAAAGGTGGTTGAGCAAGGGTTGTCTGTTCGCAAGGTTGAGGAAATGGTCCGCGAGCTTGGTAAAAAGGACGACAAGCCAAAGAAGAAAACTGAGCTTAGCGCTGAACTTCAAAACGTGCAGTCGAAACTCTCCAGCCGATTTGGCACCAAAGTAGCTTTGAACTCCGGCAAAGGCGGCAAGGGGGAAATCAAAATCCCTTATGTCTCCCAAGAAGACCTCGACCGCATCTTGAAATTACTCGAAGTTGAACTCGGCTAAGTAAGCTGTACAATGTATTAAGTATCATGTATTATGAAGGTTCATAATACATGATACTTAATACATAATACTCCCCTCCATGCTCCCCCGCCTTCTCCTACCCTTCTTCCTTTTGGTTAGCCTTCTTTCCTACGGCCAATCCGACACCCTGAAGGGCCCCTCCAAACTCCAGCAACGTAAACAGCACGTCACTCGTGCCACCCTACTTTCGGCAGCCTTGCCGGGAGCTGGACAATACTACAACTGGCGAAAAGACCGCGCTTTCCGTCGGACAATGCATGCCAAAGACTCTGAATTTAGAAAGCACTCCTACAAATGGGTGAAAATTCCAGTGTTATACACCGCTGCTGGATTTTTGGGATATGGCATCTACAACCAAAACAAGGACTACCAGCGTTACCGCCAAGCCCTTTTCTTGAAACAAACAGGTGCAACAGACCAACAAATTTCAGAGTCTTTTACCCCTGAAAATGGAAGTGGTTTGGGAGGTTTTCCTCAAAGCTACCTGACTACCCGCCGCGACCAAGCCCGCCGCGACCGCGACTGGTTCATCATCTTGGCAAGCCTACTTTACGTGGCGAACCTCATTGACGCCAACGTGGACGCCCACCTCCAAGGCTTCTATATCAGCCAAGACCTGATTATGTCGGTGAATCCTGTTCCAATGGGAAATGATGCTTTTGGGATGGAAGTGAGTCTGCGTTTTTAAAATAGATGCTATTGCCTTTTGGTAGCTGTAACTGAGTTAGGTTTTGACACTTTTCTCCAATCGGAAGACTCAACTTCAAGGCATTAAAAAATGGCTTAGATCAACAGCATGTTTACCACTCAAGAAAACCTTCCAAACCCATTTTGGGGATATATTTTCTGCGCGATTCTTTGTTTAGGTTGTGGTGGAACCTTGGGCTATTTTCTATTTATTCCTGAGGAAGCGCCCACTAACTTTTCGGAGATCATTAGCTCCATTGAGGAGTACGAAAACACTTCGGATGGCTGGACCTTTTACCTTCCAAATGACAGCAACGCCTACCACATCTCAACCTTAGCCACCTCCTACATCAACTTTGAGGCATTGGAAAACCTCAGCCAAGCTGACACTTGTCAATTGATAGTAGAGGGTAATAAGATACATGCCATGAGCTACGGCAACCAAACCATTATTACCGAGGATGAAGTGTTGGAAGCCAATAGTTTCAACATGCTCCTTGGCAAGGGAGCTTCCCTGTTCATTGCCATATTTGGCATCATCTGTTTTCCATTGGCCTTCAGGGCCCAAAAAAAGCATCAAAAACTCAAACAGATGAACGAGGAAGAATATACCGATTACGAAATAGCCAAAAGCATTAAATCAATAAAGAGATTTTTCTGGTTTGGCTTGTTCTTCCCTTACTTCCTATTTAGCCTAAAATGGTTGGAGAAAGGCATGGATCACAACCAATCGTGGGACCAGATATGGACGAAACCGCTTACTCCCTTGAATGACTTTCAAGTGGAACACTGGCATTTCGCTGTTCCACTTCTTATTGGCCTAAACATCCTTGGTGCTTGGGCTGTTTGGAAGAAAAACCTAAAAAAGATGTCCAATAAACAGGACGTTATTGGCAAAATGAGTCACTATTACAACAGCGTTCGGAACAGCATGGCTGTATGCCTCATTGGAATTTTGGCCCTCCTATTCTTCTACCTGTTTACAGGGAACTGGCTAATATCTGCAGTGGGGATTCTACTCATTCACGCCTTTCAGCTCACCCTTCTAATGCCAACAGAGGCCAGAATGTTCGCTCCAGAACTGTGGGAAGGTTTCGAGGTGGTTGATGATTAGAAAGCATAAAAATGGGATTCAAACCCAGAAGTATTTTGCTGTAGGGGCACTATGTGTCTGCCCAAAACCCTGCGGGCGGACACACAGGTCCGCCCCTACACGGGAAACCCACCTCAAAACGGTTTTTCCCCATTTCCCAAATCCTTTGGCTATCTTTGACCCGCTTTTAACATAGAAGAACCCTTCAAACCTGAACGGATATGAGGATTGCTATCGTCGGCTACGGAAAAATGGGTAAGACCATTGAGCAGATTGCCAAGGACCGCGGAAACGAGATTTCATATATCATTGACGCCAACAACCAAGAGGAGTTGGCCAATATCACTCCTGAAAACACGGACGTGGCCATCGAATTCACCCGTCCAGAAAGTGGTTTCCAGAATATCCAAACGCTCATTTCAAATGGAGTGAAGGTGGTTTCTGGGACGACGGGATGGTTGGAGCGCAAGCCTGAAATCGAAGCCCTCACCAAAGAAAAGGACGGTGCTTTCTTCTATGCCTCCAACTTCTCGGTAGGCGTGAACATCTTCTTCAAGCTGAACAAGATTTTGGCAAAGATCATGAACAACTTCAAGGACTATGATGTGGACATGGAGGAAATCCACCACATCCATAAGTTGGACGCGCCAAGCGGTACGGCCATCACCTTGGCCGAAGGCGTTTATGAGAACCTCGACCGCAAATCGAACTGGAAGCTCGACAACATCGAAACGGCCGAGAAGAACTTCAAACTCGACGTTCCGAACGGCACCACCCTTTCCTTGGCGGAAGGTGGCTATGAAAGCCTCGAAGACAAGTCTGGCAAGACACTGGAAAACGCCAAAGGCGATCAGGACATTGCCATCTATGTGAAGCGCGAGAATGAGGTGCCGGGCACGCACCTGATTGATTACCGCTCACAAGTAGACACGATTGAAATCAAGCATACTGCTCACACCCGTCAAGGCTTCGCCTTGGGCGCTGTGGTTGCCGCCGAGTGGTTGAAAAACCAGAAAGGCGTGGTCAGCATGGACGATATGCTCGCTATTTGATTTATTGGTGTTGGGGTGTTGAAGTGTTGCAGTTAGCCAACACTTCAACACCCTAGCACTTCAACACTTCAACCCTTACACTCCAAACCCTACACGAATGGGATTTTTCCTCGTTCTTTTCCTCCTCACCTACGTCACCACGCTTTTCATTGCGCCTTGCTTTCCTAAAGCTGGAAAGAAAGTTTCCGAGGCCTTTATCCCCTTTTTGGGAACTATGCGTTGGATGGAAATCATTGGCCGTCCAGCGTGGTGGGCTATCTTGGCCTTCTTGCCTGTTGCCAATTTCTTTATCCTTTTGACGGCACTGTTGGATACCGCCAAGTCATTTGGGAAAGATGACTTCAAAGATTCCGTGTACGCGGCGTTATTCCCTTTTGTATTCTTCCCTTTAGTGGGAAAAAGCGATGCCGAGTACCAAGGCAAAGCCACTGAAATCAAGGGTCCAAAAAAATCTACAGGACGCGAATGGGCTGATGCGCTTTTCTTCGCTGTTTTGGCGGCCTCTGTGATTCGATGGTCAGCCTTTGAGCCATACACCATCCCAACCTCCTCGATGGAAAGTTCACTTTATGTAGGTGATTTCCTTTTTGTGAGCAAGTTCCATTATGGTACTCGTGCACCAATCACACCACTTCAAGTGCCATTGACGCACCAAGCCATTTGGGGTACTGCTGACCAAAACGGTCATGGTGGCATCAAATCCTATTCGGAGTTGATTCAACTTCCTTATTACCGCTTCCCAGGATTCTCGGAAGTTAAACGCAATGATGTCTTTGTCTTTAACTGGCCTGCCGATGACAATCATGAGCCAATTGATTTGAAGACTAACTACATCAAGCGATGTGTGGCGATCAGTGGTGACACGCTTCAATTAAAGGACGGCACACTCTACGTGAATGGTGAGTTGGGCTATGATTCCCCTGATGTTCAGCGGAGCTATACCCTTCGAGTAACTCAATTTATTCCTCTGGAAAAACTACAAGTGCTTGGCATCCGCATTGGTGCCAATACCGACCATCCAGAAACTCGCGTATTGGGTACGACCAAAAAGAAAGAGCGGGTTCCAGTGGCACCAGTTCATCCGCTTTGGGCACAGCCGAACACTCCACAATACGGCTTCGCCTACTATGATTACTACTTCTCTGCCAGCAAGACTGAGATCGAGGCCTTGAAGAAAATTCTTCCTCCAAACAAAAAGGCTTGGGAACTACAGCTCAACCCTGAGGACCACAGTTCTGGAATTTTCCCAGAGTCCTCGAGCTTCCCTTGGTCGGTGAACAATTTTGGTCCTTTGTGGATTCCAAAGAAAGGAGCAACCATTAAAATGACTCCTGACAACTTTATCCTTTACTCCAAGACCATCCGTGACCACGAGGGCTTTGCTCCTGACGAGGTATCTTGGAAACCGGATAGTTCCCTCTACATCAAAGGCGAAAAAATTGAGGAGTACACCTTCAAGTACAACTATTACTTCGCCATGGGTGATAACCGAAACAATTCCCAAGACTCACGCTTCTGGGGCTTTGTTCCTGAAACTCACCTTGTGGGTAAGGCTTCCATGGTTTGGTTCTCCAATGGAGAGAATGGCATCCAATGGAATCGTATCTTCAAACAGATTGATTGATGTTAATCCATCATTAAAAGCTAAGCCACTTCATCTAATGGAGTGGCTTTTTTATGTCCAAACTCCACTCCCTAAAAAGGGTCCTTGTATATTTGTAGTTTCAACCAATTCTCCGTCAGGAAGATAATACATGTATTGGCGTTTGACCTTTGTGGGTTGCTTTGTGCTTCCTCTTCTTTTTGCCTCTTGTTCCGACAGCAAAAGCACATCTAAAGATTCCCCCAAAAAAATGGAGACCTCCTCGGTTTTCAGTTTTAAGATTACCACCCAAGAAGACGGATATGGCTATGAGGTGCTAAAGAACAGAAGGGCTTTTATCAAACAGCCGAATATTCCTGCCATTGAAGGACAGAAAAGCTTTGCCACCAAAGAGCAGGCTATTACAACGGCAAAATTCGTCATCGAAAAGCTTAAAAAAGGCACTCTTCCACCTTCGGTCACCATCCAAGAATTGGACAGCCTCGGCATCGATTACTAAATCGGCCAACTTATTGATTACAGGTCCCCAAACGATTTTAAGACCTTTTAACAAAGTCCTTTTTTTTGCACTCCATGCAGGACAGCTATTCTTCCTTAGAAAAATGAAACAACGCTTTACCACAAGCTTAGTTCTTCTTTTCCTTTCCCTGTTTCTTTCCAACATCTCCTTGGCGCAAAGCAGTTGGTCCCCTTGGGAAACACTCTATACCGACAGCGACGTCACGGTTCAGATTCAGTTCAAAAGCTTCACCTGCGCCCAACAGCGAAAGACCAAGTTCCGATACAATGTGATGGGAAGCTTGTCTTCCTCTTCCAAGACTGTCTATTGGAAACTTCAGTACAAGGACTGCAACAACCAGTTGCAAGAAATGAACAACCAGCTGCCAATTGGTGGCCAAGGTGCTACCACTGGTTCAGTGGAATCCACCAGCTACATGTTCATGGGAGAAATCACAAAAAAGTTCTCCGACGTCAGCCTCACACCTCCTAATAATTCGACGGCCGTAACAACAACCACTTCTACTTGGGGTGCTTGGGAAACCCTCTATTCCGATCAGGACGTCACGGTCGATATCCAATTCAAGCTTGCCTCCAATTCCTGTATCAACGGCGGAAAGCGTTCCAAATACCGCTACCGCATTTCTGGTCGCCCAGTCAGCTATTCAAAGTTTGTGTACTGGAAGCTCTCCTACAATAACTGCAACAACAATCTGATTGCAGAAAACAAGAAGATTCAGATTGGAGGAAGTAATGTTTCCACAGGCATGGTGGAGTCCATGGACTATACATTCACGGGTACGGTATCCCAGAAGTTCTCCAATGTTTACGCCTATCCGACCAAAGGGCCTTCGAATACAACCACCACTTCCCCTACTTACAACCAGAATAAACCGAAGTGGAAAAGAGGACAAAACTTGAAGGTGTATCACTACGGGTCTGCCATAAAAAATGTGGTGTACTACTCTTATGATAGTTACCTCACTTTGGAAGTTGGCCTAAACAATGTCAAGTCCAACGAACGGGTTACCCTTAAAGCCTATTACTCCACGGATGGCGGAATGACCTACCCAAACAAAATCAGCGACCAAAAGGTGGATGTCAAAGGTGGAAAAACCTACAAGCTGAATTGGTTTGATGTCGATGACTATTACAACCGCTACGGCGACCAACTTGCCATCAAGGTTATCGCTACCACCGCTGAATCCAAAAAGACGACCTACCTGAGTTATGTCGGGGATATAAATGCACCAATGGGTGTCCAATTTGGACGCTTAGGTGGACTTGGTTTTTACATGGGTGCACGAACCACATTGAATAGCTTTAAACGTGTGGATTATACCGCCAACTCCACCAGTGGTATCACCAATTACGCTGGCACTTGGGTGATTGGCAACAAACAGAAAACCCAACGCTTTGTGATTTCTGCTGGTGTGACAGCGGGAATTACGGATAACATCCACATCTACTACGGCATGGGCTACAGCCGTACCCGCACCTTGTGGAACTTCCATCCAATGGCAGGCAATAGCCAGATGGCTGAGGAATGGGCCGTGGTCGAAGACTCACAGGTTTCAGGCTTAGAATACGAAACTGGCCTTCTCATTTCCACAAAACATTTCCTGTTCAACATCGGAGTTAGCTCCGACTCAAAGCTGGAAACCTACCGTCCTACCTTTGGCTTGGGGATGATGTACAACAATACTGGAGATGGATCATTTATCATGAATATTTCCTCTACCCTTCAAGCGCCTTTGGGCTTGATGATTGGTGGAACGGGTGACTCAGGCTTGGGCATGTACTTCGCTGGAAGGCGCTCCCTCAAATCCAAACCTGACTATTACGGCGACAACACTGGCCTCTATTCCTACGATATCTTGGACAACAAGGAATACGAATACAAAGGCCAATGGACTTCTGATGAGGAAGACAAAACCTACCGTTATTCGGTGACCACAGGACTTTTACTTCAAATGAATAAGTACTTCTTCCTCTATTCGGGATTAGGACTTGGAGGCCGAAAAACGCTGCAAAAATACAACTACACCCAATACGGTGATGAGGAGTCTGGTTGGGCGATGGACGAGTCGAATGAAATCAAATATGGCTTCGAGCTCGAAGGTGGCCTCTTCTTTGCAATCCCGACCGGCGGCGACACCAAAATTTTGCTCAACGGCGGAGTAACGACATTGAATTTTGACTCTCCTGAGGTGGTTGTTGGTCTTGGCTTGGGCGTCTTTTAAGTGAATGTTTTTATGAATAAGGCTCTAAAACAATTTTGGCGGGGCATGTCCGCCCTGACGGTCATCATCTTCTGCTATCTGCTTTATGTGGTGGTTTCTGCGGAAATGGAGGATTTTAAGCCCGTGGGATTTGGCCAGCCAAATGCAAAGCCTGTTGCGATAAATACAATACTGCCTGATTCAGTGAATGCAGGTAACATGGCCACAGCATTCCCTTTTGATGCTTACGTCCAAAAATTGAACATCAATAATTACGGGGAAATCGGTCAGCACTTGACTGAGATGGACACCATCACCAACAGCCCATTCCTGAGTGAGTACATCCTCTCAACGGCATTGACAAGCAAGTTGGAGGAACAGCGATTTACCACGGCAAATTTGGATACCCTGAATGCCCTGCTCAACTGGGCGGATGGCTACAAAGCTTTGGGAAACCTTCATCCGACACGTAGTACCTTTTTCAACTCGGTTCACAGTTATTGGTACTCCTACGTGGCCAACCAACTCCATCACAGTTCTAAGGTGGATGTATTTGCCAAATACACCTTCCGTTTCAAATACCTCTTTCAGCGCTGTGCTGATGCTGGCCATTATCCAAACATCGGCAATGAAAAGTATGAGAAGGTGGTCTTTAACGTGGCGGAAAAAAACTGGGCCTATCTGGGCAATCGCTTCTGGAATGCCACCTCTTGGAAATTCAGGACACTGATGATTCTCTTAGGTCTTCAAGTATTGTTGGCTGAAATTTTTTTCCTTGGATTCTGCCTGAAGCAATTCCGCAAATGGAAATCAAAACCAATGAAAGTCAGTGAGGCTTTTTAACAAAGTAAGACAGGACAGAAACCTCATTCATACTTCCTAACTCTTAGATCTCATCTCTATCAACCATAAGCTATGAAACACCTACTTACGCTTCCAAAACTCTGCGTCGTGCTCTTTTTGGGGCTGATCAGTTTTTCGTTTGTAAGCTCCATTTCGGGCTACAACCAGAGCTTTGTTCAAATCTCCACGGTGAAGAACGGTGCCGACCAATACAAATTGGTGTACATGCAACGTGGCGCCAGTGGTAAACGCATCAAGGCAAAATACTTTGCGGCGAACGACCCTTATAACAACACCACCGTTCCAAACCGCTACCGCAACTGGAAATCCTCTGGCAAGCAAATCATTTGTGCTACCAGTGGCACCTACATGGACAACCTCACCGCTTCACGTGCTACTCCTGTTGGACTTACAATTGACAACGGTGTGGTAGTGAACCGTAGCCTTGCCAACTTCGACGGCTTGGTGATTGTCTACGCCACAGGAGGCGTGGTGGCCACCAACCTTGAGGACAAAAACCTAACTGTTCAGGGCGGAAGCATCTCTGGCATTCCATTGGATATTCGCGGAAACGCCTATCACCGCGAGCAGTTCATCAAATGGTGTGAGGACAATGAGGCCACCGTTTTCCAGACCCACATGTTGGCCTACAAAAACCAACTTAAAATCTCTTCTTACAACTCTTCCAAGGACTCCCGCGAGCGTCGATTCTTGGTCGTAGGAACCGATGAAAATGGCCAAGTGGTACACTGCATCATCCACTCGCCACAATACACCACTTTGTATGAAGGGTCCAAGCGTGCATTGAGCTTTATGAATGACTTCAAGGACATGAACGTCATTTTCATGGTGAACCTTGATACCGGCGCCCAAGACTTCTTTGACCTTTACAATTCCGACGGAACGCTGAACAACACCATCACCGGTCAGAAATCCGTGAACGACACCCGTAACATGCTGGTCTATTACTATGAGTAATTTCCTGCAACGTTTTGCTGTTTTTGCCTTCCTGTGCTTGGTCACAGGAAGGACTTTTGCCCAAGGGGAAATGGTGCTTCATTTTCCTTTTGACAATACTGTTGAGGACAAAAGCCAGTTCTCCCACATGGCGTTTCCACAGGGAAACATTTCCTATGTGGAAGACCGGTTTGGCAGGCCCTGCAAAGCCATTTACCTCAATGGCGTAGATGCCTTTTTGGAGGTTCCATCCTCTCGGCAATTGGACAGGATCCAAACCCAGTACACCCTCACCACATGGTTCAAAATTGAGGACAACGGTGATGGCTATCGCTGGCTTTCACTTGCCTGTAAGGGCGACCAGCCAACGGAAACGGATAACAATCCGCAGTTCCGTACCCAACTTCTTCAGACACCAACCCAAAGCACGGTGTCATTGAACACCGAGTTCACGGAGTTTGACACCGACTTCCAAAACCATCCTTTCATGTATGGTCGCTGGATGTTTGTGGCAATGGTTTATGATGGCAATGAGGTAAAAACCTATATCAACGGACGCAAGGTGTGGTCCTTCCCCTATTCGGGAAAGATGAACAAGAACCAAGCGCCATTGCATATCGGAAAGGACATTCCCGGAGCTTTGGAATTTTTCAAGGGCGCCCTCGATGATTTCAGGATTTTCAACTATGCGTTGGACGATCAACAAATCATGGGGTTCTATCGTGAACGTCCCGTTGTTCAAACCACCAATGAGGTGGCCTTCCAATGCCCAAGCAACATTGAGGCTCCCATGACCACGGGCCAATGTGGTGCGGTAGTGAACTATACCACACCAAACCATACCAACGCCTGTGAAAACGGGAATATCCAACTGATTGAAGGTTGGCCTTCTGGACACTTCTTTCCAGTCGGCAACACCAAGGTGACCTACCAATTGACCACTTCCTCAAAACAGGAAACCTGTTCCTTCGAGGTCAGTATTAAAGACCCTGTGAAGCCTGAAATTGTTTGTCCACTGGACACAGTTTACACGGTTACGACCGATAACATCAACATTCCTTTGGACCCGCCATTGGCCAAAGACAACTGCCAATTGCAAAGCACCATTCGGGTTTCGCCAATCTCGCCAAACATTACAAGTCTTGGCAGGCATACCATCACCTACCAAGCCACAGATTTTTCTGGCAACAGCGCGACCTGTAGCCATACGGTCACGGTAAAAAAACAGACCCAACCGGTTGTTTCAGCGTCAACATTCCAATGTCCTACTGACATTAGAAAAGTGACGGATAATGGCCAATGTGGTGCAGTGGTTCATTACCTCACTCCTGCCCAAAAGCAGGAAATGGCTCAAGGTAAACTGGTCTTGTTGGGTGGTAAAAAGTCTGGAGAATTATTCCCACTTGGCGTTACAAAAGTGGCTATCCAACAACCTGCCACCAACAAAATTTGCTCCTTCGATGTCACAGTGGAAGACAAAGAGAAGCCTCAGATCGATTGTCCGAATGACACGACAGTCACTGTTTCCTCGGATGTGTTTTCTATTCCTCTGAACACGCCAAAAGCTTGGGACAACTGCCAACTGGCTTCTGTCAATCAGCTTTCTCCAAGCACAAATGCCATTGCTTCCTTGGGACCACATGCCATCCAATACCAAGCGGTCGACAAGGCTGGAAACACGAATACTTGTGCGTACACCATGACGGTTGAAAGTGGCACTCCGCCAGCAAAACCTGATGTGGTGAAGTACAAGCACGATTTCACCTTTGACAGCGAGTACCTGACCTTGGCGATTTACGACAACCGAGAAGAAGACGGCGACACCATTTCCATCTTCTTCAACGACAAGGAAATCATCCATCGGACCATGATCCGAAAAAAGCAAAACGGGAAAATCATCCGCGTCATCAAGCTCGATCCAAAGATCAAAAACTCCTTGGTGATCAAGGCTTGGAACATGGGCTCCAAAGGAAAAAACACCATCCAGTTGGATATCTACGCAGGCGACTGCACTGACAAAAACGGAGAATTGAAATCTCAACGAAGAATGCTAAAGACCAAGGTTTTGGAATCCGAACCGGGGCTTTCTTCAGCGATATGGCTCACCTTAGGCCGATAACACTATGAAACATTTCGCTTTCATTTATTGCCTGTTGGCGCTCTTAACCTCTTGTTCGGCGAAAGCCACAAGCGAGGGAAACCAGAATGCTGACAGCGCTTCCACTGCCCTTTCGGCCTTTCCTTCAGAGGTCTCAATCAGTGCAAAGGCAAAAGACTTCCATTCCTTGGCCTCCAAAGACGTAGCCATCGATGACTATTACACCTTGGTAAAGCACGAGAAGGATTTATCTGAAAAGCTCACCGAGGGCAAGGAAACACTTGCCAAGTATGAGAAGTACTTTGAGGGGCTCAAAAAGCAAGTCGCTGAGGATGAGAAATCATTAGAAGATTTAAAATCCAAAAAATCCCTTTCGGCTGAGGATTCGCTTCAAATCAAAAAGCTCAACAAAAGCCTAAAGGAGAATAAGGGCAAGCAAGAAAAGTTCTTGGCCAACAAGGAGAAATTGGCCGAATGGGAAAAGGAAATCCAGCAGACCAAAAAGGAAATCCAAGAGGCCAAACCTGATTATGTCAAAGCCTCCAAAGAACTTCAGAGCGCCAGCCAAGACCTGTACGGAGAGTTCACCTTTTCATACAAAGGCTTAAAGTACATGGGCTTTGTCGCTCATTTGGACAGCCATGATATCCGCACCCATTTGGGGAATCCAGCACTGAAAGGAAGCCCGAACTATAAGAACTTGGGTAACCTAAAAACAAAGTTGGAAAAGGACAGTCTTGAGGTGTTGATGCTGACAAATGCCGGCATGTACACTCCTTCCCTCCAGCCCGAAGGACTTCTCATTTCTGAAGGCGAAGAAGTGACCCCAATCGACCTTGGTGGCCCTCAGCCATTGAACTTCTACTTGATGCCAAACGGAGTGTTCTATCTGGCCAACGACAGCGCATTCGTCAAGGAGACACATGCTTTCAACGATGCTTACGAAGCCAAAAGCATTTCTCCAGAAGTGGCCACCCAGTCTGGACCATTGTTGGTCATCAACGGGGAGCATCACCCAAGATTCAACCATGGCTCGCCTAACCTGAATTTGCGGAGTGGTGTGGGCATCATCGACGGAAAGAAACTGGTGTTCATCATCTCTGAAGGACACGACACCAACCTGTTTGATTTCGCCACCATTTTCAAGGACCTGTTTGGCTGTCAAAACGCCTTGTTCTTGGACGGCGCCATCTCACGCATGTACCTCAAAGAAACCAACCCGAAGGAAATGGGCGGTAACTTTGGGCCGTTGCTCTCTATCACCAAAAAATAAAAACAGTTAGCATATCAGTTAACGGTTATCAGTTAGCAGTTATCAACAGCGCAGATAGGCTATTGATAACCGCTAATTGCTAACTGTTAACCGATAACTGTTAACTGATAACTGCCATGAGAAACTTCCTCCTCCTTCTCCCGCTGGTTTTCCTGTCCATGGGCTCCATGACTTCCTCTGGGCTGACCAGCTCCAAGAGCGACAGCCATGCCGGAGTGGCATTTGACGTGTTCTCAGTGAAAATCACTCCTGAAACGGTGAAGCGCTTCAGCTTTGTGGAGAACAGTTCAGGGGAAACCGCCCAGCAAATCATTCAGGCCATTGGCCCAGATGAAACCTTCTTGGCCACGGCCAGCATTGTCCAAACCAACTGCAAGCCCTTGGGCTATTTCCAGAGCAACGGACAAACGGAGCAAATGGTCAACTTGGAGAATGGCTCCGGCAACTTCTTTCTGAAACCAAACGGCGCTTTGCTCTTCACAGACAAGGACGTGGTGGTTTGCGAATCGTCTGAGATTTTCAACCACAAGAACATTGTGAACGGCATCCAGTCTGGACCAATGTTATTGCACCAAGGAATGACCAATCCTCATTTCAACCTTGGTTCCCCGAACAAAGCCATCCGAAGCGGAGTCGGCATCCAGCATACCCCGCAAGGAAACTACGTGGTATTCGCCATCTCCAAGGAACCTGTCAACCTCTATGACTTCTCCGAGTTCTTCTTTATGAAGCTCGCTTGCGACAACGCCCTTTGTTTGGAAAGCGTCCGCACCGTGATGAACATTCCGCACTTGGACAATCCTACTGAGCAGTCCGACGAAAAAATCTGTCGCTATATCCGCTTCAAATAAGACTGGAATTTGGGACACATGTATCAAGTATCATGACAGCCTATTTCTTGACCTCTTGTGTCTTGTTTCCAAGATTTAACCCATACCCAACCATGAAAAAACGTGCTTGGCCCCTACTCTCCTTTCTAATGGTCTTTTCCCTTTTCTCCTGCGAAACGGAGGAAAGCATTCCAACGGGTATGACCAACCAAAAGGGCTATTTGGATTACATTCCAGTGATTCAGACAGCGCCTTCTGGAGATATGGATAAGGTGAAAAATTCTGAGGTTACCGTGATTGGTGAACTCAGCTTTAACAGTGCTATATCTGGAAGCGATATCACCTACGGGCATTGCTGGAGCATGAATCCATCACCTACGATTAACGACGCTTCGACTTCATTCACTGGAAGTCAAGGCGAGTTTGAATCGTCATTATTTGAACTGGAGGAAAAGACCCAATATTTTGTTCGAGGTTATGCGACCTATAATGGGGAAACCTATTACGGGGAATCCATCTCGTTTTACAGTAAAGATGCTATAGGTAACAGCTCAAACGGCACAGGGGACACCAATTACGAATGGGATCTTGTGAACTCTTTTATCGGTCAAGGCCGATCTGGAGCTGTAACCTTCTCCGCTGATGGCTATATCTATGTGGGCACAGGGAATAATGAAAACTATGTTTTTGCCGACTTCTGGAGGTTTAATCCTCAAACCGAACAATGGACTCAAGTAGCTACTTATGGAGGAGAACCTCGCACCGAAGCCATTGCTTTCAGCCTCAATAACCGTGGATATGTTGGAACGGGTTATGCAGATGTTTCCCTGAATGACTTTTGGGAATACAACCCTTTTTCAAATCAATGGACTCAAAAACAGAACTTCCCCAAAGACACTTATGGAGCCGTTGCCTTTAGCATGGAAAGTATAAATGGTTTAGCCTATGCAGGCCTAGGAGAAAACAACAACTATTTTTATCGATACAATCCAACATCTGATTCCTGGACTAACATTGGCCTTTTCCCTGGGCTTTCGCGAACACAAGCCGTAAGTTTCCAAATGACCTATTTTGAAAAAGTGGCATATATGGGCTTAGGTAAAAACGGTTCAACATACTATGCCGACCTATGGAAATTCAGTCCCTATACAAACACATGGACACAAACCGAAAACTTTCCAGGAGGAAAGCGCTCAGGAGCTATCAGTTGCTCCACCCATGGGACAAAGGGAATCATAGGAATGGGTTACAATGGAAGTCAAGATTTAACCGATATATGGCTTTTGGATCAAAACCTTGGAACATGGACCCAACTTCCCAACTATCCTGGAGGTGACCGACATGGAGCTGTTTCCTTTTCCTATGACGACAAACTTTATTTGGGAACGGGTCTCCAAGGGTCCAATACCTATACTTCCACCTTCTACTCTTATGATCTGTCGCCAAACTAAGATTGGCTTAAACAGAATCCGCCAACTATTGGCATGTAAATAACAAAGAGGCTGTCTCGATTTCGGGACAGCCTCTCTTATTAAATGACCTTGTATATTTGCTAGAACTGAAAATGAAGGGGCTTGCATCAGCCAGCTACTTTTAGCATCATATTTTGAGTTGAATTTTTAAACATGACAATAGGATTTTCATTTTCTCGTCCGACAATCAAAGGGCGATTTGGTACAAGCTTACTGCTTCTTTGTTGTACCCTTTTTCTTCCCTCCATCCTTCACGCACAAAACAACTGGTCTTCTTGGGAGACTTTATACAAAGACAATGATGTGACTGTAGAGATACAGTTCAAATCCTTTCCCTGCAATCAGCATCGAAAAACGAAGTTCAGGTATAATGTGACAGGTAAGTTGGCTTCCTTCAACAAAAACGTTTACTGGAAGCTGGAATACCGCGACTGCATGAACAACATTCAGGTGATGAACAACCACCTACCGATTGGTGGCCAAGATGCACTCTTGGGTTCAGTGGAGTCCACGAGTTTCATGTTCAAGGGCGAGATCACCAAAAGGTTCTTCGACGTCGGCTTAAACCCCACTACAAATAATACCCCAACAGCCACAGCTGGTTGGGAACCTTGGGAGACATTATACAAGGACAACGATGTCACTGTTGAAATCCAATTCAATTACGCCCAAAATCCTTGCGCCAATGGAGGAAAGCGCTCAAAGTACCGCTACCGCATTTCTGGTCAGCCAGTAACTGATTCCAAGTACGTAAGCTGGAAACTCTCCTATTACAACTGCAACCAAAATCTGATTTCTGTAGACAAGAAAATCCAGATTGGAGGGGCTGGTGCTGGCACTGGAATCATCGAGGCCATGGACTATGACTTTTTGGGAACGATCTCTGGCAAGCCTTCAAATGTTTACGCTTATAATTCCAATAGATCAGTTGGAACAACCTCATTTCCAACATCTTCAACACCAAGAGCACGTCGTTGGTCTAAAGGCCAAAAAATCCCATTCACACAAGAAGGTTCCTCTATTGTCGCAATAGATTATCACTCAAGACAAGATTACATCAACATAAAGGTCGTAATTGGACACGTTCCAAGACTTAAGCGCGTCAACATTGACCTTTATTACTCTATTGATGGCGGAAATACCTTCCCCTACAAACTCAAAGAAAAAGAGATATCAGCAAAAGGAGGAGAAGTCTACTATTTCAATTGCTTTGAAGTAGTTGATGAATTCAATAAACATGGCAATAACTTAGTCATAAAGGTGATTGCTACGGAAGTGGCCTTGAAAAACAACATCTACTTGAGCTATCATGGAGACAGCCGAGCCCCAATCGGATTTCGTTTAGGACACTTTATCACTCCAGAAGTTGGCATCTATCTTTCAGGCCGAGCCAGCCGAAGCGCATTCCGAAAAGTAGAATATTCCGCTGACCTCAACACTGGCGTTCAAAACTATGCTGGTTCGTCTGTGATTGGAAACAAGGAACGCATCCAGCGCTATGCTTTAATGGCTGGCGTCAGCCTAAAAGTCCATGACTTTCTCCATCCTTATGTTGGCATCGGCTACAGCCGAACCCGTACCCTCTGGAATTTCCACACCCTTTCAAATAATGTTCAAACAGGCGAGGAATGGGCTTATGTCAAGGAGTTAGAATTTTCTGGTTTAGAATATGAAGCTGGACTGATGGTTACCACCAACCACCTACTCTTCAACGCAGGAGTGACTTGTGACCAACGGTTCAATCATATTCGTCCTTCATTTGGCTTGGGTGTCTATTACATGGGAAAAAGTGAGCCCAAGCTTTTTGGAACTACTTCCTCAAGTATTAGCGCACCATTTGGTGGCATGTTTGGTTTCAATTCAAATTTCGGATTAGGCGCATATGTTTCTGCGAGAAGATCCTTCCGAGGAAATCCCAAATATTACGTAGACAACCAAGGACTTTATACCTACGATAACTCCGAGAACAAAACGTATGAACATGAGGGAAATTGGAGTTCCCAAAAAGAGGACAAAACATACCGCTATTCTTGCACTGCTGGCTTGACCTTCCGCATCAACGAGTATGTCCAACTCTATTCAGGTCTGGGCATTGGTGGACGAAAAACCTTGTTGAATTATTCATACCTACCTCAGTTCAGCAACTCCGATGATACTGGCTATGCGATTGACGAAACAACGGAAATCAAAAGAGGCGTTGAATTGGAAGGCGGGATTATTTTTCAGATTCATCTGGATACCAATACCTTCCTTTTACTTAATGCTGGCCTTACAAGCCTAAAAGGAACAACTCCTGAGCTCACCTTTGGAGTTGGATTGGCCTACTGGTAAACCCATTTTTTACGACAGAATCATTTACCCAATGCGATTCCTTTTGAATAAAAATATTCCCTTTCTCCTCACCCTCCTGTTGAGCTTGCTCTTCGCTTGCAAAAAGCAAGAGTACATCCCCACAGGCTTGGCAAACGACAAGGGAAACATCGACTATATCCCTGTCATTCGCACCTCAGTTAATGGCGAGATGGACAAGGTGAAAAACAAAAAAGTCATCCTTACGGGTGAGTTTTCCTATAGCAAAGGATTCACCGCCAGCGCCATCACCTTTGGCCATTGCTGGCGAACAAGTCCACAGCCCACCACCGACGATGCAAAAACAACCTTCTTTAACCTTGAAGAAGGCGAATTTGAATCCTCACTGACGGGATTGTTGGAGGAAACCAGATATTATGTTCGCGCCTATGTCATCGCCAATGGCCAGACCTTCTATGGCGAGGATATTTCCTTCGTTTCCAAAGATGCCATTGACGCTGATAATCCCAATGACCCGACATCTTCATGGGCTAAGGTCACCAGCTTTCTGGGTGATGGCCGTGAAGGCGCTGTCAGTTTTAAAATCAATGACCTGATTTATGTTGGTCTTGGCGAGGATGCTGGAGGTTATAAGCAGGACTGCTGGACCTATAACCCTTCTTCGGATACTTGGACGCAAGTAGCGAATTACGGTGGCGTGGCCCGATCCAAAGCCGTTGCATTCTCACTGGATAACCAGCGGGCTTATGTGGGCACAGGCTGGGCAGATTCCTCCCTGAACGACATTTGGGAATTCAACCCATTCAGTAATAATTGGTACCAGCGCACTCCCTATCCAAAAGCCGTTCATGACGCCACCTCATTCAGTATCGGTGAAAACGGTTATGTGGGACTTGGTGAAGGCAACAGTGCTTTCTACAGTTACAATCGAGGCTTAAACGAATGGTTGCCAGTGGCTGACTTCCCTACTGGCGAAAGAACGGGAGCCGTCGGATTTTCGCTGGGCAACTATGGTTATGTGGGAACAGGAGAATCCAATGGTTCACCACAAAACGACTTCTGGCAATACAACCTATTCACGAACCAATGGACAGCCATGTCAAACTTCCAAGGCACGACACGCACGGGAGCCACAGGCTGTCAGGTCTCCAGCGACCAAGGCATCATCGGTTTGGGCTACAACGGCACCCACGGTTATCTGACAGATGTTTGGATGTATAACGCCACTTATCAGGTTTGGTCCAAGTTGAATGGAAGCTTCACGGGTGGCCAGCGTTTCAAACCCGTTTCCTTCAGCCATGACAACCAACTTTACATGGGGTTGGGCCGTAATGAAAACAATGAACACCCCTCTTCCATGTGGAAATATTCAATCAATAAGTAAGAACGATTTTAAAGGTCTCCATGGCTGGAGGCCTTTTATTTTATGGATGGTGAGGCCTCCTTTCCTCCCTTTCTCCGTGGTTGAAAAAAAAAATCAGCTCCCTTCCTCCAAATCCTTTCCATTCCATGAACTATCCCAATATCAAAACGCCTTTCAGTAAATTACTCCTTCTGGTTTGTAGTCTCCTGTTCAGTCTTCCAAGCCTTGCGAATTCTGAGGGCATTCTCTTTGAGAAAAACCTCAGTTTGGAGGAAATGACCAAACTGGCCAAAGAAAAAGATAAGCTAATTTTTGTGGATGCCTATGCCGATTGGTGTGGTCCATGCCGATGGATGGCCCAAAACACCTTTACCCATGAAAGCGTGGCCACCTTTTTCAACCAGAACTTCATCAATGTTAAAGTGGATGTAGAGTCTGAAAAAGGGCAGAAAGTCGCTGAGCTTTTTGAGGTTTCTGCCATGCCAACCATCCTTTTCCTCGACCAAGAAGGGAAAGTAATACGAAAGCATATTGGCGCCTTGGACCCTAATGGATTGCTGGACCTATCGGCACAAGTGCTTGACCCAACTAAAGACCCTTTGTATGGCTTGAAAAAACGCTATGACGAAGGAGATCGTGAGCCTTACTTCTTGGTGGAATACATCACCAATCTTATTGACCGAAACCAGACGGACGGTGTCGAACCGATAGTAAACGAATACTGGGAAGACCGCAAGGGAAAACTCAACACCAAGGACACCGTGGATGTCATCATGTTTTATCTGCAGACTTCCAGCTCCAATGACCGCCAAGTAAAACAATGGCTAAAGGACCCCAAGTCTGTTCATGATATTTTGGGTGATGACAAATACATCAACAAGGTAAGCGAAGTACTAGCTGATTTGGTCACCAAAGGCATTCAAAACGAGGACAAAAAAGTGGTGAAGAAAATGGAGGACTTCATCGACGACAGCCTTGGTTTCCTTGACGACCAATATGATTTGGATGACCTGAAACAGGGCTTCAGGGAGAACATTGAAGAGCTTCAAAAGGAGTTTGAACAATCCCAATAAGAGATGGTAGCAAAATACAGCTATTTGGGGCGCACTTTCTACCAATGTTTCAACCCTATTAGGTATTGAAACAGTCTGAAAATCAATCCCAAAAGCCCTGTAAGGGCGAGATATATCAGAGTGGGGCGAATAGCCCTACTCGAAAAATTAGATTCTTGATATTGGTATTTCCAACCTCCCTCAAGACAAATACCTCACCGCCGTAGTCATTGTTTTCCCGTCAAATACAATCCTGCGGTAACCCACCAAGTGGTTGTCCACGCCAAACTCTTCTTTGGTGTAGTCAATTTGAAAATATGGCGAAGGAGAAACGAAGAGTTTCACATTGTCGGAAACCAGTGATTTGTCCACGTGATAATGCCCGCAAAATACATGCGCTTTGGCTCCCAATTGGTTCAACACAGCCATAAGCTCACCATGATTTTTTAGGGGATGCTTGTTGTCCATAAAAGGCACGCCACACAACATGGGTGGGTGATGGACAAAAATCACCGTATCCTCATTCCTCTCCTGCAACTCTGAAGAAAGCCAATCCAACTGGGCCTGACTCACGGTATAATCCCCTGAATCCACAAAATAGATGGGATGGCCTTTCACATCGAGCTTGAAACATAGCTCGTCACCACCAAATGGATTCTCAGGCACATCAAACACCTCTCGCATCAGGTGCTTATTATCATGATTGCCAGGGATTACGGTAAAAGGTATTCCCTCCAAATCAGCCTTGATTTGATGGTACACAGACTTCTCGCCCTCATCATAGCAGAGGTCACCAGAAACCACCAATAAGTCGAAGTCAAAAACCTGCTTCTTGATGTCGTCCACCATCAGGCGGAAATTCTTCCACACATCAATATTACCTTGGGTTTCCACTCCTAACTTAGGCAAGTGTAGGTCCGTGAATTGAACAATCTTCAACATCAGGAAAAATTTGGTTTGCGTTTCTCCAAAAAGGCAGAGATTCCCTCCTTACAATCCTCCGTCTGTCGCGCCTCCGCATTCACCGTAGAAGCCAAAGCCAAACCATCTTCTAAGGCCATTTCCTGCACTCTGCCAATCAAACCCTTCGTCCGCTCCAAAGCATCGCCTGAGGTGGTTTTGACCAACTTTTGAGCAAAGGCATTTACTTGGTCCTCCAAATCATCACCATTCACAACTGAAGTAATCAACCCCAAGACAAAAGCTTCTTGGGCAGTGATGCGCTTGCCTGTCAACAAAAGTCCTTTGGCGCGTCCCTCGCCAATCTTTCGGGCAAGAAAAACGGAAACGATAGCTGGTACGAAACCAATTTTGACCTCAGGATAACCAAAGAAGGATTCCTGCTCAGCAATGACAAAATCACAAACCGTAGCAAGCCCACAACCACCCGCCAAGGCATTGCCATGCACTTGTGCAATGACCACTTTTTCGAGGGTATAAATCTGTTTGTAAAGTCCGGAAAGCCCCATGGAATCTTGAAGATTTTGGGCAAAAGTGTTGGACTGCATCGCCTGAATGGAAGCTAAATCTGCGCCGGCACAAAAATCCTTTCCCGCCCCCTTCAACACAATGATTTTCACCTGAGCATCCGCCTCCAGCTCCTTCAAAGCTGTTTTCAGCTCCATGACCATTAGGGTATTCAGGGCATTTCGCTTGTCGGGACGGTTCAGGGTGAGGTAGCCAACTCGGTCCTTGATTTCTACTTGAATGGTTGAATAATCTGGCATAAAAACTAGGGGAAGAGAAATAATAAACTGGCCCACCAAGGCGCAGTTCTTTTGCCCGCTGTTTGTGGCAAAAGAACAAGACGACTGGATCAGCTTATTGCTTTTCTTTTGCTAAGGGAAAATGATCTCATAAAAGTACGGTCCTCTATGATTCTTTGAAAATCTTAGAGGACCGTATCCTAACTATTCAACACTGTGAGGGTCTTCAATTCTTAATTACCCTCTCCCATCGCATCCACATCACGACCTTTCTGCTCGGTAATATTTTCTTCCATTTGATAAGGAGCCACCTGCAAACCAATCAACAGCACATCATCCACTTGGTCAAAATCCCCTCGCCAACTATCAAAGACTTTGGAAATAACACCTAACTGATTTTCAGGGTTAAATTCAGCCACCGATGAAAGAAGCTTCTTGAACTTCTTGGCCATATATTTTTTACCCTGAACGGTATCCCCGCCAATCTGATCCTTATAGCCGTCTGTGAAGAGGAACAATTGCATCTCCTCATCCAAATCAATGACCTTCTTGGTAAACTCGTATTCCCTGTAATCACCTCCAACAGAAGCTCGGTCAGCTGGAATCACCTCCAGACCATTGCCACGCAACAAGTAAAGTGGATTGCGAGCACCTGCAAACTCCAGAAGATTGTTCTGCTTGTCAATCACCAACAGACTCATGTCCATGCCGTCCATGTTCTGCGTCGTGTCTTGCTTCAAGGCTTCTCGGACGCCTCGGTTCAGTTGAGTCAAAATTTTCTCGGGACTCAACTCATCGTTCTTGAGGACAATTTGATTCAACAAATCATTACCAATCATACTCATGAACGCACCAGGAACACCATGACCTGTACAGTCAATCGCTGCCAGCAATAATTTCTCCCCAACCTTGGCGTACCAATAAAAGTCGCCACTCACCATGTCCTTCGGACGGTAATAGATAAAGGAGTTTGGCAACTCTTCTTTAATCTCAGCCAAGTCTGGCAAAATGGCCTGTTGAATACGCGTAGCATACTCAATACTGGACAAAATCTGTTTATTCTTAAACCTCAGCTTCTTGTTCTGCTCCTTGACTTCCAGCGTTCTTCGGCTCACTTCAATTTCAAGACGGCGTTTTTGCTTCATTATGGACTTCATCCGAATATGATAGACCAAATAAACCACGCCCACGATAACCAGAAGTATAATCAATCGGAACCACCAAGTCATCCAAAATGGCGGGCGAATATGAAGCACCACTTGGCGTCCTGCCTCATTCCAATACCCGTCGTTGTTACAAGCTTTTACGTGGAAAATATATGTCCCTGGATCCAAATTGGTGTAAGTGGCGGAATGCTGACCTCCCACTTCGTTCCATGTTTTATCAAAGCCTTCGAGCCAATACGCATACTTGTTTTGTTGGCTTTCGATGTAATTCAAAGCAACAAAACCAAAGGTGATGACAGATTGGTCGTAATCTATCGTCACATCATCCACCTCCGAAATCTCCTTCTTCAAAGGACTTCCCTCTTGGAATGGGTGAATTTGATGGTTGAAAATCTTAAGACTATTAATCTCTACTGGCGGTACATGGTTATTATCATGCACCTCACTCGGCTTAAAACAGGCCAAGCCTTCTGTGGTTCCGAAATACCAATAGTCATCAAAATAAAAACTGGAATTAATGGTGAAGGAATTAGAAATCAAACCGTGAGACTGGTTATAGGTCTTTGCTATTTGATCCACGGGATTCACACAGCTCAGCCCATTCTGGCTACCAATCCATAACCGGCCTTGCTCGTCCACCCCAATAGAACCCACCACATTTCCTGGCAAATTCCCTTGTTTCAATTCTAAATTTGAGAAGGTTTTGGTCTTTTTATCGAAAGCAAAAATGCCCGCGCCAAAGGTTCCTATCCAAAGTGTGGAGTCATTCCCCTCGGCCAATGTCAACATCCAGTTTCCTTCCACCCGGTTTACACCAGAAACACGAACCTTAAAAATCTCAAACGTATCATTTTGCTCATCATACCGCATCAATCCACCCTGAGTAGCCAACCAAATAGTGCCATCCTGATCTTGTAACATGGATCGGATGGATGGGTTTAACAGATTGGAGTTTTCAGGGGTGAAGCGTCGCACCACTTTTCCTGATTTTAGGTCGATGATGTCTAAGCCTGAATGCGTTCCCACCCACAGCCTTTTTTGACGATCTTCCAGCAAGCTCCAAACGATATCATGACTGGTAGATTTGGTATCCTCGCCTCCGAGCTTATAATTTTCCAAGCTGCCGGTATGAAGATCGTATCGGGACAATCCTCCACTAAAAGTACCGATCCAAACCTCGTCATTGCTAGTGGCCTTAAGTGTCAAAACGTGATTGCTCTGTAAGCCATTCACTTTTGTCTCACGGCCTGATCGACGATCGAAACGGGACAGCCCTTTACCATCTGAACCCATCCAAATTCCACCAAAACGATCAACTGCAAATGAGGACAGATTATGACGAATCACCTTTCCTACCTTTGGAATCACCGAACTGAAAGAAGGCTGAAGATCAGGCGTATACGCTATGCCAAAATTACTGGAACCTAACCAGACACTTTGCTCGGCGTCAACGTGTACACAACGCAATACTGAAGTAGCCAAACCATTGGTCAAAGGATCTTCAGACACTTGAAAAACCTGCTCTTTTTTTTGAGTTGAAAAGAACAAGAGTCCTGTTCCATCACTTGAAATCAGGAGATCGCCATTCTTATGCAAGACCATGTCAGTCAAGAGGTTTCCTCCTAACTTCCTATTCCAAGTGGAATACCGCTTTGCCGTCTTGCTCTCCAAGTCCAAATACACAAGGCCACCACCAAAAGTGCCAATCCAAAGATTTCCAGAATCATCGCAGACGATTTTCCGAACACGGTCAGCACCATTGCCAAAACCGACATCAACATGCTTGAATCGCTCCTTCTTGAAATCATAAAAGTAGAGCCCTCTCATGTAGGTCCCTACCCAAATCCGACCTTTCAAATCTTGGGAGATACTGGTAATCGTAAGGTGTTGTACATCCTTGGTCTCCCCTTCCAGCTCCTTTAGCAATTGGAAGCTGTCTGATTCCCGATCAAAAACATAGAGTCCTTTATCCGCACCCGCCAACAGCCTTCCACCTCTGGTGCGAAAAATCGCATGCACCATTTTCCCTTTCAGGTAATGCTTGGAAAACATGTGGGTTTCGCGGTCAAAGACATCCACACCCGCCATTGTTCCTACCCATACATCCGAGGAATCATCCTCATAAATGGAATAGGTGATGTTACTCCCCAAGGAGTTCTTATTTCCATAGCTGTGCCTAAAAACCTCAAAATCATAGGCATTATACAAGGACACGCCATCTTCAGTGGCGGACCATACATAACCCCTACTGTCCTTATAGACACAATTGACCGTGTTATTAGATAAGCCGTGATCCCTGTTGTAATGCTTAAACTGCAAATCATAAAAAGCATAAGCTTTCCAATCATTAGCAGTAAGCACCATCAAGATTAGGCACCATAACCACCCTTTAATCTTCATAGATTGCCTCTTCTCAAATTCCTAAAATCATAAAAGTTCCTTTCTATCAAAGCCTATGGTGTGCACATATCTTTCACAGAATTAAACCCTTATCCCCCATAAAGGCTTCCCCAATCTCATATAGGACGTAATACTATAAATCACGGCACCCTAAAGAAACTGAAAAAAACATCTTAAAACTTACCCTTCAAAATCTTACAAAAAGAATGGTTGTTTTTCAACAAAAACAATACCCTGATTCCAACTGTAAATCTGTCCCCTTCCCAAAGAACAGATTAAAAAAGAATACAACAACCTAATAATCAAACCAATACAGAGATATACGAAATTTACTAAACTGTATCAACTTGACTATTCAAGTCCCCTTTGTTGGTTCATTTTTCAAGAAAATCGTTCAGATATCATCTTTTTATTTGCGGGCAATTTACAAAGAAAAACCTCCCAAGAAACTAATTTCCAAGGGAGGTTCACCTTAAGATTGAAATGTTCCAATCTTTCATCAAATCAATCCAATTAGGCCTCGTGAGCCAACATTTTCCTGAACAGCAGCGCCAACTTTGGTTCGGCAGTCATGGCCGCTGCGATAATGTCCTCAATCACAACCTTTTTCACTAACTCTGGCACGCCAATGTCAGTAATCACCGAAACGGCAAATGTTGGAATTCCCATATGAGCGGCCACAATCACTTCGGGAACGGTAGACATTCCCACTAAATCGGCACCAATAGTTCGTAGGTAGCGGTACTCTGCTTTGGTCTCCAAGTTTGGGCCCGGAACCGACACATAAACCCCTGAATGGGCAGAAATGTTTTCCTGCTTACAAATCGCTAAACCACGCTCCACCAAGCCCAAGTCATAAGGCTCGCTCATGTCAGGCCAACGTGGTCCCAGCTCATCAATATTTGGCCCAACTAACGGATTGGCTGGTTGCAGGTTGATATGGTCGTTGATGATGACCAAGTCGGCCACCTTGTAGCCAGCATTGATGCTTCCTGCCGCATTGGAAATCATCAATTTTTCGATGCCGAGAAGCTTCATTATCCTCACAGGGAAAACAACTTCCTGCATGGAGTAACCCTCATAGTAATGGAAACGGCCTTGCATCACCACGACTTTTTTTCCTTCCAAGGTACCAAACACCAAGCGTCCCTTATGGGTCTCTACCGTGGCAATCGGGAAGTATGGAATGTCAGAATACTCAAGGGTAAACTCAACGTCCACATCGTTGATCAAGGCACCGAGTCCAGTGCCAAGAATGATTCCTACCTGCGGAACAAAGCCATTGACTCGCTCCTGAATATAGGCCGAGGCCTCTTTAATTTGCTCAAACATGTTTATGACGATGTATTAGTCGGGGGATGAAATGCACTCAAGTCGATGGGTTTTACCCATCACTAAGAAGATGTCGCCCTTACAGGGCTCTGAAGTGGTAGCCCTGAAGGGGCGTTTCTCCTCAGCAAAGGACTTCAGTCCTTTGTTTATTCATGTGAAAATCATTGGGTAGAAATAGCGTCCTACATCCCACTCTTACTCCTTGTTAATAATTTTATACAATCGGATGAATCCCTTCTTGCCCAACAAGCCTTTTCGACCGACAAAAATAAGCTCCCTGTCATTCGCCCAAAACGTGTAAGGGCGCACAAAATCCAATTTGCTTGGATTGTCCAACACCCCAAATTTCTTCTCTTCGCCTGTTTCCTTGTCCAACGCCATGTAGCAAAGCGTACTCATGGTCGCGGAATTCATGGGTATGGCGTAAATAAGGCGGACCTCCTCGTCATACGTCCAATTGGCAAAAACCGAAAGGGAGTTCATCCCATCCACAATGCCCGTACTTTGATGTTTGGCCACAAATTGTTGCCAGATCGGCGTATCCTCCGCATCGAAAGCCAACACGAAAGTCAGGCCTGTGTGCACGTAAGCAGGACGGGATTTCCAATGTTTTGGGTTAGACTTTCGGGAGGTTTCATATTGAAAACCATCGGCCTGAATAAACTGCTCTTCCAACAAAAGAAAGCTTCTTCCCTGCTCGTCCAAGGCGAAATCAACCAGCTCAAAATTCTCCCAGCGGTAAAGTCCCTCGGCCTTTCTGAATTCCTTCTGCTTTTCGAGTGCCTCATTTTTCAACTTGGAAGGAATGGCGAAGAACACATTCTTGGTGACCCTTTGCTCGGCGAAATTTAGACGAGCAAAACTCACTCCTGTCAGCCCTTTGTTCTTCACATTCAAGGTGGCTACCATTAGAGAATCATCACCCAACAGCTTGGCTTTGATGCTTTCCTTGGCGCTACTGCCCGGCTGTACTTCCAAATAGACAAAATCATTTGTGGCCAAATCAACCCTCACCGTAGCGATTTTACCACGTGGTGAACTCTTGACCACAATCACCTGCCCACGGTCATTCACCAAAAACTGCTCGGCCACCATGCCTCTGTCAATATTGACCTCTCCATCAACGACCTTTTTCATCGAGCGGTCAAACACCGTTGCTTTGGCCAGCAATTCCTTTTGGGAGAAATCATAGCGATAGACCAAGGTGAAATTCCCATTTGGAGAATGAACAATATGAAAACGGAATTCCAACGGAACGACCGTTCCAGACAATTGCATGCTTTCCACCGCCTCATCAAAGGACTCGGCCACCTTGCCCTTTTCCCTGTTGTCATTCCAAATGCCAATTGTTTCCGAAAACAGCGTGTCTTGAGAAACCACCTCCCCTTTCTTCATCTCAAAGGCAGTCATCAACAGCGTACTTTTCCGAGCTTGCTCATTCCAGTCAGTGACGAAGACAAAAGCCTTTTCATCCTTGAAAAACCAATCGGAAATCCGCTGGTTTTCCTTGACAGCCACAGGCGCCACCCAGCGCACCTCAAGGGCTGTGCTATGGCGCTCCAAGGAATAGACATTCGCCTTGTGCGCTTTGCCTTTCAAGTGCACCAAAGTCAGAAACTCCTTGTCATTGATGGGTTGACACCCCTTCCAAGTCTGGACTCGGTGACCACCCTGACCGAAGTTTTTCTCCATAATCAAAGCCTGCCCGAAGGCAAACTGAATGGATAAAACCCCAACAAGGAAACAGAAAAAGGCTTTCATAAAAACTTGGTTTATGGCGGTTAGGAATCAGCCCTGATTTTGAAGCTCAGACTGAAGCAAATCCAGCTGTTCAAGGATAAGGGAATAGATGCGTTCCAGCTCCTCATTACTAATGATATACGGTGGAAGCAGGTAAACCACATTGCCCAATGGACGTAGGAGAACATCCTGATCCAAGAATCCTTGATACAACCGGTCGCGAATATTACTGAAATAGGAACTCTGGGAACCCGTCTCCACCTCCATCGAAAGAATCGTACCGAGACATTTTACGGAACGAATCATTGGGTGATTCTCAAAGCGGGAAATGGCAGTTTGATGGCTCTCCTCAATGCGCGCCATGTTCTTCACGCCATCGTCCAACAAAATGTCCAAGCTGGCGTTTGCCACCGAACATGCCAATGGGTTTGCGGTGTAGGAATGGCCATGATAGAAGGCCTTGGCTTTCTCATCATTTCGGAACGCATCCACCACACGAGACGACAAACAGGTTACGCCCAAAGGCATCGTACCACCAGTGATTCCCTTGGAAAGACAAATAATATCTGGAGCGGTTTCCATGTATTCCGAGGCAAAAAGCTTTCCTGTACGTCCAAAACCAGTCATCACCTCATCAGCCACACGCACCACTTCATATTGCTTCGCCAAGGCAAGCATTCGCTCCAATACCTCCGGCGAGTAAATCCGCATTCCTGCTGAACCTTGCACTAATGGCTCGTAAATAAAGGCGCTGACATCACCTGACTTCACCTCTTTTTCAAAAGCATCCAAAGTCTCCTGCTCCTTGCCCTCATGTGGATAAGGAATGCTCACCACCTCAAAAAGGTAGTCGTTAAAGGCCTCGAAGAAAGCCGATTTTCCAGCCAATGACATGGACCCGAAAGTATCGCCATGATAGGCGCCCTCCAACGCCAATATCTTTGGTCGCTTCTCCCCTCGGTTATGCCAGTATTGAATGGCCAACTTCAAACCAACCTCCACCGAAGTACTACCATTGTCCGAGAAGAACATCTTTTCCAGCCCTCCGGGCAAAAGTGGCAACAAGCGCTCCGCCAATCGAACCGCAGGCTCGTGCGTAAAGCCGGCGAAGATGATGTGCTCCATCTCCAAGGCCTGCTTGTACAAGGCCTCAGCGAGGTATTTATTACCGTGACCATGAATGTTCACCCACCAAGAAGAGACAGCATCCAAAATTTTACGTCCATCCTCCAGATGCAAATAAACCCCTTCGGCCTTAACAACCGGCAAGGGGTCTGCCTGCCCCAACAAGGGCGCAAAGGGGTGCCAAACATGTTTTGCGTCGCGGGTAATCAAATCAGTCATGCAAACAATTCTTTGGTTCGGTGGGCAAAGGTAGGGCTTAGAATGGAAAAAAGTCTGAACCGTGATTTGAAGGATTTTTTGATTGGCAGGATGCGGAGAATGGCTTGAATGAAATGGGGCTTGTGTTAATTCATCAAGGTAGGACAGGATGAAAGGATTATTTGATAAACAGGATTCAGCCAAATCTTTGAACTGCAATCCGATCCTGTCAATCCACCAATCCTAAAAATCAAGGTAGAACAGGATGAGAGGATTTTACGATGAACAGGATTCAGCCAATTCTTTGAACTGCAACCCTATCTTGTCAATCCACCAATCCTAAAAATCAAGGTAGAACAGGATGGAAGGATTATTTGATAAACAGGATTCAGCCAATTCATCGAACAACAATCCGATCCTGTCAATCTACCAATCCTAAAAATCAAGGTAGAACAGGATGAAAAGGATTTTACGATAAATAGGATTCAGCCAACATTTCGAACAGCTTTCCGATCCTGTTATTCCTTCAATCCAAAAACATCAAGGTCCAGACCCTTTTCCACCACAAACGGATCATTCACAATCAACTTTGGCCCATCCAAATCTACCCAGTCCGCCAAGGATGCCAAGGCCCAAGCCGATTTTACGCCAACAGAAGATTCGGACATGCAACCCAACAAGGTTTTCAAGCCCATTTGTTTGGCTTGAGTGAGTGCATGAAAAGCCTCCTGCAAGCCCCCACTTTTCATCACCTTCACATTGATGCCATCAAAGCATTTTGCGATGCGCTCCAATTCCCCAATGCGCTGAAACGATTCATCGGCAATGATTGGAAGAGGGCTTCGCTCCTTCAGCCAACGGTGGCTTTCAAAATCATCCTTGGCAAATGGCTGTTCTACATAAGCCACACCCAAGCCTTCCAAGCGATCACACCACAACAAGGCTTCCTCCCTTGAGGTGAAACCTTGGTTGGCATCAATGGTAAAAGGCTTATCCGTGATGAGCAAATATTGGTCGATGATACGCCCAATCTCATTTTGCGTCACCTTAAGCTTGAAATATTCCTCCTCAGAAGCCTCATGGATTTTTTGCTTCATCTCCTCAAAAGAGGAAATCCCAATAGTAAAAGAACTGGGCTTATTGTCAAAAGGTAATCCAAAAAGTGACGCTAACGGTTGCCCCATTTGTTGGGCTTTTAGCTGATGAAGGGCAATATCCAAACAGCCAATGGAAAACGGGCTTTCAGGGAATTGCTCATGAATATCCGCCAAATAGGACTCCAAATCATCCAATGATTCAGGCAACTCGATCTTTGAAAAAAACACCTTGAAGCTGTCAATACTCTCTGGAATGTAGGGTGGGAAAACTGCCTCACCCCAACCTACATTACCCAATCCATCCTCCAAGCGCAAAAACACGCAATCCGTATGTGTCCGATGCGTATGGGCAATACGGAAAGGATACTTGAATTTAAGGCGATATGGATAGATGGTGCTTTTCACTGGAGGCGTTGAAATACTTTTATCCCAAGCCTCGCAATTATCTTGCTATCCCATCAAGACTTGGTCCTACCCTTCCAACGAACAGAAACAGGAAAAAGGTAATAGCCAAGGGCCAAAACAGGCATGACTCCCCCAAAGATTTCAAAAAGTGGAAGGGAAATGCCAAGCGAATGGCTGTCCAATTCTCGGAGTTCTCGATTCAAAAAAAGCCCTTTTATCAATGCAGAAACTCCCCACGCGGTGAGCGCCACTGGCCATGAAACCGAAATTGCCAACAGAATAAGCAACGGATACCAAAGGCTTTGCATCAACAACAGCCCAACCATCCACCAAGGAAGCTGAACAGCTCCGGTCATCCACCGTTTGCGTTGATTCAACCAATCTGAAAGGTTTTGTTCTGGCTTGGTCTCCACCAAGCCTTTTGCGTGAAAACAGTGGGCAAAACCAAAGCCTTTTTTGACAATGGCATGAAACAACTGAAAGTCCTCAGTGAGGGAAAAAGGCAAGGATTCATATCCACCAACTGCCTCGTAGGCTTTCCGAGCAACCATCAGGTTATTGCCCATGGCCGAAACGGGAATGTCCCATTTCCCCAACATTTTTACTTGAGAAAAGCCTTGAATCAAATCCAAGGACTGCATTTTGGCGAACACTCCTGTTGCCTCAGAATGAATTTTTGTTGTGCCAATAACTACGCCAAGACCTTCACGCCACTGGCGGTACATTTCACTCACCCAAGCATTGGGATGAATGATATCAGCATCTGTAAATAGAAAAAGGGAACCTTGGGCCTTTTGGGCCAAATAAGCCAAGACCTGCGCCTTGCCTTCCGCCATCCCGTCTACGGTGCAGGTGTTAAAAAGTGAGCACTGAGGTTTGTCCTGAATGAAATCCCGAACTAAATGTTGAGTCTTGTCCGTAGAGCCATCATCACCAATCAATATTTCCAAATAAGGATAATCCTGTTGCGTGAGGCTGTTCAGGCAGTCCAGCACACAACCTTCCTCATTGCGGACGGCCAACAGGATTGATATAAGAGGCTTAGAGGGTTTCAAAGGTGTAGCCTAGTTTTGAAAAATGCTCCAAGAAGCGTGGCAACACGTATTTCAACTTCTCAATGGTTTTCAGGCTGTCGTGGAACACGATAATTGAACCAGCCCGACTGTGTTTGATGGATTTGCGCAGGCATTTTTCCTTGGAAACTGCCCGTGAGAAATCAGCGCTGAGCACCTCCCACATCACCACATCATATTTTTTGCGCAAGGCCTCCTTTTGCTTTTGGGTGAACATGCCATAGGGCGGACGAAACAGCTTACTCTCCCCACAAACCTTCGCAGGCAGGACTTCCTGACATTTAGCCACATTGGCCAGATAATCCTCAAAGGAGGTTTTTCGGCCATTGATATGATTATAGGTATGGTTCCCTATGCGATGCCCTGCATCCACCACCTTTTGGAAAATATCTTGGTGCTTGCGGACATTATCACCCACACAAAAGAACGTCGCCTTGGCATCAAACTTTGCCAATTCTTCCAGCACAAACTCCGTAGGTCCCGGAATGGGACCATCATCGAAGGTGAGAAACATTTTTTTCTCCTTGGTGCGAACCCGCCACATCAACTTAGGGAAAATGCGACGGAATAGCGGACCGTAGTGATAGAGGAACATAGAAATTGAAACAGTGTATTATGTACAATGTATTATGATGCTCAACTGCATACGATTCAAGCCGTAGCAGTCATTGTACATTGTACTTAATACATATTACTCAGCATAAACTCTTCTCCATACAAGCCCACACCTTTTCGGCAGTCTTGTCCCAAGAGAAACGGAGTCGGTTTTCCCTGCCTTCTTCCCTGAGGGAATCCCGATAGGTTTTATCCAAGGCCACTTTCAACAAGCCTTCCTTAATGGAATCCACCGAATAAGGATCCACCAAATGAGCGCCACTCCCCGCCACCTCCGGCATGGAAGTGATATTAGAGGTAATCACCGGCGTATCGGCGTACTGCGCTTCAAGGATTGGAATCCCGAAGCCCTCGAAATACGGAACATAGGTCATGGCCGTGGCCGAAGCCAGCACCTTGGCCAAATCATCCGAAGAAAGCCTACCCGTAAACACCACGTCCTGTTTATAGTTCATGGCATTATAGGTTTGCTCAATCTCATCCGTGCTCCAACCCTTTCGTCCGACCAAGACCAACTTCATTGGGCTGTTCGACGCCTTTTTGAATTCATCAAAGGCCTTAAAGAGGCGAGCAATGTTTTTCCGTGGGTGAATCGCCCCGACAAACAAGAAGAAATCCTGCCCGCCAGTATAATTAACCTTCACCTTTTTCTGCTCCTCCTCACTCAAAGGCTTGTACATCGGATTCGCCCCGTTGTACACCACATCAATCTTGTCTGGCGAGGTGCCGTATTGGGTCACAATATCCTGCTTGGAATACTCCGACACCGTGGCAATTCGGCTGGCCTTCTCCACGAATTTTGGCACATAATGCTTGTAATACTTACGCACCAAATAACCCACATCCTGAGGATGATGCTCAAAGGCCAAATCATGCACCACCAAGGTAGTCGGCACATCGGTCTTCAAAGACAAATAGCTGTCTGTGGATAGGAACAAGTCCGGTTTTTCCGCTTTCAGCGCACTCGGAACAGCATGCTCAAACCACAAATACCAAAGGAACGGATGCCTCGACTGCGGATGCAACACCATCGGCTTCACATTGTCGGCATACACAAACCGCTCATCATACTTCCGGTCAAAGAAGAAGACAAACTCATGCTCTGGATGCGCTTTGACAATACGTTGCAACACTTCGTGCGTGAACCACCCAATCCCCTCCAGCTTGTTGGGTAATAGGAAACGGGCGTTGACGGCGATTTTCATGGAGGCTTTTTTTAGTGTTGAAGTGTTGGGGTGTTGCAGTGTTGTAGTGCTGTGTTGCAGACAAACTTTAACACTTCAACACCCTAACACTGTCACACTCCACCACCACGAAAGAGCGAATTTCGGAAGCCTGAGATTGGTTTGCAAAAATGAAGCAATCGGGAATAATATTACCTTTGGGAAAAACTCGCTTTTAGCCTCGAAAATGGTTTTGTTTTTCAACCATGGAAAGGGGGAATTCACATCATTTTGAGTATTCCACAATTATGAAATCACTATTCACCCTTCTTTCACTAGCCTTCTTATTAGGCTGTCAGTCAGTTGAAAAAAGCAATTCTGTCGAGAACGAAACTCCCTCTTCTGATTTCACAGTGACAAATGAACCCATTGAAATAGAGGGTTCTTGCATCTCTTCAGAACCAAACTTGGCTAACTACCAATGGATGTTTGATGACAACATGAGAATTTCTATTTGTTCCTTTAATCCAGAAGAACAAGCCAAACTGAAATACAATAGAGAAGAAGGAATAATGGAATTTCTCCCCATAGAGGAAATCCCATTGGACTCAACCCAAATTGTAGAATTACTCACCTCTTTAGTAGGATGGAAGAATACGAACACATTTGGTGGAGCGGCTGATTGCTACTACCCCCAAAACGCTATTCTCTTCTATCGAAATGACTCGTTAAAAACCTATTATGAAATTTGCTTCTCCTGCCAAAAAACGGAAACAAGAACTATTGACAAAACAATAAATCCTGATTTTGACTATTTCTGTGATAAAAAGTGGGACGCACTTGAAAAGTACTTTGATTCACATGACCTGCTGGTAAAACTGGAGGAAAATTAATCCCCTACCCCAAAAACCATCTCCATCCCTAACGTAGGGCCTTGTGCCCTGCGCCCCACAGCATCAAGCCTCACTCCCCTCCCCATGGCAAAATTCGCCAAAAGCATCGGCCTAACGGTCATCCTCAACTTACTCATCAAACCCCTTGGCCTGTGGGTGGACATGGAGGTGCAAAACGCCATTGGCGACACCGCCTACGGTACTTTCGCCTCGCTTTTCTCCTTGGGTTTCCTGCTTTCGGCATTAACGGATTTGGGCATCAACCAATACCTAACAAAATCCCTTGCGGAGGACCCCAAACAACTGGGACGACTATTCCCTGAAGTCTTTTCCTTCAAAAGCCTGCTGACCATCCTATACCCCTTTGCCATGGTAGGAATCGGTTGGCTGATGGGCTACGAATCCTCCTCGCTCTACTTCTTGGCTCTGTTGAGTTTGGTACACGCCTTTATCCAGTTCAACTTCTTCTTTCGGGCCAACTTCCAAGGCTTTCAGTATTTCAGTCTGGATGCCTTCGCCTCCAATGTCGATAAGGTCCTGCAAGTCGTGATTCTGCTGAGCCTCCTGTGGCACGGCATGACACTGGAAAAACTGGTTTACGGACGTTTGGGTGCCGTAGCCCTCGCCTTCGGGATGCTGTTCTTTATGATGATTAAAAAAGGGCTGTGGCACCGCCCAAGCCTCAAGTTTTCCAAACTGGGGAACATCATCAAACTGAGCATTCCCTTCGCACTGATGACCATTCTGTATTCGGTCAATGAAAAGGTTGATCAAGTGATGGTGGAGCGCCTTTCCTCCGCCCAAGAGGCCGGCATTTACGCCGCTTCCTACCGTTGGTTGGATGCCTTGATGATGTTTCTATGGACGGTCCTGCCGATGTTCTTTGCACGATTTGCGCACCACGAAAGCACCTTGGAGAAGAAAAATAAACTGCTGAAAGTCGGCACCGTTATCACCGCCCTGCCTTTGGTGTTTGTCTGTGGTATGGCCTTCGTACAAGGCGATTTGTTCTTCTTTGCCTTCCGAAATAACAGCCCAGTAGAAATTCAAGCCAAGGTGGAAGTATTCCAAGTTCTGAGCTTCTCGCTGATGTGTCATGGCTTTTTCGCCATCCTCAGTACCTACTTGACCTCCAACGGATTCACCAAACAGGTCAATATCATTCTGGTGCTCACCATCGCCCTCAACATTGTGCTCAACGCCTTCCTTATTCCACAGTTCGGAAGCATGGCCGCCGCTTATACCACAGGCCTCAGCACATTGCTGGCCTCCATTTCCTATATGGTGTTGATTGTCAGTAAAAGTCCAGTTAACCTCCCTTGGATGACTTATTTGAAACTGCTCCCAAGCATCCTCCTCTATTTTGCGGGACTCTATTTCCTCAAGGACAACATGGAGTGGTATTTCTATGTGCCAATTTCTGGGATTTTGGCCTTGGGTGGAGTGATGTTGAGTCGCCTGATTAAGATTGGGGATTTGAAGGAGATTTAATAACTAAACTAACAATACGAATGTAGGGTTGAGGCAATATGAGCGGTAGTCATGTAGCGACGCTTTGAAAGCGTCGAGTCCAATCTGTCAAAGACTGATTGCAATTCATGTATCTGCAATCCACCTGCGGTGTCTTGGTTTCGACACTTTCAAAGCGTCGCTACACAGGTAACTCCTGATTTTCCAATCAGGAAAAAAAGTAACTACTTGGGTTTATTAGATCCTTCCTTCGTCAGGATGACAGCCCGTTGTTTAAAACCTAATTTAACTCGACCATCATTTTTTAAACTATGCACATCACCCTCTCCACCCACAAGGATATCCCACTCCAAGCCATTCTTGACCTTTATAAAGCCAATGAATGGAGTTCCGCTGATAAGCCTGAACAGCTGTACCAAGGGCTGATGAATTCCCATTCATTGGTTTCGGCATGGCATGGCGAACAGTTGGTCGGCTTAGGAAATGCTATTTCTGATGGGCATTTGGTGGTGTATTACCCGCATCTATTGGTTCATCCTGATTATCAAGGCAAAGGAATCGGGCAGATGATTGTGGCCAAGCTTCAGGAAAAATACGCTGGCTTCCATATGCAGATGCTCACTGCTGATGGAAAGGCCATTGATTTCTATAAAAAAGTGGGCTTCGAACGTGCCGGAGAGACCGAGCCCATGTGGATTTATGGAGGAGATGAGCACTAAGACACTTTATTCAACAAACCTTTTACCCAATGCTTCAAAAAAGCCTACTTGTTTTTATCACACTAGCCTTTTTCTTGGCCTGTAATCCAAAGAAGGATTCTTCGGAAAAAAGCACTGATTCAATAGACAAGGATACCGTCCCCGACTTTCAAATCTCGCTTGCTCAGTGGTCATTGCACAGGTCATTCTTCGGGCCTCGGGACCAAGAAGGCTATGCCGAATGGTATTTTAAAATGCTTGAGGAATCGCCTGACTCTGTATTGCGTGGAGAATTGGATCCAATCGATTTCCCAGAAATTGCCAAAGGGTACGGAATCAATTCCATCGAACTTGTCAGCACCTTTTATTTGGGGAAAGTTGACAACGATGAGTATTGGGCGACATTCAAACAAAAATGTGAGGATGCTGGTGTCAACGTGGGCTTAATCATGTGCGATGCGGTAGGGAAAATCGCAGATGCGGATTCTTCTGCGCAGATGGAAGCCATTGAAAAGCATCACAAATGGGTGGACATCGCAAAATTCTTGGGCGCTCATTCCATCCGTGTGAATGTGGCTGGCGAAGGTAGCCGTGAGGAAGTGGCTTCAAATGCCGTAGATGGCTTGAAAAAACTGGGGACTTACGGCGCTGAAAAAGACATCAACATCATCGTGGAAAACCATGGAGGCTATTCCTCTGATGGAAAATGGTTGGCCAATGTGATTCAAAAAACGGGGATGGAGAATGTGGGGACGCTACCGGACTTTGGCAATTTCTGTTTGGAATGGGGACCGGAAGGATGCGTCAATGCCTACGACAAATATCAAGGAATCACCGAGCTAATGCCGTATGCAAAAGCCGTCAGCGCCAAGTCCAATGCATTTGATGAGCAAGGAAATGAAACCGAGTCCGACTATTTCAGAATCATGAAAATCGTCAAAGACTCGGGTTATAGGGGATATATCGGCATTGAATACGAGGGCAATGAGCTCTCGGAGGATGAGGGAATCAAAGCGACCAAGGCCTTATTGGAAAAAGCCATCGAACAGCTTTGATCGTCATTTCTTCCTCATTACTCAATCATTACTTCAGCCTAAAGGCGAATACTGTCAAATCATCAGGAAACTCCAGCTTTCCTTTGAAACGGACCAATTTAAGCAACAAATCGTCGTGGATGTCCTCTAGGTCATCTTCCACACAATCCAGAAGGAAATCCCTTAGTCGCTGGTCTCCATAATCCTCCCCTTTAGCATTTTTGATTTCTGTAACACCATCAGTGTAGGCGTAAAAAAGGTCTCCAGGACGAATAGCAATCTCACCCTTTGAGAGAAAAGGAAGGATTTTTCGAGCACCCAATGGACTGCAACCCTTTGTTAGCAAATGACATTTTCCATCTTGAATCAACACAGGTGGATTATGCCCAGCGGTAATGTATTGCATCACCTGATTTTCTAAATCGACAATAGCCCCAAAAAATGTTACGAAGCCAGTTTCCTTATTGTCATAGACTTGATCATGTAACCGTCTGACAATATCCTCCAAACTGTAGTTTGATTGGAGTAAAACGCGCAAGGCCGCCTGGAAATTGGAAATCTGAAGAGCCGCCGGTATGCCTTTGCCTGCCGCATCGGCAATGCAACAGAAGAACTTGTTTTTTCCCAAGGGGATGTAATCGTAATAATCGCCACTAATCCCTGAATGTGGCTGGTAATAGGCAAACATTTCAAGGACATCATCATTGGGCAATTTATCGGGAACAAGTCCTTTTTGCACCTCATGGGCAAATTCCAGCTCACGTTTATGTGCCTCCCGCTCCTGTCTGACCAACTCCATTTTGCGGTTTTCCACCGCTACCATCAGCACATTGGAGAGGGTACTAATATGATCGAGTTGTGAAGGATTCAGCTCTTGACCGACGGCCAAATACCCCCGTAATTTCCCTTGATGAACAATAGGCAACACCCAATTTACCTGTTCCAAGCCCAACAATTTTTCTTCGAGTCGAACAGGAGAAATTTCTTTAGCGAATTGCTTCATGGCATGAAGCCCTTCATCCAACAAAAGCATCTTATTGCTTTTTTTACAAAGCAGCTTCCCTTCTTCAGAAAGTATTAAGAGGCTAATTCGGTCAATCCTTTGAGCTAAAATGGTGAATGAAAAAATATGGTAAAGCTCGTCTTCGGTTGGATTGGAATTAATGGCCTTCGTTAGCTCAACCAATGAATTCAAGGCCATTTTCAACCGCAGGTTTTCTGAAATCAGCTCATCTATCCCCAATTGAGTATCTACTTCTTGCATAAAAAAATCCCGTAAAATGTTAAAAAAATGATGCTGTTGGACCTTTAACCCAATTTCGTTTTGGGATCAAAGGCATCCCTCAAACCATTCCCCAGTAGGTTAAAGGCAAACACCAATGTACTGATTGCCAAGGCAGGGAACACCAACAAATACCAACTTCCTGGACTGGTCATCAGCTGATAGCCATCGTGTACCATCAATCCCCATGAAGGAGTTGGCGGCTGCACACCCAATCCTAAAAAGCTCAAACCAGCCTCAATCAAAATGGCTGCCGCAAAGTTGGCCGTGGCCACTACAATTATCGGTCCTACCAAGTTCGGAAGGATGTGTTTCACGATAATTCTCGCGTTACCGTAGCCCAAGGCGCGTGCTGCTTCGACAAACTGCTGTTCCCTCACCTCCAAAATCTGTCCGCGCACCACACGGGCGACATCCACCCACATCGTCAAGCCCACAGCCACAAAAGCTACCCAAACGCCACCTTTTCCTAAAGCCAAACTTATAGCAATCACAAGCATAATTCCTGGAATGGACCAGACGACTGTAATCAACCAAGTCAATACATTGTCCACCCAGCCTCGGAAAAATCCAGCCATGGCTCCTACCAAAATGCCGATGCCCAAGGAAATCAAAACGGCCACAAAGCCGATGCCCAAAGAAATTCGAGTACCCAAAAGCAAACGGCTTAACACATCTCGACCTGCGGGGTCAGTGCCTAATAGGTAGGTTCGCTTTTCAATATTGTTTTCATAGAGAAGACTAACCAGCTCCCTCTTGCGGAGCAGAAATGGTTGGCTTCCTCCCCCTGTCCCCTCTGAATATGCAGTACCACTCACTTGGCTGTTTTCAAGATGATACAACTTTCCGTCATCTTGCCTTTTCAGTGGAAGCACCACATCAACCAAATCAAATTGCTCGGTAACTTTTGACTTACCTCGATGGTAAAGGGATATTTCCAGTGTAAGACTATCCTCCGAAAGCTCATAAGTGCGAATAGGAACAAGCCTGTACTTGCTTTCCTTTCCGAAAAACATCCGCTCAAAAAAACCAGTGTGCTCGATGGGCTGATTCTTGGTCACCTTGAGCATTTCCACAGCAAAGCCTGGCCCCTCCTTTCTAATCTCAATAGCCCCGTCATTGGCAGACTTAGTATCATCCGGCATCACCAAATACCCCAACAAGGACACCAAAAAGGCCAAAACAATGATCAGCGCACCAAACATCGCTGGCTTGTTGGCCAATAGTCTTTTGCGGATATAATAGGATGGGGAATAGGACATGAAGAATGCTAAATAATGCCTAAAAATGAGTGAGTCACACCAATTAACTCTAATTTCACAAAATTATTTAGTGCTGGAAAATATTTTAACAATGTCTGATCTGTTATCACTCCCTCTTTTCACCGGAACTTCTTTTGGCCTTATTTCCTTTTTATTCATCATCAACAGCCTTCTTACCTCTAAATGGTTGGGACTCTCTCCAAAAGAGATTCGATTTTACAGTAATTTGGGTAACATCTCATTTTTCAGTTTTAAGGCTACGGATATCAACTGGTACTTAGGCTGGCTTCCTTTGGCAAGCTCCATAAATTTCAATTTGGAAAGTAATCAAGAAAATGGGGAAGTAATTAACCAGCTTAAGGGCTTATCCTTCTTCAAAAGACTCCTTTTTGACCTTAGTTCCAGAGTATTTGTTTTATTAGCCCTATTTATTGTAATCTTCCTCTTCCAAAAGGAAGAAAGCCTCTGGGAAACTATCAAAATCAGTTTAACTCTCCCCAAACAACTTCTTTATATATCGCTTCACCTTTCTTCATTGGAAAGCTTAATCCAAACACTCCAAGGTTATGACTTATTAGGAAAAGTATACCTCATTTTCATCACCATGGCCTTCATGCACTTAATTGCCACAATTTTAATGAGTCTCTTTTCTGGAATAGGCACAACGTTGAAAAACTTCCCTAAGCTTGAACTCGCTTTAATGATACCTTACACCCTCCTGGTCCTTTTTATCTTCTTCCGATTGGTATACATTTATTTTTCACACTTCTCCTTTTTAGATACGTTTCTTGGCTTCATTGCATTTTTCATTGGTGCCTACCTCATAGGCTTTTTCTTTTTTGGCCTACTTAAATTGACCTTAAAAGGAGAATCCATAAAAACTATAGAACCAACTCACCGCTCCTCATACTCCACCGGCAACTCAGGGGAGTAAATATCACTGGGGAAATTCATCTTGCTTGACTCTGGTGGTTCTTGATTGCAAAACCAACGGATTCGCTCCACAGCCTCTCCTACCCCAAGCCGCCTGCTTCTCCACAAATCACTACAGGTTTTCTCCCTTTCCCCGAAATACATATACACCAAAGCGCGGTTGTAATAGGCCACACCGTAACGTTCATCCAAATCAATGGCTTGCTGAAAATCCTCCATCGCCTTCTCATTTTCTTCCATCAATAAATAGAGGACTCCACGATGGTTAAAAACAACTGGGTCATTAGGATACCTCGCTAACAAGGAATCATAGTCAACAAGGGCCTGAGGGTATTCTCCAGCAAAACTGTAAGCCAAAGCCCTGTTGAGCGAGGCATCTTTGTTGTCTGGTTCCTTTTCCAAGACCTTAGTGAAATCGTCTGCCGCTTGTGGGTATTTCTGCATCGCAAACAGGACACTTCCTCGATCCTGAAAAGCTACTGGATATTGCTCATTGATTTCGATGGATTTACTTAAATCCTCAAAGGCCTCATCGTCCTTGCCCTCATCAAAATAAGCCAATCCTCGATTGAAATATGCAGCGGCAAAGTCAGACTTAATTTCCACAGCATCCGTGAAATTATTGATGGCCAGCGCTATTTGTCCTGCTTCCATCTGGGCAATGCCCAAAAAATTATGCGCTACAGCCAAACCTGGGTTTTGCCTCACGGCCTCCTCATAATCATCCATGGCGCCTTGGAGATCGCCACCATAAAACCGCGATAACCCTCTACGCACATAGGCCATTGCTGAAGGATCTTGCTTAATCATCACATCCAAATCAGCCCGCTGATCCAGCAGGGTTTGAATGTGATTATTCACCAAGCCCCTATTCCGATAATTTTGATAATCTTGAGGATTTTCAACTAATGAATAGTCGTAATCCACTACTTCCCCTTTCGGAAAGGCAAGAGCATCATATAAGGCATAATCCTTCAAATACTTTTTGACATATTCTGGATCGAGCAACTCAAAATCTCGCATCTCTCGGCCCGCCTCATAAATATTTCTCGAATAAAGATATAGGCGGTTTCGAAGGAGATAAGAAGGGAAATAACTGGAGTCCGTATCAATCGACTTATTCAACCAGATGATGGCCTGATTCATATCCTGCTCCTCCACCAAGGCACGGACTGCTTTGTAATAATATTGCTCGGAACGGTCGGCCTGACCAACAGCGACGGAAGACAAGAACAATAGAAAGAATAACTGTAGCAGATATTTCATAAGCGTCCATTTTACTCCAATACAGATTGTTCGACCTTCTTACTTCTCTTCTTCGTAAGGCTCAAACTTAGGCTCACCAAACTTCAGGAGAATGACCGTTGGCGCACATCGCTCCTCTTTACATGGAGGTTGAATCGTAATCACATGTGGGTCTGGAACGCCATCGGTAATCTTGCCTCCGCAGGGTGCTCCACACGGAAATTCCCAAGGATCCACTTCATTGGCCATCACTTCCAAAGCCTGCTTGCTTTCAAATTCGGGATCATCCAAAGCCGGTCCTCCTACCCGATTAGCCAACTTTGGATTTGGTTCCCCCTCATCAAACTGCTGTTCCATTTCACGGCGACGCTGCTCACGCATACGTTCATCGGCATTGCCTACTTTTGGGAATGGCGCACCATCCAATTGTGGTGAATCTGTGACTTGCTCAACTGCGGGTAGGTCCTTAGGATTTTTGCCCTCATAGCGGTCCTGAATTTTCCGAAGGTCATCCGTAGAATAGTCATCTGGGCGCAGGAAATACTTTTCAGCCTCTGGGCTATAATCCTCAGGGGTTATATTCGGTCTGTCTAAAAATTCGACATCCAAACTGTCTTGCGCCATGGATAGACTCATGGTAAAACAAGCGACCAACAAAAGAATGGCTCTGAGAAATTTCATTGTAAAGGCTCTTCGTTATAATTCTCCGCAACACAGCTCTCCATAATATTTACGAAAGCATGTAAGGTTTATTCACGAAAAGACTTGAAAACCTCGATGGATTACCGAAAAAATCTGTCCTGAAAAGTGATGTGGACGATTAGCCACTTGAAATCTATACAGCCACAAAAACAAAAAAGGCCAACGGCTATTGCCATTGACCTCAAAAACTAAGGGAGATAATTCTCAAAAATTATCTCAATATCATACCCCTTGCTTCAAATCAAGTTCTTCCTCCTCTTGGGCTTCCAACCACTTGCCATCCTCACGGATAATCTCAATCAACTCATCCACGGCATTCTCTGAAGGTACTCCACGTTTCACCACCTCTTGTCCGCGGTAAAGTGTGATTTTTCCTACACCTGAACCCACATAACCGTAATCGGCATCCGCCATTTCACCAGGACCATTCACGATGCAGCCCATGATGCCAATCTTAATGCCCTTGAGGTGATCGGTGCGCTTACGAATCATGGCCGTTGTTTCCTGCAAATCGAACAGCGTTCGTCCGCAAGATGGACATGAAATATATTCTGCCTTGGACATGCGCGTTCTTGCCGCCTGCAAAATTCCAAAAGCCAAACCGTTGATACGCTCAAACTCTTGCTTGGAATCATTGGCTGGGCTGAGCATTACGCCATCACCAAATCCGTCCACCAAAAGTCCTCCCAAATCTGTAGAGGCATGAATCTGAAGGCTTTCATCATCCAACGCACCATAAGCCCTTTCGAAGACAACAGGGTGTTTCAAGCCCTTTTCCATCAACTCCAAACACACTCGACGAAGTGCCGCCATAGCATGCTTGTTCTCTGTGGACAATACCAACACGACGGAAGCAGCTTCCTTTAACTTCTCCTGTAATTCGGAATCAAAAGCCTCCTCTTCGCTTAGACGAACAAAGTTCAATTCAGAATGAACTTCAGTTGCTGATGTAAACCCACTGGCATCAAACAACGGGTATGTTTTCACCTGAGTGGTTTCCCAAACAGAAGCATCGGCAATCCTTCCCAAGCTCGATGGCAACTCAATGCCAAGTTCCTGCGATCCAGTATAGATATAGTCACAAGCCAAATCATTGCCCGCCCACTTATCCGTGGCTGGCAAATAGAAATGGCCCACGCTTTTTAAGTCTTCAACAGAAAGTCCTTCTTTCTTAGAGAAATCAGCGATGACCCTCGGTGATTCCTCACCTCCAAAATCAAGCACAGCCGTTGACTCCCTGCGCTCGTAGTCATAAGGACTTTTCGAAAGGGAATCCAAGCTATTGATTTCTTCGTGCCCTTGGCGGTCATCGTAACGGCCAGCCAAACTCGCAGCCACAGGAATCTCAAACTCCGGTTCCTCGGTAAGCGACACGCGAATGGTATCACCCAAACCGTCCTCCAACAAAGCGCCAATACCAACAGCAGATTTTACTCGGCCATCTTCACCGTCGCCAGCCTCGGTAACTCCCAAATGCAATGGATAAGGTTTCAAGCCTTCTTCCTTGAGTTTAGCCACCAAAAGTCGGTAAGCCTGTACCATCACACGGGTGTTACTGGCCTTCATAGACAAGACCACATTGTAGTAGTCCAAGTCCTCGCAAATCCGCAAAAACTCCAAGGCCGACTCCACCATACCCAAAGGCGTGTCACCGTAACGGCTCAAAATCCGATCGGAAAGTGAACCATGGTTCGTGCCAATGCGCATGGCTGTTCCATGCTCCTTACAGATTTCTACCAATGGGGTAAAGCGTTCGCGGATACGCTCCAGTTCTTGGGCATAAGAAGCGTCATCGTACTCAATCAGGTCGAACTTCTTCTTATCGACAAAGTTGCCTGGATTGATACGAACTTTCTCCACAATGCGGGCAGCCACCTCAGCCGCATTCGGCGTGAAATGGATATCTGCCACCAATGGCGTATCGTAGCCCCTTTCTACCAAGCCTTGCTTGATGTTCGCCAAGTTCTTGGCTTCCTTCAAACTCGGCGCAGTCAGACGCACAAGCTCACAACCCGCCTCAATCATGCGGATGGCCTGCTCGATGCTCCCCTCCGTGTCCATCGTATCCACCGTGGTCATGGACTGCAATCGGATGGGATTATCCCCACCAATGGCCGTGCTGCCAACCTTTACCTCAATGGTCTCTCGACGGCGATATTCCGTCAAACTCTCCGCGTACAGGCTATTGAAATCTGTCATGTTTCAGAATGCTAAAAAGGGAGCCACTTAGCACAAGAGCGCTTTTCCCCAAGAACTTCCCCAAAATTACACCCCTAACAAGGTGATTACAAACGAGCGACAACAAAACCTCCCTTACTCAGAACCGTTCAACATAATGTATAGCGTATCCTGTGGATCATTGAGCGCAAGGGTTATGAAAGACATCAAAAAAAAACCTGTCATCCTCTATGTGGATGACGAACCAGAAAACCTTACCAATTTCAAGTTCGCATTCCGAAAACATTACACAGTCCTCTTGGCCGATTCTGCCAAAAAAGGGGCTGAAATTCTTGCCAAAGAACCTGTCCAAGTGGTCCTGAGCGACCAGCGAATGCCAGAAACCACAGGCGTTGAATTTTTAGAATCGCTGGCCAGTAAATATCCCCACATCATACGCATCATCATCACGGCCTACGCAGATATTGATGCAGTCATTGGTGCCATTAACCGAGGAAAAGTCTATCGCTATGTGAAGAAACCTTGGGACATGGAAGAGCTGAAACAGACCTTGGATAAGGCCTTGGAAACCTATGCACTTCAACAGGAGAACAAACGACTCGTCGAAGAATTAAAAGAAGCCAACGAAAACCTTGAGGAAAAAGTAAGGCAGCGAACGCGCACCATTGAGGAACAGAAACAGGCTTTGGAGGAACAAAGCTTGATGCTTCAAAAATACGCCAAACAACAAGAACAATTCCTCGCTGACACCAGCCATGAGATTCGCACCCCCATGAACGCCATTCTGGGCTTTACTAAACTATTGCTTAAGGGTGAACTCACCGATAAACAAAAGCAATACATCCAGAACATAGAAACTTCCGCCGAAAATCTCTTGGTGATTGTCAATGACATCCTCGACCTGAGCCAAATCGAGCATGGAAAACTAAACATAGAAAGGATACCTTTTGACCTTAAGGACAGCATCCAAAAAGCCTTCAATACCATGACTGAAAAGGCCAGCCAAAAGGCCATTGATTTTCAGATCCATTTGGACGACAAACTGCCCAAAGTCGTCATGGGCGACCCCGTCAGACTCAATCAAATCATTATCAACCTTTTGGGCAATGCCCTAAAATTCACCGAAAAGGGAAAGGTAGAGCTCATCGTTAAACGGTGTAAATCCAAGGAAGAAACGCCTGACCTCAGCGCTATACTCTTGCAAATCAAGGATACAGGCATTGGTATCTCCAAGGAAAAACAGGATCGCATTTTTGACAAATTCACCCAGTCTGATGCGGACATCTTCCGCCGCTTTGGCGGTTCTGGACTTGGCTTGGCCATCACAAAAAAACTGGTCAACCTTTTAAAGGGAGCCATTTCTGTTGATAGCGAAATTGGGAAGGGGACCACTTTCAGCCTGATGTTCCAGTTTGAAGAAGTGGATAAACTTCGCCTCCTAAAACGCCAAAGTAAAGCTAAAGAGGTTTCCCACGAGGAACTCCGAGGCCTTCACGTTTTGGTGGTGGATGACAACCAGCTCAACAAAGTCATGGCGGTAGAAATGCTGAAAAGCTTAAACCTACCCATGAAAATTGAGACTGCTCATAACGGTAGTCATGCCATTGAATTAATCGGGGAGAAAAACTACGACATCGTTCTGATGGACTTGCGCATGCCAGACATCAGCGGCATGGAAGCCACAAAATTCATCCGCCAAGAACTTCCCGAACCTTTCAAAAGCGTCCCTATCATCGCTTGTACCGCCAACGCTTCAAAATCGGAAGAGAAAAAATGCTTGGAAATGGGGATGAATGATTACTTGAGTAAGCCCTTCATGCCAGAGCAGCTTTTTGAGAAAATTAGTACGCTCATACATCGACGAGTGGCGGCCTAAGGATGTTGAAACCTACAATTTCATCCAAAATCCCACTTCACGAGAGTGACCGTCATATCATTCTCCAAAGTGAGAAAGGGGTACTTCGCAAACGTCTTAGAAACTTCAAAGATGTTGAAAATGCTGAAGTAGAGGCGCTTCAAAATGAATACCGAATCACACGCCTGCTTCATGATACCCGAGGTGTTCGAAAAGCCTTACGCAGCCTGCGAGGTGGCCGAGTTTTGGAACTGGAATATGTGGATGGGAAATCCATTCAAGATGCCCTGCACAGAGGGCCTTTTAATATTGAAGACTTTTTGCAGATAGCAATTTCAATATCGGATAGCCTAAGAAGGGTTCATCGAAAGGGCATCGCTCACCTTAGTCTGGATACCAGCCATATTCTGCTCAAAACGAATGGACAAACAACAATTATCGGCTGGGAAAAAGGCAGAAAAGTGCCGTGTGAAAATCCGCCTCTCCCCCAACAACTCACCCATTGTTCGCCAGAACAAACAGGAAAAATTCGCAGACCTGCCACCACCAGATCAGACCTTTATGCATTAGGCATTGTGTTTTATGAGATGCTTTTTGGTTCGCCTCCCTTTCAGGGCGAAGCCATGGATCTCATACATGCCCAATTGAACAAAAACATTTCTTGGCAAACCACTGGCATCCAATCCACGATTCTCAGAATCATTGAACGCCTTCTGGAAAAAGAACCGAGGAAAAGGTACCCAACTGCCCATAGTCTCTTTCTCGACCTAAGTCGATGCCTCTCAGAATGGAAAACGATAGGACGGATCTCACGTTTCAACTTAGGAAAATATGACCTTGAGGGAATCTGGTCGCCTTTTTCCATCCTCAAAGCTACCCCTGCATTGACAAAAGCCTTGAAAAAAAAGGCTGGTGGCTCGAGAAAGTATCGTTTTGAGAAATTGGAGGCCATGAGACGAGTGGGGACCCTTGAGTTTAGCGTAGACAAACGGCGCTGGTATTGGTCAAAGAAAACTGTGGAATTGCTTTCTACAAGTGATTCCTTTGCTCAGGATCTTATTGGCTCATTGCCCAAAAGAGGTTCATCATTGGCTAATATTCTGGAAAAAGCGGCCATCATTGGGAGAAGATTCAATCTTGACAGCTTGCAAGCATTACTTCCTGAAAATGAGGAAAACTTGGACAGCGCCTTAGAATCCCTTCTTAAATCCCAATTGATCTTTCAACTGAATGCTACCTGCTATAAGTTTTGCCACCCACTAATTAGGCACAGCATCTTAGAAACCATTCCCAAAACCAAGCAACGAAACGATCACCTTTTACTGGCAAGACACTTAAAAACAAAATCCAACCAAAAACCCCGATTGGTACTCAGGCACTATCTCCTTGCCAACCCAAAAGAAGAGACGGACAGAAAAAGTCTGGCTGGATTGGCACTTGGGGCAGGAAAAGAGGCCCAATCCAAAAAAAAATACCTGCAAGCGACATGGCTTTTTAAAAAGGGAATTAAACACTTGGGAAGAAACCCTTGGAGATTTAACAAGCTGGCTTATGCCCTGCATTTGGCTTGGGCCAATATGTGCTTTTGGCTTCAGGAAAATCAACAACTAATACCTCTTTGTCATAGAATCATAAACAACTGCAAAAGAATTCATCAAACATTGCCTGCCTATCGACTTCTTATCGAGGCGAAAACTCGTGAAGAAGAATACCTTGCTGCCCTTCGGACAGGACAATCCGTACTCAAGAAGCTTGGATATCAAATTCCCAAAAAACTCCATCGCCCCCCGTTAAAACCAACCCTAAGCAGCAAACTTTGTAAAGATCCAAAGACGGAACAGGTGCTTATGATTTTGAGTATCATGCTGCTTCCTGCTTTCCTTCACCAAGGAAGAGTTCTTCACCGAATCATCCATTGGATGATCCATCTTAGCATCGAGAAAGGACACACCCCAGCCTCTGCTACGGCCTATGTCATCTATGGCATTCTCCTTTGTAAAAACCAGAGGCAAATCGAACGAGGGGTTCTCTATGGTCAAATGGCTCAGGAAATGGTGAAAAATGAGGCCAATGAATTTTACCGAAGCCAAGTCTTTTTCCTTTATCACGCCTACGTCTCCCCTTGGCATCAATTTCAAGGACTGAATCTTCCTGCCCTCAAAAAGGATATTCGGACCAACTTCAGAAAAGGTGACTATCGCTTTGCTGCCACTGCTGCCCTCAGCCATGCCCAAACCATGTTCAGAATTGGTAGGCCTCTGTCTGAGATTAATAAAGCGCTGAAAGATCACAGTCATTATATCAGCACCTATCGGGAAACCCTGTTGGATAATGTGGGGCAAATTCAAATACAGCTCAACCGACGATTGCAAGAGCCTTTTCCACATGAAACTATTTTGGCTCCGAGCCAGAAGTACCTCATCGAGGGGAAAAACATTATTCGCAGCAAAGCCAGCAAAGCCCTATTTCACCACGCATCCGCCTATTTGGCCTATCATTTTGGGGAAAGTGAAAAATGTCTGGAACACTGCAGGGCATTTAAACATCCCCTATCTCATAGTTTCAAGGGAACAGTGACCTTTCTCCATGGACTTAGCCTTGTTGCCGAACTTCGAAAAGTAGATACCCAAGACAGAAAGAGTCTTCATCGAGAACTTTCAAGGGTGATGACTACCCTAAAAACATATTCGATGTATTCGCCGCTAAACTTCAGGCATGAATACCTTTTCGTAAAAGCTGAAAAAGCAAGTCTGGAAGGGAATCACCTTAAGGCATTGGAGCTTTACGAACGGGGAATTCATTGGGCGAACAGCAATGGACACTTACACGAAGAGGCTTTGGGTCATCTGCTTGTCGGGACTCAATTCCTCAACCAAAAGCAACACCACATCGCCCAATCCTACATCCAAGAGGCACACAAACTCTTTGGGAAATGGGACGCACGAGCCATTCAACGAAGCATTGAACAACGATTCGGGCAATGCTTTTTGGACATGAATGAACTTTCGCCGCTCCTTCCTCAACAAGCCGAACACCTGCTGAAGGTGAGTATTGCACTTACCTCCGTTGCAGAACCCGAAAAAACAGCCCATAAAATCCTCAATATTCTCATTAACTCCTCGGGGGCTGAGAGTGGTTATATCATCAATACTAAAGGGCAAACCTTCAGCGTCATTGCAGAACAATGTCCAAAATCAAAGATTTTTTTTCTCCCATCATTACTCCTTTCCACCTGTTTTAGCACCAAAAAAACAATCACTTCCAACAGCCCTGAATATTTCCCGATTGCGGAAACCGATGACTATTTAAAGTCACAGCGCCCAAAAAGCGTGTTGTGCCTTCCCATCATTTTTCCAGCTAAACTGGATACTACACTTCTCCTTTATTTAGAAAGTACACAGGTGCACGGTTTGTTCACTGGCAGCATTCTAAAAATGATTGACCTTCTGGCCAAACACGCCAGAGTGGCTCTGGAAAACGCCTTGCTGTACCAACAGCTAAACCGCAAAATACAGGAACGCACCGCTCGCCTCCGTTTACAGAATCAAACCCTTCAACAACAAAAATTGACACTGGAGAGCACACTTATCAAACTGAAAGACACTCAAAGCCAATTGATTCACGCAGAAAAAATGGCCTCGCTGGGACAACTAACAGCAGGAATCGCCCATGAGCTCAACAATCCTGTGAACTTCATTGGGTCGGGAATCGATGCGCTTAATGAATTATTAGATGATATCACCCAGTTGCTCAAACTATACGAAAGCATTACACCTAAAAATCTGGACAAGAAACTTTCGGAAATAGCCGATTTCAAAAAAGAAATTGACTACTCAGAATTGCATCATGGAGTCATCATGCTGGAAGAAAACATCCAAACGGGTTTGCGAAGGAGTCGTGAAATCATTGATGGGCTACTGAGCTTTTCCCGCATGGAACACGGTGGGTTTCAAAAAGCACAACTCACCGACATCATTGAGAATTCACTGATTATCCTTCATAATCAATACAAAAACAGGATTAAGATTTCTCGACACTACAAAGCGAATCCTGAGCTTGAATGCCAAGAAGGCCGCCTTGGCCAAGTATTTATGAACCTCCTGTCCAATGCGATTCAGGCCATCCCCAACAAAGGAAAAATTGATATTCGCACCAGTTTGGGGACATTCCATAACGAGGCTTGTGCCGTCATTTCAATTTCGGACAGTGGAACAGGCATTCCTGATGAACTCCAACAAAAAATATTCGACCCCTTTTTCACCACAAAGCCCGTTGGAAAAGGAACAGGATTGGGAATGTCCATTTCACTGGGCATCATCAAAAGCCATCGTGGTGAAATCCGACTCAAAAGTCAACTCGGAAAAGGAAGCACTTTTGTCCTCAAGCTTCCCCTCCATCAACCAATGATTTCACAACAAGCCGCCTGAAAAACAAAAAGGCCATACAGCAAAAGCTGCATGGCCTCAAATACTTGTGTGTGTGTGTTATTGAACGATTAGAGCTTCAATACTACAAATTCAACACGACGGTTCTTTTTGCTATCGGCGTTCACACCAGTTACAATTGGTTTAGTACCACCGTAACCAACACCTTTGATTCGCTTCGGGTGAATACCTTGCTTCACCAAATAACGCTTTACAGCCTCCACACGATCCTCTGATAATCGCTGGTTATACGCTGGGCTACCAGTATTATCTGTGTGTCCAGCAAGCTCAATTTTCATGTCAGGGTGAATTTCCAACAATTTCACCAAGGCGTCGAGCTGACCGTGAGATTCAGGCAATAAAGCAAATTTACCCTCGTTGAAGGTTACATTTTTCAAGGGAATCGCCTCACCTACACTCAATTTGGTCAAGCCATACATCTTGCTGATTTTCCCCTTTACTTCCCCGTTCTTTTCAAGAGCAACGCGTTTCGTGATTGGCAAATACCCTTCACTAACAATGGTCAGTTCCAAACGAGCAGGTACCAAGTCAAGCTGGAAAATTCCGTTCTCATCCACTTGTCCCTCCCCTTGGAACAACACATTTCCACCATTATCAAAGGCGGTCACCTCTACTGTAGCGGGAATGACCTCTTTGGAGGCTTTGTCCACCACCTTAATGGCCACATGTGATCGTTTCGAAGCTCTTTCCTCAGCGGTTTCCTCCACAGGAGCGAGCAAGGCGGCAAATTCCGCACTATCGAGTGGCTCATAAACCTCCTCTTCCAACAAGTCCAAGCTATCGCTTTGGTCAACACTCAGGGAATCTTGAGCATACACCTGTCCTCCCACAAGGAATACCATTCCTGCGAGAGCCACATTATGTAGCATTCTTACCATTGCTTTTCGAATTTTGATTGAAATTCGCTAATTTTAGAAAGTTGCGCTAAATGTAATGCTGTTGCCGTTTTGGAAAAATAAGGAGTTTTTCCGAAAGTTTTGACACAAACCTTCAATTTCTCAATACGCTACTATGAGCCAGAGACCAATTAGGAGACCTGTTAGGCCGCCAATGAAAAAGCGTGTGGTTAAGAAAGCTACACCTGAGCAAGCCGCCGATACCGCAGAAGTAAAAAAACCTGCTGAACAGCCAGTGGCAACAACTGCGCCAAAAGCTGAAGCAAGCACTCCTAAACAAGAGGCACCAAAAAAACAGGCACCTGAAAAGAAAAAGGCTGCTCCTGTTGCCTCATCCCCTGCTCCTCAAGAATCCTCTTCCTCCAACCGTCCATTAACTTGGGCTTTGGCTGCGGGAATGATCATGTTGGTAGCTGGCAGTACTTATATGTACACCTTGTACAGCTCTGCCAAAAAGGAAAACGATGAGATTTCTGAACAGCTAAGCGGTTTCGAATCACAGAAGAAACAAGAGCTGGAGCAAAAGGACAACAAGATCCAAGAGATGATCGAAACGCTCCAGAAACAAAAGGATGAGTTGGCGCGTTTGGGTCAGTCCAATGAGGACCTTCAAGGCCAAATCGCTGAGCTCGAAAGCTTGCGCAGCCAATTGCGTGAAGCGCGTGCTCAACTCTCTTATACACGAGCTGAGCTTCGCGAGGCACAAGCGAACCAAAGCAGTGCTCCTGTAGCCACAGCAACGGTTAGCTCCAGTGGTAAAGTCAACCAAAAAGCCTTTGAGGAAAAACTCAACAGCGCTTTGGCTAAGCACCAAGCTGAGTTGGCTGCCCGCGACAAGCAAATCTCTGAGTTGAAGCGTAAGAACCGTGTTCTTACTCACCAGAACCGTCAGTTGGTGGACAGCCAGAAGGAGTTGAAATCTCAACTTTCTGAGCAGAACGCCATCCTTACGGAGGCTCAGTTGCTTCACATCCAAGACCTTAAGGTTAGTGTGAAAGACGAGGGTGATAAAAGCTTCAACAACAACGAGTTTGACACGTACAAGGCTAAGAAAGTACGTCAAATTCAAGTTGGCTTTGTCATCAAGGAGAACTTTGCTGCTGGCAAAGGCTACAAAAACTTCAAGTACCAGTTGAGCTCACCTTCTGGAAACGTATTGTTCAGCCAAGGCAAAGGCGGAGGTTCCTTCCAAACTGCTGACGGCAAAACAACATCTTTCTCTGGTGAGAAAAATCACAACTTTATCAACGAGAACGATGTGGTTTACTTCTACCACAACGTGAACGAAAAGTTGGATGAAGGTGACTACACCATCACTGTTTGGTCTGAAGACCACCAAGTTGGAAAGACCAAATTCACTATTGAATAACTTTCCTTTCCCCATAGAGAAAAGCCAAGTCTGTTTTCAGACTTGGCTTTTTCTTTTTCCCATTGGAAATTGAGCCGTTAACCTCTATTTTTACGGCGTCTTATGGGGATACCCCCATTTAGTAATAGTTCCGGCAAGGATTGACACTTCATTACTTGTGACTGGCAACTTTACTTGTTGACTTGTTGACTATTCTTAGTAACATGAGAGAGATTCAATTTCGCGAAGCGCTCAGGGAAGCCATGAGCGAGGAGATGCGCAGGGACGAGAACGTGTTCCTGATGGGTGAAGAGGTAGCTGAATACAATGGCGCCTACAAAGTCAGCCTTGGAATGCTTGATGAGTTCGGCCCCAAGCGTGTGATCGACACTCCTATCGCGGAACTTGGTTTCGCAGGTATCGGCATTGGCGCCAGCATGAATGGCTTGCGTCCTATCGTCGAGTTCATGACGTTTAACTTCTCTTTGGTGGCCATTGACCAAATCATCAATAGCGCCGCCAAAATGAAATACATGTCCGGTGGACAGTACAACTGCCCTATCGTTTTCCGTGGTGCCACGGGTAACGCTGGACAGCTTGGCTCACAGCACTCTCAAAACTTTGAGAACTGGTACGCCAATACTCCTGGATTGAAGGTGGTTGTTCCTTCTAACCCAGCTGACGCCAAAGGCCTGTTGAAGTCTGCCATCCGTGACGACGACCCAGTTATTTTCATGGAGTCTGAGTTGATGTACGGCGACAAAGGACCAGTTCCGGAAGGTGAGTACTTGATTCCAATCGGCGTTGCCGACGTGGTGAAAGAAGGTTCAGACGTGACCTTGGTTTCCTTCGGTAAGTTCATGAAAATCGCCAACGAGACCGCTAAGGTGCTTGAAGGTGAAGGCATCTCCGTTGAGGTGATCGACTTGCGTTCCGTTCGTCCTATCGACTTCGAAACGGTTGTTGAGTCCGTGAAAAAGACTAACCGCTTGGTTGTTCTTGAAGAAGCTTGGCCATTGGCATCTATCTCTTCTGAGATTGCCTACCACGTTTCTCGTAACGCCTTCGACTACTTGGACGCTCCAGTTCAACGTGTCGTGAGCAAGGACGTTCCATTGCCTTACGCTCCTACCTTGATCGACGAGATTCTTCCTAACGTTGACAAGACCGTTAAGGCGATTAAAAGCGTACTTTACAGGTAAGATTACTTACTGTAGAAATAGAAAATCCCTGCTTCTGATGAGGCGGGGATTTTTTTTATGTTAATAGAGACAAACAAAAACTTGATAGCTAATCACCTCAAAAAATTGACTTTGTATGTCACTCAGAATAACACTCTTCATTACATTAATCTTAATTGAAATTTCCTCTTGTGGAGTAAAGCACTACACTCTTCAAAATGGTACAACAGTAGTTCCTGTAGAAAACAAAATATTTTCAAATGTCTCCCTGTTCACACCCGAACTACTAAATATAATTGACACCACAGTCTATTATGAAGAGTTTGGATCCAAATATAATGGCATCATCCACCACTTAACAGATAAAGAAGAAAGAGGCTATTTCATGTTTCGGTTCTACGCAAATGGTAGGTTTAATGAATTTTTCATCTTTAAGAGAAACCAAGACTGTAATTATTTCAACCCATTAAATTCTGGAATTAGAGGTGTCTATTATTTAAAAGACAATTTGATCCAATTCGATAAATTTTCTCGTATTTCAGGCACAGGAAATGGCCGTCATGCTTACGGCATAAAAAAAGGACATTTTTCATTTAGTGGAGACACCATGTTCATCCATAATCGCTCACCCTATATCGAGGTATATATAAAGAAAAAAATGCCTATTGAATGCTTTAAAAATGACGCTAATTGGTAGACCAATTTCCAAGCCCCTAAACTTCTTCCATAAACCTACTCAGCATCTATTCAATTGCCATCCACCTTACATCGATCGATAAGATCCTTCCTAACATTGACAAGACCGTTAAGGTGATTAAAAGCGTACTTTACAGGTAAGATTACTTACTGTAGAAATAGAAAATCTCCGCTTCTGATGAGGCGGGGATTTTTTTGTGATAAAAATCAAATGCTTTTAAAAACTCAAAAGAATATTGTGAGTAAGGCAAGTGCTATTATCATGGGAAATGATATAGCAGCTAATTTAAACCGATGACGAAATAATGAAAGCTGTGATTTTACCTGAGGAGAAATTAACTCTATCTTTTCCCTCTCTTGAAATAGATCAAACAAGTTAACCTCTTTCTTAAACCTACTTTTATGGTAACTAATTTTTAACCGTTCCAACTCTCTACTGTGGTCATCAATTAAAAAGGCGCTTAAATCCCATGATGTTTTGATAAACAAAACAGAGTGAACACCAAACCCTAAAAAACCCCAAATAATAGGGATATAATTTCTTGCTGGAGCAGCCACTATAAAAATCAATAATACACAAATCCCCAGTAGAGCCAAGAACAGAACATCCTGTCGTTTTTTAGCCATCATACTACTCATTCAATTTTTAAATCACATGGCTCACAATAAAAAAAGGAGCATGCTTTCACATCCTCCTTTCTCATTTATATTTCAGCAGAATCAATCTTACTGCTTCTTAGCTTGAATCTTACGCTCAGATTCCGTCAAGTAAATCTTACGCATACGGATGGACTCTGGAGTTACCTCCAAGTACTCGTCGCCACCGATGTACTCCAACGCCTCCTCCAAAGAGAACTGACGCTTAGGAGCTACCCTTGATTTGTCATCGGAACCCGCGGAACGCATGTTGGTCAACTGCTTACCTTTCTGAACGTTCCCCTCCAAGTCATTGTCACGGGTGTGCTCACCGATAACCTGACCTTGGTAAAGCACCTCTCCTGGATCCACGAAGAAAGTACCACGATCCTGAAGCTTGTTCAAGGAATACTCAGTAGCAGGTCCGGTATCACCAGAGATGATGGAACCGTTAGAACGCTGCTCGATGTGGCCTTTATAAGCCTCGTAACCTTTCAAACGGTGCGTCATTACAGCCTCACCAGCAGTAGCTGTCAAAACTTGGTTACGCAAACCGATCAAACCACGAGAAGGAATCTCGAACTCCAAGTGCTGGAGGTCGCCTTTTGGCTCCATGATACGAAGCTCGCCCTTACGCTTAGTAGCCAACTCGATTACTTTACCAGATACGTCCTCAGGAACGTCAACAACCAATGTCTCCATCGGCTCGCATTTCTGGCCGTCAATTTCCTTGAACAATACCTGTGGCTGACCAACCTGAAGCTCGTAGCCCTCACGACGCATTGTTTCAATCAATACGGACAAGTGAAGTACACCACGGCCATACACGTTGAATTTATCCTCAGTGTTACCTGGAATCACGCGCAAAGCGAGGTTCTTCTCCAACTCCTTCTCCAAACGGTCACGCAAGTGACGGGAAGTAACAAACTTACCTTCCTTACCGAAGAATGGTGAGTTGTTAATGGTGAAGAGCATGCTCATTGTAGGCTCGTCGATAGCGATACGTGGCAACGCTTCTGGATTATTAGCATCAGTAACCGTGTCACCAATCTCGAAGTCGTCCAAACCAGTCAAGGCGCAAATCTCACCGGCGCTAACCTCCTCTACTTTTACACGGCCAAGACCTTCGAATACCTCGATGTCCTTAAGACGCATTTTCTTTACAGAACCGTCAGCCTTTGTCAAAGCAACTTGGTCACCAACTTTAAGCGTACCGCGGAACACACGTCCGATGGCGATACGACCAGTAAAGCTGGAGAAGTCCAAAGAGGTTACCTGCATTTGAGGCGTACCCTCTGGTGATGGAGCTGCAGGAACGTTCTCCAAAATTGCATCCAACAAAGGAGTGATGTCTTCGGTCTTCTCTTTCCAGTCCGTGTTCATCCAACCTTCTTTGGAAGAACCGAACAAGGTTACGAAATCCAACTGCTCCTCAGTAGCACCAAGGTTGAACATCAAGTCAAAAACAGACTCTTGAACCTCGTCAGGACGACAGTTCAATTTGTCTACTTTGTTCACTACCACCAACGGCTTCAAGCCAAGGCTCAAGGCCTTTTCCGTTACAAAACGGGTCTGTGGCATCGCGCCCTCAAAGGCGTCAACCAACAAAATAACACCGTCAGCCATCTTCAATACACGCTCTACCTCGCCACCGAAGTCGGCGTGACCTGGAGTATCGATGATGTTGATTTTTACGTCCTTGTAACGAACGGAAACGTTTTTGGAAAGGATGGTGATACCACGCTCACGCTCCAAGTCGTTGTTGTCCAAAATCAACTCGTCGAATTCTGTTCCCTCGCGGAACAACTTGGAGGCTTGAATAATTTTGTCAACCAAGGTCGTCTTACCGTGGTCAACGTGGGCGATGATCGCCACATTCCTGATTTCTTGGCTCATGATGCCTATTAGAAAGTGTGTAGTTACTTAGTTAAATGGGTACAAAGTACCAAGTATAGAGTACCAAGTACCATGACTCGACTTTGTACTCTATACTTGGTACTCTATACTTTAATGCACCCTATCCCCTCTTAGTTCCAAACTGGAAAGGATTTCTGCTTCCTCATCCAAGAACTCTTGGAAACGTTGCTTAACGTATTCCTCGGGCATATACTCCTTGGCCAATTCCAAGAAGAGGGTGTAATGGTTGGCCTCGGCCACCATCAAGTTGTGATAAAACTCCTTGAGGGAGTCATCTGAAATATGAAGAGAGAGCAAGCGGAAACGCTCGCAGCTTCTTGCCTCAATCAATGCGCTCATCAACAAGCGCTCCACCAAATACTGGTCACGAGAACCGCCTTTTCGAATACATTTAGCCAAGGCCAATACATACTCGTCCTTGCGCTGTTGGCCTAATTCGTAACCACGCTTCTCCAACTCAGAAAGCACCATTCGGAAATGCCCCCACTCCTCTGTCACGATAGGCGCCAACTCCTCCACCAAACGCTTCTTGTCTGGGTAGTTGACAATCAATGAAATACAGGTGCTGGCGGCCTTTTGCTCACAAAAAGCATGGTCGATCAACACCTCATCGATTGATTTCTCGGCAATGTCCACCCAGCGTGGGTCCGTGGCCAATTTTAATCCAAGCATTTTTTTCAGTTAACAGTTATCGGTTAACAGTTATCAACAGCACAAACTCTGGTAAGTTGTTAACTGATAACTGTTAACCGATAACTGCCTTAATTATAGAATCTCCACATGGCTCCCAAACCAAAGGCTGGTTTCGTACCTGGATAGGTTGGTGTGGACTGATAGCCATTCACAAACAGTCGCGTCACATCATAACCTTTGACATATAACATGACTGTTTTCAGACGAAAGCGAATAAACAGGTCCAATCTTGCCAATTGGTCCACCTCAAAATCGCTTTGTTGATAGAATTGCTGGGTTTCTGGCATATAGGCCATGGCCTTATAATTTGAGTGCCAGAACAAATCAAAGCCCAGTTGGGTCAACAATTTCCCACCTTTCAGCAATTGGTCCGTCTCCCAAAACATCCTGGTTCGGCTATAAACCAAAGGCACTGGAAGTATCTCATCCTCACTTGATGTTGTAAACCGCAGCAATTGCGACGCAAAGATATTCTTTCTCAACCAAACCCTTGCAGTAAATCCTGCTCCAAAAACTTGAGCCCAGCCATCTATCTGGTCTGGCAGGGCTTCTTGGTTGTAATAAATGTAATCGTGTACCAAGTCCCACTGAGCAAAAGGCTCAATGTTCAGGGAATCTCGCCCAAAACGGTATTTGAAACTACCGTTTACAAAAATTTGGTCGTTGAATTCCAACCCTGTAACGACCTGTTCCCCCCAAGTGAAATGGTTTCCCCGATAATGTATGTTGACAAAACTTGCCGGAAGAATCTTTCCTTGAACTTGAGCCTTTAATCTTTTGGAGGACAATTCTCCAAACAAGCTGTGATACCTTTTATTGATGGAAAACTCTCCTCCTACTTTGGCCACAGATTTTCCCAATCGCTGACGGTAGTTTAGACCAACATAAGCCTCATGCCGCTTTCTGTGGTAAAACTCCTGTTTGCCATTTCGGCCCACATTATACCCATTCAGGTAAAGCAAACGGTCCTTGTAATATGTGGTAACCTGTCCTCCTCCATAATTGGTTTGTATCCCAACCCTGTTGATGTATTGGGTGTAAGTCAGCGAATCAAAGGTGGTGTCAATGTTCAGAAAAGCGATGCTATCATAAAACTGCAGGTTTGAAAGCCCCGTAGCTTTGGTGCCATCCACATCGTAATCCTCGTAAGTATTCTTCTGCCTCAAGCGGTCAAAAGAATGAAAGAGTACCACTCCACCTTTGTTGGATAGTGCATATTGCTGATAGACGTGCCAAGCATTTCGACGCTCACGTGTGCGTACATCATCCAAGTTGGGATCTCTTAAGTCATTAAAAATGACTCCATTTACATTATTGGAATCTTTTATTCCTTCTTCATTACTCCCGCTCAAAATCGCACCACCATTATCAAACTGGGTTTCACGGAGGTAGCGGAAATGTCCTAAAACCTTGTAACGACCATTCGGGCTGAAATAGGAACCGAACACCCTAATTCCAAAATGATCCGTGAAAAAGTCATTGCGGTTTGGGTTTGCTCCCACCTGATCCAATGAAGTAAATCGTCGAATCTCAAAACCAATATTAGCATTGGGATTTATGTTCTGACTGAACAACCCGTGGATAAATTCATTTTGACCAACGGTGTTGCAATAGTTCACCTCCGCATAGGGAGAACGAGTATTGAAATAGCGAGTGTCCTCCGGCGAAAAAGCGTAACGGTTGAAGCTGTTCAACCCCAACTGCACCCCAGTCCCAAGAGGCATAAAGTCAAACAAGCGCCTACTGGCACTACCTATCGTGCCTAAATCCTGATAAAGTCGGCCCTCATTGAGGTTCCCAAAATCATAGTAATCGCTCAGCTCATGATTGATGTGCTGATAGGAAATGCTGTCCTCTCCCAAATCCGCCTCATAAAAATAACGGGTGGTATGAGGTCCATAAATCTGTTTGGTGCTGTCGTCCAAAATTTGAGCTTGGGCCAAAACAGTCCAAAATCCCAAACTCAATAACAATATGTTGCGAATCAATCTCACAGTTTATCTGAATCGGCTTCAACCACCTTGCGTACAAGCGCCTCAAAGGCTTTGGCATTATCAAGAAACTTCACCGTAATCGGCATCACCACCACTGGAACATCCTCCAACACCTCTGCAAAACCTTCTCCCTGAATGCGCATCATGTCCTTTTCCGTAGTCATCAACACCTTGTCTTTCTGTGCATATGCCTTGAAATCATTGACCAAAGCCTGCATTTCCTCAAGGGTAAAGGAATGGTGGTCGCCAAAGTTACGGCTTTCGAGCAAATTCCACCGAGAACTAACATGCTCTTCCAAGCGGGAGGGGTCTGCAATGCCCGTCAACAAAAACACATCCGTGAAAGGAATGGCAGGACTTGGCTCCGCATAGTCAATTCCCGTGAAAAAGACTGGCGTATTGTCCTTCGCATATTTCTGAATACTTGCCTCAAAAGCCTTTTGCTTTTCCAAAGACAAGTCCATCGGACATTTGGTAACAATCACCACATCTGCCCTTTTTGCACCATATTTCCCTTCACGGAGATTTCCCAAGGGCAAAACAGTGTCCTCAAAAAACGGTTTATGGAATTCCGTCAGCAAAACATTTAAGTCTGGAACTACCGAACGATGCTGGTAAGCATCATCCAATAAAATGACTTGGGTTTCTGGCCTTTCAAAGAGAATACACGGAATGGCAAGCGCTCTATCCTCTCCCACAGCCACGGTTATTTCTTGACCAAACTTGGAGAAAAATTGCATGGGTTCATCCCCAATTTGTCGGGCAATAGCCCCTTTACCAGCCAAAATGAAACCCTTGGTCTTTCGGCCATACCCCCGACTCAGCGTGGTAACCTGCTGGTCGTCCTTGAGCATGCGAATCAGGTATTCAATATGAGGAGTCTTTCCCGTACCACCAGTCGCCAAATTCCCCACCGCAATCACTTTGGTATCAAAATGAATGGATTTGCGTCGGCCCGAATCATAGAGATAATTCCGAACCCGCATGGCCAAGGCATAAACGGGAGTCAGAGGAGCCAATACAAGACGTAAGATTTTTTCGGTGCGCTTATCCATAATGCTTTCCCACAAGGCAATCAAGCTCGAAAGTTACGTCATCGCTCCCAAAAAGCACCATCTAAAACTAAGAACGACTTCGATTTCTTACCGCACAGACCAGCTTTCTTACCTGTTCAAACATGCTTATCCACCCCCAAAGCTTCCCATATTTCTGAATCAGGAAGCTAATTCATCTACTCTTTAGTCTGTAGAACCCTACCCTAAACCCCTTAAACGGCCTTTTTGGAAATTTACTATTTTTGACAAATCCGAATCATTTATAGACAAGTGGAACACTTTTAGCAAAATTGTGTTCTCAGTCATCTCCCCTACATGTGATATTTCAATGAAAAAACGACTATACCTTAACTTTCTCTGTTGCTCAATTATCTTTTTGACCTTACACCACTCTTTCGCCCAAACCCGCTTTTTTTTAACAGGGAGTTTAGGTGGAGGATTTCCGACAACTTCCTTTGGTGGTGATGCCCTAAAAAAATCAAAAGCATTTCATGGCAACGGCTCTCTGGGGCTTCAGGTGAGAAAGAATGATTTTATTTCCCTTGAAGTGGGCTTGATGCAACAATACCAGACTCTAACGATAGAAGACAAGAGCTTTGCGTCGCATTACGCTGGTTTTGAAGCCACCATGCGTAACCAAAACTTCTTCCTTAGCTATTTTGCTGCGCTGGATTTGTCCTTACCCATTAGGTCAGGCCACAGTTATATCTATTCGAGACTGAGTTATAGCCAAAACTTGGTTGGCCCGAATTCATTGTCAGAAAACAGGTCCTACCTCCTCGACGGCAACGACTTGGAAATGACTGCCAGTGTTGATTACGCAGAATCCAACGGCTATTTCATTCCTGAAATTGGCTACAAACAATACCTGAAAAATGGTAACATGTTCAGCTTTGGACTCAATTTTAACATGGGTAACCAAAACTTCATGCAGGGTAGCTATGAGCTAAAGGAAAACGAACAAATCCTAACCTCAGAGGAATTCGGCTCCAAAGGTTCATTTGTCGGCCTTTCGATAAAATACCACATGAACCTCTTCTATCTCCCTAAGCGGGAAAGACAGCCTAAGGTGAAAAAGAAGAAAGAGCCTAAGGAAGAGATTGTTGTTGCGGACACCACAAGCTCAAACAACGATAATACCGTTGAGGGCCGTGAAATGGATGTTACCCACAAAATCAAAGTTCACAGCCGCAAGGTTAAAGTCAAGGTTTGGGACCACCAAATGGTTGACGGAGACCGCATTTCCCTGAACCTAAATGGCAAGTGGGTATTGGAGGATTACACCCTTGAGAAGAATCAATACGTGTTTGAAATTGAACTTCAGGAGGGCACGAACTTGCTTATTCTCCATGCTTTGAATCTGGGTAAATACCACCCTAACACTGCCGCCATCATCGTGGAGGACGACAAAAAAGAACATCAGGTAATTCTGGAATCGGATTTACAGACTTCAGGCACCTTGGAAATAAAATTCAAGTCTCATGACAAATAAGCACATATACTTCAACCTATTAAAAGCAGGTGCTTTAGCTGCCACCTTCCTCCTTTTTGGCTGCAAAAAGAAATCACTCGAAATAGAAATTATAGAATCCGCTTGTAAGGGCTTTACTATATCGGATTTGGAGTACAACGTTATCCAAGACCCCACCTGTGGAGGAAATGGAAACGAAGTAGCTGTGGACATTAGCTTTTCCTTTGACGGGGAGAAAGATTGTTTGGACAGCGTTATCCTTGCCCCAAAATTCTATGAAAGCGACAATTCAGAGCTGTACCCAAGCTTTGAAAGTCAGTTGGGAAACATGGATTTTACCCTTACTGAAAACACCGTAAGTTTTCAACTGCTGGCCACATTTGATTCTGAAGCTGAAGCAGCAAACCTGAATCACCTTTGGGTAAAACAGCACACCCAAAATGAGATTGGAAATCAAAGCAACCCATTGGAGTTTCGTATTAACGGGAAATGTAGCACGGTTGACCCATCGACTTACAATTCCCCAAAAGCCACTTACGATGTAACCTCCAGTCAGGTGCCTGTAAGGTTTTGGGATGATGCCGCTGAAGATGGAGACATTATTTCGGTCTATCTAAATGGAGAATGGGTGCTGGAAAACTACACGCTTTCCAACGAAGGAGAATACTTCCTATTTAATGTGAATTCTGGTGACAACACAATGGTGATTTTCGCTATTAATGAAGGTGAATCTGGACCAAATACCTTGGCCGTGTCTATCGATGACGTGAAAACAGACCTTGCTCCAAGTTTGCTAACAGGAGAAAGTATTAACTTAAGACTGTAATTTTAGTCTGCTATCACGAAGGAGATTCCTTCTGAGAAAAGGCTAATGCTATTTTTTCTGAGTTTTAAACCCCGCCTTGAGCAAGGAAACCCTAAACGAGTTTCAGCTCAAAGCGGGGTTTACGCTTAACCCATTTTTTATTTTTCTTATGAAATGGACCTTCCGTCCCGCTGCCGAAAACTCACTTGTTGAGTCCTTGGCACAATCCCTTGGCATTCGACCTCTCACCGCCACACTGCTGACCAATCGAAACATCGATAGCTATGAAAAGGCCAAAGCCTATTTTGTAGACTCCAAAACCACGCTTCACGACCCTTTCCTGATGAAGGATATGGAGAAGGCGGTGAACCAACTCGAAACGGCGGTCACCGACCATAAACCTATCATGGTCTATGGAGATTATGATGTAGATGGTGTATGCTCGGTAGCCTTGCTTACTGACTTTTTGAGGCAACACTTCAAGAGCGAAATCACTCCCTATATTCCGAACCGCCACACTGAAGGCTATGGCATTTCAAAACAAGGCATTGACTTGGCTCATAAAAAAGGCATAGGGCTCATCATCGCTTTGGATTGTGGAATCACCGCCACAGAACAAGTGGAGTACGCCAAGTCCATGGGAATTGATTTCATTATTTGCGACCACCATCTACCCAAAGAACAATTGCCAAACGCTTTGGCCATCCTCAACCCAAAAAAGGAAGACTGTCACTACCCTTCCAAAGAGCTTTGTGGTTGCGCCATAGGTTTCAAATTGCTTCAAGGCCTTTGTTTAAAAAGACAAATCAACCTTGAACAGCACCTTCTTGGCTACTTGGATTTAGTCGCTGTGGCCACCTGTTCAGACATCGTTCCCCTAACGGGAGAAAACAGGGCATTAGTGAATCGAGGATTAAACCGCCTCAATACCAATCCTCGCCTTGGTTTGAAAACATTAATGGGTTCAAAAGATGAAACCCGCATTTTTCATGTGGATGATGTCGTCTTCAAGCTTGGACCAAAAATCAATTCCGTTGGGCGTATGAGCAATGCCCTTGAGGCCGTGGAACTTTTATCCACGCAGGACCCCAAATTGAGTGAACGCCTGTACTTGAAAATCAGAGGCTACAACCAAGCAAGGAAAGACATCTTGGAGGAAGTCATGACGGAGGCAAAAAATCAAATGAGTCTTCAAGAGGCCTCAAACTTCAGTAACGTACTTTTCAGTCCAAATTGGCACAAAGGCGTCATTGGGATTGTCGCTGCTCGGTGTATTGAAGAAAGTTACAAACCCACTATCATCCTCACCGAATCAGAGGGAAAAGTTACAGGCTCAGCCCGAAGCATTGAAGGGGTAAACATTCATCAAGCACTGCAAGAATGTGCCGAGCATCTTGAAAAATTTGGTGGCCATAAGCAAGCTGCTGGAATGACCATTGAAAAGGGGAAGCTTTCAGCCTTTCAAAAAGCTTTTGACCAAGCCATTGGCAAACAAATCAATAATGGCTTGCTTGAGCTTCCAATCCACATTGATTGTGAAGTCCGATTGGACCAACTCACTCAGTCCTTTCTAAATATCATTGAACGGATGCGCCCTTTTGGACCTTGGAACCCAGAACCAATGTTTGTTTGCCACAACCTTGTGAACCATGGTGCCTCTCGACTTGTTGGAAAGGAGAAAAAACACCTAAAACTGAATGTTAGGGAGCTGGAAACCTCCACGGTAATGGACGGTATTGGATTCGGTTTAGGCCAACATTGGGAACTCATCAAAAGCGGTAAACCGTTCTCCCTGTGTTTTCATCTCAAGAGAAACAGCTTTCGGGGTCATACCGCCTTGGAACTGGAGGTGAAAGACATCCGTCCCTTTTCTCCCAAAGAAAAAGCCCTTATTTTGTAAGTATCAAAAGATTAAACGTTATGAAACACTTGATCCTTTCCTTCGCTACTGCTTTTTCAATAGGTCTCCTATCCTCCTGTGGTGGTGATTCCACCTCCACCCAATCAACTCCTGAGACTGATTCTACAAACATTGAAGCAGCAGACTCAGCCCAACATCAAGAAGAAATTGACTCGGTTCCTTCCGAAACTCCTGTGGACACTACTGCGCAGGATACTACAGCAACCGTAGAGCCTAAACCAAGTAGTTCACTTGGTCTATCAAGAAGCTACCGTTCCACAAGAACCTTCAACTCATCAAGCCCATTCGGTTCTTCATCAAAGTTCTCAACCCCATCCAACAAATAATTTGACCAATGAAATTTAGATTTTCATTCCTTCTTGCGTTTACTGCGTTGGTTCTTTCATTGGCATCATGTGGTGGCAGTGACAGTCAAAACCATGACCAGGACCACCAACAGGATACCTCAAAAGTGGATACCACAGCCAATGCTCAACCAAAGGGTGAAGAAGGTGTTCTTTACTACTGTCCAATGAAATGTGAGGGGGAGAAACAATACCACCAAGCTGGTGAATGTGTGGTATGTGAGATGGACCTCAGAAAGGTGAAATAAGTCTTATTTCACTCTCAATCATTCAAACTCATGGTTTTTCAGCCATGAGTTTTTTTATGCCCAAAACTCAATAATTCCCAAAATGATACTCCTTTGACATCGTTCTATATGAAAAGAGTGCATCATGTTTCCGGGAATCCAACAACAACTCATTGACCGCGGCATTCATAATACCGCCACGTTGAGGGCCATGCAAAAAGTGCCTAGGGAAGCTTTTGTGCCGAAAGAAATCACAAAGGAAGCTTACCAAGACAACCCACTTCCCATTGGTTATGGGCAAACCATATCCCAGCCATACATCGTTGGTTACATGACCGCTCTATCTCAGCCTTCCAAGCAAAAAAAGGTCTTGGAAATCGGCACAGGTTCTGGCTATCAGGCGGCAGTACTTGGAGAGGTTTTTAAAGAAGTCTATTCCATTGAAATCATTCCTGAACTTGCGAATCAAGCCAACAAGACTTTACAGGAACTCAAGTATTCCAATGTGCATGTGAGATGTAGCGACGGTTATTTTGGATGGCCAGAAAAAGGTCCTTTCGACGCTATTCTGGTCACGGCCGCTGCCGAAAAAGTCCCACCACCACTACTTGAACAATTAGCCGAGAAAGGACGACTCATCATTCCTGTTGGCTCTCAGGGGTGGTTCCAAGAATTGATGGTTTACGAAAAGATTAAGGGACAAATTCATGCGCGAAGAACAATCGGTGTTCGTTTTGTTCCCTTCACCCGCCATGATTAGATCGGTTTTGGCTTCCTCTTTCGGTCATTTTTTTGATCTTCCAGCAAGAGGATTAACCAAGCAATTCCTCCCTGTGGAAGCCGCCCTATTGTTTTATACAAATACTCGTGAAGACTGAGCAAGAAGTTGTGGGAATCAAAAAAGGAGACAAACCGCATTACTGCTACAAACACTCCCCAAATGAGAAAATAGTAAAGGGCAATTTTTGAGATTTGAGGCACAAACAACAAGAGCCCCATTATAATATTCAAGGCCCCCATCAAAACCACTACACTGACGGCCGTGTCGTCACCTTCGAGGTTAAAAGCAAAAGTGACCATGTTGATGTAGGAGGTCTCAATTTCATAAATCCCAATCGCATACAAGCTATGTCCCAAAAAGGTGACAGCCAAAAGCACCTTTAACCATTGCTCCTTAAAGATTAATCGACCATTAATCATACTCCAGAGCGCAAAAGGAATGGCAAACTGGACGCCGAACCTAAAGGGCATTCCAATATTATAGTTCCAAGCCTTGAAATGGGCGACCATAATCAGAAAGAGGATAAACACCCCAATGGCCAACAACCAATCCGCAAACCAGTTAGGCTTCTTTATCCCAAAACTCCCAAAGGATGATAGAATCAAGATGAAACCGAAGAACTTGGAGAGGGCATCTGAAAACTCATTCTCGCCGAACAGCTCATCCAGGAAGGCCCCGAAAAAAAGTAGTTTCCACCCCCAAGCCACAAAAATACAGAAGGTCATCAGCTGACACCAATGGAGCAGCACTTGTCGCCTTTCTTTCAAACGACGTTCTATAAGCCTTCCAAATGATCCTGTGTACGCCAAGGGTTTTCTATTTTTTTGGTGAATCGATATAAAAACGAAAGCACAACAACTGAGTTATTGTGCCTTCTTTCCTTGCTCATTGAGCATAAGCAAAAGATGAACAGATAGGCAACATTTACTTTTCTTAGGCTGCCAGACCTCTACCTTCATCTTCAGCGTCTAAGCTTCCCTTCCCCCGCTTCAATTCTTCAAGTTTGTTCAACATTTCTAAAGGGGGCACAATCTGAATCGCCCGACAAGGGGTTCCTGCTGCGATGACATTATCTGGAATATCAATGGAAACAACACTTCCTGGAGCGATGATCACATTATCGCCAATACTGACTCCTGAACACACAACCGTTCGGTCTCCGATATAAACGTTGTTCCCAATTCTCACAGGATATGCCATTTCCAACACAGCCTTGTCCTTCTTTTCGACCAAGGTGGTAATCTTCACCCCCTCGCCCAAAATCACGTTTTCGCCAATCACAATACTATTGCAATCATTTAAACAACAGCCTTGCTCTGCCCGAAACCCCTTCCCTAATTGGATATTATACCCATAGGTACAGGCAAAGGGAGGCTTTACCATTCCCCGATTTTCCTTTCCGAGAATCTCTGTCAAGGGCATGCCACGCTTCCCCTGTTGCCCATTACGATTGTAACTTTTTAGCAGTTCTTCGGCCTTTTTGCGATCTGCCACCAATAATTTATCCGATGGGTTATAATATTCAGCGGACAGCATTTTTTCCTTCTCGGTTCGCATAGTTCGATAGCAAGGTTGAGAATTGACTTCTTAGTGTTTTTAACGACTATTCTATTTCGAGGGTTAGATTGAGCAAAAGAAAAACAACAAGCTGACCCAGTCAGCTTGTTGTTTTGCCCACTGTCGGTAGCAACTTGATTTGCGATAGCTACTGCTATCCCTGCATCAATTTGCTACCGACAGCGAACAAAATAACTGCGCTTTAGTGAGCCAGTTTATTATTTCACTTTCGCTGGGCACAAAAAAAGGCATGAAACATTTACTGTTCCATGCCTTTTAACATTGAATGATTTCCCCTTACGGGATATCCATATACTTGTGTGTTTGCAGCGATATTCTCCACTTTGGATGCTCCTTGACATAGTCAATGACCAAAGGCAGAAGCTCATCTTTTTTTGACCATTCTACCTGAAGGAAAAGCGCTGCATCCTTATGCATTTGCTCAGCCAAGGATTCTGCCCATTCAAAGTCTTTTTTATTGAAAATCACCACCTTCAACTCATGTGATTTCTCAAAATACTCCGGCAAGGGCTGCTTGAATTTCTTTGGGGAGAAACAAATCCAGTCCCACTCTCCTGTAATTGGATAGACACCTGCCGTCTCGATATTCAATTCAAAACCTTTATCCTTCAGGTTTTGGGTCAAAGCCGACAAATCATACATCAGAGGCTCACCTCCGGTAATGACTGCCAGACGGCCTGCTGATTCCTCAACTGCCTTATCGGCAATGTCAGTCACAGAAAATAGTGGATGCTTTTCAGCCTCCCACGACTCCTTGACATCGCACCAAACACAACCCACATCACAACCACCCAATCGAATGAAATAGGCGGCCCTTCCAGCATGACAGCCCTCACCTTGCAAGGTGTAGAATGACTCCATTACGGGAAGGTTGTGTAAATCTGGCTGTGACATGGAAAGGAAGTGTGAATTGGGGTTTGGACAATTAGAGAAAAGACTTTAGACATTAGCCCAGCCAATATTTGGGCTAATGTCTAAAGTCTAACATCTAAGGCCTTAATAAATCTCGCCTTTGGCGGCAAGCAAGGTATTCTTCAACAAGGAAGCAATGGTCATTGGACCAACACCACCTGGCACTGGCGTGATGAAGCTGGATTTTGGAGCTACCTCATCAAAGGCGACGTCTCCCTTCAAGGAGAAGCCAGACTTTTTGGAAGTGTCCTCTACACGGGTGATGCCCACGTCAACTACAACCACATCATCCTTCACCATGTCCGCCTTGATAAACTCAGGAATACCGACAGCCACAATCAAGATGTCAGCTTCCTTGGTGTATTTCGGCAAATCAACAGTGTGACGGTGTGTGATGGTCACGGTACAGTCAGCACGGAGGTTCATCAAAATGCTCATTGGTGTGCCCACGATATGGCTACGACCAACGACCACACAATGCTTTCCACGGGTTTCGATACCATATTTCTCCAACAAAAGGAGGATGCCATAAGGCGTGGCTGGCAAGTAGCAAGGCTTTCCGCTCACCATGCGGCCCACGTTGTCGATGTGGAAACCATCCACGTCTTTCTTTGGGTCGATGGTCGCCATCACCTTGTCCTTGGAGATGTGCTTTGGCAAAGGCAACTGAACAATCAAACCGTCGATATCGGCATCTTGGTTTACCTTTTCAATCTCAGCCAAAAGCTCCTCTTCGGTGATAGAGTCTTGGAAACGCAACAAAGTTGACTCGAAACCAACATATTCACAATCCTTCACCTTGCGGTTCACATAAGTCTGGCTGGCTCCATCCTCTCCCACTAAAATAGCGGCCAAGTGAGGAATTTTGCCTCCATCCTTCTTGATTTGCTCCACCTCCAGACGGATGGATTCTTTGATATCGGCTGAAGTCTTCTTGCCGTCGAGTAAAGTCATTTTAGTAATCAGTTATCAGTTAACCGTGAGCAGTTAACCAAAGGCCATCAGGTTGGCCAATTCATTATTTCTTTTCAATAGAACTTTATCAAAAAAACAGTCAATAGTTAGCAGATGATAACTGCTAACCGTTGACTGTTAACTGACTTAGTCCAATTTCAATACCGCCATGAAGGCCTCCTGTGGAATCTCCACACGACCAACCTGACGCATGCGTTTCTTACCAGCTTTCTGCTTTTCCAAAAGCTTACGCTTACGGGAGATGTCACCACCGTAACATTTTGCTGTTACGTTCTTACGAAGGGCCTTCACGGTTTCACGAGCGATAACCTTCGTACCAATGGCTGCCTGAATGGCAATCTCAAACTGTTGGCGAGGTACAAGCTCTTTCAACTTTTCACACAAGCGCTTGCCCCACTCATAAGCCTTGTCACGGTGAACAATGGCCGAAAGGGCATCCACAGGCTCACCGTTCAACATGATATCAAGCTTAACCAATTTGGAAGGTTTGAAGCCTTTCAACTCATAATCCAAGGAAGCATAACCCTTGGAAATGGTTTTCAACTTGTCGAAGAAGTCAAATACAATCTCAGCAAGTGGCAAGTCAAACGACAACTCCACACGGTCGGCAGTCAAATACACTTGGTTAAGGATTTGACCACGCTTGTCCATGCAAAGGCTGATGATTGGACCAACAAAGTCTGCACGGGTAATGATTTGGGCCTTTACGAAAGGCTCCTCTACCCGAATCATATTGTTTCCATCTGGCAATTCGGATGGAGCATTCACAATAATGAGCTCCTCCTTGTTGCCGATGGCGTGGAACTGTACAGATGGTACAGTAGTGATGACAGTAATATTGAACTCACGCTCCAAACGCTCCTGAACAATTTCCATGTGGAGCATGCCCAAGAATCCGCAACGGAATCCAAAACCAAGTGCCAACGAGGTCTCTGGCTCCCACACCAACGAAGCGTCATTCAACTGAAGCTTCTCCATGGCATCACGCAAGTCCTCATATTCCGTGGTTTCCACAGGATAGATACCTGCAAATACCATCGGCTTCACATCCTCGAAACCAGCAATGGCCTTTTCACAAGGCCTGTCTTTACGGGTGATGGTGTCACCCACCTTCACCTCTTTGGCCTGCTTGATACCCGAAATCAGATAACCTACATCACCGGTTTTGATGACGTTCCTTGGCTCCTGCTTTAGGCGCAACACGCCAATCTCATCGGCGTCATACTCCTTGCCCGTAGCCATGAACTTCACACGGTCGCCCTTGTGAATCTCTCCGTTTTTGACACGGAAATACACCTCAATACCACGGTATGAGTTGAAAACAGAGTCAAAAATCAAGGCTTGAAGCGGTTCCTCTGGCTCACCTTTTGGTGAAGGCACACGGTTGATGATGGCCTCCAAAATCTCAGGAATACCAAGTCCTTCCTTGGCGCTGGCGTGAATCACATTCTCTGGGTCGCCACCAATCAAATCAATAATTTGGTCAGTCACCACCTCAGGCTGAGCGCCAGGCAAGTCAATTTTATTCAAAACTGGAATGATTTCCAGGTCATGCTCCAAAGCCAAATACAAGTTGGAAATGGTCTGCGCCTCGATGCCTTGAGCAGCATCCACTACCAACAATGCCCCTTCACAGGCAGCGATGGAACGAGAAACTTCGTAAGAAAAGTCAACGTGTCCTGGAGTGTCAATCAGGTTCAGCACATATTTCTCCCCCTCAAATTCAAAGTCCATTTGGATGGCATGCGACTTAATCGTAATGCCCCTTTCCTTCTCCAAATCCATGTCATCGAGGACCTGGGCTTGCATTTCTCGGTCGGTAACGGTACCCGTAAATTCCAAAAGGCGGTCGGCCAAGGTGCTCTTGCCGTGGTCAATATGGGCAATGATGCAAAAGTTGCGAATGTTCTTCATCGGGGAAGGTCTGAGATTGGTACGGAATGCGGAACAATGGACTGAATTTGCTGATATAAGTAAGCAAACCCCGCACTCTCTCTGTACGATAAGCGAAAGTGAAATAATAAACTGGCCCACTAAGGCGCAGTTATTTTGTTCGTTGTTTGTGGAAAGTGGATGCAGGGATAGCCATAGCTACCGCAAATCAACTTGCCACGAACAGCGGGCAAAAGAACAAAACGACTGGGTCAGCTTATTGTTTTTCTTTTGCTAACGGTGCAAAAGTAATCAGAATTAGAAAAATAAGTCCATGAAAGCGTTTCGCGTTTCCTTTGGCATAAAATTTCCGTAACAAAATTGAGGCCCAGATTGAATAGAAGGCCCTAGAAAATCTGCCCTCCTCATCCAATTTTCCAATCTTTGCATCTTCTCTATGAAGTCAGACTCCCCCATAGCGCCCAAACCATGGAGCGATGCACCCATCGTCATCAGACTCATCGGCATGTTCAAGTGGGTGAACCACTTCTTTCCGATGCAATTGCTGGTGAACAACTTTAAGAAGAACCAGTTCCTTTTACTTTTCTGGCTGATTCTTTTCGCTATCGTAACGGGCAACCTTGGGGGAAAGCACGGAATTCCTTACCTCTTTCTTGACCCTGAATACTTGGGAACGGTAAGCTACAAAGCCACCTTTATCATTGGCATTTGCCTCGGCATCTACATCCTGTCTTTTCAAATCACCTCCTACATTTTGGACAGCCACAAGTTCCATTTCTTGGGCACCATACATTTCCCGTTCACCACCTTTGCTATCAACAATAGCATCATTCCCGCCACCTTCATTTTTACCTATGTCCTTCAATACGTTGAGTTCCAATCGACCGTGGGGCAGCAAGGCACATGGGAAATCCTAAGTGAAGTGGGCGCCATGCTCTTGGGGATTTTCATCGTCAACGGCACTTTTCTCTACTATTTCAAAGTCACGAACAAACGGGTGTTTGATGAGCTGGCCCACAGCATCGACGTACGTATGCGGCGGCGGCGCTTCAAGGCACGACACACGCTGACCAAAATGGCCGAAGAGCGTGTTCACCGCTATCGCACCTTCTGTTACGTCTCCAGCGCTTTCAAATTCAAGGTGGTAAAACAAGAGATTTCCTACGACCGAGAGGCCCTTCTAAGGATCATTGACAAGCACCACTTGAATGCCGTGTCCGTTGAATCGGCCATTTTTGTACTCATCATCATTTTGGGACTTTTTAAAGAAGAACCTGTCTTCCAGATTCCAGCCGCAGCCAGTAGTCTTCTGTTCTTCTCATTCATGTTGCTGTTCACAGGATTTGTGGCCTATTGGCTTCGTGCGTGGACAGTTACTGGTGGCATTATTCTCCTGATTGCCCTGAACATCATTATTAAGTCAGAAGTCTTTGACACCCGTTATGAGGCATTCGGGCTCGACTATCAAACACATAAGGCAGAATATTCCCTTCATTCGATTGACGAAAAGACTACTCCAGAACTCTTTGACGAAGACTATAACCATTCCCTAAAAATTTTAGAGAATTGGAAATCCAAGTTTCCAGAAGGTGAAAAACCAAAAATGGTCTTTGTCTGCCTAAGCGGTGGAGGCCAGCGAGCAGCCGTTTGGAGCACGCTTTCTCTTCAACATTTGGATAGCCTGACGGAGGGCAAGTTGATGCGCAAAACCATGCTGATGACTGGCTCTTCGGGAGGTTTGATTGGCGGCAGCTATTTCCGTGAGCTTTATCTTCAAAGCCTCGAGAATGACACTATGGAATTGTATTCCAACCAGCATGTAGAGAACATTTCACGGGATATTCTCAACCCGATGGTATTCTCCATGGTGGTGAGTGACCTGTTTTTCAGGTTCCAGCAGTTTGAAGTTGGAGGACATAAATACTCCAAAGGACGTGGTTATGCCTTTGAAAGGCAGTTGAGCCTGAATACCAACCAAGTCTTAAACAAACGCATCATTGATTACAAGGAGCCAGAAGAGCAGGCAAAAATCCCGATGCTCCTCCTCTCTCCCACCATTATCAACGACGGCAGAAAACTCTATATCAGTCCACAGCCCGTCTCCTACATGTGTGCGCCTTTCCCTGACAACCGAGAGCGTGGAATGAATCGGGCAAAGGCCATTGAGTTCATGCGCTTCTTTGAGCATCAGGACGCCGAGGAATTACGCTTCTTAAGCGCCCTTCGCATGAATGCCACCTTCCCTTACATCACACCGAACGTGGTGCTGCCAAGCAACCCCGCCATGGAAATCATGGACGCTGGACTTTCGGACAACTTCGGGGTATCTGATGCAGTTCGATTCATTTACACCTTCAAAGATTGGATTGCGGAAAACACTGGTGGTGTAGTTATCCTGACTATTCGCGACTCGGAGAGCAGAAAAGAAATCAAAGAAAAACACCCTGAATCCTTCTGGGACAAGCTGTTTAACCCCATTGCGGGGCCATTGAGCAAATGGGGTGACCTGTTGGACTGGGGCAATGACCATGATTTAGAATATGCCACAACATGGTTTAAAGGCAACCTTTCGGTCATTCATTTCGAATATACTCCTGAGGACGGTTACTCCATACCCACCGACACGGCACATGACACCGAGGCCCCAGAGCGCAAGCGCGCTTCACTAAGTTGGCACCTGACGGAAAGTGAGAAGGAGAACATTCAACAATCCTTGTATTCCATTCCAAACCGAACCGCCGCGGTTCAACTTAAGTCACTGATAAAGTAGATGAGCTTCCATTGGGTTAATTTTTTGCACAAACGACTGCACAGCCCAATACTCATTTGCCTGCTTGTCTTTTTTGCTTTTCTGCAGAAGAGCTATGGTCAAAACGACACCTTGATACACATCTCTGGCGACACCCTTGTTGGTACTGTAAAGGGAATTGCTGGCGATAAAATAAAATTTGACAGCAGGCGATTTGATGTACTTACCCTCGACCACGACGAGGTGCAATCCCTCACAACGGGAAGAACTTACATGTTCACCATGGAGGATGGCATGACCTATATTGGTCGAATCAGTCCTCTGGATTCCACCCATCACCTGATTGTTCGACCAGCTGGAAAAGACGTCCCCGTCCGCTTGGACCAATTGGTTGACATCACCTCTTACAAAAACTCCTTTGGTGACCAATTCTCTGGCAAGATTGGCATTGGGGGGAGCTATACCAGCGCTAGTAAAATCCTACGTTTCAATGGTGATTTACTGATGCAATACGAAACCTTTAAGCGCACTGTCGAGCTTCAAGGCAACAGCATTATCACCTTTCAAGAAGAGGCCGACCGAGGGCTCAACCAAGGGATTTATCTAAACTACCAAAGGCGATTTTTGGGAACTTTATGGTTTTGGGCTGGAAAAATTGGTGTGGAACAAAATACTGAATTAGGTATTCGAAGCCGTATTCAGGCGACAGCAGGTATAGGACGGTACTTACTATTCCGTCATTCATTTCGCTGGAAAGGTACAAACGGCCTCTCAGCCATCCGTGAATATGCCGATGACGGCAGCCAGACAGACAGCAACTTAGAATATTTCATTAGCACAGACCTGAACATCTACGATTTTGGAGAGAGCGGCCTCGACCTGACCGCCTCGGAAACTTTTTATGTGGGGATTACTAACAAAGGAAGGCTTAGGAACAGACTTGACCTGAAACTGGACTTCGAACTCTTCAATGACTTTAGCCTAAACATCAGCTTTTATCATAACTTTGACCAACGGCCACCATCCGAAGACGCCGTTCGAGACGATTACGGTGTGGTGGGCGGAATCAGATATTCCTTCTAAATCAGCTTGTCTCATTGTCCTTGATTCAAGTTTGAAAAGTACAGGCTAATCCGTGAGTCAAAGGTTTCTTCTCCTATTCCTTCACGCTTTTTTCTTCACACTACTTGCCGCAGTTGGTCAGTCCAATACGGTGGAAGGGATTGTATTGGAAGCAGAAACGGGGCGTCCAATTCCCTTTGCACATTTGAGTTTGAATGAAGGCTCCCAGCATTTCTTGGCTGACCAAGCGGGCCTTTTTTCAGTGGAAAGCCTAGATTCCATCAAGCAAATTCAAGTACACGCCCGACATACGCACGAGTCCATTGAGCTTTCAACGGATTCCAGTTTTGCTTTTCCCCTCACGCTTGAACTGCCAAGAATCCGCAAATTCTTCTACAGCGAAGAAACCACATTGCCTGCCAAACACTTGATGCGCTGGACCTTGGAAAAATCAAGAGTTCATCATCCTGAGCGCCTTGCACCTTACACCCATGAAACCTACAACAAGCTGGTCCTAACAGCCGATTCGGCAGGCGTAAAACGCATGAAAGGCTTGGTCAATCGTCTGCTTTCCAAGCATACCTTCAAAAAAATTGACAACCTCGCTGGATACCAACACCTAATCCTTTCGGAGTCTATCACTGAAGTCAGGTACTACGATGAGCTCCATCACGATGAAACAGTCACTGCCTCGCAATTCTCTGGCATTGAGGACCCTTTACTTTTAGGTGTAAATGCCAGTATGCAGAGCCTCAGCCCTTATGAGTCCAACATCACTCTCTTTGGGGACCAATACATAAGCCCTATCAGCCGGAACATTATTCGGGCTTATGAATATGTCATTACCGACAGCATTCCCCTCGAAAATGATACGTTGGTAATGGTCCGCTTCAATCCAAGCAACCATGCGCGCTTCAAATCACTGCAAGGTTATTTATTCATCAATAAAAACTACGCGGTGGAAAAAGCGATTGTCCAACCAGCCATCAAGGACATATCGCTGTTAATGGTGATGGAAAACCAATGGGTGGACAGCCTGTGTTGGTTCCCGAAAGCGACCACCACTTACTTTTACAAAAGCTTGACCTTGGATAAGAAAAAAACCGAATTGGCCACCATTATCCGAACAGAGGTCATTGATCCAAAACGCAGCCCAGAACTCCATCCTGAACAATTTGATCCTGTTATCCTGCGCTGGTCTGCCGACAGCCTTTCCCAGCAAGATTCTTCTTATTGGGAACAACAACGCCCCACCTCATTGAGCCCGAAAGATTCGGCCACCTATCAGTTCTATGAGGAAACTGGGCAGCTTAAACAGTTTGAGAAAATCTTGAATGTGGGAGAACTGGTCTATTTCAAGGAAATTCCCGTGGGACCTGTTTCGATTGAGGCGGATAAATTGGTGAACTTCAACAAGCATGAAGGACTACGACTCGGCATTGGCGCGCACACGAATGATAAGCTGATAAAAAACGTGTCGTTGGGTGGCTATCTCGCCTATGGCTTTAAAGACAAAGAAGGCAAATACGGTTTTGGCGGAAACTATACCCGAGAGATTCCAAGCATTTCAAAACGACCCGTCACCTTCAGCCTCTATCACCGAAAGGACGTGGCGGAATCCGCCCAAGAGCCTTATGCACTCAATACCTTCCAATATCCTACGGAATGGTTACGCCATTTTGGAGTAAGCCGCATGGACAACATCAGGGAAACGACCCTGCAAATGCGCTTCCAGCCACGAACCTATCTGCAAAGCGTGGTTGGTATCAACATCAGCCAATCAGCCGCCACCTATCCTTATATCTTCCAAGGAGAATCTGACAGCCTTTTCCATTATTTCGAATTGCAAGCCGAAGCCCGTTACGTATTTGGTGAGAAATTCATCGAGGTCTTGGAAAAGGATTTCAGTCTGGGGAGCAAACATCCCTATTTGTACTTGCGCATCGACCAAGGTATCAAGGGTATCGCAAAAGGTGAATTTTCCTACCTCAAACTGATGGCCAAGCTGGAACACGGGTGGAAATTTCCACGAGTGGGGCATTTGCGATTTCAACTTTCAGCAGGAAATGTTTTTGGTGATGTCCCCTACTTTAAATTGTTCACCGGAAAAGGCACGCGAGGTAACGGAGGCGTGATTCACAACACCTTCGAAACAATGGGCCACAATGAATACCTGTCCAACCGATTCCTCTACCTATTCCTCTCACATAACTTTGGTTCCTTTCATTACACCAACTACAAACACTTCAACCCTTCCATTGAAGTAGCCTTCAACACGGGAATTGGGCAATTGACAACAGGTTCTTCTCATCAGGGCATCGCCATTAAAACCTTGGAAAAACCCTACTTTGAATCTGGTTTCCTGTTGAACAACATCATTGTCGGTAAACCGCTTGGTATCAAGACTGGCTTTGGTGCGGGCGCCTATACCCGATTCGGTCCGCAGCGCTTGGACGGCGGATTTGGAAAGAACCTATTCTTTAAGTTTATTTTGATTCTGAAGCCTTAATCATAGAGAATTATAGGCTTTCACATTAGATTTTAGACTGGAGTTTTTTTAACCACAGAGATTAGGAGGAAGGGAGATTTAAGAGACTCACTTTCTTCAAGAAATTACATTTTTGAGAACAAGGAGCCTCCTTTTCTCATTGCCTCTGTGTCCTCTGTGGTTCCCTAAACTCCCGTCAAAAAATTGTCTCTTATTTCCACCTTCACGGGCCCTTTTTCCTCTCGTTTTTAGAACATAGCTCTCATGCCTTCTCCGATTCGTATTGTCTCCGCAGCCTCATTGTTCGACGGCCACGACGCCGCCATCAACATCATGCGCCGTATCCTCCAAGCCAAAGGCGCAGAGGTCATTCACTTGGGGCATAACCGCTCGGTCAAGGAAATTGTGGATTGCGCCATTCAGGAGGATGCCCAAGCCATCGCCCTCACCTCCTACCAAGGCGGACACACCGAATACCTCAAATACATGGTGGACCTGTTGAGGGAAGCCGAAGCAAACATCAAGATCATCGCCGGAGGCGGAGGCACTATCCTTCCGGCGGAAATCGAGGAACTGGAAGCCTATGGCGTGGAGAAAATCTACTCCCCGGACGACGGGCGAAAAATGGGCTTGGAAGGCATGATTGACGACGTGCTCAAACGATGCGCCTTCACCACCAACCCCGATGATTTTTCCTCCTCCACCCTCTCTCCAAACACCGAATCCCCACAACAAACCGCGAAACTGCTGACGCTGGCTGAAAACCATCCAGACACTTTTAAGCGGTTCTCATTAACGAAAAATCCTATTGAAGCACCTGTATTGGGCGTTACAGGCACAGGTGGCGCAGGAAAGTCTTCAGTGATTGACGAGCTCGTTCGTCGATACCTCTTGGCCAATCCAGCCAAAACCATCGCCATCCTGTCGGTGGACCCAACCAGACGGCGTACAGGTGGAGCCCTTTTGGGGGACCGCATCCGCATGAATGCCTTGGACAACTCACGGGTGTTTATGCGCTCCATGGCGACACGCGCCACACACAAGGCGCTGAGCGGAAGTATCGATACCGCCCTTGATATCCTAAAAGCCTGCGGTTATGGACTTATCATCCTCGAAAGCTCGGGCATCGGGCAATCCGACACGGAAATCACGGACTTCGCCGACCTTTCCCTCTATGTGATGACGCCAGAATACGGCGCCGCAACACAGCTGGAAAAAATCGATATGCTGGACTACGCCGATGTCGTGGCCATCAACAAGTTCGATAAGCCTGGCGCTGAGGATGCCCTGCGGGATGTCAAAAAACAGTTTGCCCGCAACAAAGGGCTTTGGCATGCCAATCCAGACGAACTTCCCGTGTTTGGCACCACGGCCTCCTTGTTCGACGACCCTGGCACCAATGCCCTGTTCAACGGCGTCATTACGGCATTGAACCAACTGGAAAAAGGAACCTTCAATACCTGGGAAGGCATTGAGGCCTCCACGCAAATCATTATCCCTCCAGACCGAAGCCGTTACTTGGCGGAAATCGCGGAACAGCACGAGCTTTTTGAACAGGAGGTGGAAAACCAAAGCACCTACGCCACCCAACTTTTCCAGCTCCAAGGAAGCTTGGCATTGTTGAATGACCAATCGGCAAAAACGGCCCTGAGCCGTCATATCGAAGAAATTGAAAAACGCCTCAGTCCCGAAAACAAGGCCACTCTTGAACGCTGGCCCAAGGAACTGGAAAAGTACCGCTCTGAGGACTACAGCTATATCGTCCGTGGCAAGGAAATCAAAATGCCCATGTATTTTGAGAGCCTGTCACACACCAAAATCCCAAAGATTTCATTGCCCAGCTATTCCAACTGGGGTGACATTCTACGCTGGTGCCTACGGGAAAACATGCCTGGGAAATTTCCTTACACTTCCGGCGTCTTCCCGATGAAGCGCAAAGGCGAGCGTCCTACCCGCATGTTCGCTGGCGAGGGCGGACCCGAGCGCACCAACAAGCGTTTCCACTACCTTTCAAAAAACTCGGAGGCCAAACGCCTTTCCACCGCCTTTGACTCGGTGACCCTCTATGGCGAGGACCCCGACCACCGTCCCGACATCTACGGGAAGGTGGGCAACTCGGGCGTGAGCGTGGCCACCTTGGATGACGCCAAACGGCTCTATTCAGGCTTCAATCTGGCCTCGCCTTCCACCTCGGTGTCCATGACCATCAACGGTCCGGCGCCCATGCTCTTGGCCTTTTTCCTGAACACGGCCATCGACCAGCAATGCGAGCTTTTCATCAAGGCATCTGGGCAAGAGGAAAAATACCGACAGAAAATCGCCCAACACTTCAGCGAGCTGGGCATTGAACAGCCCCACTACCGTGGCGAACTGCCCGAAGGAAATGACGGCCTCGGCCTGATGCTGTTGGGACTAACCGGCGACCAAATCCTCGACCCCGAAAACTACCAACGAATTCGCCAAGAAACCCTAAGCGCCGTGCGTGGCACCGTACAAGCCGACATCCTCAAAGAGGACCAAGCCCAAAACACCTGCATCTTCTCCACGGCCTTCGCCCTGCGCATGATGGCCGACATCCAAGAGTTCTTCACCCAACACAAGGTCCGTAACTTCTACTCGGTCTCCATCTCCGGCTACCACATCGCCGAGGCGGGCGCCAACCCCATCACCCAGCTGGCCTTCACCCTCGCCAACGGCTTCACCTTTGTGGAATACTACCTCTCAAGGGGGCTCCACATCGACGACTTTGCGCCCAACCTCTCCTTCTTCTTTTCCAACGGCTTGGACCCCGAGTACGCCGTTATCGGCCGAGTGGCGCGACGCATTTGGGCCAAGGCCATGCGCTATAAGTACAACGCCAACGACCGCTCCCAGAAACTCAAGTACCACATCCAAACCTCGGGGCGTTCGCTTCACGCACAGGAAATCGCCTTCAACGATATCCGCACCACCTTGCAGGCCCTCTACGCCATCTACGACAACTGCAACTCCCTGCACACCAACGCCTACGACGAGGCCATCACCACGCCCACCGAAGAATCCGTAAGGCGCGCCATGGCCATCCAACTGATCATCAACGAGGAACTGGGATTGGCGGGCAACGAAAACCCCTTGCAAGGGGCATTCATCATCGAAGAGCTGACCGACTTGGTGGAGGAAGCCGTCATGCAGGAATTCTGTCGCATCTCCGAGCGCGGGGGCGTTTTGGGCGCCATGGAACGCATGTACCAGCGCTCCAAAATCCAAGAGGAGTCCATGGCCTACGAGCACAAAAAATCCACCGGCGAACTGCCCATCATCGGGGTTAACACCTTCCTCAATGAAGAAGGCTCCCCCATCCAGCTCCCCGAAGAGGTCATCCGCGCCACCAACGAAGAAAAAAACGAGGCCATTTCCGCCCTCCAACACTTCCAAAACGCCAACCAGCCATTGGCCAAGGACGCCTTGGAAGAGCTAAAAACCACTGCCCTTTCCACCAAAAACACCTTTGAATGCCTGATGGAAACCGCTAAGCATTGCTCACTTGGGCAGATGACCCATGCGTTGTATGAAGTTGGGGGGAAATATCGGAGGGGAATGTGAGTGTTTTGAGTCAAAAAAGGAGATTTCAAAAAATATCCTTGAATTTAAACGCACTCATACCTCATAATTTGTTCACAGACGCTATTAGGGGTATATTCACAATGTCATCTATAAGGGTGACTAAGCGCCATGGGAGCGTTTATACAACTGTTAGGCACAATTCGAAAATGTATTACACAGAACCGAAAATAAATGGATACTCAACAAATAAGCATAAAATCAATTACTGTAAAAAAGCTCTTTGGCTACTACAACTATACTCTACCTAAAGACAAGAACGAAAAGGAGTTAAGTAAACTTTTTATTTTATATGGAGATAATGGTTCAGGAAAGACAACAGTTTTAAACTTAATTTTCTACATACTATCGACCAAAATTAAAAGCGGATATAAGTCCAAACTAGCGCAAACTAAATTTGAAAAATTTGCAATTTCACTTACAAATGGCATCGAAATTGGGACCTTTCGTGATAAGAGTATATATGGACCATATACATACTATATTAAGAAAAACGGAAGATATATTCATAAGTTACACTTAACGACATATGATGGTCATAATATCTCACTAGATCAAGGATCTGAGGATGATAAAGAGTTTCGAAAAATATTAGATTACATTAGAAGTTTAAACATATCCATATATTTCCTTTCAGATGATAGAAAAACTCTCAATAGCGAGTTATCTTCTGATCATGATAACGATTTCGAATTCTCTTCCTCTAATATTGAACTATCAAGAAAGTATGAAAGGATTACAACTAAGAAAAGATTAAATGAAAAACGACTCTCATTAGAATTAACTTTAGAAAGATTCATTGATTGGATTAGAAAACAAGTCATCTCCAGCTCAAAGACAGGCGAATCGACAACTGTAGATATTTTTTCAGACTTAATCAAGAATATAAATAAACCTTCAGGAAAAATACCAACACTATCTATACTTTTAAAAGAACTTGAATTACTAGAAGAGCAAAGCTCACAACTTGCAAAGTTTGGCCTCATAGGCAAAACCGATTTTATTGAAATTCGGAAAGCCATTTCTGGAATTAAAAAGAGAAAAGAAGCTATACCAAGCATTTTACATCTATTTATCAACAGCACTAAGGCAAGAATTGGAGCACTTAATAACCTGTACGAAATTTTGAATGACTTCGTCAAATCTATAAACTCATTCTACACAAACAAATCTGTTTCTTTTGATCTCAACCAAGGGTTTAAAGTTTATCATGATTCAGGCGAATGCTTAGATGTAGATTTGCTTTCTTCGGGAGAAAAACAACTGCTTTTACTGTTCATTAATACAATTACAGCAACGGATCAAGCTACAATTTTCATTATAGACGAACCTGAAATCTCTTTAAACATTAAGTGGCAAAGAAACCTACTCAAAACACTACTAAAATTTAGTTCAAATAATTTTGTGCAATTTATTATAGCGACACACTCCATTGAATTACTAGCTCCTAATGCTAAAAATGTCACAAAATTAGAAGAGTAGATGGAGAAAGAATATTTACGAAAAGTAATAGAAATTGAAGCATTGTATATGATTGAGCCAGATCTCAAAGATATATATGTTGAAGGACCAGAAGAGGTAAACATTTTTGAAATCTATCTAGAGTCAAATGAAGTTAATGTGATACCAATTGATAATGTAGATTTCTCAGAAACAAATGGTAATGAATTATACTCAAATAAAGAAAAAGTATTATTTCTCAATGAATTTATCACAAACAAAATCGGTGATAAATTACCTCATATAATGTTTATTGTAGATAGAGACTTTGACACTATTAATGACACTACAATTAAAAGATCATATCTGAAATATACAGACTTTGCGAATTTGGAAATGTACTTATTTAATGAATCTTCTATTAATAAGTTTTTGAAAATTGGCTTAAAAAATTTCCCACTTGAAGCCGAAAAAATTATTAAGATAATGCAGAACCTGCTACTTGAACTATTCGCCTTAAGATACTCAAGAGAGGTTATTGATAGAAGCTACAAAATGTTAGAACTAGACAAAATAGTGAAATTCAAGGAATCAAATTTCACATACTCACCTGAAGATATTTTAACAAAATTTTTATCCAAAAATAGTGCTCTTCCCAATAAAGAGAGGTTTTTAGAAGAAATAAACATGGTCAGAGAAAAGTATGATGAACATAATGAAGTGCGCTTATTCGTTCATGGCAAAGATTTTATTGAATTATTTTTCCTACTTATAAAAAAAGTTAAAAACACTTATAGCTTCAATATTAAATCTTTCACCAGAGCTTTTTTTTCATCGATTGAAATAAACTCATTAAAGCAGTATGATTTGTTTCAATGTATGGATAATAAATATCCAAAAAACACCTAACCCCCCACTGGCGCAAGTCTAAGCGACAGCAAAGACTTGCGCCTTTTTTCTTGAAAACAATGCGATTAACACCAAAGTTTTATATAGGAGATAAAGACAAGATTGTTGGCGCAGTTGCCAATGAGGATTTTTCAGTCTTGGAAGAATTGGAAGACCATGGAGCGTTTTCAGATTTTGACATCCATATATCACCAGATGAGTTAAACCATCTTTTTAAGATCTTTATAACCCAGTTGGATAAAAACCAATTGGAAGACAACCTGAATGCTGAGGAATACTATTTTGCTAAAACAGACCAAGGGAATTTTTGCTTGAAAGACTCCCTAAAGAACCTGATTGCAAGCTGTTCTGGAAATGATGTTCACAGCATTGCTAAAAAGTGGTACAACAATCTTTCTGACAAAATAGTAGAAGATTCAACCATGGTTGAAAAAGCAATTACTGATTTAGTTAAACTCTCCAAGATTGCAGTGAAAGAGAAGAATGACTTAGTACAGGTTTGGTTTGCGTAGAAAGTAAGTAGAACCAAACTACTCTTCAACTGGCGCATGTCTGAGCAATCCCAAACTAGCGCAAGTCTTGGCGAAAGCTGAGACTTGCGTTTTTTTATGCCCCACTAGCGCTCTCGTGCTTACTACAATTCAAGTCTCCCGACTTGTCCATTCTCAAACAACAAGCATTACCTCCTATACATCCCCCCATTCTTCGTACCACAGTTATGTGAAATGAAGTTAACGAATTTCCTTTTTTCCTTCTCGACAATACCTCTTCAATCCTGTTCCGGAGTATAAGCAAGGGCGGCGACGGAGGAGCC
>JAUIJC010000009.1 GCA_030431525.1 Bacteroidia bacterium | reverse complement strand
GAGCGATTGAGAGAAAAGTGACTACGCTGGAGTCTGCCATACTATACAATGAAGATGGGCAACTGGTCCTGAAGAGACTACCTGTAGAGGCACAGATTTCTCCGATGTTTGCTTCTGTAGTCGATGATTTTGATGGTGATGGGAAAATCGAACATCGAGGTAATTTTAATTCTGCTAAAACAGAATCCCAGGCCATTCTTTGGGAGGAGGTTGATGATACCATGCGCTTTTTCTACGGAGCACACACGGGACGAAATGCAACGGCAAAACGTTTGCGCCGAAGTGATGCCTTCCAAGTGGGAGATATGCTTTCCATCGCCCGCAACCCGCCAATCGTCAATACCCCAACTTTCAGCAAGAAAAAGCAGGAAATCTCCCCTATTTACTTGAATGGTTTACGCATCGAGGTCCTTTCCATCGACTCTGAGGGAAGAATGACCATCAAAGTGGAATTCGATCAGCCCATCGTGGACCAAAATGTCCGGTGGACAGGAAACATTGCACTCAAAAGAAACGAACATCAAGCAGGTTTAGCTGACTTGACCATCAACAAGCGTAAGAAAGTCCTCATCAATCGTTCAAATACATTCTCACGAACGATAAAGGATTCACTGGGGCGATTTAACAGCTTAACCCTTTTTACCGTGCAAGACAGCTCTACAATCGTTTTGGAGAAGGGAGCGGATGTGATTCTTCAGGATGATTCCAAAATGACCATCAAGGCAGGTTGCAAGATGGAACTGAAACCATGGGCAAGGCTTGTGGCAAAAGACCAATCCGTCGTTGTCTTTGAGTCGGGAAGCCAGTTGGAGGGAAAAATGAGACGGTTGAAGGTGAAGGGGCGAGGGAAAATTATATTGAGCGAGGGCGTCATTCTCCCAAATGGAGATATTTTGGCGGAGGAGAAAATTATTGATTGAGTATGGACCAAGTTTTTGAGGAGACCTTTGAAGGCCTAAAGGCAAGTGATTTGAAAGGGAAATCTTTTGACGCCTGTACGTTTACCAATTGTGATTTCAGCGAGGCCAATCTGTCCAGCTATGAGTTTATGGAGTGTGAGTTTCACTCTTGTAACCTCAGTATGGCCAATTTGCAAAACACAGGTGTCAAGGACGTTAATTTTGTGGACTGTAAGCTCACAGGAGTAGATTTCAGCCAGTGCAATGACTTCCTGTTCAACTGTTCATTCAAAGGCTGTATCCTTGATTATTGCTCCTTTTTCAAGCGGAAACTCCCAAAAACAAAAATGGTGAATTGCTCCGTCCGTGAGGCGGACTTTGTGGAAGCAGATTTTTCGGGGACTGACTTCTCAGGAAGTGATTTGAGCCTCACCGCATTCGAGCGCACGAATGTAGAAAAAGCAGATTTTAGGACAGCCACGGGTTTCTCCATTCACCCCGAAGCAAACCGCATCCGCGGAGCGAAGTTTTCCTCAGATGGCTTGAGAGGTCTTTTGGAGGCCTATAATCTGGTGATTGAGTGAAGGTTTAGCCAAAAAGCTTTTCATACACCTCACGAATGATTTCTGGAGAACGATGCTTTTTAGCCAAGGCCACCTGATGGTCGCGGTAGTTCTTCTGAGCAATCATCTTTTGGATGGCATCCAGCGCCTTATCCATGCTCTCGGAGTCGTCTGGGTGAAAAAGGGCACCCCCTCCCTCCTGTTTGATGATTTCCGAATCATCGCCCAATCCTTCAGCACAAACAATCGGTAGTCCATTGGCCCAGTATTCACCATTTTTGATAGGTGAGCAAAAAGCCTTGCTCGGCGATGGTATCATCAATGAAAAGGCAAAGTCACTCGCTGACAAATACTGAGGAACCTCTGCATGCTGGACAAAACAGATTTTTATCTTATCCATGCTTATCCCGTGCTTCTGGGCCCTTTGGGCAATACTTTCCTTAGACTCAGCGGTGAGGAGTAGTAAGTGGAAATCCTTAAAACGCTTGAAACATTGGGCAAAAAGAGTGAACGCCTCATCATCCAAATAGAGCCCTCCAAATTTGCCTACATAAGCGCCAACCATGGCTTTATCAGGGATGCTTAATTCTTTTCGTGTCGCCCTTCTTGAATCATCACTAAAGGCAAACTGATTAGAATCTACGACACATGGGATGGTGTAAACCCGCCTCTTTTCAACACCTAACTTCACTAAAGCATCGGCATATTTATTCGCCACCGTCACGATGCCATCAGCAATCTGCTTTTGTTCTGCTTCCCATTTCTGCTCAAAAATGTACCTCGGATCCCAAGCCTTCCAAGCCCCTGCCTCCAACATGTATTGGGCATGAGGTTCAAAAGATTCCACATAAAAGGGAATATCCAAAGCCTTTTTCAGTTTCAAAGCCAAAGCTCCAGATGGTGCCCCGCGAGCGATAATCAAATCAATATTTTCCTCTTCGGCAATTGCTTTTAACTGCTGTGGGAAACGGACAAAGTCCGTGATTTTGTTGAGAATATTCGGGCCGATGTTCAGTGGGAAAAGTGGCTTGTGAATGACCTTTCCTCCTAATTCCTCCAGCACAGTATTTTCAAAATCCCCACTTCGTTCAATGGTGGTGAAGACAATTTTATCCACCTTCTCCATTTCGCACAAGACACGCAGGCTCGGAAAGGTTGAGGCAAGTGTCAGTCCGTCATTCAGCTTCCAGTAATTGATGTAGAGGATGGTCATGATAAAGTGAAGGCGAACAAGAAGTTCAGGGCTTTTAACGGGTGTCCTGCCTTGAGAAAGCTCAAGAACATGATTCTTGAAACCCTGTATCTCAGATAGCGTTTTTGTTTTGCTTCGGGCTTGCAGTGGCTTTTAACAAGCTGATACAATTCCTTATAACCCGTGGCCAAGCCATCCAAATTAGCCATGGCCGAGTCATTGTGTTTGCGGTAATAGAGGATTTCCTCCGAGGTGAAGGTGTATTGCCCTTGGTCCGAAATTTCTAAGAAAAACCATAGATCCTCACCATGAGTCATCCCCTCTCTAAACTTGTAATTGGTTGAGGGAATTCGACGAATCATCCATGTGGGGCTAAAAAAGCAACGGTTGCTCAAGCGCATCAATTCCGATTTGGGGAATCCATGAAATGAAGGTTGGTAGTGCCCAACGCTATTGTCTTTTTTTCCGTCAAAAATAGAGACCTGCCCGTCCACGAAGTGGATGTCAGCATTGGCTATTAATACATCAACACGGCTTTTAAGACTATTCTGTGGAAGTAGGTCGTCTGAATCGAGAAAGCAGAAAAAATCTCCATTCATAGCTTTCAATCCCCTGTTACGGGCTGAGGAAACCCCACCGTTTTCCTGTGAGAAATAGCGGATTCGTTCATCCTTAAATCCCTTCACCAGCCTTTCGGTATTATCCGTACTGCCGTCATTGATCACCAGTAGTTCCCAGTTTGGATAGGTCTGGGCAAGTACAGATGAAATCGCTTCTCCAATGTAGTTTTCGGAGTTATAGGCGGGCATGATGATGGATACCAAAGGGTTATTGTTATTCATGACTTTTGGCTACCGTTCTAATCAGCGCCTCCAATTGTTTGGCCGTATGGCTAATGTGTAGTTCCTTGATGGTTTTCTCAGAAGGTCTTAATTCAATCCCTTCTGATAATACTTTTTTGAGGGTGTCAGCAGACTCCTTGATGTTCGAAGGGTTGAACATTAATGCCAAGCCTGTCTTTTCTAACAACCTTTTTTGGGCGCCTTCAGCTACGAATGCAATTATCGGTTTTTGGGTAGAAATATATTCAAAGGTCTTCCCTGCTATACTGTAATCTTGTCCGCCAATCACCTTTGAGGAAGTAATCAGGAGGGCATCACAATTTTTCTGAAAAGCCAAGGCGTCAGTGTGACTCATCTTGCCAAGATGACTGACAAGGTCTTCTATCCCACATTCTTTAATCATTTCGGGTAACCAATCGGGCTGGTTGCCGACAAACTGTATTTCCAACTGACTTGACAGGTCACGAACTTCTTCTTTAAGCTGTTGGAGGGTTTTGAAAAGAAAGTATGGCGAACGATAAAGCCAGTCCTCTTTGCGCGGAACGAACTGAAGGTACTGGTGTGGCTTTTTCTTCCACCATGGTTTGAACATCAAATCCCGTTGGTACGGAGAATAATAAAAGCTTCCCACGTAACCGATTACCAACTTTTTCCCTTCACTTCTTTTCAGTGGCAGAACCGACTTGAAATCAGAAATTGACTCAGTGTAAGAGTTGGTGATCAGATGAAATTTGGAGGCAGGTTGTGCTCCGCTAAGCGCTTGAAAATCCTTCAGTGTTTGGTCAGAAGTGGCGACAACTGCAGTTGCCTGCTTCATACACTTGGCTTCAAGTTTCCTTAGCAAATGGTAATGGATTCTGCTGGCATATGGCGCCACACACCAATTGCTCCAAGCATCACGCATGTCCAAAATGGAAGGAAGCCCTAATTGTTCAGCGATATCCAGTCCAAGCTCAGCGATGCTGAACGGAGGGGCGGTAATGTAAACGGCTTTGATGTCTGGATTTTTGTCGAACAAATCCGTTGCCGTAGCCGTCAAATGGCGTCTCCATCGTTTTGCTTCCGTACCCACCAAGTTGAAGTAATAGGAAGATGCAAAACGGTCAAGAGGACTTGGGTTGTCTAATGGTGTTCTGATGACTTGAACACCATTTTGTTCATTCGACAAGCTGTTATCAAGGCTGTCTTCGGAAAAATGAGAAGGGTCAACGGTAAGCACGATTGGCTCAAGGCCCAGTGTGCTCAATTCTTGGGAGAAACGAAAAGGTCGATGAGATCCGCCTGAATTCAACGGAGGATATTCGTATGTAATCATCAAAACCTTCATTCCCCTACTTTTTCTTTTGCCTTATTGAATCGATCAATGATTTCTTGGTAAACCCTATGGTATCGTTCGCCTACGGATGTAAAATCAAATCGCTGTTTTGCCTCCTCCGCGATTTTTGACGCTGGCCAAAATTCCTTTTGAATGGCTTCCTTTAGGCTTTGTTCCCAAACATTTTGTTCTTCTCCAACCACTAAAATACCGTTCTTTTCATGAACGAACTCAATAATTCCGCCCACTCCTGAGGCAATGACAGGAGTTCCACAACATAGTGCCTCGGCACATACCACAGAAAATGTTTCGTATCGGGAGCCGTGGATGAAGAAGTTTGCCTTTCGCATTTCGGATGCAATCTGTTCGCTATCCAATTTCCCAATGAAAGAGATTTCATTGGAAAGGTTGAGGTCCTCAATCAAAGAACAAATCTCTTGCTCTTGGGTTCCATACCCTCCTATTCGCAGACGTGCTTCTGGATATTGCTTGAGCAAATTCCCGAATGCTCTGATGATGCTGAACGGATCTTTTGGAGGTCCCCAATTGCTCACCATAAAGAAATGCTGACCGCTTTTCTTTTCAGCTGGCGGGTGAAAAACGGTGGTATTGATGCAATTAGGCACAACATAGGAGTCCATGTTCTTTGTTTTTGCAAACGACTGAATATCATTTGCCAAGGCTTTGGAAACGGTAATCAGAGGAATGCCCTGCTGAAAAATCCGATGAATCCGTGGTAATTGTTTTTTCACGCCAAAGTTGAAGTGATAGGCGCTCCAATGCTCAGTGATAACAATTGGAACCTTCACGTGCTTTTTGAGGCGATGAAAATAGGTTAAGAGGGGATAGGCAATGTGAACGTTGACCAAGTCAAATTGATTGGCATCTACTGTTTTTAGCAACCGCCAGAGCAACCAAAAAGTGAGCAACTCAATAAAAAACCAGCGTTTGACGGGTGCATACAAAAACAAAAAGTGGGTTCCTTCGGAAGTGGTCCCTTGGCTTATTTTCCAGCTTCCTTCTTTTACACAGACATGGTAGACCTCATTCTCAACAGATGACTCGAGAGATTTGATATGGTTCCTAATCCAAAGCGCTTCAAAGGGTTTTTCGGCATTGGGGTACCAGTTTGTGATGTGTAAAACTTTCTCATTCACCACTTATTGAGTTTATAAGTGTCGTTCGGATACAGTATTGAAGGGTTCTCCAGTTCACCAGTTTATTTGGCTCTTCCATGGTCGCCTTAAAGGCATGTTTTATAGCGCTCCCATACATCTTGTAATACATATGCGACGATGAAACCATTCGAAGGTAAAGGGTTTTATCATCCAAGTATGGTTGTGATAGCGTCTCTTCTAGTTCCCTTATTGTTTCAAAATCCTCCCTTTGCAATGAATCCAACCCCTTTTCTGCTCTTTCTTTTGCAAGGAATTTCGTAACGTCTTGTGTGATGAATTTCTCAAATGACGTAATCCCTTTTGAAATAGAAGTAGGGACATTACGATAAAACAAAAGTGGCTCTTGAATATTTGTTGTCTTATACTTTTCAATAATCCGAAGCGCTAAATCATAATCCATATTGTTCTTAAAATATGGACGAAACAAGCCTCCCACCTCATGAATAATATCTCTTCTCATGACCATTGAGGCATCACCGTCGGTGTTGTCAAGTGCCATGCTTTCAATAATCTTATTGTAATCTGTTTGCTTCTTTCGGAATAGCGGTAAAAGTTTTCCATCGACCGTCATCCGCTGAATGTCATGCCCACACATGGCAATTTCAGGTGATGATCTAAACTTTTCAATTACCTTCAAAAACCGTTTTGGATGAGAAGTGTCGTCTGCATCATGAATAGTGCAAAACTCCCCTGTAGCATATTTTAAAAGCTTATTACAAGTAGATGGCTTTTTAATGTTTTTGTTGTTATGAAAGGTCTTTATCCTCCCGTCATTAAACCCATCTATTATTTTTTTTGTTGAGTCAGTTGAAAAATCATCTGCAATAAGGAGCTCAAAGTTGTCGTATTCTTGATTTAAGATACTTTGAATTGCCTCCTCTATAAAAGGCTCTGAGTTATACGCTGGTAGTAATATTGATATTTTCCCCTCACTCATTTTGAATAAATATTCTTATAGTTAGGCTCAAGATTACCATCATAATACTTGTCCATTCCAAACAACTTCACCACTCTCAAAACCCCTTCAACTTGCTCATCTGTTAACTTATTGTTCCAGGCAGACAATTGGTCCTTTTTCTTGGAAACAGGCGAGTCATTGATAGTTGTTTTACTCTTGTCATCCGAATATATGATTGACCTTTTGGTTTCATCATCCACACTTATTCCCAGTCTTTCGAAGATCCTGTCAACGACTTCCTCTCTATTCAACAGTATTTCCTCATAAGAGATGGTCAACCATTTTTTATTGTTATATTCATGATCCAAAGGAAGTTTATTCGTCAGACACCAAAGTGCAGCCAAGCTTCCTTCCTGAGAATTAATCGAATCCAAAATTTCTTGATACTGCTCATAATATTCAGGGAAACGAGCGCTTAACACAGTTTTATGAGGCGCATTTGTTTTCCAATTACCCGAATACTTTTCTCCATATTGGATTTGAGAAGCAACAACTGCACATGGATGTCTCAAGAGAAAAATAGGTGGCCTAACGTCGAAATTATCTACCAACCAAGGAAGCATTAAATTGAGACGGCAAAATTTTAGGAGCCACGTTTTGGTGGTCAATACACTAGATAGCCCCTTGTTTCTTGACATTGGATGTAGGGTCATCCAGGGATCCAAAGACCTACCCGTAAAAAGTTTATCTAAGTAGGCGTGTAACTCTTCCCACTCCCCATTTTGAGGCATGTATTGTCTCCATGACAAGGATAGTCGCTTTACCTCAGGATGAGTGAGGTTTAAGGGCTCATACAACGTTGTGGTGTTATCTAACTTTGAAAGTAAGTCAGATAACCATGTACTTCCCCCTCTCGGATTTGCTGCAATAATTATTGCGTCCTTATGATTGTAACGACTGGTAAAACTGTTGTAGTATTCAAGAGCTTTAAGCGTCTTATATTCTTTGAAATTCTTAAACATTGATAATCAATTTAAGGGCACCTTGGAAGGAAAGACACTAAACTCGTCTCAAGAATGAAGGAACAGCTGACCACCATTTCATCAAGAAGTGATGGATTGAAAAAAAGTGATTTCAAGTATTTATATACCCCCAGCCCAGCATAAATACCTACTGGGGGCTATCCAATTACTTAAGTATTCACCAAGTCAAACCTCGACAAATCAATAAACTGCTGCACGCGCTCGTCAATCTGCTCTTGATTCAATCCAATAAGCTTGGCTGTACCGAATTTCTCTACGCAGAAGGAAGCCATGGCAGAACCATGGATTACCGCGCGCTTCATGTTTTCGAAGGAAACATCATCTTGACCAGCGAGGTAGCTGATGAAGCCAGCAGCAAAGGTGTCGCCAGCACCAGTTGGATCAAACACAACCTCCAGCGGCAAGGCTGGCGCGAAGAACACCTTCTCTTCTTGGAAGAGGAGCGCACCGTGCTCGCCTTTCTTGATGATGAGGGTTTTAGGGCCGAGAGCCATAATTTTTTTGGCTGCGACGGCCAATGAGTACTCACCAGAAAGCTGGCGTGCCTCCTCATCGTTGATGATTAACACATCTACCAAAGCAATAGTTTCCTTAAGCGGCTCCATGGCGATGTCCATCCAGAAGTTCATCGTGTCCATGGCGATGAGCTTTGGGCGTTTCTCGAGGCGCTCAATGACTGTTTTCTGTACTTGAGGAGCTAGGTTACCCAACATCAAGTAATCACAGTCTTGGTAGCTTTCAGGGATGATCGGGTCGAAGTTTTCCAACACGTTGAGCTCGGTGACGAGGGTGTCACGGGAGTTCATGTCGTTGTGGTACTTGCCGCTCCAGAAAAATGACTTTTCGTTCTCCTTGATTTGCAAGCCTTCGGTGTTGATTCCGTGGTTTTCGAGGAGTTGGATTTCCGACTTTGGGAAGTCACCGCCTACAACCGCTACGAGGTTTACCTTGTCGGTGAAGTAGGAGGAAGCCAAAGAAATATAGGTGGCGGCGCCGCCGATGATTTTATCTGTTTTGCCAAAAGGCGTCTCAATGGCGTCGAAGGCCACAGATCCTATTACTAAAAGACTCATGAGTCAATGCTTTTGCGATGGGAATTGGACCTCGAAGTTAGGGAAAATGTGTGGAAAAGGTCCATAAAATGAAAAGCCTGATGGGATTTGGAATCCCGTCAGGCTTTTGAGTATGGAATGAGGAATTATCGATCATTCCCTAATGAAGACCTTTTCCTTGGATCCGTCGCTGTATTCTCTAATAATAACTTGTCCCTTAACGTCTTCTGAAGTTTCCCTACCAAGGATGTCTGTCGTGCGGACAAGTTTTTTCTTTTGATTGATTTCCTCCGAGATCGCATTGACTTTACTACAATCTACTGTCAAGTGAATCGTAATCGTGCTGTCACAACCTTGGTCGCCTTTAATGACGGATTTATAGATACCAGATTCAGTGTAAACATTTCCGTCTGGGGCGGTGTAGGAGTCACAAACTGTTTCCGAAATCTCCGATTCAGCCCCTTTGTTGACATTGACGTTCACTCTAACCGTATCGTCACATCCGCAATCAGATGGAATGGTATAAGTGTACGCCCCAGATTCATAATAGTCATTCCCATCGGGAGCGGTGTAGAAGTCACAAACGTTGAATGAGAATTTCGTTTCCGTTGGTTTGTCAATGGTCAGGTTCAGTGTAACGGCGCTGTCGCAAGAGGTCGGCGAGGAAAAATGTATGATATAAGTGCCACTGCTATCGTATTCCGTGCCGTCGGGAGCAATGAAACTTTTACAAACGGTTTGGGTCGCTTCTGCCTTGGTACAGGAGTGACAAAAAAGGTCTTCAGAGACATCAATTTTATCAAAAATGCTTTGGTCTTTTCCCAAGCAAATTGATTTGAGGTTTGCGTTGTTTTTGCAACTTAGATTTGTGATTTGTCTGTTGTTGGATAGATCTATTGTGTTCAAGTTGTTGTTCATGCAGTTGAAGATTAACAACTTATGACAGTTAGTAACATCAATATGGGTAAGTTGGTTAGAAGCAACCGAAAGTGATTTAAGTTCAGGACAGTTAGTAACATCAATGTGGGTAAGCTGGTTGGATTGAAGATAGAGGTATTCAAGCTTAGTGTTTTTGGATAAGTCTAAAATTGTGAGGTTGTTCTTTATGCAGTATATCTTCGTCACGTTTGTAAACGCTTCGATACCTGTAAGATCACTGATACTTTTATTATCAAGATCCAATATTGTCACAGCCTCAGCTTCACTTACCTGTATTTCACCATCATTGTTAGAATCCACGCCATAATTCAATAAACGTTGTTTGAAATTTGAATCGGGAATCTCAACGATTTGCGCATTGGCATTCATCAGGCCTATCAGCAGTGCAAAAATGCTTGTCAAAAATCTTTTCATTAGAAAGAGGGTTTAAAAACGTTTGGAAGAAGGGGTAAACTTACGAGCCTTTCTGTTTTCCTCAAACTTCTATTTATCAGTGTGTTAAAAAAACGGCGCTTGTTTCAAGACAGAAACAAGCGCCGTTTTTGCTAACCATAGTCACTTTTACGTCCCTACTATTCCAGAACAAATACCTTTTCCCTCGTCCCGTCACTGTATTTTCGGATAAGAAGTTGGCCTTTCGTTTCCTTGGGAACCTCGTTGCCAAGAACGTCATAGGTGCGGGTCAGTGTTTTTTGTGTGTTCAGTTCACTGGAAAGTGAGGTGACCTTTTCACATCCGTTGGCCATTGGGTCAATAGTTAGGTCAATGGTAATGGTGCTGTCGCAACCGATAGCGTTTTCAATGACCGCGGTATAGGTTCCGGACTTTGTGTACACGATTCCATCTGGTGCAGTGTATTCCTCGCAGGCGGTTTCTGTGATTTGTGATTCCGTACCTTGATTTACAGTGAGTTGAAGGACAATGTAATTGGTGTCAACCTCAGGATTCGGGAAAGAATACGTTCCATTTTGGTCATACACCTTTCCATCGGGAGCAAGGTAGCTGTTACAAATGCTCAGGGTCGTATCGGTGACGGTGCAGTTTACACAGACGAAAGTGTGTGCGTCCTTTTTGATGTAGTTGATATTGTGTTGAGTAAACACGACGTCCAAGGCAGGGTTATTTTGACATTGAAGCACCTCCAGTTCCAAGTTGCCCTTTAGGTCCAGTTCAGTCAACGCAGTTTCGGAGACGTTCAGATTGGTGATGTTCGGGTTGTGACTAAAGTCAATCGCCGTGAGCGGGTTTTGGTCCAAGTAAACTCGGTCCAGCAATGGATTGTTGCTTAGATCAATTTCAGTAAGTGAGTTCTCGTCCAATAAAAGCTCCTTTAGCAATGGGTTTTTGCTTAGATTAATACTTTTTAAGTGTGAATCTTGGGCTCTAAGTGAAGTCAATGAAGGATTGGCTGAGAGGTCCAAGGTTTCCAAGAGCGATTGGCTGACAGTCAGGTGTTCCAGCTTAGCGTTGTTACTGAGGTTGATATCGGTTAGCGGATTATTGCTAACTACAATGTTAGTCAGCTCTGGATTGTTTGAAAAATCAAGCGTTGTCAGCTCGTTGTTATAAAAATTTATCTTTGTCAACAGCGAATTTTTAGAAACGTCCAGTTCCGTAATACTGTTGGAGTAACAATAGAACTCATTGAGCGCTGTGTTTTTGCTCACATCAAGGAAACCCAACTGATTTTCACTACAGTTTAACCAATTCAACGCTGGACACATGCTCACATCAAGCTCACTCAACTTATTATAGTCGCAGGCAATTATTTCCAATGTATTGGTGGCAGGGAACGTTATGTTGCTCAAATTATTTTTTGAAAAATCAGCGGTCTGAAGCTCCACGCATTCGCTGAGATCTACGGTGGTCAGTTGCTCATTTTCACGACAATAAACTTTTTTAAGCTTGACATTGCTTGAAAGATCCAACTCACTTAAAGCGCATTGAGAGATTCTCAGTTCAAAAAGCTCCGTGTTTTTGGAGAGGTCAAGCGCCGTAACCCCTGTTCTTGAAAGAGTCAGATACCTTAAAAGCGTGTTGTTGGAAAGGTCGACAACGGCCAAGTCTCTCGAATTGCATTCTAATTTGGAAATGTTGGTGAAGGCCTCAATGCCAGCGAGGTCCACCACATCTTCGGAGGAAATATTTAAATACAAAATGTTCTCTGCCTCGGAAATTTGAATTTCATTATCACCATTCGTATCCACGCCATCGCTAATCAGCTCTGCTTTGAAGTTGACGTCGGGGATGTTGACGATTTGGCTGAAGCCCAATACGGATGTGAAAAAATAGAGCAGGGTAAAAAGACGCTTCATAGATAGCTGATAAAGGGGTAAAATATTTCGTATTGCAAAATTATGAGCTTCATGCTCAGATAAATAACCGTTTATCAGCCAGAATGCCCCTTTACTAACTATTGTCTGAAATGGTATAAAAAAGGCTGGAGCAAGTCATTTGCCCCAGCCTTTTTGCTGATGATTTTATGTGAAAGCTTAGCGCTTATTCCTTGGTAATCATCCTACGCTCTTTCCTTCCATTCGCCTCCAACTCAATGAGGTAATTTCCTTGTGGGAAGGCCGAAAGGTCGATGCTGTTCGCATTTTGTCGGGAAGCGATTTCCACACCCAGCATGTTGTACACACGGATGCTTTCGATGTTGAAGTCGCTTTCGATGTGTAGCTCGCCGTTCGTTGGAACAGGGTAGAGGGTGATGTTCGATTCGATTTCACCTTCCGTGGAAGTGATTTTTCCATCGTTACAAGCATCGCCACCTTCTTCCAACACCGTCAATTCCAAGATCACTGTGGAGTCACAACCTTGCTCAGAAACAAATACTTCAGTGTAAACACCGCTCTGGTCAAGCGTGTTGTTGTTGAAGCTGTAGGTTTCATCGGCGCAGATGGTGTCCATCACGGATATTTCAATGCTTGGAAGGACGGTAAGCTCAAGTGTGACAATAGAGTCACAACCGTTTACCGAAGTGAAAGTCTCATTGTAAGCACCGCTTTCAGTCAAGTTTTGGCTACCGAAGGTGTACTCTTGGCCGCTGCAGATTGTCATGGACGCAGATTCCTGAATGCTGTTCACAACGAATAATTCAAGGGTTAAGGTGGAGTCACAGCCTTTGGCAGAAGTAAAGGTTTCCGTATAAGTGCCTTCGCTGTCCAATATTTGAGTTCCAAAGGTGTAAGTTCCTCCCTGACAAATCTGTGCAGAGCTTGATGAAGTGATTTCTTCGAGAACGGTTAGGTTGAGGGTAACTGTAGAATCACAACCCTTAGCTGATTGGTATATCACCGTGTAGGTATCGCTGCTTGTGAAAGTATCCTCACCCAAGGTGTAGGAATCACCGGCACAAATTTCGGCATTGATGGTTTTTCCGGAAGCAGGGAGGAAGTTCAGCTTCAAGGTCACAATAGAGTCGCAGCCCATTTTATTCACCAAGGTGAATTCGTATTCGCCGGATTCAACAAACACCTCGTTCCCAAATTCATACTGCTCACCTTCACAAAGCTCTACGTTCACCGTGCTGGAGCTACTTGGCATAACCTCAAGGGTGAGGACTACAACGGAGTCACAGCCGTTCTGACCTTGGAAAGATTCAAGGTATTCACCTGCTTTAGTAATGTTTTGAGAGCCAAGGATAAAGGTTTCTCCTTCACAGATTGTTTGGGCAAGGGTATCGTATTGGGTTGTACAATTTTTTGCAGGCATTAGGTTCTCATACCAAACCAAGTTTCCTCTATAGAATCCCATTACATCTCCGTCTCCATCTCCATCAATATCGAATGCCTTGGAATATTGGGCTTCAAAAGGCGAGATGTAGGATGAAAACTTGAAATTATTGGCTCCATTGTTTTCGGACCAGCCGAAATAAGTTGAGTTAAACTTGTCCAAATCACCGTCACCGTCCATGTCAACCGTTCCAAGTATTGGTTTGGTTTTATCAATTTTTACTGACTCCAGTTTATGGGTGAAATTCTGATTTCCATCATTCTCATAATATTCAAAATCAGTGTAGTGGATATCTAAATCGCCGTCGTTGTCCACATCCACGATATAGTCCAGATTGCCTCCATAGTTTACAGTTTCAGCAATTGAAATTGCTTCGCTGAAGTTGCCACTACCGTCGTTTTCATACCAAACAAGGGCATCCATGTTTGTGCTGTTGTCAGTATAGTATACAATGTCAAAGTCACCGTCTTGGTCCAAATCCACAACATTCATGTCATAGATGTGGCTGGCGGAGGCAATGTTTACTTCCGAGAAGCCCAATTGCCCCGTAATACCTGTCCAGTTTTGGTAGTAAATAATTTTGTTGTTTGAGTAGGCAAGCGTAGCAGCTACAACATCCAAGTACCCGTCTTTGTTGATATCCACAAAAAAGAGGTCACTGAAGTAGTTCTGCCAATCGGCATTTCCAAAGTTGGTTCTGTCGCCGTAGTCGTAATCGCCATTGTTCTCATAGAAAAAAATGTCGTTGCCATTCTTGTTAACAACATCAATGTCTCCGTCCTTGTCCAAGTCAAGAAGGTTTCCACTCACGATGGTCCTAACTGTTTTTTCGTAAGAGAAATTTCCATTACCGTCATTAGTGTACCATTTGAAGCTTGAGCCTTCTCGGATAAGTACATCAATGTCGTTGTCACCATCCTTATCCTCAGCATATTGTATATAGCCTGATGAAATACCAGCTACAATGGTCTCAGGACAAGAAAAACTACTAGTATCGGGAACAAAGGCAATTGTATCTGCTTTTGTTTCTGTGGTACTACACCCCCTGTTAATAGTTAGGTGGTAGATACCATCGTCACTTGGCATACCGTTATCTATAGTCAAAGAAGCGTTTGTCGCACCTGAGATAGGTTGCCCGTCTTTATTCCATTGATAGCTGACTACGTCACCGCCCACAGTTTCCACTGAAAATGTAATGGCTTGGCCTTGGCACAGAAATGTATCATTGTCTTTTGAGCTGGTGTAATAGCTACAGATGTTGTTCTTGTACCAGCCTGTGTTCGTAAGGATGTCCAAGGCTCCATCATTATCCATGTCCTTGATCTTGAATACTTTATCGTTGGATTTGATGGTGGGAATGCCGCTATTGGCTAGTTGTCCATTTACATTTTCATACCAAGTGCCGTTACTGCTGAGGGAGTCTAGGTCTCCATCTTGATCTAGGTCTACACTAAATCCTGTCGAGGCAATGCCGCTAAAGTTGCCGTTTCCATCATTTAAGAAAATGCCATCGGAGACTGTAACAAAATCCTGCGTACCATCCTCATTGACATCCATCAAGACAAAACTCTGGTTGGAGGTGGTTACAGTATTGTAAACTGTGGTATTGAACTGTCCATCTCCTTGGTTAGGGTACCAGATGATGCCGCTGTTTCCGAAGGGGGAGTTTGTAGCGACATCTGGAAGACCGTCTTTATCTAAATCAGCAACATGGATTTCTGAAGAAGACGAGAATGCGGTGCCTATAAGCTGAGCATCCCCAAATTTGTTTTGTCCGAGATTTTGGTGCCATGTAAGTTCACTTGTGCCTATGGCACCTATCAAGATATCAATCTTGCCATCCAAATCGATGTCCGCGGAAGAAACTCTCCCTACATTATAGATAGAGGCTACTTTAATGGCAGGGGCAAATGTCCCGTTGAAATTCAAGTACAAATAAGCGCCATTGTCGGAGCCAATAAGTATGTCTGGCTGATCATCTTTGTTGATATCATTGATATAGAAAGCAGGGTAACCATTCTCAAAATGGGTCAATAAATCTTTCTCTTTTGTCGAGATAATGGACTTATCCCATGTGTATGATGAGATAAAGACTTTATCATCTTTACCGTCTCCATCCATATCAGCAAGTAGTGTGTCTGATAATGAAGGGAACCAATTAGCTTCGTAGCTGAACTGGCTAAAAGCACTCTCGCTTACTCCCAACAGGGCAAGCACAAAAAGTGCAAAAGGTAGTCTTTTAAACATGTTTAAAAGGGTTATGAAAATAAATAGGCCATGTGGCCATTTGAAAACAGAAAAAAGAGGTCGCCAAAGATAAGGCAACCTCTTTCTTTTTGAAAAAGAAGGAAAATTATCGCTTCGTCACCATTCGGCGCTCCAGCTTATTCCCGATTTCAAGCTCAATCAAATACTGACCAGTCGGGAGTTCGGAAAGGTCCACGCTGTTGGCGGAACTTGTTTCCTTCACTAACACGCCAAGCATGCTGAATACCTTGATGGATTCGATTTCAGCGTTCGCTTCAATGTGTAGCTCGCCGTTCGTTGGAACAGGGTAGAGGGTGATGTTTGAATTGGCTTCACCTTCCGTGGAAGTGATTTTTCCATCGTTACAAGCATCACCTCCAACTTCCAACACCGTCAGCTCCAAGGTCACCGTAGAATCACAGCCTTGCTCCGAAACGAATACTTCAGTGTAAACACCGCTTTGGTCAAGCGTGTTGTTGTTGAAGCTGTAGGTTTCGTCAGCGCAGATGGTGTCCAGAACGGTTGTTTCAAGAACAGGGAGCATGCTCAAGTTCAAGAACACCGTGGAGTCGCAACCTTTTGAGGAAGTGAAGGTTTCGATGTAGCTCCCTTCCTTGGTCAGGGTTTGCGTACCGAACGTGTAGCTTGCCCCATCACAGATGGTAGCGCTTGCTGTGGTGTTGATTTTATCACCAACCGTCAAGTTGAGGGTCACCACCGAATCACAACCTTCATTGGTCTCAAAGGTTTTGACATAGGTTCCAGAAGTGTTGAGCACTTCTGTTCCGAACACATAGAAATCACCGTTGCAGATTTCCTCGTTGAGGGTGGTGGTCACCGCCGGGAGAACTGTCAAGTTCAGAGTAACGATGGAATCACAGCCATCTACGGATGGGAAGGTTTCCTCATAGCTTCCTGAGGTAGTCAGCATTTGGTTACCAAAGGTATAGCTTCCTCCAGCGCAGATTTCGGCATCCACCGTGTTGTAAATCGTCGGCCAGAACATAAGGTCCAAGGTTACCACGGAATCACAGCCATCCACGGACTGGAAGGTGTGCTCGTATTTGCCCTCGTTGGTCAGCGTTTGTCCGCCGAAATCAAAGGAGCTTCCTGGGCAGATGAATTTGGTGTCGGAAACTTCAATCGTTGCCAACACACTCAGGTGCAAAGTAACTGTGGAATCGCACCCCTCTGCCGTCTGCAATGTATTGGTATAAGTTCCTGCCTCAGTCAAATTCTGACCACCGAAGAAATAGGAACCGCTTGCGCAGATTTCCTCAAAAACCGGGTAGTTGATTTCGGAACGAACACTGAGGTTCAGCGTTACGATGGAATCACAGCCTTGTACTGATTGGAAAGTGTGGGTGTAGGTTCCGCCTTGAGTCAAGTTTTGGCCACCAAAGGCATAAGAGCTTCCTGCACAAATTTCCTCCTGGATGGAGTTATTAATGGCCGAAAGCACCGCCAACTTCAAGGTCACCACCGAATCACATCCCTCTACAGACTGGAAAGTCTTGGTGTATGAACCAGCAGTAGTCAACACCTGACCGTCGAACGTGTACGAACCACCTTGGCAGATTTCAGCATCCACTGTGTTCTGGATAGCTGACCGAACGCTGAGGTTCAGTGTTACCACCGAGTCACAGCCATCAATAGTTTGCAAAGTCTGGGAGTAGGAGCCAGCCGTGGTGAGTTGCTGCCCATCAAATTCGTAGGCATTTCCAGCGCAGATTTCGGCATCGTAGGAATAACTCACCGCTTGATGCACCCAAAGGTTCAGCGTCACGACAGAGTCACAACCGCTCACCGACTGGAAGGTTTTCACATACGTTCCTTGAGTGCTGTAGGCCTGTCCTCCAAAAGTGTAGGTTTCCCCTTCGCAAATGGCTTGGGAAATCGTTTTGCTTTGGTTTGGTAGAACGGCCACTTGTACTTGGTCCGAAACAGAAAGTCCGCCTTCGTCCGTGGCTGTCAAGGTCAACTGCTCGGTGCCACTCCAGTCATTGCTTGGCGTCACATAAATGGAATCACCCAAGTTTTGGACATTCAGCTTTACATTTCCTGTCACCTCGTAGATCAAATCAGCGTCAGCTGTTTCTTGGTCCTCGAAGATGTTGGAAAGGGAGATGCCGAAACCGTTGCTGTTGGCGCAGAGGGTTTGGTCTGGAAAGGCATTTGCAACAACAGGTTGTAGATTGCTTGAATTGCCATAACCAGTATTGCTACCGCTAAACACGCTTTTATTCGCGCCGCCTTCATTGGTGGCTGCTCTCACAAAATAGTAGAAAGTCTGTCCGCCAGTTGCCGTAGTGTCCTCGTAGTTGGAAGCCGTAATCCAGTCGCTAACAGGAACAGCATTGCCGCTTTGGTTGTCCAAAGAGCGATAAACCTGGTAGTGGGTAGCTCCGCCCGACAAATTCCAGGTGATTTTCACCATGTCGTCATAGGTGCCATCCGTAGCGGAAACGCCCCAAGGTGCTGCCAAGGTGGTGGATTTGATGCTTCCCGCATCTCCAGCGCTAAAGTCTGTGGCATTGGAACCGCGATCCGTTGTGGCAGCCTTTACGAAATAGTAATAGGTTGTTCCGTCAACGGCTTTGGTGTCATCGAACTGCAATTCAGTAATCCAGTCAGTGATGGCCACAGCTTGGCTTGCATCGTTCTCCGTGGCGCGATACACTTGGTAGTGAGTGGCTTGAATGACGCTGAACCATGTCACGGAAATCTTGTTGACTGACTGCACATCCGAAGCCTGAACCCCAGTTGGGGTGAGCAACGTAATGCCCTCTACAGACAGCACAGAAGCGAACACAGGTCCCCACTTGCCATTGTTGCCTTTCACGCGAATACAAAAACGGTGAAGGCCAGTTTCTGGCGTGTTGGCGTTGTTGATGAAGACTTGTTCTACAGCTTCATCTAAGGCACCATCCAAAGCCAAAAGCGGGGTAGCCGACCCTTCTCCTGGGTCATTGTCCCAGAAATATTCGGCTTGGACAACTTTTGGCGTAATCACATTTGCCTGCGTGGTCGTGTCAATGGTTTCGATGGAAACAACCGATGAGAAGGCTGGTCCCCATTGTCCCTCGCCATTTTTTACACGGATATTAAATCGATGCAAGCCAGTTTCAGGAACAGCAATCTCATTCTTAAAGATGTTTTCAACGGCTTCATCGAGTTTACCATCCTCAGCAACCAATTGCGTAGCTGAGCCTTGTCCTGGGTCATTGTCCCAGAAGTATTCAGCTTGGACAACTTTCGGCGCAATTACATTTGCCTGTGTGGTCGTGTCAATGGTTTCGATGGAAACAACCGATGAGAATGTAGGTCCCCATTGTCCTTCGCCATTTTTCACACGAATATTAAATCGGTGCAAGCCATTGGAAGGAACGTTGACCTTGTCTTTGAAGACATTTTCAACCGTTTCATCAAGTTTGCCATCTTCAGCAACTAACTGTGTGCCCGCACCTTGTCCTGGATCATTGTCCCAGAAGTATTCAGCTTGGGTAACAGATGGAATAATTGCAGTGGTAGTAGTTGTAGTATCAGTGGATTCAACCGAAACGACAGATGAAAACACAGGACCCCATTGGCCCAAAGCATTTTTCGCTCTGATATTAAATCGGTGTAATCCTGCATCATCTGGGAGCGCAATGCCATCGGCAAAGAGCTCCTCAATGGTTTCATTTAGTTGGCCGTCCTGTGCGGACAAGGCAATACCATTGCCCTCCCCAGGGTCCGTATCCCAGAAATACTCCGCTTGAAGCACCTGGGCTGAACTTAGGAAGTGCACGCACAAGGACAGCATCAACAAAAGGATGCTTTTTTTCATAATGATTTGGATTGGTCAGAAACCCAATCGCTTTTTGTCCTTGTGAGAAATTATTCGGCAATGGCTGTGGCCTTTACATTGATTTGGTCACCGTTCAATACACGGCGTGGAATTTCCAAATGAATGATGCGAGCGTTACCAGTGTTGTTGGTTGGGAAAAAGTTCAATAGGCTGTTGGAACCACCGTAGCAACCAATATCATTTCGGCTCAAGTCCAAATCTGTGTAAGCAGCGTCTGGGTGGCCAGCATTGATGTTGGAACCAGAAGCCATGCCGGTGGTTTCGTCCACGGTCACATCAGAGGCAGGGAAAGTGAGGTTAGTACCGTTGTTGGTATGGCCAGTGGATGAGAAATTGTCTGTATAGGCGTTGTAGCTAACATAAGCAGCACCGCTGCAATCTATGGCCCATCCTGAGCTAACTTTGGTTGGGTGGGAGACAATTAGATTGTTGTAAATCAACGTGGATGTCGTTCTGTCTCCATCAATTTCAATTCCATATACTCCCGCCATGATTGTGTTGTTTACAACGGAACTGTTAGCATCCCATTTGTAACAAAAAATGCCATCTGACGTGCTTTTTATTAGGTTGTTTTCAATCAAGTGAGGTCGGTTATTGAAAATATTTATTCCTCCTGAAACTTTGTTTCCAATTATGCATAAGCTGTCTGATTTGGCGTAGAATTTTGTGTAAATGTACGTGTAATCATACAATGTGCTATAATTTCTGTTTAAAGAGTAGTATCTGGATACAATGCTTCCGTTGATTGTGTTTCCAAGTATTTTTCCATTAGCGATGTAGACACTTCCTTCAATGGTACAGTTAGATATTAATGTTTTATACTTGTCTGTAGAGTATGGTGAATACCCTGATGATGTTCGGTGCGATTCTGAGTTTTCTGTTTTGATGTTTCCAGAAAAATTTGAGTTGGTAATGTTTATGTTTTGGTATGAACCAGGTGTGTGTTGATAGCCATGCGAAATACTTCCTCCTTCAAAATGATTGATGTTGATATCAATAGTGTCACTTGAATAAAGGGTGAAAGTTGTTGCTTTTACAAAGTTAATACTACACCCTTTTTCAAGAGTGATTGAGCCATTGATTATTGCTTTATTATCCTTATCCAATCCCATCAAGGTGATGTTTTTAGAAATTGTAATGTTTTCAACATAAGGAACATCCCCAGCCTTATTGAAAACAATAACACGGTCGCCGTCAACAGAAGCATCTAGAGCAGCTTGAATAGTGGAATATGCTCCGCCCAGTCCATTCTCTCTCACAAGAAGGTCAGCAGCGTTAACAAGATTAGCGGCACCCAAGGCGATAAGCAGGGTGAAGGTTTGGAAGAGGCGTTTTGTAAACATCTCGGTAAAAAGGGTTTGAAAGTGTGAAAACAGTGAACTCCCCAGCGTTTTAAAGTGTCCCCAGAAAAGTCAAGGAATGAAAGTCGCAGGGAATTCGCCTGCGAGTTTACGGGAAAAAAGTGAGTTTACGGCGTACTATTTTTGTGGTTTACGGACTTGTTTTTATGGGTTAAAACAAGGTTAACTCCTTGGTGGTCAGTTTGTGTGGTGTGTGATTTACGGACTTTTTTGAAAAAGCTGGACATTTTTAAGCTGATGTAATAAGGCTTATATTCGCCCACGTTTTTAACATTCTTTCACGTATTAATCTTTTTGATTTTTATGAAAAAGCTCAAGCTAATGGCCGCATCTGCAGCACTTATTTTTGGTGCAACGGCTTATACTTCAATAAGTCATGTGGCGGGCGCCCAAGTACGTGTGGACCTGTTGAACAAGTGTTCTTCGGGCATTAACATCAAAATTGACAGCGGAGGCTCCGTTACCACGGGCCGTCTTTCATCGCGTGAACGTTCCCCAAGAACTTTGGAGGTTGGCGATAAAATCTTTGTAGAAAGGAATCTGGTGCATACCGTTTCCAACAGCGACAACGGTCGGGAAATTATCCTGTGTAAGTAAGGGTAACGATTGTTTAAGAGTGAATGGAACCCGGCTTTTTGGAGCTGGGTTTTTCTGCGTTTTCAAGTCTTTGTTTAAGGGCCGAAAGGCTCGTGTTTTATATCCCTTTTAACAATTCAAATGAGGAAACAACTACTTTCTCTGATGCTTGGCCTGGCAGGGGCTTGGCAGGTAAATGCACAATGCGACCAGCAGTGGTGGGCAGAACAGTTTGGTGGCTCTGATAATGAGTCGCTTACTGAATTAAAATCTGACGCTCAAGGAAATTTCCTCCTGACGGGTGAGTTTCAGGGAACGGCCCAGTTTGGGAGTTATTCTGTAAGCTCCAATGGAGGTGAGGATTTATTTGTAGCGAAGGCTGATGCCCAAGGAAATATTTTGTGGGCAACCAGTGCCGGTGGTAGCTACAATGAGTCCGTCATTGCGATGGATGTGGATGCCAGTGGGAACATCTATGTTGTGGGGGAATATTCTGAGGGTACAACCTTTAGTGGTCAGACTCTTGTGAGCAACCAAGATGAGTCCATTTATTTGGCGAAGTATAATGCAGCAGGAGAATTCCAGTGGGTAAAAACCTTGGAGTCTGATTCTTATAATATGGACAAAATCACCGTTCTGGCTTCAGGCAATGATGTGGTGGTTGTGGGTACTTCAGGGTCATCTGCCGTAACAATTGACTCAGATGTTTTGGAAGGAGGAAGTGATAGCTACTACGATAGTCAACAATCTAAGAGCGTCTATGATAGCTATTCCAGTATCTACTTTGCTAAATTCTCTACCGCTGGTACTCTTCAGTCCTCAAAAAGAATGATTGAACAGGTGGGGGCTGATTCTTACATGTATGCTTGGGAAGAGCTGAGGGATGCTGCGATTGATGCCGCTGGAAATATCTATGTTGTAGGTCGTTTCTACGACCAAGACCTGCTGTTCCCTAATGCCACTCTTTCTTCGAAAGGTGAGGATGATATCTTCTTGGCCAAGTATGATAAGGATTTCAATTACCAGTGGGTAAAACAGCTGGGCGGAAGTAGCTATGACTACGCTCATCAGATTGAAGTGGATGCCAATGGTAATGTTTATGTTACGGGCCAGTTTCAAGGTGCCATCGACATTGCAGGGCAGTTATTGAATGCTGTTAATTATGAGGATGCCTTTTTAGCTAAGTTGAACTCTCAGGGTTCGGTGCTGTGGGCAAAAGCATTTTCTAATGGGTATTATTATAGTAACTCCTTGAAAGATTTTGGTTTTGATGCTTCAGGCAATGTATTGGCCTTATCCGAAGGTCCTGCTTTTGGAGGAGATGAGGGCAATGGTGAATCACAGCTTGGTAAGCTGAATGGTTATAATGGTGATTTAATCGACTTTGTTGATGTTAGTTTCCCTGACCAAATCAATATGTCCAGCGGGCGAATTAATCTGGTTGGTGGTTTCTATTCATTCTCGTTGGGGAATTCTTTCTTCGAGGCAGAAGGGAGTTCCGATTTGCTCTTATTGAGCTTGTCATCGTTTGATGATCTAAAAACATTGAACTTCTCTCAGGTGCGTCCTTCACTTTGTTCTGTGACGGAAGAAAATGGAAAGAATAAAATTGTTTGGAATAAGTTGACCGAGCCAGGGGTCGAATACTATAACATCTACCGTGAGAATTTTGGAGAGTATGAGTTGATTGGAACGCAAAGCGCCAGTGGCTCGAATTCCTTTATCGACGAGGATGCCAACCCTATGCGACGTGCCTATGAATACAAGGTGTCTGCAACAAATGCCTGTGATGTAGAATCAATGCAAAGCTCATCCCATTTAACAGTGCATCTTTCCATGTACCCAGGCCCAGATAATCGTTGGTCTTTGTTGTGGAATCACTATGAGGCTTATGGAGAGTACGATGATCGAGAAGTGGCTTACTACCGCATCTATCGTGGTGGCGACATGAACAACTTGTCAGTGATTGATTCGTTGCCAAGCTATTTGGGCGATATGAATACGTACACTGATTTAAATGTGCCACAGGGAGATTTGGTGTATATGGTGGAAACAGTGTTTTTGGATCCTTGTGATGCTGGAGGTTCCAGCCAATACTCTAACCGTGTGGCTGTAGATGCCGACAATGATGGAAAAATCACTAGTGTGGATAATGCATTGGGCAACTCATTGAATGTATGGCCGAACCCAAGTTCTGGAAACTTTGAGTTGGAGTGGAGCTATGACGATATGGTTGACTTGCACGTGATGGTAAGTGATTTGAATGGTCGTGCTATTATGGATGTACAGGGTCAGCTTCCTACTGAGTTGGACTTGAGCGAAGAAGGCAAAGGCATTTACCTTTTGACCATCGAAACAGCTTCTGGTCATAAGGAGTACCGCAAGTTGGTGGTGCAGTGATTTTAGTAGGGGCAGATGTCTATTTTGTAAGGATACAAAACTCTGGAGCAACCCCACCTCTGTCCTCCCCTTAAAAAGGGGAGGAGAAACCACCAGCTCAGAGTTTAAGCACTCAATTAGGAAGTATTCTTTGTAGCATTCTCCTCCCCTTGGATAAGGGGAGGACAGAGGAGGGGTTGAATTCTCGGGCTGAATGCAACAACATCAGCCCCAAGTGCCTGCCTCTATTTGCATTTCCAAAGCCTTCGGCGAACTTTGCCGAAGGCTTTTTCTATTTCGTAATGCGATATTTCTTTTTGGTAATTGGCTTTTTGGCCACAATGGGGTCGAATGCCCAATCTGACACTTCAAAAACGGGGCTCCTTCCAGGTCTTAGTTTCTCTGGCTATTTGGAGGCTTATTACAGTTATGACTTCAATTTGAGAGAGGGACATAAACAGCCTTATTTCCTCTACCAGTTCGATCAGCACAATGAGTTCTCGGTAAACATCGGCATGCTGGAGGCCACTTATGAGCGGGAATGGTTTCGTTCGGCATTTGGCATCCAAATCGGTACGCTCCAAAATTCTAATGTGGGCGGTGAACCTGGTGTGTTTCGCAATTTGTATGAGGCCTATGCTGGTTTGAAAATCCGTGAAAATATGTGGGTGGATGCGGGTGTCTTTTATTCGCATCTAGGTTTTGCCTCGGCTTTTTCGTTGGACAACCCCAATCTTGGGGCGTTTTTGTCGAATGAGAATACGCCGTATTATTTGGCGGGAGTGCGCATGGCTTACCAACCAAATGAGCATTGGTCATTCTTGGGTGTAGTGAGCAATGGCTGGCAAAACATGAGCGAGGGATTTAATGACCAAGGGAAAGCTGTGGGTTTGCAGGTGTGCTTCAGCCCTAGTGACAAGGCGAGCTTGACGTATAACAACTTTTTGGGGCAGGAGGAGATTGACACCTCAGGCGGTACGTGGTTTTTTCAAGAACTGATCTGGAATTGGCAACCTTCAGACAGGTTTGAGATGATTGCCGGCCTTGATTTTGGATTGAGAAAAAGAGGAGATGCTGATGTGTGGGACCAATGGTACAATCCCGGCGTGGGTATGCGCTATTGGCTGAGCAAAAAATGGGGTGTTGGTGGACGCTATGAATTTTATGGTGATCCGGCCAAAGTCATTCAGGTGCCTTCGCCGGAGGCCTTCAGAGTACACGGGGCTTCGGTCAATGTTGATTTCAGGGTAAACCCGCAAGCCATGCTTCGTGTGGAAGGTCGTGGCTTCTTCTCACAAAATGATTTTCTCTCTGTGGCAGATGGCGACCCGAGGCATTTTGACCAAAGTACCAGTATAACCGCCTCGTTGGCAGTGCAGTTTGGTCGGGATTGACCTTTTTTTGGGTTTCTACGTAAAAGGAATGAGGTTTTGAGGAATTGGACGATTTGAATATCTTGGTTCATTCTCGGCCCAAACTATTGGGCAATTTTTTCCAGTTGAACACTAAATGAAGACACTTATGGGTATGAATACCTTTCAAAAAATGATGGGATGGGGCGGTCTTGCCACCTTGTCCTTTGGCCTGATGGTCGCTTGTAGCAATCCGCATAAAACTGATGGCCCAAACCCTGGCGACCCTGTTTTGACCTCTTCGGACAATAAGGACATGGATCCTGTGATGAGTTTGGCGGCCAATACTTTTGGCGCATTGCCGGAGAGCATTGACAACCCAAACAATCCGCACAGCAATGAGAAGGTAGAGCTTGGTCGAATGCTCTATTTTGATACGCGCCTTTCCAAGGATGGCAATATCAGCTGTAACTCTTGCCATAACCTGCAGACCTTCGGCGTGGATAACCTACCTGTTTCTCCAGGTGATGCAGGTGAAAATGGCGAGCGTAATAGCCCAACCGTATTCAATGCGGCATTCCACATGGCTCAATTCTGGGATGGTCGTGCCGCTGACGTGGAAGAGCAGGCTGGTGGACCAATTCTAAACCCAGTGGAGATGGCCATGCCTGACAAGGAGGCCGTGATTGCCAGACTTTCCAAAGTTGAAGGCTACCAAACCGCCTTTGCCAGTGCTTTCCCAGAGCAGGACAAGCCAATCACTTATGACAACTTGCAGAATGCGATTGGTGCTTTTGAGCGCAAGCTTATCACGCCTTCTAAGTTTGACAAGTTTGCAAACGGCGATGCCAGCGCTTTGAATGACCAAGAGAAAAAAGGCTTGCAGACGTTTGTTGACGTAGGCTGTAATAGCTGTCACAACGGCGCGCTCTTCGGTGGTAATTCCTACCAGAAGTTTGGTGTTTACGGCGATTACTGGATGTTCACTAATGGCAGTGACAAGGATATGGGCCGTTTTGCGGTGACCAACAACGAGGTGGACAAGCACATGTTTAAGGTGCCAAGCCTTCGTAACATCGCCATGACGGGGCCTTATTTCCACGATGGAAGCGTAACTGACCTCAGCGAAGCAGTTCGCGTGATGGGCAAGGCTCAGTTGAACAAAGACTTGTCCGATGAGCAGGTAAATGACATCGTTGCCTTCTTGGATGCATTGACAGGTGATGCGCCACAAGAATTGACTGAGGCGCCTGAGTTGCCGTAAGGGTTATCCTCAATCCACAAAAAAGCCTTGCTCCCAAAAATGGGAGCAAGGCTTTTTGTTTTCGGTTAATCGTTGGCTATCAGTCAACAATAATCTTCTTTGGAAGAACGCTGTTATCTGTATGGATTTGGGCGATGTAAATGCCCGCATTCAACTCACTAAGGTTGATTTGGCTATCCGTGGAAGTGAGTACGGTCTCTCCTTCCATGCTAAGGATCTCTACTTTATTGAAATCTCCATTGATGTTCAACATGTCTTGAACAGGGTTTGGGAAAAGCTCCAACCCCGCGTCTGCCATCTCCTCATCGGAAGTCACAGCGCCATAGATGAACTCGAAGGAATCCAAATACAATGTCGTTCCAAGTGTTCCGTCTCCATCTTCACTGTTTGAGGCCACAATCATAATGTTGGCAACTGGATCATCAGAAAGGTAGGTCAACGGCACATAGAACTGTGTGTATTCCGTGGCGTCCGCTCTCCACTCAACAAAACCAGCGGCCACCAAATCAGTGTTCTCATCAAAATCAAAAGGGTCTGCTACTCCTTCCTTCAATAGATAGACATAAACAGAAGCAGTGTCTTGACCTTCCTGCAAAAACTTGTAAGACCCAGAAAGTGAATCTGGTCGGCCTGTAAAGGTGATTGCACCAAAATCGTCGCTAAGACTAAAGACAGTTACAGGTGTAGGGTCGCCACTAGCATCCTCCTTGTTAGTTAGCTTCATGGCATAAGTGCCAGTGTTAGCGTCAGTAGTTCGTTCTAGGCCCTCACGGCATACTTCCACATTATTGATTGATGCACAAATGTTCTCAAATGATGCCAAGCTGTCTGGGAGCATGTAGCCGTCAAAATCCGTCCAGTCCTCAAAGTCCGAGTTAGGATGTTGGTCTTGTGCATAGGCTGGAGAAAGCCCCAATGCTAAACCAGCCAAAAGTAGAAATTTCTTCATTTTCAAAAACTTAGGTTAAAATTACGTCTGTCAATTTAAGTTTTTTAGGTAAAAATGAAGTGAATTTCATCAACTTCCCTTTTCTCAGGGGAAGGCATCAGAGTAAAACACTGTAATGCCCCACAAAAGCATGCCTTTCAAAGGACAAAATCATCAGGTGAAGCTCCCTTCCTTTTTCTGTTTCCTTGATAAAGAACAAAGGCCCGTCAATGCCAATATCATGGCTGTCCAGCCAATTTCCCTGCTTATCAGTCAATAAAGCATAGAATGAGCTTTCTGTGGCTTTATTCCGCATTGCCGTTTCATAAGTTTCGTAAAAACTATGATTCGCAATACCCATTGGCATCTGGTAGCCTTGGTGCAAGGTGGAATCCGTGAGCACGGGGACTTTCTCCAGCTCAAACCCAACGATAAACTTCGTCAAGCGTTCTCCCTTGTTATCCGCAAACAGCATTTCCAATTCCACCAAGGTATCCTTAGCCACATTCGCTGATACCACTTCCCTGCGAACAAGTTTGATGGGTTTTGCCAAACGTCCCAATTTGGTTTTTCGCGGGTCGGCTGTATTGTAAAAACCTGGAGGCGTGAAAGTGGCGAACAGGGTAGAGTCGTTGAGGAAATCCTGAATCTTGGTGGCGTCTTTTGGTCGAATGATGTTTTTGTTCTTCTTTTTTCGCTCCCCAATCAACGGATACAATGCATCATTGTGATTACCAAAGGCGATGCTGTCCTCAGTGAGAACTTCCCTCAACTGAGTTAAATCAAGTTCCTTGCTTTCGGGCGTTTTCCATTCCTCCAAATGGTCGGCGTATTTCTCGAATGGAATCCCGTTTCTCTCCTTAAAAAGCTTGGCGTAAAGCTCATGTGGAAAGTCAAACCAACCGTGATACACAGGCGCTTTGCTAGTACCATTATCAGCGTAAGTAATGATTTCCCATAAGTAGGAGTTCAGGCAATTGCGCGCCAAATCCACCCGTACTGTAGTATCAGCCTCCAAATTGTTTTCCCTCAACTCAAACTCATGTGGGAATTTCACTTGCTGGCGATTCCACTCTTGGTTGATAATGCCCACAAAGGCTGTGTATTCATCATCCTTGATATGCTCAGGAATTGTGGGCATCCATTCCAACAGGTTCACTTCATTCAGTACAATGGTGTCCGATTTTTGGTTGCCAGGCAGGAAATAAAGGGAGAAAAGTCCATTGGAAGAATCCCGCTCAATCAATACTTCGCTGTGAGAAAAGCTACCGTCTAGAGCATGGCGGATGGAAATGTCTGGATTGTCGGGGTATTCCTCATCACTCAACTCCTTGATGGGTGCACGGTAGCCAGTTGGTTGACTTGTTCCACCGTTCTCTTTGGGTTGGCAACTCGGAAGTAATACAAAAAGTGATGCGACTAAAAACAGGAACTGAGAGCGTTTTTTCATGGGAAGAATTCTTGTCCAAAAGCTTAGGCTAAAAGTGGTAAGTTTTGATTCTCAATACAAATACACGAAGGGTTCGGTGAGACAAAAAATGGCCACCCCAGTTTCCCGAGGTGGCCAAATTTTATAGTGTTTGACGGGGAATTAGTCAATCACCAATTTTTGTGGAACAATGCCATTGTCCGTGTGTACGCGAGCGATGTAAATGCCAGATGCCAAATCAGAAAGGTTTAGCTGAGTCTCGCTGGAAGTCATTACCACGGTTCCATCCATACTCAAAATCTCAACGGAATTGAACGTACCAGAAATGTTCAACACCTCAGTAGCAGGGTTTGGGAAAAGCTCAATATCAGAACTGGCTGTTTCATCGGTAGAAGTGACATTGCTATACATGAATTCAAAAGAGTCCAAATACAAGGTGGTGCCAATTGTGCCATCACCTTCACTGGTTTCTGCATAAAGGAAAATTCCCGCTACAGGGTCAGTGGAAATGTATGTTAATGGTACATAAAACTGTGTATAGTCATTGGCATCTTCCAAAAACTCCACAAAACCAGAGGCGACCACATCTGTGTTTGGATCAAAACCAGTAGGATCTGCAACATTTTCTTTCAGGAGATAGACGGCAACGGCAGCTGTATCTTGACCTTCCTGTAAGAACTTATAGAATCCGGAAAGTGAGTCAGGACGGCCAGTAAAGGTGATTGTCTCAAAATCGTCATTAAGGCTAAATAGGGAAATAGACGTAGGATCGCCATCAGCATCAGCCACGTTCGTCATCTTTACGGCGTAGGTTCCTGTATTGGCATCAGTTGTTTGTTCAACACCAATAAGACACTCTTGAAAACCACCCCCAATATCCACACAAATGTTCTGAAAAGAGGTAAGGCTGTCTGGAAGCATGTAACCATCATAGTCAGTCCAATCTTCAAAGTCAGAGTTAGGGTGTTGGTCTTGTGCGAATGCTGTAGAAAAGCCCAGTGCCAATCCAGCCAAAAGTACCAGTTTCTTCATTTTCAAAAAGTTAAGGTTAAAAGTGAGCCTTCAATTTAGGCTTTTTAACAAATCAACTACATGATTCCCCGAAAAAATGTGAATCAGTATAAGTAGATGAATGCAAGCGCTCTATAGTGCAGAATTGTATTTCCAATCGTTGAAAAGAGGGCAAAATCAAAACTCCTTCTTTTCTTTGCAGGCTGAACTAACAGACAGGTGGAATATGACCTAACCCATATCATCGGGTTCAGGTCTAATATCTAACCTCTAAAGTCTTTAAAAATATGCTCCGCTCAATGACAGGATTCGGCACGGCAAACTTCGAGAATGAACGTTTGCGGGTGTCGGTGGAGGTGAAAACCTTGAACTCAAAATTTTTGGATGCCAATGTCCGCTTGCCTCGTTCCTTTTCTGACAAGGAAATCGAAGTCCGTAATCTGTTGACCGACCAGTTGGTTCGTGGAAAGGCCTATTTCGGGTTGGAGGTAGCTGAGGTGGGTTCTGAGGAGCCAAAGGCCAAAATCAATAAGAGCTTGGTGGACGCCTATTATAAAGACTTGTTGGCGGTAGCTCCGATTGGAACCAATCCTGCTGACCTTTTCAAATTCGCTTTGGAAATGCCGGGAACGGTGGAATCCGTTGGCGATAATAAGGACGCTTTGGAAGAAGATTGGGCCTTGATTAAAAAGGTGGCCAAGGAAGCCTTGGAGGCCTGCAATGCTTTCCGCCAGAAGGAGGGGGACGTTTTGGAGCAAAAGCTTCTGGAATACATTTCTAACATCGAGAACAACCTCAGCCAAATCATTGAGGAAGATGCTCGCCGTGTGGAGGCTGTCCGTGAGCGTATTCGCACAAAAATAGATGAGTTGAAAGTGGATGTAGACGAAAACCGCTTTGAGCAGGAACTCGTCTATTACATCGAAAAACTCGATATCGCCGAGGAGAAGGTCCGCTTGAAAAACCATTTGGACCACTTCCGCGAAGAAGTCGCCTCCAAAAAAGACAGCGGAAAGAAGCTCGGCTTCATCTCCCAAGAAATCGGTCGTGAAATTAACACCATCGGCTCCAAAGCTAATGATGCGGTTTTGCAGCGCTTAGTGGTTGGCATGAAGGAGGAACTGGAAAAAATTAAGGAGCAGGCGTTGAATATCCTTTAAAAGGCTTTTTTGTACAATGTATCGTGTATTATGTACCATGACCTCGGTAGCCAGGAAATCATGATACATAATACATTGTACCTAATACAAGAGAATGTCTAAAAGCAAAGCGGTCTAATGTCTCCACAACTCTTGCCCAATTCACCGCTATCTCTTATTTTTGCACGGAAATGCAATCTAAATCACTAAACATCGCCCTTCTTCTGCAACTGCTCCTTGGAGTGGTCTGAGAATGGTGTGTTTAAGAAAATAAGCAAACGGCCATTCTTAGAAGACTAAGGGTGGCCGTTTTTTGTACAGAAGTACGGAGTACTAAGTGCCTTCGGACAAAAGAGACACTAGACGTTAGACATTAGCTCCAGAATGGAATCTATTTAGAGCTAAGGTCTAATGTCTAAACTCTAACGTCCCTTGAGAGAACATTTAGCCCTCGTACTCAATCCTTCTACTTATGGAAGATAAGGTTTACGTATTTGATACGACGCTTCGGGACGGTGAACAGGTTCCTGGCTGTCAGTTGAACACGGTTGAAAAGATTGAAGTGGCCAAAGCCCTTGAGGAATTGGGTGTTGACATCATCGAGGCCGGCTTCCCGATTTCCAGCCCTGGCGATTTCCAGTCGGTTGTGGAAATCTCCAAAGCGGTGTCCAAGCCACGCATCTGTGCGCTTACCCGCTCTGTTGAAAAAGATATCGATTGTGCTGCCGAAGCACTCCAATATGCCAAGCTCGGACGTATCCACACGGGCATCGGTGTGTCGGACATGCACATCAAATATAAGTTCAAGACTTCGCACGAGAACATCTTGGAGCGTGCCGCTAAGGCTGCCCGCTATGCTCGTAACCTCATCGACGATGTAGAATTCTACTGCGAGGATGCTGGACGTGCAAACTTGGACTTCTTGGCGAAAATGGTTGAAACCGTAATCGCCAATGGTGCTACGGTGGTGAACATTCCTGACACCACAGGATATTGTACGCCAGACCAGTACGGCGCCAAAATCAAGTTCTTGAAGGACAACGTGCCAAACATCGACAAGGCTATCATTTCTGTGCACTGCCACAACGACTTGGGATTGGCTACCGCCAACACCATCGCTGGCTTGCAGAATGGCGCCCGTCAAATGGAGGTGACCATCAACGGTATCGGTGAACGTGCTGGTAACACTTCTTTGGAAGAGGCCGTGATGATTTTGAAAGCCCACCACGAAGGGCTTGGCATGCATACCGATGTGGACTCAACCAAGCTTTACGGCATGAGCCGTATGATTACGCGTTTGATGAGCATGCCTGTACAGCCTAACAAGGCAATCGTTGGTCGTAACGCTTTTGCACACTCCTCTGGTATCCACCAAGACGGCGTGTTGAAGCACCGTGAGAACTACGAGATCATCGACCCGAAAGACGTTGGATACCCAGATTCTTCCATCATCTTGACCGCTCGTAGTGGACGCGCCGCTTTGAAGCACCATGTTGAGCGCTTGGGCGTAAACTTGGACCAAGACGAGTTGGACGAGGTGTACAAGAAGTTCCTTCACTTGGCCGACGAGAAGAAGGACTTCAACGACGAGGACATCTTGGCCTTGTTGGGTAAAGAGGGCACCGAGGGTGGAAATGTTGAGATTAAGGAGTTCTCTGTGAACTGCTCAAGTGAGCAACATTCTGTCTGCAAGATTGCCATTGAGGTGAATGGTGAGTTGAAGCGCGCAGAGGGTGAAGGAAACGGTCCTTTGGACGCCACCATCAACGCTATTCGCAAGATCATCAGCCGTGGCGACCGTTTGGAGGAATACCTTGTACAAACAGTTACTGGCGGTTCCGATGACTACGGCAAGGTGCATATCCAAGTATCCAAGGACGGCATCTACCACTACGGCTTCGGCGCTGACACTGATGTGATTTACGCTTCGGCCCAAGCTTACTTGGAGGCCATCAGCAAGCTTTAAGCGCATTAAGCTTTTAATATTGAAACCCCGCAAGGTCTGAGGACTTTGCGGGGTTTTTTGTGTTGAAGGGGGATGAGTGGGGGCACTGACAGGGCAAGGCGTAGGGCACAAGGCCCTACGTTACGGATGTGTGGGCTGTTCTGGGGTTTATTTGAGGGGTATTTTTTGCTCCAAGTTAGTTGCTCCGTTGCGTAGGGCCTTGTGCCCTACGATGGCTGAGATGGCTAGATAGCTGAGAAATCAGGATGGCTGGAAAAGCAGAAAAAAAGAACCCAAAACTGCCGGCAATCGTACAGCTAATGAAACCCCATTTTTCATGGCTAACAAGCAATCCTACACCTCACTTTGGTATCACATTACTTGGGCAACTAAGTGCCGTCAACCTCTTATTTTGCCATCCTTTGAAAAATCACTTTTCAGCTTTATTCGGACCGTCTGCAAGGAACATTCTTACTATTTAGACCACATCAACGGCATTGAAGATCATATTCATCTGCTCATTGAATTGAGACCGGACCAAAATGTCAGCGATTTTGTGAGGGTTGTGAAAAGCAAAAGCTGGTATTGGGCAAGGAAACAACTCGGTGAGCACAAACTCTATTGGCAAGATGGCTTTGGTGCCTTTTCAGTGAGTCCACAACATCTCGACAGGGTGAGAGGCTACATCCGAAAGCAGAAGACTCACCACCAGCAAAAAACCCAGCAACAGGAATGGGATGGTATGCTCGAAAAGGCCAAAACCACTACCTCTCCGTAACGTAGAGCCTTGTGCCCTACGTCTTAAAAAAACCGCTTAACGCCATTGATAACCGCCTTTTTAGCAGTATCTTATCCTTACAAAGGGCGGTTAAAAAAGGGGATGGAAAGGTGGGCATCCATCCCGATGTTTTACCTTAATTTTCGTGCGGATGGAGATCCACTTTAAGAAGGAGAGTAAAGGCAAGTCAACCGTGCTGATCGAAGCCCGAATCAGTATCAAGACAGGCTTGATTGAGTTGATTACAAAACTTTTTGGCTAACCTTTGGGAAGGGACGGGAAACCGTTCCTTTTTTAGTGGGCAGACATTAGATTTTAGACATTAGCACCGATTAGAATTCATATCTAACGTCTAAAATCTAATGTCTCTCTTTACCCTTTCTTCAAAAAATCCATCAGTTTCCGCACTGCCCTGCCTCGGTGGCTGATGACATTTTTATCCTCAATGGACATTTCTGCGAAGGTGACCGAATAGCCTTCCGGCTCAAAAATTGGGTCGTAGCCAAATCCCTCAGAACCGCTTCTTTCTTGGCGAAGGCTTCCTTTGACAGCTCCTTCAAATTGATGCTTTTCCCCATCCATAATCAGGGTGATGACCGTACGGAACTGAGCCTTTCGGTTGGAAGCTCCTTCCATGTTTTTCAGGACCAAAGTCATATTGGCCTCCGAGTCGCCATGTTCGCCAGCATATCGCGCTGAATACACGCCCGGCGCACCCTCAAGCGCCTCAACCTCCAAACCAGTGTCATCGGCAAAACAGCTCACACCATAGTTATCCCACACATACTGTGCTTTCTGTAGGGAATTGCCCTCCAAGGTGTCTTGAGTTTCGGGAAGCTCTTCATTACAACCGATTTCTTTGAGGCCTTGCACCTCGTATTGGCCTTCCAAGGCTTTTCGGATTTCGGCGAGTTTATTGGCGTTGTTGGTGGCGAAACAGAGTTTTTTCATTGTGGGAAACTTTTGCTGGGCTCCAAATCTACATTTTCTTTCCCTTAGACCATATCGGCAATGACATCGTTATAATGTCAAAGGAAAGCCAAACATGGTTAATTATGGTTTTTGAGAATCCCATCCTCCTTTTGCGCTATTACAAAGGTCAACTAAAAGAGCGTGCTCGCATGCAGGTGGAGCAATGGCTGGAAGACAACCCTGTGAACAGACTGCGATACGAAGAGTTTATCCGCACCTTTTCGCTGGGTGGCTTGAGCGCCAAAGAAGCGTGGAAGCAAATGTGGAATAGGCTTTATGGACGTCCTTCACCTATCTGGTTGTATATCCCAATTGTGATTTGGGTGATTACGGGCTTGATTCTCATCTATGTTGAAACATAGTTCATCGAAAACTCATCACTCGAGGAGGAAATCATTTTTTCGATTAAATAGATAGCGCTTAATGCTGAGGCCCATTCATGAATTCCCAATTTGAAACTCCCTAACTTTGTTTGAACATTTTGGCAAGGTCTTTTGTTAACCGCACTGTAGCTGAAAAATCGAATGATGAAAAAACTTTACACCATTTTTTCTGTTGCCCTCTTGAGTGTCGCCCTCGTGGCCTGTTCAGGTTCCCGACGCATGGCCAAAAAGGCTGAGAAATTTGAAGAGGCAGGACTTTACACTGAGGCGGCGGATTATTACCTCAATTCCCTAAAGCGCAACAGGGACAATGTGAATGCACGGATTGGTTTGAAGAAAAACGGCCAGTTGGTGTTAGATGACCATTTGGCCAGCTTTTATAAGGCCTATTCCATGGGCAGTGAGCGCGATGCGGTTTATTCCTTTATCAAGGCCAAAGATTACCATGAATTGTTGGGGCAAATGAAGGTTGATTTGTCCTTCCCTGACCAATACAACGGCTACTACGAGGAGGTCAAAAGCAAATACCTCAACAATCGCTATGCTGAGGGAAATGCCTTGATGGAGCAGGAGAAATACGAGCAGGCCAAACCCATTTTTGCTGAAATCGCCAAGCTGGACAAGAATTTCAAGGATGTTTCCGACCTCCATAAAGTGGCCGAACTGGAACCTCTTTACATAAAAGGAACGAAAGCCTTGGAAGATGAGCGCTACCGCGATGCGTTTGTTTCCTTCGATAAAGTGTTGGCCAAGGATACTGGCTACAAGGATGCTTTTGCATTGAAAGAGGAGGCCAGACAAAAGGCCATGATGACCATTGCTGTATTGCCAGTGCAAGCCTCTTATTACGACCGTGATGCGGCCATGAAGGTGGAGGCTTATGCTTCTTCGGCCATTGCCGACATCAACAGCCCATTGATTCAATTGGTGGACCGCCAGAACGTGGAGCGCTTGATGGAAGAGCAAAAGTTGGTGCTAACGGGTGTTTTCGATGAAAATACCGCTATTAAGGCCGGCAAGCTGATGGGCGCCAAAGTGGTGTTGGTGAGCAAGGTGTTGTCCGTCAATGCCAAGAAGCCTTCCATGATTCGCGATACCAAGCCAGCCTACGAAGCCTATTCCGTAAAAGTCTATGATGGCGACACGGACAAGTTCAAGTATGTGACCAAGTACAAAAAAGTGTACTACAGCGAGTATCGTGGGGAAACCAGCTTTAGCATCAGCGTTGAATACCGTTTGATTTCTTCGGAGACAGGCGAGGTGTTGGCCTCCCGCATCGTCGAGAAAACCTATACAGATAAAGTGCATTACGCCACTTATTCTGGCAATTACAAAGACCTTCACCCAAAGCCAACCGCTGTGGCGGGTAGCAACCGCACCATGCGTAAGTTGTTCACTGCCAACAAAGACCTCAAAAGTGCGGATGAGTTGGCCAAACAAGCCATGCAGGAAGTTGCTCAGCAGTTGAGCAACGACGTATTGGCTTATGAGCAGACTCGCCATTGATTGGGCGGGTGAAATGTGTTTATGAAAGCGATTCAGAGACCTTCTTATTTACTCTTGCTAATACTGACGCTTCTTTCCGCTTGTTCATCCAAACGGCAAGCGGTGACTCAGGAGCCTGTGATTGAAAGGCCTGATTGGGTGCGCCAGCGCCCAATAGACAGCTATTACTATATCGGGGTGGGAGCCGTTCCCAAGAATGGCAGTTTTGATTATGCCGAGCTGGCCAAGCAAAAGGCGCTAGACAACCTCGCCTCGGAGATTAAGGTCCGCATTGCAGGCTCATCCTTGCTGTATCAAATGGATGGAGGTGAGCGCTATCGTGAGCAATATTTGAACAATGTTCAGGTGACGGCCTTGGAAGATATTGAAGGCTTTGAGGTCGTGGACATTTTCGAAACCAAAGACGAGTATTGGGTCTATTACCGCCTTTCCAAAAGCAAACATGCCCAAATCCGTGAAGAGAAGCGCCTGAAAGCAATTTCATCGGCTACAAGCGCCTATTCCCGTGGCGAAGCCCTTGAGGAGAATGGCGACTTCGCTGAGGGCTTGTTGGCCTATGCGGAAACCTTGGTTGCTTTGGAAAACTATCTTTCCGAAGGCAATGAGGTTGAATACGGCGGAAAGAAAGTTTATTTGGACCGTGAAGCGCTGTTTGCCATTCGTCGGATGATGAACCAACTGGAGCTTAATCCAGAAGCCTCCAAAGTGAATTTTCAAAAAGGAAGTGACTTTGAGAAGCGCGTTAATGTAAAGGCGAGCTACAAGGGTAATGCAGTGTCGAACTTGGCCATTGCGTTCAAGTTTTTGCAGGGAAAAGGAAAAATCACTTCACAGGCTTTCACCTCCCAAGAGGGAAATGCGACCTTGTCGATTCAAAGCATTTCCAGCACGCCATCGGTGCAAACAGTGGGCGTTTATCTGGATAAGGAAAAGCTTTTTGCATCTTTCCGTGATAGCCATCCTGCCATCTACCAATTGCTGAGCAATCAGGAGCAATTAAAAAACCAGTTGTCCATTCATGTCTTGCTTCCCAAAATTTGGGTGCAGGGCAATGAAAAGGACTTTGGACAATCCATGACTCAGGCTGTTTTGGCGAATCAGCTGAAAAACAGCCTTACCTTGGAAGGGCTTCAATTGGCGACCAGCAAGGAAGAGGCGGATTTAATCATCAGCATCGATTCGGATACCGAAAAAGGTGGTTCGGCCAATGGCTTCCACACCGCTTATTTATCCTTTACCGTTCGTGTGTTTGACAAACAGACTGGACGAGAAATCCACACCGAACAGCAAATCCGCTTGAAAGGCGTTCAAATGAGCTTTGAACAAGCCAGCAAGGAAGCTTACGAGGAGGGCGAGTACATCATCAAACGAAAAGTAGCCAAGAAGGTGATGGAGGCTGTGTTCTGATTCACTCCATGTTCATAAAATACCTGAAGGCCTGAAAAGGAATCATCATTCCATTCAGGCCTTTGTTTTTATCCTTTCTCTGCCAATAGCTCCAAGAATAGTTCATTGAACAACCGACCAGAAAATGGGTTTTGGCTGGTGACCAAATTGCGGTCTCTTAGGGCGAAAGGCTTTCCGGGGCCTCCATGGTCATATTTCAGCCCCAGTTTTTTTAGTTGTTTGGCAATCTTGCGGTTTTTCGGCTTTCCCTTCATCACGAAGTTTTCGATGTAAAACTCCTCAAAAGGGGTAACTGCATTGACCCGATAGTTCAAAAACGGGTTTTCAGATTCAGGAATTGTAGTGATAAGGCTGGGGGCGTGGCAAATGAGGCCTATGGCTTTGTCAGATACTGCAAAAGCCGTCAAAAGTGTGGGAATGTTCTTGTCATACATCAGATCAACCATCAAACCTTGCCCGCCAGGAATCACCAACCCAATATATTCCTCATGCTTTTTTATAGCTTCCTCTAAAGTCATCGGGTGGGAAAAAGCCGAGTCATTTTTCCAGAAGGCTATCGCTTGTTGTTTTAGCTCGGGATATTCCTCCCAGTAATCATCGCCTAAACTTTCTTGGTCAATCGTGGCCTTTACACCCGATGGAGTAGCAAAATCAACTTGATAGCCCTTTGAGATAATGGCGTGATAGGCCATGTAAAACTCATTGAGGAATACGCCTGTCTGTCTTTCCTTTTTTCCATTTTTGAGCAAAATCGTGTCTGCCGAGCTCATCACAAACAGGATTTTTTTGCTGTTGGCCAAAGCGGTTTGGCTAAGAAGGAATACCGCAAAAAGTGCAATTGCCAGTTGTCTGCCGTGGATTTTCATACCGATGAATGATTGTGTTGAAAACACAAGTTTCAGGGCTTTTTGGCAGGATTCCCTTAACATATGTTAAGGAATGAGAACTGAAATTACTTTTGACCCAAAAAGGGTTTCAATTGTTGAATCTGCTCCAAGTTGACCAAATCCTTGGAATCTAGTCCAAAGCGTTTCAATGAGTTGAGCACAGAAAGAAAGTCTTGGTCAACAGGGGAAACACGGTCTTCTTCTACCATCACCACAGAACCTGCGCGTGGATCAGGAGAGCCTGGGATATACACCACAACCATATCTCCCACCGTTTGCTCCACCTTAAAGGCCACTAAGATATGATCGTCAAAAGCCACCAACACAGGCTTCAGGCTTTTTCCGTGTTCACTTTCGCCTTTAATGCTCTCAGCGGCACTTTTTAAATAGCTGTAGCCAGGGAACAGTGCGGTCAGTTTATCATCTAAAAAATTGAAAACGCCCTTTCCCATGGCGCTTTTGGCAAACATTCCCGCCAGAAAGCAGATAATGAGGATGATAAGGCCTGCAATGATGTTGACTGCCGCAACCCCCATTATGGACTCCACAGGCACTATCTTGGCCAAGGGTTTGGCCACCATCAGCATGATCTTGTAGGCCTTGCCCAATACGAAAATGAGGATGACAATTGGGGTGAGGAAGACCAGTCCGCCTAAAAGTGAGGTCTTAATAAACTTGAACATAGCACAGGTTGAAAGGTGTCTATGTTCCTATACGGGTGATGTTGTTCAGAGATAAGAGTAAAAAGCAAAAACGGTTTGGGGAACGATTGATAGGACTAAAATCATCCCCAAATTTTCACTCCCTCCGTACAATTCGTGCAGATATCAATCGACTTACGAGATTTTAATAGCGCTTGGCGGAACCCTTGATACTTTTTGCCATTCCACACGGCTGAGAATGAATCCTCGACTACGGAGCCCATACCATGCTTGGCGTCCTTGTCAAAACAGCAGGGAACTACCTCACCGCTTTGGGTCATCACCGCCGAATGCCACATTTTCCAACAGCCGTTGTCCAAATCGCTTTTGATGCGATAGGTACCGTCAGGATTTTTTGCGTAGCGGGAAAATTTGTCGATGCTGGGGATAAGGGGATTCCCGTTTTTATAATCGTAAATCTGGGCGGTTTTCAGGCCCAATTCATCCACGCCGAGTTCCTTGGCCAGTTTGCGGACATCATCAATCTGATGCTCATTGGGCTTGACCACCAAGAATTGAAAGAGAATATGTGGGGTTTTAGACTTCAGTTTCTTCTTCCATTCAATGACGCGCTTCGTTCCCTCAATCACCTTTTCGAGTTTTCCGCCAATGCGGTACGATTCATAGGTGTCTTGAGTGGTGCCGTCAATGGAAATGACTAAACGGTCCAAACCTGATTCCACTGTTTTTCGGGCATTTTCATCGTCCAAATAATGGGCGTTGGTGGAAGTGGCCGTGTAGATTTTTCGCTCGCTGGCGAAGTGCACCAATTCAAAAAAGTGTGGATGCAAATAGGGCTCGCCCTGAAAATAGAGAATCAAATAGAGCAAAGTGGGAGAGAGTTCCTCAATCACCTTTTTGTAAAGCTCCATGTCCAACATGCCTGTCGGGCGAGTGAATTGTCGCAAACCACTTGGGCATTCTGGACAGCGCAAATTGCACGAGGTCGTCGGTTCAATGGACAAGCTCACTGGCATTCCAGAAATCGCAGGAGCTCCCGTTCGAAGCGCCTTGCGGTAGCTTCGCCAGATGTTCAGCCCGTTGAAGAATCGCTTGGGCGTGAGCTTGGAAAGGAGGTTGAGCGCGTCGTGCAAAACAGTTAGCAGTTAACGGTTAGCAGTGATTGACTGCTGACGTTCTGTATTCATCGGGTATGTAAGACAGGGTTATCGCAGGCGTCTGAATACCAGTTTTCCAGTATTTCCCTTGTTGTCTGTAAATGTACCTGTGAGGAGTTTTTTATCCTCCGATAGAACAAGCTCGTGGCGACCAGCAGTGGCCCAGCCTGGAATCTGAAGGGTGACCTCTACGTCGTAGATGACTTTGTTTCCTTTGATCACACCCTTGCCGTATTCAACAAAGGGTTGGCCGTTGAACTCCAAGTAGTGGGTGACAAAAACAGAATCTCCTTTTTGGGCGAAAACAGCGAAGCAATGCTGAAAGGATTCGGAGGAAGTGGAATCTGCCCAAAGGCCGTTAAGGTCGGTTTGAGCCATCGCCGAGAGGCCAATGCCAAGAAAAATGGAGAGGGTGATGAGCAATTTTTTCATACCCCGAAATTAGGGAATAAAGAATTAAGGGGTGGGATGAAAAACTTAACTCTCACCCCTTAATTCTATCTGGTCAGAATAAGCTGGGTAAATGGAACTCGACTACCAAAGGTTTTTTTGATCGGATAATCTTCCGAACAAGTTTTTCACCTACTCGTTCCCCCACTAAAATATGGGTGACCTCACTGGTAATTTCTGGCGATGTCTTAATGTGGCAAGATTCAAGAAATTTTTCCATGGCTGGTTTAGTGAGATGGTTGAATTGGCCTGCTACAAAAAGACATACGTCTGTTGTGTACCAGTTTTCAAAAGGTTTTGAGGGTAAGTGCTTGCCCAAAAAATTCAAGGCGCCAGAGCGTACTTCTGGAAGTGGGTCGCCAAGAATGCGCAGATTGTCGTTAATCTGTTTCTGTAGATTTCCTTTAGGTCGTTCGCTTTCCTCAATCATTTTGCGGAGCGTCCATTCGTCCATCACTTCAATGGAGCCGATTTCTTCAGCTTTTCGCAATTTCTCTTGGGCGTAGTCGCCTACCACAAGTACATCGACAATAGGGCTTATGGTGTAGCAAATCATGCCACCCTTGGCGTGGATGAGCTTTTCCATCATCCAGCGTGAGCGACTGAAACTTCCTGCCAAACAAAAGTGCTTTCCGTTTAGAGGCTTGGGGTCCGAAGTTGTCTGAGCACGCTTTGGGGCAACTGGGGCTGTAGTAGCGGAGGTAGAAAAAGATGTGAGCATTTTTTCGTCTTTTTTGAATTTTTGGACAAAGCTTAAAGTTGAACTCCCTGCAAAACCAACAATACAAAGGTTCAGTCCTACTCCGCATTCCATGTGCGGACCGTTGTAATTTTTCAAAAAATCTGAAAAAAATTCAGAAAACACAAAAAAATGGCCGCCCCGAAGGACGGCCATTTTGTTAGAATCTATTGTGTAGCGGCGCTGACCGCTAAATAAAATTTACTTTTTCAGGATTTTTTGCTGGAAGGTTCCTTCTGGAGCGGTAACCTGAAGGGTATAGATACCTGCAGGAAGTTCCGTTGGGATAGTCAGCTGTCCAGAAACATTTTTCTGTGTGAACACCTGAGTTCCTTGGATGCTGAACAAGGTAATGTTCGCATTGCTCAAATCACCAAGTTCGATGTTCAACTGATCAGCAACAGGGTTCGGGTAGATGTTTACGCCCCACTGTTCCAAAGACTCAGTAGTCGCCAATGGCTTGTTGATTGTAATGGTGAAGCTGTTGGTGGCTGTGGCTTCCAATTTGTCATTGTCCACTGCTTTCACCTCAACGGTGTATGTTCCTTCAGTATCAGGTGTCCAAGAGGCGCCATACTGGTCACCGCCGAGGGCGCTACCATTCAAAGTCGCCTCTACATTATTGCTCTCATCTTTGATAGTGAAAGTCACAGCGCTGATTGATCCGTCTGTATCTGTAGCAGAAATTTTCAAGTCGATTGGGTTTCCCGTGGATGCAAGCACATTGCTGGATGGTTCAACAAAGGAAACAGTTGGCTCAGAGCAGGTGTTGATAATGGCTTTTACTGAAGTTCGTCCGCAGGACGCACCTGAGGAAACCTCCCAATCATAGAAGCCAGCATGCCAGTTTTGAACAACTCCCCATTTTGAATCTGTTCCAGTAAAATCGATTATACCAGAAAAGTCAAAAGAGTCATAATCAAACATATCAGGGGACTGGAGCTTATCACACCAAATGGCAGCGCCAGTGGCATTAATCCTATAATCTGTTCCAGCAGAAAGATCTATCCCAACAGGAACTCGTTGTTTACCCACATCAAGTAAAGTATATGTTGTAGTACCTATAACTACATCATTTTTATCATAAATGGTGATAGTAACATCATCTTCTGGTGCATCAGCATTATAAAAAATCGTAACTGCGTCAAGTGTAAATTCTGACTCCACATTAAACATTAATGAGTTTAGATGACTTTCCGATGCGTCACCCTTGGCCCAATTCCCAGCATAGCTATCATCATAAGCCATCCCCACAGTTTCGGAAACAGCAGGTTTCTCAACATAGTAGGTAGTTGTATTAGAAATTGATGGCGTTTTAAAGGTTTGTCCCGAACCTAACTGTGAACCTCCGGAAGCCTGTCCGTACCACTTATAAGAGCCAGACTCATTGATTGTCAAATCAACTGTTCCAGGACCACAACGTTCAGCGTCTGTTACGTTGATCGCAGAAGCAGAAACTACATCTACTGTAGAAGTTTTGGTTGGGCAAGTGCTGGAGTTGTCAATGAACTCAACAGTATAGGTGCCTTCGTTAGTAACAGTGAGGGTCTGAGAAGTTTCACCAGTCATGTAGGAACCATCCTTTTTCCATTTGTAAGAGAAGCCAGAAGCATTTACGCCTGGGTCAAGCGTTACGGATGGGCTACCACAAAGGCTTTTTGTAAAACCAAGGTTTGGGTTTTGGCAAACCACACCAGCATCCATGATTTCGTCAACAGCATTGATCAAAGAGTACTGGTCAGTACGGTCTTGGGTAAGTTCCCAGATCATAACACCATCCAACCCTTGGTCAAGGGCGTATTGACATTTCTGCTTGATGGTAGGAGCGGCGTTGTAGTAGGAACCATTGTAGTAATCGTCAGCGTCGTTGTAAGCAGCAGAAGGATTGCTTGCGGCGATTTCGCTGTATTTTTTCACAGCATTTCTTCCGTAGAAAGGAAGTCCCAAGCGCAAACGGCTCTTGCTGATACCTTTGTCGTTCGCCCAGTAGGAAACACTTTGTTGAGCAAAGACATACGTGGAGTGATTATCTCCGCCATTGTCATAAGCCATCAAGTTATAGTAGTCGATGTATGGATCGGCTTGTGCGCCAATGGCATCCGAGTTGTATTGGAGAGCAGCAACGGCTACCGAAAGCTCCTTAGTCCCGATTTTTTCCTTAATCAAACGACAGATTTCAGCGAATTGCCAACTTTGGTAGCCAGCAGGGAATTCCCAGTCCAAGTCGATTCCAGCCAAACCATATTGATTGATCACTGCCAAACATTGGTCTGCAAGTTTATTACGATAGGTTTCACTGGCAGCCACACTGGTGAAATTGTCTGAATTTCCTGCACCGCCGAGTGCCAAGTGTACTTTTACTCCATTTGAGGTTGCGTCACTGACAATTGATTGGAGTTTAGCTGGGCTCTGAACAGTGACTACACCTGTGCTGGACACATCACCGAAAGCATAGAAAATGTCGGTGATTTTGTCGTATTGAATAATGCTCTGATCCCCGTAGGATGGCACGTATCCAATCACCCGCTGAGCCTGCACCTGCCAGCCCATCAGCAACAGGGCCAAGGCAGCTAAAGCCTTGAAGGAAAAGTGTTTCATAGGTTTTATTAAAGGAGTTAAGGTGAATTCAATCCCTAAAAATCCATTTTTTTCTTCAAAAAATCAAAAAACCCCTTTTGTAAGAACAAAAGGGGTTTTTTCAAAAAAGACTGTGTTTCAGTTGTTTTAGAGTCCAAAAGCGTAATAGGCGCGTTCACCGCTTGGGTAAACGCCTTCGATATAGACTCCGCCAGAATGGCCTTGGAGCATGGCGGCTACTTCTGAGGCTTTTTCCACTTTTTGGCGGTTAATCACAGTAATGACAAAGCCTTTTCGGATGCCTGCATGACTCAGTTTGCCGTTGTCTAGCGCATCGACTTTTACGCCATGGCTGAGGCCTAGGTCGCTTTTTTCTTGGTCAGAAAGCTCCTTGAGGCTCGCCCCAAGGACTTGAACAATTTGGGTTTCCCCTTTCTTCACCACTTGGGTGGTGCCGAGTTTGTTCTTCAGAGTCACCTTGGCGTCTTTGGTTTTGTCTCCTCGCTTATAGGTAACGGTAACGGTTTCACCTGGACGGTAGCGGGCAATCACTTCTTGCAGTTGTGAAGAATGCTTGATGGTGGTGCCGTTGATTTTCAGGATGATGTCACCTTCTTGGAGGCCTGCTTCCGCAGCGGCGCTTTCTTCACGAACACCTGCGATGTAGACACCCTCAATTTTATCGAGGCCTTTTTCTTCGGCTAATTCAGCATTTACCTCAGCGATGCTTACACCCAAGAGTGCGCGTTGCACCACGCCGTATTCTTTAAGGTCTTCTACGACTTTCTTCACCAAGTTCACGGGCACAGCAAAAGCGTATCCTGCATAAGTGCCTGTTGGGGTGGCGATGGCGGTATTAATGCCCACCAAATTACCGTCCGAATCCACCAAGGCGCCGCCACTGTTGCCAGGGTTTACAGCGGCGTCCGTTTGAATAAAGGATTCAATGGCTAAGTTCTCCTTGTCGTGGAGGATGTTGATGTTTCGCGCCTTGGCGCTGACAATACCCGCCGTCACGGTAGAAGTCAAATTAAACGGATTCCCCACAGCCAATACCCATTCACCCACTTGAACAGCATCGGAGTTACCCATCTTAATGGTAGGCAGGTCTTCCGCCTCAATTTTCAGGACGGCCAAGTCCGTGGTAGGATCAACACCCACCAAGGTTGCCTCATATTTACGTTTGTCATTTAAGACAATCTCAATCTGGTCGGCGTTCTTAATCACGTGGTTGTTAGTGACGATATAGCCATCTTCGCTCAAGATGACGCCAGAGCCGGAGCCCGAAGGAACAGGGCCTTGGTTTTGAGGTTGTTGCTGTTGTTGGCGCTGTTGATGCTCAAAGAAGTCGCGGAAAAAGTCGTCGAAGAAGGGGTCGCGGTAATGCTGTTGCTGACGGGAGCGGTTGCTGACTTCTTGATAGGTTGTAATGTGTACTACGGCAGGGCGTGAGACGGCAGCGGCTTGCTTGAAGTCCACCATGCCGGTGATGTGTTGGGATTCAGTAGTTCCCTGATATTCTGTGGCTTTAAAATCAGGGCGATATTCTACGGTCTGGTAAGTCTTTTGGCCGTAGTTCGTGTATTTCATCACCCCAAAGGCTGTGGCACCGCCAATGACTGCGGCCAATGCCATGCCTGCGAAAAGAGGTCCAACGCCGGTTTTATGTTGCTTTTCTTTTGTCATGGTCATATTTGAGAGCGAAACATTAATAGGTAGGAGCTTTCTACTTAGATGTTTTCTCTGGTAAAATGCATTCCGAGAGAAAGGTTACATCCGAGACGGCAACGCAATCTTTTCCGAAATATTGTGCTTTCTCATTATCAACAAAACAAGCCACGGAAAAAATTCCCGAGGCTTTGGTGGATGAGATTGGACGCCAGTATCAAGATGCAATTACCATCCTAATTGGGATAGTCATGTGTCTTGATACTGGCATCATGTGTCAACACCTTATGGTTACTTGATGTTGATCTTCAACTTTTTCTCCTCAGGAGCTTCTTTCGGAAGGCTCAAGTGAAGCACGCCATTTTTAAAGCTGGCCTCGATGTTTTCAGCATTCACATTCTCTGGCAAGAGGAACTTGCGGGAGAATTTTCCGGAGGCTGATTCTTGTTTGTGGTATTTGAAGCCTTCCTTCTCCTCAGCTTTTCTTTCGCCTGAGATGCTTAGGTTGTTGTCTTCAAGGTCGATGGAGATGTCTTCCTTATTGATGCCCGGCAAGTAAACGGCCAGTTCGAAGGCGGTTTCGCTCTCGGCGATGTCTACTTGTGGGACGAAAGTCGATTTTCGCTCGAAGTTCACGGCATCTTCAAAAAAGCCGTTGAGTAGGTTGTTGAAAGAGCGTGGAGCGAAGTATTTGGTTCCGTTTGGGCGATAAGCTACAGTGTTCATAATCTCTAATTGTTTAATGTTGTTTCGTTTCATGAGTGCGTCAGTCGCACGCCTTTCCCATGATTCAAATCTGTACCAGTCGGGAAACCAGGACATTATGGCCGAAAACGTGGGTTCGGGTAATTTTTCAAAAGCCATATTGGCAGTAAAAGTACTTGAAGGCTGTCGAGATTGCTGAAATCTTTAATTTGCGAGGCTGAACCTTCTCGGATTGGAGGGGGTTCTTTTTTGGATTGATTAGAAAAATATGTTGGAGACCGTTAATAAGAGTGAAAAAGCCAGAGGTCCTTGGTGGCAATCCGCCAAGGTGCAGCAGTTTTTGAAGACTTTTGGGCCGGGGATTATGTTTGCCGGAACCTGTATTGGAGGCTCGCATTTGGTGCAATCCACTAAGGCGGGGGCTTATTACGGCTTTGGTTTGTTGGCCATTATCCTATTGGCCAACCTCTTCAAGTATCCTTTTCTGGAGTTCGCTTCCCGATACACCAATGCCACAGGGGACAGTATTATTGAAGGATATCGCCGTCAGGGGAAATGGACGCTCTGGCTGTATTTGGCCATTACTTTGGTGTCGATGTTTATTGTGACAGCGGCCATTGGTACGGTAACAGGCGGATTGGCGAAAAATCTCTTGGGCATTGATGCTCTACCGGGCTATGCTTGGACGGGCATGAGCTTTTTGGTGGTGTTTGGTTTGGTGGCCTACGGCAAGTTTGGGGTGTTGGACAAATCGCTCAAGGTGATTGGTTTGCTGCTCGTCGTAACAGTTTGTACCGCCGTGGCGATGGTGGTGATGAATAAACCTGCACCAACGGGCTATCCGAATTCTTTGGAAGTGATTAGCACGCCTGCGGGCTTGGCGTTTACGATTGCGTTGATGGGCTGGATGCCGATTGGCATTGATATGTCGGCGTGGCACAGCCTCTGGACGCAGGAGCGCATTAAACAGACGGGCTATCATCCAACTTTGAAAGAAACCTTGTTGGATTTTAATATTGGCTATGGCATTACAGTGGTGTTGGCGGTTTTCTTTACCGTTTTGGGTGCCTACACCATCTACGGGACGGGAGTGGATATTCAAGGCTTGAGTGCCGTGGGTTATGCAGGCATGTTGGTGGATATGTTTGCCGGCGCTGTAGGGGAGTGGAGTCGATGGGTGATTGCCATTGCGGCTTTTGCGACCATGTTTGGCACTTGTATCACCTTGGTAGATGGTTATACCCGTTCAGTGGAGCGCACCGTTGCCTTGTTGAAAAGTGATGAGGTGGAAGAGAAGCCCGTTTCCAAAAAGGGAAATTACTTGATGTGGATGCTGGTGTTGATTGGAGGCTCCTTTATCATCTGCCTCTTTTTCGTGACAAACTTGGGGCAAATCATGAATCTAGCCACAGGTCTTTCTTTCCTTATTGCGCCATTGGCGGCCTTCTTGAATTTCAAGATTGTTTATAGTCCAGAAGTAAAGGAGGAGTTCCGTCCGAGCAAGGGGCTGAAAGGATTAGCCTTTGCGGGAATGGCGTTTTTGACCGTGTTTACAGGGATTTATCTGTGGCAGCTGATGCTATGAAATCCCCATCTTTAAACGAAAACGCCCTTTCATGACTGTGACTACTCACAGCCCTGAAAGGGCGTTTCTACTTAGCATAGGACTTTAGTCCTATGGTATTTTATGGGTTTTCTAATCCAAAGGCACCAATTTTTTACTCTCCGGAAGCTCAAAAACCTTTTCATCCTCCATAAAGCGGATGTTGCTGACCGTAGCATCACCCAATTGTTTTGTCAAACCTTCTTCCTTGGTCCATCCCCAAAAGCGCCATTTGGTGGCGAATGGGATGCCGTCCACTTCTTTGTAATCCTCGTAAGTGATGGCGTGCGGATCCTTGTTGGCCTCCTCCACAGATTTTCCAAGGGTGACGATGTAGGCAGTAGCGTAGAGCTGTTGGGTAGCTGGGTCAATATAGGTCACATACCAGTCATCAGGCGAGTCGCCGGTGCCGGAGTCAAAGCTCAAGGTATTCATTAGGTAGGGCTTTCCATTCAAGGAATCAGCCGTCCAATCCTCCCATTTTGTGCCTTGGTCGTCCAGCTTGTAAGGCAGGGCAAAGAAGTATTGCCATGTGAACATGTCGAAACGCGCTTTTGGATAATCAACGGTGTCTGGAGTGATGTATACTTGGTTGCCGTCGTAAATGAGGCTTTTTCCGTCGGCGTAGTCTACCTTGATTTTAGAGGAGTTGGTAGCCGAATAGACAGTGCCATTCAAGCGTTTCTTCCCTCCGAAATTGAGTTCTAAATCAAAGGCCACGGTTTTGTGTCCTAAAAACTCATCTTTCTTGTGAGCCACCCCAACACTGTCCAAAAAGGTTGTTGGAGTGGAGTTCTCCACTTTAACATTGTCCTTAGCAGGTGTGGCAATGCTGTCAGTGTTTGAATGTTGGTCAGGCCCTGAGGAGCAGGCAGAGAGCAGTGCAATCAGGGATATGGAAAGCCATTTATTCATAAGACGATGATTTGTTGGTGTTGGCGAAAGAACGATTTTTTGAGAGAAAGCTTATGCGTCTTTGATGCAAAGGGTTTTGGCTAGGCGGTCATGCAAGCCTTGTTTATTGTCTGAGAAGGCGATGGATATTCCGCAAATGAGCACAAACACTGAAAAGCTAAGTTGAGAAAAGTTTAGCCATACAAATGTCGCCATGTCGTTAGTCAGTGAGGTTTTATATTCGATAGTAGCGAAATAGACATTAATTAACAGTGCTGGAATCCACGGTATATACCGTGTAATTGCGGTGTTGTGGTCAATTGGTGTTCTGGAATCTTTAATGACTTTTAGTTTGAGTAAGCGTTTTCCTAAAGTTCTTCCAAAGGCGCCCTCCATGATTGGTTTGTAGGACGCATATACCACTATGATGATAAGGTTAACCACGATAGGATTCCACCATTTGGGCCAAACATAAAAATTATAAATATTGATTAATGTGAGTGGTTGTAGTACGATGAAGTCCACCAAATAAGCCCATAGCCGATTCCAAAATGTCCCGTATTCCAATTCCTGTTGCTCTTCCTGTTCGACGAGATTCTCATCAAAAATCAAATCGAGTTTTTCTTCATGCATATTCATAATGATAATCAGCTAGCCAAGTTCCTAATCGCTCCAAATGCCCCTTTCACCACCTCGGCCATTTTTTCAAAGTCCAAGGTGTCAATGGTGTCGGTTTCTTGGTGGTAGTTTTTGTTGCGGAAGAAGGAGGTATCAGTAATCATGATGGCGGGATAGCCCTCTGCCCAGTAGTTGAGGTGGTCTGAAAAGTCCACACCCGTTACAAAAGAAGGGGCGTTTAGGGATTCCACAGGGATGTTTCCGTAGGCAATCATATCTCGCTTAACGGACTTCGTGAGTTTGCCTTGGCCCATTTTCCCGATGATGGCGATGAAGTTTCCAGTGGAAGGGTAGGCGGTTTTGAGCAAGCCAACGGGATAGTCTTGGGACTTTGGTTTGTCCGTGAAATAGCCAATCATTTCCAAGCAAACCATGGCTTTCACTTTTACGCCGGCTTCTTTTAGGGAACGAGCATGGACTGCGCTTCCCATGTGCTCGCTCCTGAAATACGGCGGTTCCTCCAAAGTGTAGGCGACGAAATCGATACGGTTTTTTAGGGAGTCATCCTGTTTTCCAAAGAGGCGAGCCAGCTCCAGTAGGCCTGCAACTCCCGTAGCGTTGTCGTCGGCACCAGCCTGTTTTCCACATACATCGTAATGGGCGCCTACAATAATGCGTTCGGCGTTTTCGGGCCCGAAAGAGCAAATGACGTTGCGGTAGGTTTTGCCTCGCACTTCAAAAGCTTGCTCGGAAACCCTTCCAGCTGTTTTCCCAAATTCCTGTTTGATGTAGTCTGCGATGCTGTCCAAAACGTCTACGTTCTCTGAATTTCGGGGGAGTTTGGTGTTGCAAAGCGTTGTTACATCTGTCCGCAGTTGGGCGGTGTCAATGGAGATGATTTCCTTGGTCGGTTTGGGTTTGACCAAAAGCGGGTTTTTCAGGGTGAAAAAGGCGGAGGTGAGGAGAACTGTGATGAGAGAGAGGGAAATCCAGATGGCTTTTTTCATGGTTGTTTTTTTCGTAGAGCCAAGGCATTGCCTTGGCTAAAACAAATAATGCGATTGAGACAAGGCGGTGCCTTGTCTCTACGAATGCAATGGTAGCTCAAAAACCTTTGGCTTCGGGTCCAATTCCTCAAAAAGCGTCTGTGAACGTTTGGGGTTGGCGTCCGTCAAAAAGACCTGACCAAAGCGTCCTTCAGTCACCATTTGAAGGAGGTTTTTGGTGCGATGCTCGTCCAAGCGGTCGAAAATATCGTCCAGTAACAGCAATGGTTTTTTGCCAGTGCGTTCCTCCAAAATATGGAATTGGGCCAGCTTGAGGGCCGTCACAAAACACTTTTGTTGTCCTTGGGAGCCGTAGAGTTTGAGGGATTTGCCGTTGATGTTGAAACGATAGGCGTCGCGGTGAATGCCCATCGTGGAGTATTTCAAAACGGTGTCTTTGAGGTGGGATTCCTGTAATTCTTTTAGAAAGTCAGGGTTTTCCAGATGGGAACGATAGCTGAGATTGACCTCTTCTCGACCTCCGCTCAATTCATTATAGGCGGACTGGAAATGTGGAAGGAATTCCTCGGTCAATGCTTTTCGCTTTTCGTAAAGCGCCTTTCCCAAGGTGGCCAACTGATGGTCATAAGGTTCCAACAGATCGGCGTCTGGACGGCCATGCTCGGCGAATTGGCGCAAAAGGGCGTTTCGCTGTTTCAGGTTTTGGTTGTAGCGGATGGCGTCCCGAAGGTAATAGGGGTCAAATTGCGAGAGCAGGGCATCGAAAAACTTTCTGCGCTCCTCGTTGCCACCGTGAATCAGGTCCACATCATTGGGTGCGGCAAACACGATGGGAATCTTGCCGATATGGTCGCTCAACCTGTCGTAGGGCACTTGGTCCCACAGAAACTGTTTTTTCGCCTCCTGAAATCCCGCCCGAAGAGAATGCTCATAGTTTGCATCTTTCACATTGGCTTGGACCAAAAATAATTGCTCCCCATGCAGAATCAACTGCTTGTCCTTCAATCCAAGTGCGCTTTTGGTCAGGCATAGGAAATGAATGGCATCCAAGAGGTTGGTTTTGCCCGTGCCATTGTCCCCCACAATGCAGTTCAATCCTTCCGAGAAATCGAGTTCGGCTTCCCGATGGTTTTTGAAGTTGAATAGGCGGAGTGACTGGAGGTGCATGTAGAATAGATGCGGAGAATATTCCTGCGAAAATCACGAAAATTCACGAAACCCAATAGTTTACCGATTGAATTGCCGTGTGTGAGACGTTTTCCTGTTGGTTCGTTTTGTGTTTTTCGTTGGATAGGCAGGTTTCTTTCCTTAATTTTGGCGCCGATGAAGTATTATGTAAAGTGTATTAAGTACAATGAGAATACTCATAATGCATAATACATGAAACATTGTACCCTTTAAAAAGCAAACCCGATATGGCATCTAATTCGAAGAAGGCAAAGCCTAAGTTCGACAAGGAAACATATATGTACTGGTACAAGAGCATGCTCCTCGTGCGTCGTTTCGAGGAAAAAGCAGGACAGCTCTATGGCCAGCAAAAAATTAAAGGCTTCTGCCACTTGTACATCGGGCAGGAGGCTTGTGGCTCTGGTGCCGTAACGGCGTTGAAGGAGGGAGACAAGTGGATCACTTCTTACCGTGACCACGGCATGCCATTGGCCCTCGGTATGCGTTACCGTGGCGAGGAGGACCGTTCCCCTGAGCAGGTAATGGCTGAGTTGTTCGCCAAAGAAACTGGTACTACCAAAGGTAAAGGTGGTTCCATGCACATCTTCGACAAGGAGGTTGGCTTCGTAGGTGGACACGGTATCGTAGGTGGCCAGATTCCATTGGGCGCTGGCTTGGCAATGGGCGAGCAGTACCGCGGAACAGACAACTTGTGTATCTGTTTCATGGGTGATGGCGCTATCCGTCAGGGTGCATTCCACGAGACCCTCAACATGGCGATGACTTGGAAGCTTCCAGTAATCTTCGTGATTGAGAACAACATGTACGCTATGGGTACTTCCGTAGAGCGTACTTCCAACGTAACTGAGCTTTACCGTTTGGGTGCTGCTTACGACATCCCTTCCGAGCCTGTTGACGGCATGGACGTGGAAGCCGTACACGAAGCAACTGCCAAGGCGGCTGAGCGCGCTCGCAAGGGTGAGGGCCCAACTTTGTTGGAGTTCAAGACTTACCGTTACAAGGGCCACTCCATGTCCGACCCTGCGAAGTATCGCACCAAGGAGGAGTTGGAGAGCTTTAAGTCTCAAGACCCAATCGAGCAAACTAAGCAACGCATCCTCGAATTCGGTTTCGCAACTGAGGAGGAGCTTGCTGCAATGAACAAGGAAATCAAGGCGCGCGTACTCGACGCAGTGAAATTCGCTGAGGAGTCTCCATACCCAGACGTATCGGAGGCTTACACTGACGTGTACGAGCAAGAGGATTATCCTATTATGATGGACTAATTCAGATTTTAGAGGGTAGACATTAGACGTTAGCTTTCCCTAAAAGTGGGGCTAATGTCTAATGTCTTGATTCTAAAGTCTTCAAAAGCAATTTTTCATGAGTGACAAAAAGAAGCTTGACGAGCAGGAGGAGTTGAAAAGCCAAGAGGAACAGGCACAACAAGAAGGCTCCGAGTTGTTGGAAAACCCTGAGGCCCTTGCCGAGCAAATCGAGAAGGGTGAAGAGTTTGTTTCCAAGAACAAAGGCCTATTGGGTGGTGTTCTCGGTGTGGTGATTTTGGCTGTTGTAGGCATCTACTTCTTCAAAGGAAGCGCTTCCCGAGAAGAGGAGAAAGCCCAAAAGGCGATTTACCCAATCCAGTATTTCTTCTCTCAGGACTCAACCAATTTGGTGTTGAACGGTTCTGACAGCCTTGGCATTGCCGGTGTGGCTTCCGTTTCCAGCGAACATTCTGGAACCAAAGCCGCTAATTTGGCGCACTACTACGCTGGTGTTTCTTACTTGAAAGAAGGACAGTCTGAAAAGGCCATTGCTGAACTTCAGCAGTTCTCTTCTGACGACTTGTTGTTGCAAGGCCGTGTCTATGCCTTGATTGGTTTGGCCCAATTGGATTTGGACCAAAAAGACGCAGCTATCGCTTCTTTGCAGAAAGCTGCTGACTACAAGCCAAACGCTCAGTTCACACCTTCTTACCTTTTTGCCTTGGCTCAAGCTTATGAGGCTAAGGGCGACTATGCTTCTGCAGCGTCTTCCTACGGTAAGATTGTGTCCAAGTACAAGAAATCTGACCTTTACAACGAAGCTCGAAAGATGAAGGCCCGCGCCGAGGGTCTGAGCAACTGATAAGGTCAAACACATAAGTATTCCCAAAGGGGACAGGGTGTTGAGCCTTGTCCCTTTTTTTGGTTCATAGTGTATTGTTGATGGTTCATGGTTTTTGGTTCATCGTTGATGGATGAGCCACGAACGGAAAACTATTAACTACCAACCATGAACCATTAACCATAGAAAAATGGCTTCAGCAGAAAAAAACCTTAGTGAATATTCAGAAAAGAATATCACTGACATCAGCGGCAAAACCTTCGGTATTGTCGTGTCTGAATGGAACGAGGAGGTGACTGGCGCTCTTTATAAAGGAGCCTATGACACCCTTTTGGAATATGGCGCCAAGGTGGAAAACATCATTCGCTATGATGTGCCGGGCAGTTTTGAGTTGACGCTAGGCGCTCAGCGTTTGGCGCATCGCAATGACATTGATGCGGTTATCGCCATCGGTTGTGTTGTCCAAGGTGAGACCAAGCACTTTGATTTCATCTGTGACGCTGTAGCGCATGGCATCACCAATGTGGGAATGAAGTATGACAAGCCTGTCATCTTCGGCGTTTTGACTCCGAATACCCAGCAGCAGGCCTTGGACCGTGCTGGAGGTGTTCACGGCAACAAAGGCGATGAGGCGGCCATTACGGCCATTAAGATGTTGGCTTTGCCAAGGAATGAGGCATAAGGCAAAATGAGACGTTAGAGTTTAGACATTAGCTTTTCCCAGTAGTCGTTGCTAATGTCCAATGTCTAAAAGCGAAGCGGTCTAACGTCCTTTTTAAGTAGATAAAAAATGAAAGTTCTAAAGTTTGGAGGAACCTCCGTCGGTAAGCCTGAGCGGATGGAAATGGTCAAGGAGTTGATTACCCGCGACCAAGATTCAAAAGTGGTTGTGTTGTCTGCTGTATCTGGCACAACCAACTCATTGGTAGAGATTGGACAGGCGCTTTACGCCAAGGACAAGGCAAAAGGAAAGCAGTTGATTGATGCTCTTTATGAGCACTATCAGCCGTTTGTCAAGAGCCTTTATAAAACTGAGGAAGGATACTCCAAAGGTAAGAGTGTTGTTGACACTCGCTTTGGTGTAATCCGTGGCTTGTTGGAGTTTGACTTCACTGACCGTGAGGAGCGTTTGTTGCTCGCACAGGGTGAGTTGATTTCCACAAAGCTTTTCCACCACTACTTGGAAGAGATTGGTATCACTTCACGTTGGTTGCCAGCCCTCGATTTCATGAGTGTTGATGAAGACCACGAGCCTGAGTTGGAGAAAATCTCTGAGCGCCTAAAAAGCATCATTGATGCTGGCGAGCAGGTAGGTATCTATGTGACTCAGGGTTATATCTGCCGTAACGCCAAAGGCGAGGTGGATAACTTGAAGCGTGGTGGAAGTGATTACACCGCTTCATTGGTAGGTGCTGCTTTGGATGCCCAAGAAGTTCAAATTTGGACGGACATTGACGGCATGCACAATAACGACCCGCGCGTTGTTGACCAAACTCGCCCAATCGCACAGTTGAATTTCGATGAGGCTGCCGAGTTGGCTTACTTCGGAGCAAAAATCCTTCACCCAGCTACAATCCGTCCTGCTCAGCAGGTGGGTACGCCGGTGAAATTGCTCAACACCATGGACCCTGACGCCAAGGGAACAACCATTTCAGGTGAGGCTGCTGGTTCTGGTGTAAAGGCGATTGCCGCCAAGGATGACATCATTGCCATCAAGGTGAAGTCCAGCCGTATGTTGTTGGCTTATGGCTTCATGCGCAAAATCTTCGAGGTATTCGAAAAGTACCGCACGCCAATCGACATGATTACCACTTCTGAGGTGGCTGTGTCTTTGACGATTGATGATGCCACTCACTTGGATGAGATCATCAAGGAATTGGACGCTTTCGGTAAAGTTGAAGTGGACAAAGGTCAGACGATTGTCTCTTGCGTAGGTGCCAATATCGTAGATGAAAAAGGCTTGGCGATGAAGGTTTTTGACGCCTTGGAAGAGATTCCTGTGCGTATGATTTCCTTCGGTGGTAGCCGAAACAACATCTCCATCCTTATTAAAATGGAGAACAAGGTTCAGGCGTTGCAGGCTTTGAACAAAGGATTGTTTAACCTGTAAGGGTTAAGGGACATTAGAATATAGACGTTAGACATTAGCCCGTGATAAATTGGGTTAATGCCTAACGTCTTTTCTTTTACAAGGAGTTAGAAAAGGGTGTCGCTCAGTTCAATTACAGGATGAGCTAATGTCTAAACTCTAAATGTCTAATTTTTACCCCGCCAAATGCTTCTTCGCTTCCGAGTAGCCCATTTTTGAAGCGTATTTCGCCAAGGCATCTTTTAGTAGGTGGCGTCCACGGTGAAGTCGTGAGCGCACAGTTCCAATCGGAATGTCCAAGATGGAAGCAATCTCGTCGTACTTGAAATCCTCAAGGTCGGCTAATACAACAATGAGTTTATGGTCAGGGTCTAAGGACTGAAGGGCCAAGGTGATTTCATCGCCAAGAATACCGCTTGCGCCATCCAGCACAGTGGTCAGGGCATTTCCCTTAAAGTTGTTTACCCCGAAATATGCCTCCGGCTGGTCGTAGCTCAACTTATAGGGCTCGCGACTTTTCTTGCGGAAGTCGTTGATGAATGTGTTTTTAAGGATTGTGAACAACCACGCTTTGGCATTGGTGCCTTGTTGATATCCGTCCCAAAACCGGTAAGCTTTCAGGAAAGTTTCTTGAACAAGGTCCTGCGCCTCATGCTCGTCCATGGTAAGCCGGAAGGCAAAACTGTAAACAGAGTCGATGTGTGGAAGTAGTTCTTTGTGAAACAAAGCATCCTTTTCAGCCTTAGAGATGTCAATCATAAATGGTTGGTTTTGAGGTGCGTTAGTCTTCCTCATCAACATAGGCCGACGTGGTTTCGGTTCAATTCGTCGAAAAAAAATGTTGCTTGGCCGATTAAGTTGTAAGTACACTAAGCGTCAATAGGATTGCCATTTGTGTGGACTAAGGCGTAACTTGCGGGTTGGAACCAACACCAGTTGTTGAACAGCCTTGGAACAGCATCTATTTAAATATGATCAGCCCTTTGAGCTGGAGTCTGGAGAGCATTTGCCTCGCTTTCAAATCGCCTATTCTACCTTGGGTAGGCTGAATGATGATCGGAGCAATGTGATTTGGGTGTGTCATGCCCTGACGGGAAACACGGATGTGGATGACTGGTGGGAAGGCATGGTGGGCAAGGGACGCACTTACGACCCTGACAAGCATTTCATCATTTGCGCCAATATGATTGGCTCCTGCTATGGCTCCACGGGGCCTTTGGACACCAATCCGGAAACCCAGCGTCAATACCTGCTTGATTTTCCTCAATACACCGTTCGCGACGCCGTTCGCGCAATGGATGAGTTGAGAAAATTCTTGGGTTTTGAAACCATCCACACCTTGGTAGGAGGCTCGATGGGAGGCATGCAGGCTATGGAATGGGCTATTATGGCCAATGGCGTGTTTGAGCGCCTGATTCTGATGGCCACCAATGCTTGGCACTCGCCTTGGGGCATTGCCTTCAATGAAACCCAGCGGATGATTATCCAGACCGACCCAACGTGGAAGGATGTGACTCCAGAAGCTGGAAAGGAAGGTTTGCGGTCTGCTCGTGCATTGGCCTTGTTGTCGTATCGTAATTACGATGCCTACGACAAGACCCAAGCGGAGACGGATATTGAGAAGACGGATTTCTACAAGGCGTCCAGCTATCAGCAATATCAAGGCGATAAAATCATCAGCCGATTCAATTGCCAATCCTATTATTTCCTGTCCAAGGCCATGGATTCCCATCATGTGGGGCGCGGGCGCGGAAGCGCTGAGGATGCTTTAAGGGTAATTAATTGTCCAACCTTGGTAATCGGCATTTCATCGGATATGCTGTTTCCTGTCAATGAGCAGAAGTTCTTGGCGGAGCATATTCCAAATGCGGTTTACGAGGAAATAGAATCTTTTTACGGACACGACGGATTCTTGGTCGAATCAAAGGCCTTGTCTGAAATTTTTGCATGGTTTTACGCGCAGTGCGCCAATAAGGACGCAAGTTTCAAGTAGCGTGGCTGGATGCTAAACTGCCTTAATACTTGATACCTGATACTTGATTCTCCTTTTATGAAAAACAACACCACCATCGGACTTTTTGGATATGGCGTAGTTGGCCATGGCGTTTACGATTTGTTGACCAACACGGGGCTTCCCACGGAAGTGGTCAAGATTTGCGTGAAGAACGAGAAGAAGCGCCGTGATTTGCCCATGGAGCGTTTTACCTTCGACCCTTATGAGTTGTTGGACAATCCAGAGGTGAATCTCATTGTGGAGGTGATTGACGATGCCAAGTCCGCTTATGAGTACGTTACCTACGCCCTGAAAAAGGGGAAGAACGTGGTGACGGCGAATAAGAAAATGGTCGCCGAGCACATCGAGGAGTTCATGTATCTTCAGCAGGAAACAGGTGCTTCCTTGCTTTATGAGGCTTCTGCCTGTGGTAGTATTCCAATCATCCGAAACTTGGAGGAGTACTACGACAATGACTTGTTGATTTCCGTTGGCGGGGTGTTTAACAGCTCGGTGAACTACATTGTTACCAAGCTGTTCGACAAGAACGCTGATTATGATATTGCCCTGAAGCAGGCGCAGGATTTGGGTTATTTGGAAAGCGATTCCACCTTGGATATTATCGGTTGGGATGCGCTTTATAAGCTCATTATCGTTACTGCTCACGCTTATGGGCTGTTTTTGGAGCCAAAAAAGGTGTTGCACCACGGCATCCAGAACATCTCTCGTTATGACGTGAAATACGCCAAGGAAAAAGGCTATATGATTCGTCAGATTGCCGAGGTGCGCAAGGTGGGAGACAATCAGGTGACCATGTATGTGTTGCCGATGTTCGTGAAGTCGGATGACCCAATGTACCACGTGAAATACGAGGACAATGCTGTGCAGGTCGAAGGTGCATTCTCAGATAAGCAGTTCTTCTTGGGGAAGGGGGCTGGAGGACATCCTACGGGCTCTGCGGTCATCTCTGACGTTTCTGCAAATTCCTATAATTACAAGTACGAATACAAGAAGTTCCATCGTCCAAAGCGTCCGGATTATACCACGGATGTAAGCATGGAGGTGTACTTGCGTTTCTACGACGAGAAAAATTTGAAGGAGTTCAAGTTTGAGCGTATCACTGAGCGCTACACCAGCAAAAATTATAATTATGTGGTTGGGGTGATTAAACTTTCGTCCCTTTTGAATATCCAAGAAAGGCTAAACACAGCGGATGTGTTGTTAGTAGGTACTGGAAAGTTCTTCTAAGGGGAAAGCTGAACTTCCGTGCTGATTTTTGGGGGAGGCAACTGAATTTTTAAAGAGATATGAGTGTTTCGTTTTTTATGGGGAACTCTGAAGAAACCATTATCAAGCATAAAACTGCCACAGCGGAGTATTGGATGGATGAAAATGATATCCTTCATTCCCGCTTGGATAAAAATGCCCGAGTTGACGAAGACAACGCTCGGGAGAATATTGCTGTTCGGAATTGTATCCGCCCAAATTATAGAGTTGGGGTGATGTTGGATTTGGGTTCGGTCTTTTCTGTGAATTATGAGGCTCGCAAGCTGACCCAGAAACATGCTACTTTGGATAAGTATTATGCCGTGGCCATTCTTGCACAGAATACTATTGCTCGTCTCATTGGCTCCATGGCTTTGGGAATGAACAGTGTTGAAGTCCCGACCAAGGTCTTTTCCGATGAAAAGAAAGCCTATGAATGGCTGTTGGAGATGAAAAACCATGATGCTGAGTAAGTTTCATGGTTCATCTATTTTTTAGACTGAATTTTTGAGGGGTAAAAGCCCCAAATATCCCTCTCTTCCTTTCCTGATATTTCCACTGACAAGCGAATAAGTTTCCTCCACGTTTGTGGCTCAATAAATTCCATAGTAATTTTACTATAGGTTGTTAAGGGTGATTTCCTCATTCCTTGAAAACTAAAAGTCATTGACATTGTTTAATCAATAGCAATATCACAATGGAATTGAAAACAAACACCTTGGAAATGAACAAGTCCTTGCTTGATTACCTTGATGGTCGGATGTCAGAATTCGATCAAATTCCTGATGAACGGAAGGCGCTTTTGCAGGAATTGTCTCAATATATCGGGCGCAATCTTCAAGAGCGCGGAGAGGTTCACCTCAACTTTCTTTGTACGCACAACTCACGCAGAAGCCAGCTTTCCCAAGTTTGGGCGCATGTTGCCTCAGAATTTTTTGGCTTGAACGTGCATGCCTATTCCGGAGGCACGGAGGTTACGGCTTTCAATGAGCGCGCTGTCAAGGCTGTTCAAAACGCAGGACTTGGCGTGGACATCGAAGCCAATGGAGATAATCCTAAATATGTTCTCTCTTTGGGACAAGCATTGGCACCGTTCCATGCCTATTCCAAAACCTATGATGATGCCGTGCCAGAGGGGATTGCCTATGCGGCGGTGATGACCTGTTCTCATGCGGACCAAAACTGTCCGTTCATTCCAGAGGCGGATTGGCGTTTCCCATTGCGCTACGATGATCCAAAGGCATTTGACGATACTCCGCAGGAAGCGGAAAAGTACGCCGAACGCTGTGCGCAGATTGCCCGTGAGTTGTTGTATGCGTTTAAAAACGTGAAGAAATAATGGAGAGTATGTCAGCAAAAAACTGTCATCCAGTAGCCGAGCGAAAGCGCTTGGGCTTTCTGGACCGAAACCTGACTTGGTGGATTTTTGGGGCAATGGCTTTGGGCGTGGCCATTGGTTATTTCTTGCCAGAAAGTTCCGGTTATATCGAGTCTCTGTCAGCGGGAACGACAAATATTCCTTTGGCCATCGGCCTTATTCTAATGATGTATCCGCCGTTGGCAAAGGTGGATTACGGCAAAATGGGCGAGGTGTTTAGGAACACGAAAGTGTTGGGGGCATCTCTGTTGCTCAACTGGGTGATTGGCCCCATTCTGATGTTCGTGTTGGCCATTGTGTTCTTGCAGGGCTATCCTGAGTATATGATTGGCCTTATCCTTATCGGACTTGCCCGATGCATTGCCATGGTCATTGTGTGGAATGATTTGGCCGATGGAAGTCGGGAGTATGCGGCCGGATTGGTGGCGTTGAACAGCATCTTCCAAGTGTTGATGTATAGTTTTTATGCCTACGTGTTTATTACGGTGTTGCCTCCATTGTTCGGAATGAAAGGCCTCGATGTGGATGTCAGCGTGGGTGAGATTGCCCAAAGTGTAGGCATTTACTTGGGCATTCCTTTCTTCATGGGCATTGTAAGCCGATATGGCCTTATCAAGCTCAAGGGTGAGCAATGGTTCAAGGAGGAATATTTGCCACGGATTTCACCTATCACATTGATCGCTCTGCTTTCGACCATCGTTTTGATGTTCAGCCTGAAAGGGGAGTTGATTGTTGAGATTCCGATGGACGTATTCCGTATCGCTATTCCATTGTTGATTTACTTCACATTGATGTTCCTGCTGAGCTTTTTCATCGGGAAGTACTTTGGTGCGGATTATTCGAAAAATGCGTCCATTGCCTTCACGGCCACAGGAAATAACTTCGAGTTGGCCATCGCTGTGGCGATTGGTGTATTTGGCATCAACAGCGGACAGGCTTTTGCCGGAGTTATCGGTCCTTTGGTGGAAGTACCGGCTTTGATAGCCTTGGTAAATGTGGCTTTCTGGCTGAAGAAGAAATATTACGATTAAAGTGACTTAAGATAGTCTTTCATCAAAAAAACCGGCTCTTAATTAACTTTCAGAGCCGGTTTTTTGATGGAGGATAAGTGAAGGGAATTAGCAACAGTTTGAATTGCCTTGTTCCAATGGTTGCAACAAGCCTAATAATTCGCTTCGCAGTTTGCTGTAGGTATTTGGGTCGATGCAGTAGCAAATATTCCTGCCCTCTACGGTACCCTTGATTAGCCCAACGCTTTTCAATTCCTTAAGGTGTTGTGAAACGGTGGGTTGGGCCAAGTCCAATTCTTCAACAATATCCCCACAAACACAGCTCTTTTGCCGTAAAAGATAGTCGAGGATGGTCAGACGGGCCGGATGTGCAATGGCTTTAATCAACTTTGCCAAGGCTTTTCGCTCCTCTGAATATGCTTGTTCTTTGATGGTGCCCATAACGTATTGTGAAATTACTATATGTTTTGTTTTGTCACAATGTGAAAGAGAAATAATCAACTGAACAACCAAGACGAAGTTATTTTGTCTACTGTTCATGTCAAATTGATGCAGGGATAGCCGTAGCTATCGTAAATCAATTTGATATGGACAGTGGGCAAAAGAACAAGTCGACTCTGTTTTGTTGATTGTTTTTCTTTTGCAAAGGATTTCTCATTTGCCGAAAGCCCTTTTTTTTCCGACTTTGTTTAGTTCACTGAAAACCTGAAAGAGGATGCCCGTATCAAGTATCAGACTACTGGACATTATTGTATTAAGTACAATGTATTATGTACAATGATTACAGTCGTGAGGTAATCATTGTACATGATACATTGTACAACTACCTTTTGATGCTAAATTTAGGCGTCTTTTCTCTTCTCTATGAGTCATTCCAACTTGCAAGGCCTTAAGCACCAGCTTCGTGCCTACAAGAAGAAATATTACACCAACCGACTGCTACGAGGAAGCATCCTTTTTTTGGCTTCCTTTAGTGCGGTTTATCTCGTCACGACTTCCTTGGAGTCGGTCGGGCATTTTGGTCCTGCCGTCCGAAGCATCATGTTTTTTGCGTTGGTGGGAGCGGGCCTTTTTGCCTTTGTCGGCTGGATTGGATTCCCTGTAAAACAACTTTTAAACCTTGACCGTGAACTGTCGGACGCCGAGGCCTCCAAGCAAATTGGAGAGTTTTTCCCTGAGGTGAAGGACAAATTATTGAATACCCTTCAGCTCGAAAACGCCTCGGGAAACCGTGAGCTTTTGGAAGCCAGCTTGGCCCAAAAAACACAAGAGCTTTCTGCTGTTCCTTTTTTGACGGCGGTGGACTACAAGGAAAACAAGCGCCCATTTATGCGCTATTTCTTGGCTCCTGCGTCCATTTTGTTGCTGTTGTTATTGTTCACGCCACAGCTTTTGATTAAAAGTACGGAGCGTTTGGTGAACTATGAGCGGGAATATTTGCCGGAGGCGCCATTTACCTTTGCCTTAAAGAACAACTCCACCGAGGTGTTCCGAAACGAGGACTATACCGTAGAGTTGGAAATTGAGCCAAAGAACGGGAATGATGTGCCCAATGAGGTTTACTTGGTTAGCAATGGTCGCCGTAGAAAGTTGAAAAAAGACGGTTTGACTAAGTTCAGCTACACCTTGCCCAAGGTGTCCGAGGACCAAGATTTTCACTTTGAATCGGCGGGCTTCGGTTCCCAACAATATCATTTGACGGTTCGCTACCGTCCGCAACTTGACCAGCTCAAGGCACAGTTGGATTATCCGGCCTATTTGGGGAAAAAGGATGAACAGCTCTCCAATGCTGGTGCGTTGACCGTTCCTGAAGGAACAAAAATCCAATGGACAGCCAAGGTGCGGGACACCGAAAAACTGTTGGTTAGTTTCTCGGAAGGAGCCATTGAGGCCACCAAAGAAGGGGATGACAAATTCACTTTTGGAAAGACCTTCACTAAGACGGAGCGCTATGGCGTGAGCCTGAAAAACCCGCATGGCAAGAACAAGGACGAGATTTCTTATTCGGTAAATGTCATCAAGGACCAGTACCCATCCATTTCGCTTGAGCATTATGATGATACTTTGTTGTTCCAATACATCATCGTGGGCGGACAGGTATCAGACGATTATGGCATCAGCAAATGCCGTCTGTTCTATCGCATTCAAAGGGACGGCAAAGGCAAAGGAAAGTTCCAAAGCCAAGCAATTCCAATCGACAAGGGAAGGGCGCGTCAGACTTTTTTCTATCAGCTGAAAACCGCTGATTTGGACTTGAAGGCTGGGGACAAGCTTGAATATTTTGTCAAAGTTTGGGACAATGATGCTCCTCATGGGTTCAAAGCGCGTAGCTCCAGCCAACGCATTATGGAGTTGCCATCAGAAAAGCAGTTGAAGGAAGAAATGGATGCTTCCAACGCAGAAACCGAGCAAGACATCGATAACGCCCTCCAGAAAGCACAAGAAGTCCGCAAGGAGCTCAAGGAAGTTCAGGACAAGCTAAAGTCCAAGAAGAAGCTCGATTGGCAGGACAAGAAGGCTGTGGACAAGTTGGTGGAGAAGCATAAGGAGTTGGAGGAGGAACTGAAGAAATTCAAAGAGCAATACCAGCAAAACAACCAGCGAAAGGACCAATTCCAGCAGGAGAGTGAGGAGCTTCAGAAAAAGGTGGAGCAAATCAACAAGTTGATGGAGGAGTTGATGGATGAGGAAACCAAAAAGTTGATGGAAGAACTCCAGAAGTTGATGGAGGAATACCAGAAGCAAAATCCTGATGAAATCCAGAAAGCCTTGGACCAGCTTCAGCAAAAGGATGAAACCTTGGAAAATGAGCTGGACCGCACCTTGGAGCTGTTCAAACAGTTGAAGTTTGAGCAGAAGATGGAGCAGACCATCAACGAGCTTGAGAAGTTGGGCGAAGAGCAGGAGCAGTTGTCCGAGGAAACCAAGGAGGCCAAGGGCAAGGAACAGCAGGAAGAGCTCAAACAAAAACAGGAGGAGCTGAGCGAGAAGTTTGACCAACTCCAGAAGGAGATGGAGCAGTTGGAGAAAATGAACAAGGAGCTCCAACGTCCAAATGACATGGGCGATAATTCCCAGCAACAGCAGGATATTGACCAAGAACAACAGCAAAGCCAAGAATCCCTTGAAAAAGGGAAGAACAGCAAGGCCTCGGAGTCGCAGAAGAATGCCGGACAGAAAATGAAGCAGATGGCCCAGCAAATGCAACAGCAGATGCAGGCGGGTCAGATGCAACAGGCCACTGAGGATTTGGACAACATCCGAAACATCCTCGAAGGGTTAATCACCATGTCCTTTGAGCAGGAGCGCATCATGAAGGAGTTCAAATCGGTGCGACAGGCTGATCCGCGTTTTGTGACGCTTTCGCAGGAACAGTTGAAGCTGGATGATGATTTCAGGGTGTTGGAGGACAGCCTTTTGGCCTTGTCCAAGCGTGTGTTTCAGATTGAATCCTACATCACCAAGGAGTTGAGCGCCTTGAAATCCCACATGGGGAAAACCGTGGAAGAGATTCGCGCACGTCGGGCATACCGCGCCGCTGGCGAACAGCAATACGTGATGACCCACACAAATAACTTGGCGCTGTTGTTAGATGAGGTAATGCAACAAATGCAACAGCAGATGGCTCAGCAGATGTCTGGCAACCAGATGTGTCAGAAACCTGGGAATAGCCAAGGAAACAAGAAGGGGAATAAACCTGGTCAGAAGCCGGGTCTCAGCGATCAACAGAAGCAACTCAATGACATGATCAAGCAACTGAAATCTGGTCAGAAGACCGGTCGTCAGTTATCTGAGGATTTGATGAAAATGGCTACGCAACAGGAAGCCATTCGTCGTGCATTGAAGGAAATGGAAGAGGGTGCCGTAGGTAAGGAAGGTGCTGAGTTGCGCAAGAAACTACAGGAGTTGCGCAAGGTCATGGAGGAGACCGAGAAGGATATTGTGTATAACCGCATCAACGACCGTACGATCCAACGCCAGTCTGAGATTCAGACCCGATTGCTGGAGGCCGAAAAGGCGGCGCGTGAGCAGAAAGAAGACAAAAAGAGAGAGGCAACCACAGCCCAACAAAAGGAGCGTCCATTGCCACCTTCTTATGAAGAATACTTACGCCAAAAGGCCAAACAGGTGGAGTTGCTCCAGACCATTCCGCCAAGCTTGACACCGTATTTCAAGAAAGAAACCAATGAATATTTTGACTTATTGGAGAAATAAGTTATTATATTTTCATTCTTCTGCTAATCAGTGAGTTATTAGCAGAAGCCCATACTGTGTTGGCACATTGTTTGGGCGTTTCTTTTGGAGAGGCTTCGGTTATTTTTTGTCCCTTGGTCTCAATTTTTGTCACAAGAAAAATTCCCGGACAGGGAGGTTCTTCTCCCCACAACACATATCTTTTCACTCTGTAAATTTTTATTCGTATGTATAATCAAAGTCTTCCATTGAATGCCCAAAATTCGCAGGACACCATGGGCGAAATCAAGCAGTTTAAACTCGATATTCCTTCCCTACCAGAGAATATTCGTATTGTTGAGAGTTTTGTAGAGAATGTTAAGGACCAATTTGCCATCAGCGATGACCTTTATGGAAACATTATGGTCTGTGTCACTGAGGCGGTGAACAACGCAATTCTCCACGGGAATGAAGCAGACAGCTTAAAGATGGTGCAACTGATCTTAGAGGTTTCACCACAAGGATTCTGCTTTTCAGTCAAGGATGAAGGTGAAGGTTTTGATTACGATAACGTACCTGATCCAACTTCTCCAGAGAATATCGACAGGATTGGTGGACGTGGCATTTTCCTTATCAACAGCCTCTGTGATAATGTGACTTATAGGGAGAATGGCAGTTTGATTAGAATGAATTTCCCAGTGAAATCGTAAGATTCCTGCGGAGATGCATTGACTAAAGCATCAAAAGTTTCGTACAAAAACCCGAGCACCTGCTCGGGTTTTTGTGTTTTGAAGCTATGCGTCTTGTTCTTCTTATTGTTGCGTTTTGTGGTTTTCCTGCCGTCTTAATGGCTCAATATGAGCATGGAAGTCATCACGATGTGTCTGGTCTGTTGCTGGAAAAAGGGCCTATTTGTCGACATACCTTGAGTTTCTATCAAGGCTTTGCGGTGGTGGGTGATGCCATTGAGGAGAATGACCAAAAAGACACAGAGGTGTTTCCAACTTTTGGATTAAGCTACCAATATAAATTCAATAAGAAATGGGGACTGGGGTTGCTGTGGGAAATGGAGCTGGCCAAATATATCATTGATGATAATTCAGTTCCTGTATTTAGGGACCATGTTTTTTTACTTGCGTTGACAGGTTATTGGGAGCCGATACATGGGTTGGAGTTTTTTGGAGGCCCTGGTATTGAATTAGAGAAGCATAAGAATTTTGCAGCGCTCTTGTTGGGGGTGGAGTATAATCTTTATGTCGCCAATGGCTGGTTTATGGCACCTGAGATTGCGGTAAGTATCAAGGAGCCGTTCACGACGTATATGATAGGCTATAAATTCAACAAGATTTTTGGGAAGCGATATCATTAGCAGACCTTTGGAGGCTGAGATGCTTTCTGGAGGTTATGAAAAACAAGGATAGGGGGTTTGACCGAGTGGCTTGGGTGTATGAGCCCTTGGCCAAAGCAGTGTTCGGAAAGTCCTTGGAAAGGGCGCAAGAGGCTTTTTTTTCAGATTTGCCTGAGCGAGGGAAGGTGCTGATTCTTGGCGGCGGGACTGGTTGGGTGTTGGAACGTTTGTTTGCAGACAAGCCCAAGTTGGAGGTCTGGTATGTGGAGGCCTCAGAAAAAATGCTTCAAATGAGTCAAAGGCGGGTTGCTTCATCCAAAATTCATTGGATTCATGGAACAGAGGAGGATTTGCCCGAGGAGAAGTTTGATGTCATTATCACCCACTTTTTGTTAGATCTCTTTGAGAAACCTCGTATCACGGATGTAATCCAACGACTAAAAAATGTGTTGTCCCCATCAGGGGTTTGGCTGGTTGCGGATTTTGATAGGCAAGGGGCAAACAATGTTTTCAAAAAAGCACTTTTGTGGATGATGTACCGATTTTTTAGAGCCCTTTGTGGCATTGAGGCGAAGACACTTCCTGCCGTTTGGGAGCATCTAAAAAAAGAAGGCCTTCGAACCGAGCGGTCCGAAGGCTTCTATTTTGGTATGGTGCGCTCCAGCAAGCTGGCGCAAAAAGATGTTTAGAGCTCATCAGGAGCCAACTCAGGAGCTGGGCTTTGGGTAGCTTCCTCGCCTTGCTCTTCGCTGATTTCCTCCTCAATGATTTCTTTGATTTCAGCAGTTTCTTCCTCGGTTTCTTCGTCGATGATTTTTTGAACCTGAGCCTCGGCGCCAAAACGCTCTTGAAGATCTACATAGAAAGAGGAAGTACTGTAGTCCGCATTGTCCAAGATTTCTTGGGCAAGTACCCTTTGAGCAGCATTGTCCTTGGTGTCGTTGATGCGCTTCCACTCACCAACCAATTCCAAGTCGATTTGCTCAGTAGAAAGGCCAGTGCTTGATGATTTCACCCAGCCCTTGGTCGCTTTTTCCTTGCCCACAACTTCTTTGAAGCCATCGATGTCAGGGTTGTTCAAAATGGCAACCACTTCACCCATGGCCAATTTCTTGTCCGTTTTGGTCATGAAGTCAGGCTTGCTGTAAATGCGCATCTCCTTGGTGACTACACCACGTTGAGCGTCCACGGCAAAAAGGTATTCATTGGCCCAGCCAATCTGGCCATCCGAGCTTTTGATTTTGATATAAGTGCGTTTGCCGTCTTCCTTTTTCTCGCCCAAGAATGTAACGAGCTCCCCGAATTTAATGGAAGTCAAGTATTTGCTTTTTGGGTCGGAAGTTTCCCTTAGGCCAACGCTTCCCCAAAGGCAGATGGCAGTTTCTTCCTCGGCTTTTTGCTCTTCAACCTGTGGTTGGTCGGAAGCCGTTTCGGCAGGAGGCTGAGTTACGGTCTCAGCGGGTTTTTCATCAGTGAGTGATGAAGATGTCGATTGATCGTTTCCCCCGCCACATGAAAAAAGCATCCCAGAGAATGTGGCTGCAAAAAGAAGTGAATTGATTTTACGCATTTTGAAAGTGTGGTTTGCGAAAGTGAAATGATAAACTGGCCCACTAAGGCGCAGTTATTTTGTTCGCTGTTCGTAGCAAGTTGATGAAGGGATAGCCGTAGCTATCGCAAATCAAGTGGCTACGAACGGCAGGCAAAAGAACAAACCGACTGGGTCAGTTTATTGTTTTTCTTTTGCTTGATGTCGTTCCCAAAGATAACTTGCCCAAAAGGCAAACAAAAACGGCCACGCCAAGGTTCCTCCTCGGGTGGCCGTTTTATCAGCTATTCATCATTTCGGCTTAGTTGCCGAACTTTTCCATTTCCTTGTCGAAGTTCTCTTTGAACTTCTCGTAGTCGTAGTCGATTTTCAACTGCTCCTCCTTGGAGAGGCGCTCGTTGATGGATTCAACCAAATCGTCTGCGCCTTGCTCAATGGCGATATAAGTCTTGTATTTACCCTCAGCTGTTTTGAAGGTGCGCTCACAGATTGTTCTTACGCCAGCCAACTCTTGGTTGATCACCTCGCGGGAAAGGCTCTCGAAACGTTCGCGAACTTCCTCCTTATTGTTGAACTCACGGGAGTTCACGTAGTTGTCGGTAACAGCCTTGATGGTCGTGTTGATGGCGGCAGCCAAATCCTGCTTGGCATTAGCCTGAGCTTTTTTCTTGGCAGTGGCTTGGTCCAGGCTTTCGCCTACAGCGTTAGCACGGAAGAATTTTTTATCGCTCATGAACTCTTTGCCAGAGCAATACACTTTGATTTCCTCTTCGCCTTTTGGCTCTTTTGGTTTGCTCTTACAAGCGGCCCCAAAAGCGATAACTCCGGCCAATAAGGCCATTTTAGCGAAGGATGTGAATCTGATTTTCATCGTTGAAAAAGGATTGTTAAGTCTTGGTTCAAATCTAAGAGGTCTGCGCCAAAATTTTCACGCTTTTCCCCAGTGATTTAGACGCTTTTCCAAGACCGTGCCGAATTGAAATTAGTGTTGGGAATAAAGAGGTAAGATCAATGGGGTCTTACCTCTCAATTCTTACATCTACTTAAAAGACGCGTATTGCTTCTTTCTGACAAAGAAGCGGATGATGCCAAATAGTAGGACTAATAGGATAGGCAGCCCAAGATTGAGCAATTGCCATTTAAGGTGTCCTTCATCCTTTATGCAGAGGGCGTCCAATGGCCTTTCTTCAATCACCTTGGTGCGAAGGTCAATAATCCCAGAATTGTCAAGCAGGTAGTTCAGGCTGTTCAGCACAAAGTCCTTGTTGCCAAAGCTGGTGCCTGTGTACTTGTCATAGCCCAGTGGAAGTGGGCGCTTGGATTGGTAATCGATGTCATTGGCCAGCATATCACCGTCTGATACCACAATGATTTTTCCTTTTCCTTCAGAATTCGGTTTGAAGTCGGAGCCAATGGCGCCCATAGGCGTTGGTCGGCCCTTGTAGAATGAGGTGAAATTTCCTTCTAAAAGGAAAGCCACCGGCACGGCCCCTTTGAGGAATTGTTCCTTTTGTGGTTCAAAGCGAAGCTCTTCCACACTGAAGAAAATCGGCTGGCCTTTCACCTTGGTGTATTGGGATCTGAACAAAAGTGGCGTTTTTGTCACGCCTTTGGCGGTGATGGTGTCCAAGGTGCTTACGTCCTTGGCCAGCACAGGCCCAAGGTTGCGGACAATGGGGTGAGGCCTGTCGTTCGGGTTGAGGCTACTCTGTGGATTGAGCAAAGGGTGGAAAGCCCATGGCACTGGGCGGTATTGGTTGCCCACTTTGATGGGTAGGCTTCCAGACGGCAATGACTGAATCAAATCTTCATTAGCGCGAACGCCATAGCGGAAGAGCAAATCACGAAGGTTGAGGTCATACGGCAAACCGGTCAATCCAGAGGTATCTCGGCGAGATTCCACGGCATCGATAAAGAACATGGCCTTTCCGCCGTTCATAATGAACTGGTCCAGCTTGTATTTGTCGGACTCGGTAAATGAACGCTGTGGTTTGGCCACGATAACAGCATCCACACCTTCAATTTTTGGAATGGTGGATAAGTTCAGGAAGCCAACTTCGTAGGAAGCGCCCATTTCACTGATTAGGCTAATCAGACGGTCTTGTTCCAACTCACCATGCCCGTCAATAAAGGCGACTCTTGAGCGCTTAGTAGAGCTTAGTGTGTGGATGGCGGAAACCAATTTGTATTCCACCTGCTCGATGGCCTGTGTGATAAAGTCACGGTTGCCCGACACGGAAGTTCCAGAAAGGAACACCACAGGCATTTGCCCATTTTTATAGGTCAAAACCGCTCCGGGGAAAACAATTCGCTCCACGGATTTACCTTCTTCCCTTGCTTGGAAATTGGAAGGCTTGATTCCCATTTGGGCCAAGGATTTATAGAGCTCACCGCGTTTATCCTTGTCGGCAATCGCCGTTGGGTCGATAAAAGAGAACTTTAAGTTGGCGCCACCATAGGCCTTTAGTTCGTCCAAAGTCTCACGGATGTTGCGCTCCAGCTCCTTGAGCTCGGCGGGGAAATTTCCGTGCAGGTAAACCTTTACATAAACGGGTTCCTCCAGTTTTTCGACAATCGCCTTGCTGGATTCCGAGATGCTGTATCGCTTGTCTTCCGTCAAATCCCATCGGAAGAATGACCGTCCGGCAATGAAGTTCAGGGCAATCAATCCGAAGATGAGGGCAGAATATCGTATTAGGGCTTTTTGTTTCATCGATGCTTACTCTTACTTGATGGTGTCACTAACCGTTGCACTCATCGAGGCAGGAAAGGTGATGATAATAATGCGTTTGATGGCCAGCAGGTTGTCCACGCCCCACGGGCATTTTTGGATGATGGTCAGGATAGACGCTACCACCAATGCCGAAAGGAAATAGGTGGTCAACACGCGTTTGAGGTAGCTGAACCAGTGGTTCCCCAAATAGGTGTTGTAGTAGTTGAAATAGACGAAAAGGGCGATGAAGAATATCGTGAGAGCGCCGAGTCCAAGTACATTATTGAGCGGAAGCTCCTTTCCCAAATCCCATGCTTCGCCTGTAAAGGCCAGTGGAATGGCCAAAATGGAGGCGCCGACAATCACCTGAAGCACGTCCTTGGGCTTAAATTCCACCATCAACGGCTTTAGAGCATAGCTCAAAATCTCACCTGATTTGTCCACAATCGGGATAACCTTGTGCAACAGTCCACCAATCTGTTTGATGGTTGTTTGATGCTCCTTGTTCTTTTCCTGTTCGGGCTTTTGCTGATGTTCCTTTACCATTTTCTGCTGTTCAGGATGAGGCGGGTGGTGGTCAAAAAGAAGGCTGTCAAACTAAGGAAGTAAATCACGTTCCGCGAATCCACTACGCCACGGCTAAGTGAATTGTAGTGGTAGGAAAGGCCCAAGCTGTTCAAGAAAAAGGACCATTCGCCCCATTCGTTGATGCGCGATACATAGCCCCAACCATCAAACATGAAGAGCGAAAAGACCACGGCAATTACAAAAGCCACGATTTGGTTGTTGGTGATGGACGAAGCCAAAATGCCAATGGCGGTGTAGGTGGCGCCCAACAGAATCAATCCGATGTAGGAACCGAATACGCCAGCTGAGTCAATGTTTCCCTTAGGAGCGCCTAACTCATAAAGTGTCCAGTAATAAATCAGTGTCGGTAACAGGGAAAGGATGACTAAGCTGAAGGAGGCTAAGTATTTTCCCAAGACCAATTGCCATTCGGTGACGGGGCGGGTTAGGAGTAATTCCATCATGCCCGATTTCTTTTCCTCGGCGAAGGAGCGCATCGTGACCGCTGGAATCAGCAACAAAAACACATAAGGCCCAGCAAAGAAGAACTGGAACATATCCGCTTTTCCTATCGACAGGACCGTGTCGGGGAAGACCCACAGGTACAGACCCGTCATGGTTAGGAACAGCCCGATGACCAGATAACCGATGAGGTCATTGAAAAAGGCCGTGATTTCTTTTTTATAGATTGCTAGCATGAGGGCAGTAATCAGTTTGCAGTCCCAGACTGTTGGTGACTGTTTTTAGTTTTTTGCTGTTAAGTGATGGAATACTTCTTCCAGAGAAACTTGGCGCTGGCTCATTTCCAACAGGATGCGTCCTTGGGCCACCGCATAATTGAAGACCACAGGACGGAGGTCAATGCCCTCGGCCACTGAGATTTCATAACGGGTTTCGCTAAGCGCTGAAAAACCAACTACGCCTTCCATCGTGCTTAATGCTTCGGTGGATAGGGCTTGGTCGAATTCCACGGTGAGGACAGCTCCCGCTTTTTGCAGGTTTTGGAGATTGGCTACCTTTTCATCCGCTACGAGGTCGCCACGGTTTATGATGATGACGCGGTTACACAGCGCCTGCACCTCCTGCATGATGTGCGTGGAGAAAATCACCGTCTTGTCTTGGCTGATTTCCCGAATCAAGTTCCGGATGTCCAGAATCTGGTTAGGGTCGAGGCCGGTAGTTGGCTCATCCAAAATCAACACCTTGGGGTCATGGATAAGGGCTTGGGCCAGTCCCACGCGTTGGCGGTAGCCTTTGGAGAGCGAACCGATTTGTTTGTTCTGTTCCCTTGTCAGCCCACACAACTCCACCATTTTTTTCACTCGCTCCCGCAAGTTTTTGCCCGTCAGTCCGTGCAGATTGCCGATAAAGCCCAAATATTCGTGGACGTACATGTCCAAGTACAATGGGTTGTGTTCAGGCAGGTAGCCCACATTTTTCCGCACCTCCAATGGATTGTCCACCACATTGTCGCCACAGACTTCCACGGTTCCACTGGTAGGCGGAAGGTAGCAGGTGGCAATCTTCATCGTTGTGGACTTGCCGGCGCCGTTTGGCCCCAAAAAGCCAACAATCTCCCCTGTATCCACCGAAAAGGAGATGTCGTTGACCGCATTTTGCTGGCCATAGGTTTTTATCAGGTGATTGACGGAGACGGACATGTTTATGGGGTTAGTCGAGTTCTGTTTGTAGGGCCTTGATTTCTTCAATGGTCAGGCCTGTGGATTCTGCGATGTCTTCGAGAGGCAGTCCGAGCTTGAGTAGGTTGATGGCGATGGTCTGGGCACCTTTCTTTAATCCTTTCTCCATCCCTTTTTCTATTCCCTTTTTCAAACCCTTCTCGATTCCTTTCTCCATCCCCTCGCTGAATGAAGTATCGATGGAATTTTGGAGGTCGCGGTAATATTTCAGGCTTTGCTCGTAGGAGAGTACTTCCTCATAGGTGAGTTTGGCCAACTCTGCTGTGGAGAACAGTTTGTCAAAGACTTTTTCTTGGAGTTTTTCAGGGATTCGCTGAAGGTTTTTCAAGTTCTTGAGGACGTACATCCACTTATCGAAATGGGATTCCAGCTCGTCCAAGGTCTTGTTGAACTTGGGCATCTCCAAGTAGATAAATGTCAGCTTGTCGTAGAAGACCTTGTCGGTCTCAATGTCTTTGAGCTTTACTTTGTAGAAGAATTTGTCGGGGTCGTTTTTGTCTTCATCAAATACAAAGTCGAGAATGCCGATGGTGTAAATGGCCTTCAGCTCAAAATTCCAATCGTTTCGCTTAGCTTGCTCCCGAATGGGGAATGTGGAGTAATATAGCGCCCTGTCCTTGAAGAAGTTTTGCTTGGACTTTTGGAGTTCCACAATGAACTTTTCGCCCTTCTCGTTTTCACAATAGAGGTCGAAAATAGCCCTTCGGTCCACTTCCGTGTCCCCCAACATCTCTGTTTTGAGGTAGGAAAGTTGGACGATTTCACCCTGCTCGTCACGCAACAGCTCATTGAGGAAGTCAATCAGCAAATCCTTATTGGGCTCCTCGCCGAACAGCCTTTTGAAGCCATAGTCGGTGAAGGGGTTGATGTATCGGTCCCGTGGTTCTTCGTACATAGCGCAATTTAAACCCACAAGTTAATGAATGCTCAAGTCAATTGTTGGAAACGGATGGGGTATGCCCTTTCTAATCTTCGCCAATCGTTCTAACTTTGGATGCTTTAAGAATTTAGCGGTTTGTTTCGAGCTCAAGGAATTGATTCAAAACAAGCCTAACACATAATCATTGATTTTCCATGGCGTATTTATTTACCTCGGAATCGGTTTCCGAAGGACACCCAGATAAAATCTCCGACCAGATTTCGGATGCCATCTTGGACGAGATGCTTCGCGACGACAAGGATTCTCGCGTGGCTTGCGAAACTCTTGTGACTACAGGAATGGTGGTGGTTGCCGGTGAGGTGACCACCAAAGCGTATGTTGATATTCAGGAAGTGGTGCGTCAGACCATCGAAAAGATTGGCTACACACATTCTGATTATCGCTTTGATTCCGACTCTTGTGGTGTCATGGTTTCCCTTCACGCACAGTCTCCTGACATCGCTCAGGGCGTGGACGAAGGTACTGGAACCGATACTGAGCAAGGTGCTGGTGACCAAGGGATGATGTTTGGCTATGCCAACAAAGAGACCGAGGAGTACATGCCGATGGCTTTGGCTTTCTCTCACCGCTTGGTGAAGCGTTTGGCTGATATCCGCAAGGAGCACATCGAGTTGATGCCATATTTGCGTCCGGATGCCAAGTCACAGGTGACCATCGCCTATGACGAGAAAACGGGCAAACCATTGCGCGTTGAGGCTATCGTTGTCTCCACACAGCACGATGACTTTGACGATGAGGCTTCTATGTTGGCTCGAATTGCGGCTGACGTGAAGAAACACGTTATCGGCAAGGTGATTCCTGCTGACATGTTGGACGAAAACACCAAGTACCACATCAACCCAACAGGTAAGTTTGTGATTGGTGGTCCTCACGGTGATGCTGGTTTGACTGGTCGTAAGATTATCGTCGATACTTACGGCGGTAAAGGTGCTCACGGTGGTGGTGCATTCTCTGGTAAGGATCCTTCAAAGGTGGACCGCAGTGCTGCTTACGCCTCCCGTCACATGGCCAAAAACTTGGTGGCTGCTGGTGTAGCTGACGAAGTATTGGTACAGGTTTCCTACGCTATCGGTGTTTCTGAGCCAGTTTCCTTGAACGTAAACACCTACGGAACAGCCAATGTGAAGATGTCTGATATCGAGATTGCTGAAAAGGCTTCCAAGTTGTTCGACATGCGTCCAAAGGCTTTGATCGACCGCTTGAAATTGAAAAATCCAATCTACGCCCCAACTGCCGCTTATGGCCACATGGGTCGTGAGCCATACACTGAGAACGGTTTGGAATTCTTCACTTGGGAGAAGTTGGATTACGTAGATTCCGTGAAGAAAGAGTTTGGGCTGTAAGGCCAATTAGAATTAAAAATTCAGATGAGAGGCAGGTGCAATTTGATTGTGCGTGCCTTTTTTTCTTGTCTGTACCTTGGAAGGATTTGATGATAAGCAGGATGTGTGTAGGGAATTAGTATTTGAGGGATATGAAGAGAGTGTTTTTCTATGTTGTGTTTGTTCTTGTATTAGTAGTGCTGGGGTATTTCTTGTATCAATGGATGCTTTCTGAATATGCCAAGGCTTTTGGAGAAGGCTATTTTGGAAAGTAAGATTTGAGAACATTCTATAGCATTCTTCTTCTATCAGTACCTTGATTGGAAGGATTTAATGGAGAGCAAGATGCGTTTAGGGCTTCAATGGTTATTAGGAATTCTATCCATCCAGAAAATCAAGCTTACCATGGTTCAGGTTTTTCCAAGATGAGAGAGTTTGGAGCTCTAATTGGTTTGTTAGATGTACTAATGTCGGAGCGTTTTATTACAGGTTTTTGTGTGTTGAAATAGAGTTTTTAGGGAGTGTTTTTTGTTCTAGGGTTGATGTTTTTGAACAGGTAAATTAATATGTCATTTTTTCTTGATCTATCTCATTGTATTACCTTTGACCACTTCCCCGTTTTACACTTTTGATTATTCGTTTATGAAGCGGTTTGTTTTTTTGTTTGCATCCCTTCTGGGTGCGTTTTGTGTACAAGCCCAAGATTTGGTTGTAACAACTGATCAGGATTCCATCAACTGCAAAATCATGCATGTTTATAGTGCAGAGATCTATTTTAAGTATAAAGATGATGGTAGAGAGAAGAGTATGCTGATGCCTTTGTCGAAGGTCGCTTACTACGAAAAGAACTACTATGGTGTGCAAGAAAAGGAAGAGAGTACATCAACTACTGATAAAGCAGATGCAGGAGGAGGCAAGACCATAGTTGATTATCCAAAACTGAGGATAGGGCTACAACTTGGGTTATCATATCAGTTAGGACAGATTCCTGATGGTTTAAAGGCTCAAGATGAGGAGCATTTGGAAGGTCTCAGGTCTGGACTTTCTTATGGCGTTGAGATAAGTCATTTTGTGAATAGGGTATTGGGCTTTGGAGCCAAGCTTAGTTACTTCCGAGCAAAGCAAGAAACGGAAGGGTATATATGGTTCGATCCTTCGACAAGCATTTTTTACGAAACCACAATGGTTGATGATGTACGCATTTTATTTGTTGGTCCTTCATTAAGCTTTAGAAACCTGCCCATTACAAGTAGAAGTTCATTCTACTCCAGTGTTTCAATTGGCGGACTGCTTTATAAGGATAATGCTTACCTCATGGAGCCAATAACCATTACTGGTTCAGCGACGGGTGTTGGCCTTGATTTGGGCTATGACATTAGTCTTTCTAAACACTTTTCTTTGGGAATACTTTTTTCCACCACTTTGGGTGTTCTGACCAATGTCGAGGTGGAGGACAGCTCAGGGATTTCGGAAGTTCCGGTGAATTTTTCCCTGTGTAGGTTTGACTTGTCTGTCGGTATTAGGTTGATGGATTATCTCGATAAGAAGAACGATGAGGTTGAGCCTTCTTATCGGAGGTATTAAAAACTGGTAGGGAGTAAGTAAATCTTTAATGTCTGTACCTTGATTGGAAGGATTTAATGATAAGCAGGATACATGTAGGGCTTCAAGAGCAATCGGAAATTCTGTCCATCATTAAATCCTTCTAATCCTGTTCAGCCTTTTTTATTCCTCAGCATTCAATATTTCATACATCCCCTTGGCTTTGACCTCAATAGTAGCGTTAAACTTTTCTCTAATTGCCCCCTCAATCTTTTTACAAATCAGCTCATAAGCCTGCTCAATGTATTCCAAGCATTGGCTCCGCGAGAAATAGGCGCCTTCTTCCTTATAGTTTTCATGGAAGAGATAAAGGTTGAGGTTGGAGTTTTCTACAGCTTTATTGCCAAGTAGTTTGCCGTATAGACCCTGAGCTTCAGTCCATTTTTTATCAGGTTTGTAATAGACCTTGGGAGGGAAACAGAGTCTTGGGTCTACCTCAAAGCAAATGCCTTTTGGCAGAGATTTACGCTTTTCTAAATCCCCAATGACGATGTCGCTGAGTATCTCGGCAGACTGTTCCATGGCCTCCAACACAAATGAATCATCAATGGAATACATCACCGTGCTTCTTTCGTGGCCTACTGGCGTGCTGGTGATGCGTCGTAGCTGATTGTCGGCTGTATAGCGGATTTCTTTGGACCAACGCACGGGGTCAAACCTCATGTTGTCTTCCGTGCTGTACATGAATTTGTATTCATCGAATCGCACAATTTGGCCCTTGTCATTGTAGTGGTAATCCGTTTTTTCAAAGGCAATGGTGGTGTATTCGTAGAGCGTTGTGGGTTTTCCGTCCTCAATCCAAAGTTCTTTGTAATCTTCCACAGATGGCCTTTTTTCTTCAGGATTGCCATGGAATTTCCCGGCGGTTAGTTGGTCTTCCTTGTAATCAAAGAAGATTTGGAAGATGTGTTTGTCATCATGAAAATAGATGATGCTGAGGATTTGCTCACCAACGTAGTGATATTGGTAATAATATGAACCTTCGGGCTTTTCCTTCAAAAGTGGGATGGGGGCAAAACCTTCCCTTTTTAGGGTCAATGGTGCAAAGAAAGGGTCGATGGAATAGAGCAGTTGCTCATGATAGCCCACTGTGCAGGATTGCTTGTTGAATGCTGATAGATAGGCCTCATAATCTGCCTCAGCATCCTCCAAGGTTTCAATGACGTCCTGATATTCCTTGTCGTTGTTCAGGGTTTCTTTTAGGTTGTTTTCGTAGTCGTCGAACTCTTTTTGGTACTGATTGATTTGCTTCTTGGGAAGCAATGCCTCAAGAAATTCCCAGTGATTGCCTTCCTCATAGTCACAGGCACTCACAAAAAAGTCTTCGGTGGTGTGAATGAGGGCTTTCAGTTTTTCCGACTGCTGAAGGGTACGGCAGTAATCCGCGTAGAAGTCAAAAACCAGTTGCTTTTGCTCCTTGAACTCAAGCTTGTCTAGTCGGGCATTGATCTCATCATAAAGGCCTTCCTCATCAGGGTAGAAAAATTCGCACTCAAAGAATAGCTCCATGTCTGGGGCGTTCAACCACGCCAGTGGCGGATAATCTTCGGTGGCCTCCTGTTTTTCGGATTCTTGGGCGAAGCCAATGCTGGCAGGGAAGGGGCCTTGCAGACTGTATTCCACCAATAGCGCACAGATGTCTTTTTGCTCAATATTGGCCTTCTCAACACCGCGAATCATTCGCTCCACCAATTTGGTTTTGCACTTTGCCAACAGCTCTTCCAGCAATTCCTCCTTTTGGTGGATGTTAAACAGCGATCTGTTTTGGCTGATATTTTCGATGGATGCCACCTTTTGGTCCTCAAACCTGACTTCGTATTGCTCCTTTTGAATGGGCTCGCCTGTCTTGTCAAAGCGTTGTAGGCTAAAGTCGCATCCATCATCATGATGGTTGTAATCTATTTCGAGGTAGCAGTAAGTGTCGTAGCGCTTGAATGTGATTGGAGTATTATGCTCTCCTAATTCAAGCTTTTCCACGAAAATGGGTTTGGTTTCTATACCGTTGGTATAAATCTGATAGCGCCATTTTTCTGTTTCAGTATAGAAAAAGAAGCTGTCGTAGAAGGTGGTTGGCCCGTAGTATTGGCGTGAAAAAATGATTTTTCCCTCATCAATGCCTACCTCAATGATGTCATCTGAGGGGAGGCTCTCAATGTCAGGATAGAACTGAAAGTCCTCAGCATTCAATTGGTTGAGTTCAGGAAAAAATGGCTCAAAGGAGAAAAAGTCGATGGCCGTGAATCCCTTCAGGGGTTGTTTCTGCTCCACCTCCTGAAGCCATTGGTTGTACTGTTTTACGGAGTTCTCAAAAGCGGTTGCCAGTTCTTTCATTGCAGGGGCTTAAAAGTGAATAATTGCGTTCTGCAATGAACTTAATTTTTTTGGAAAGTGGGCTACCGTTAACTAAGTGGGACAAGTCGTTAATATTCGTGAGTATTTTTAAGCTGATTCAATCCTAACTGGTGCAAGAGTTCAGCGTAGCGCTCTTGTACCTATTGCGCCTTCAAGTCTCGGACTTGTTTTAATGGTTTGTACCAGGTGCGTTTTGTTTGGAGGTCAGGAGACCTCAGCGGATAATAAGTCCGAGAGCGCTTCGCTGAACTCTCGAACCAGAAAAGGAAAAAAACAGGCTTTTCCGCCGTGGAAAGCCTGTTTTAGGAATGCCTTGCTAATTTACTCCTCAGTCAAATACGTTAGCATCTTTTGCAAGGTCTGCATGGCGTACACAGGGTCCACATTCTCATGGTTGGCGCCTTTGATACTGACCAGTAGTTTTCCAGTGGACATATCCCGGACCGTGTAGGAATCTGGCTGGAGGTAGATGTACTGGTCGTTCTTCTCCTTTTTCATTTTCTTGAACACCTTTTCTGGCATCAACACCACATCGCCGTTGAAGGTCCAATGCTCTTGGAAAAGGGTGAGCATCTCTTGGCTTTTTTCCTTGTGAATGGCCATCATATCCTCATAAACGTGACGGCGTTTGTATTCCCTCACTTTGCGTTTTGGGATGTCTTCAATCACAATAATCAAAGTCTTGTTTTGGGCTGCCTTAGCCAGTGCGGTAATTTCTGAGCCACCTGCATAGGAGAGGTTGAGTCCTAGGGTAAATAGTAGGAACAAGCTGATGGTTTGATAGATACGTTTGCGCATAAGTGTTTTTGGAACATCCAATGCCTAAATCGTTCAGGGGGTAGCCCCTTGCCCTGTAAGATTTTGACACGTATGTTTTTCTGTTTGTTTTTACACTTTTTTACGGCGCTCAGCGAAAAAGTTTTTACAAATGGGGTGAAAAATTACATGAGTGTTGGCTCTTTTGTTCTGGAGGTGGGTGGTTTAGCTTTTACTAAACAGTTCCAATCTTGGGATTAAATGGCTAATTTGCCGTTTAATTGTGGTTATGATGAAATAAATGTGTTGACTGATTGGCGAAATGAACGGCTGGTCAGGCATGGGATGTACCAAACACATTGTATATAATACCCTTAGACATGAAACTTCGCGGTGCTGACTTTATTGTAAGGATTCTTGAATTGCTCGACGTAGGGCCGTTGTTTGCCTATCCAGGTGGAGCGATTTTGCCGATTTATGACGCTTTGGCAAACACAAGCTTGCATAATGTGTTGGTGCGCCATGAGCAGGCGGCCTCCTTGGCGGCTAATGCTTACGGTCGTTTGAAGAATAAGCCGGGTTTCTGCTTGGCAACTTCTGGTCCGGGGGCAACCAACTTGGTAACGGGTATCGCTGATGCCTATGCGGATTCTGTGCCGATGGTAGCGATCACCGGTCAGGTAGGTACGGATTTGATTGGTAGTGATGCTTTCCAAGAGACTGACATCACTGGTATCTGTATTCCAATCACCAAGAAGACTTATTTGCTTAAGGATCTTGAGGACGCTATTGATGTGTTCATGGATGCTTACCGCATTTCTATCCACGACCGTCCGGGTCCTGTGTTGATTGACGTGCCGAAGGATGTTCAAAACGCCTACATCGAACTGGAAGAAGGTTGGGAAGAGCGCGTAAAGGCACCGACCAAAAACCAAGTGTACTTTGTGCACCGTGAACAGTTGGATGAGGCGCGCAAGTTGACTTCGGAGGCTAAAAAGCCATTGATTATCGCTGGTCACGGCGTGTTGATGGCTGAGGCTTGGGATGAGTTGCGCGAGTTTGTTGCTCGTGAGCATATTCCGGTTATTTCTACCATTTTGGGAATTGGTGCCATGGAGCACGATAACCCATTGTACTTCTCATGGTTGGGCATGCACGGCATGAAATACGCCAACGATGCTGTACAAGACTGCGACCTTTTGGTGGCCATGGGTATTCGTTTCGATGACCGTATTACTGGTAAATTGGCGGCATTTGCCCCTAACGCCAAGGTGATTCACGTGGACATCGACGTTTCTGAGCACAGTAAAAACGTGAAGGCGGATGTGTTCTTGCATGCCGATATCAAGCGTTTGTTGAAAGAATGTCCTGATACACGCACTGCTGACAATGCACAACCACGTAGAGAATGGGTGGCGCATTTGGAGCAGCAGCGTGAGAAATATCCATTGAAAGAGGCTGATTTCTCTCAATTCACAGAGGTTACTGCTTTGAGCGTGTTGGAGCGCAATCTTCCAGATGACGCTATTGTCTCTACGGACGTAGGGCAGCACCAAATGTGGTCTGCTCAATACTTGCGCCGTATGCAGCCTAACCACTTTGTTTCCTCAGCTGGTTTGGGAACAATGGGCTTCGGTCTCCCTGCGGCTATGGGTGCTGTTGCTGCCAAGCCAGAAAATGAGGTGTGGTGCATCACGGGTGATGGCTCTTTCCAAATGAATTTGCAGGAATTGATTACCTGCGTTCAGGAGAAATGGCCTGTGAAAATCTTGTTGCTCGATAACACCTACCTCGGAATGGTGCGTCAGTGGCAGGAGAAATTCTACGACAAACAGTATTCTGGCGTGGAGCTCTTGAACCCAGACTTCGAGAAATTGGCGAGGGCCTATCATATTCCAGCGGCTAAAGTATCGACTGTTGAGGCCTTGGATGCTGCTGTAAAAGAAGCTCAGGCTACGGATGGTCCTTACTTGATTCACTGTCTCGTACCTCGTGAGGAAAACGTGTTGCCAATGGTTCCGCCAGCGGCAAGCCTTTCCGATACGATTTATTATACTGACATGGACTGATTGGTTGAAAAGCCATGATTATATTTAACAAGCGGAAAATTCCCATCATCAAAATAGATCAGTCACTTACTGGTTTGAAGGATATGGGACATTTCAAGGGGAAAATTGAAAAAGCTAATCAGGCCATTAAAAAAATGGGGCTTCCACAAGTGAAGAGACAGTCCTAAATTATTTGACAAAGTTGAACTATAGAGCTTCCTGATGTATGGGAGGCTCTTTGCTTTTTTCCGTTTGCGAACACTTTCGGCTACTTTTTTGTTTGTGGAAAAATTATGGTGAAAAAGCTACTCCTCTCGTTTTTGATGGTTTGGGCCAGTTCTTCGGTCCTTTTTGCCCAAGACCCTGTACAGAAGGTTGATCCTAAGGACATGTTGCTGACCAACATTTCCATTCAGTTGGAGTGTACGGATGCGATCAACGACCTATACAATTTTAAGTTTACCTCAGCTGAGCGAAAGTTTAACTGGCTTCGCCAAGAGTACCCCAACCACCCTTTGCCTTATTTTTTGATGGGTTTGAGCAACTGGTGGAAGACAGTGCCTAATGTGGCGAATACGGATCACGATTCGGATTTTTTCGCTTATATGGACACGACCATCCAACAGGCCGAGGCCATGTATGATCGCAATGAGAATAATCCTGAGGCGGCCTTTTTCTTGGCAGGAGCCTATGGGTTTAAGGCGCGTCGATTCTCTGAGCTGGATGAGTATCGCAAGGCGACTTTTGCAGCGAAGAATTCCCTAAAGTATTTGCGCACCGAAAATGAGAAGGGCGAAATGTATGGCCCAGAGTTCCAGTTCGGCACAGCACTCTACAACTATTACCGTGTTTGGATCCCTGAGAACAAAGGCTTCCTAAAGCCAGTCATCATGTTCTTCCCAAAGGGGAATAAAAAGAAGGGTTTGGAGCAGTTGGAGAAGGTGTCTATGGAGGCCTTTTATACTCGTATTGAGGCCATGCATCATCTCATGGACATTTATGGCTATGAGAAGGAAAAAAAGAAGGCCTACACGATTATTCGTAAGCTTGCCAATGAGTATCCAGACAATGCCTATTTCCAAAGGGAGTTTGCCTTTCATGCCTATTCTTTAGGCAAATACGAGGAGTCCGCAGAGACCTCATTGGACATCATCAAAAAGATTGACCAGAATTATGCTGGTTATGAGGATGAAAGTGGCCGTAAGGCGAGCTACTTCCTTGGGAAGTATTATCTGAGTATCAAAAGGGATTCAACGGCAGCCAAAACCTATTTCCAAAAGTCCATTGAGTTCGGTGACAAGCTTAAGGCGCAAGACAAGGGTTATTACCACGCATCCTTATGTGGCTTGGCTAAAATCGCCCATGCAGAAGGAGATAAGGAGACGGCCATTAAACACTATGAGCGTGTGAAGGACTTGGCTGACAGTAAAACGAGTACCTACAAGGAGGCTAAAAAGTATTTGAGGGAGCACAAGGAGAAAAAGTGGTTACTGTGGTAGTCAATGCTTAATCCACCTCCTCATAATCCACATAATCCCCACCTTTGAAATCGCCAAGATTCTTCTTGGCGGTTTTTTTTGGCATTTTTTCAATGTTCAAATCCCCCTCATGGTGTTCTTCACGCTGTTGTGCAGCGCGTTGCTGTTGGTTGACGAAATCAGCAAAAGGGTTTCTACGGCGTTGTTGCTGTCCTTCTTGAGGATTCTTTCCTCGAAGGACATTAATGAGCCGTGGACCTGCTTTGAACAGGATGTAGATGGCAAGGAAAAAGAATAGTAATTCTGTGAAACTCATTAGCTAATTGAAATGGGCGTTTGTGTGCATGCAAAGTTAAACCATTAGGCCACTCTCCACAGGTTCAACGATGGATATGCATGAAAAAATGTACACTTAGAGAACACTTGTAAAGATTGTAAAGTTTAAAAAAGGCCAGAAACCAAAAAAGCACCCTCGTATCAAGGGTGCTTTTCTTATGGATAAGCGTCTTACTTCTTATAATCTCTTACTTACTCAAGTAAAGGTTACGCTCAGTGTAGATCTTCTGGAAGAAGTCATCCTGAAGGTTCTCGATGAAGTAGATCGCCTCACCAGTAGATTTCATCTCAGGGCCGAGCTCCTTGTTCACTTTCGGGAACTTGTTGAAGGAGAATACAGGGATTTTGATGGCGTAGCCTTCTTTCTTCGGTTGGAAGTTGAAGTCAGTCACCTTCTTGTCGCCCAACATCACTTTTGTAGCGGCGTTCACATATGGCTCGTCGTAAGCCTTACAGATGAACGGCACGGTACGGGAAGCACGTGGGTTAGCCTCAATGATGTACACCTCGTCGTTCTTGATGGCGAACTGGATGTTGATCAAACCAACAGTCTTCAGGGCCACAGCAATTTTCTTAGTGTACTCCTCGATTTTGGTCATCACCAAATCACCGAGGTTGTATGGAGGCAATACGCTGTACGAGTCACCAGAGTGGATACCAGCAGGCTCGATGTGCTGCATGATACCGATGATGTGTACGTTCTCGCCGTCACAGATGGCGTCAGCCTCAGCCTCGATGGCGTTGTCCAAGAAGTGGTCAAGCAATACGTTGTTGTTCGGAATGTCGCGGAGGACGTTCACCACGTGTTGCTCAAGCTCGGTTTCGTTGATAACGATCTTCATGCCCTGACCACCCAATACGTAGGATGGACGCACAAGCATTGGGAAACCGATCTCAGGGGCGATTTCAAGCGCCTCCTCAGCAGTTTCAACAGCGCCGTATTTCGGGAATGGGATGTCAAGCTCTACCAAGAGGTCAGAGAAACGTCCGCGATCCTCGGCCAAGTCAAGGGCTTCGAAGGAAGTACCCATGATTTTGATGCCGTAGCGCTCCAGTTTCTCAGCCAATTTCAAGGCAGTTTGACCACCAAGCTGAACGATAACACCTTCTGGCTTCTCGTGCTCGATGATGTCATAGATGTGCTCCCAGAATACAGGCTCGAAGTAGAGCTTGTCGGCCACGTTAAAGTCCGTGGAAACCGTCTCTGGGTTACAGTTGATCATGATGGTCTCATAACCAGCCTCTTTGGCAGCCAAGATGCCGTGTACGCAAGAGTAGTCGAACTCGATACCTTGACCGATACGGTTTGGTCCAGAACCAAGCACAACGATTTTCTTCTTGTCAGAAGCAACGGATTCGTTTTCGCCCTCGAAAGAAGAGTAGTAGTAAGGAGTCTTGGCCTCAAACTCAGCGGCACAAGTGTCAACTAACTTGTACACGCGGTTGATGCCCAATTCCTTACGACGGTTGTACACCTCGCTCTCTAGACATTTCACCAAGTGGGCGATCTGACGGTCGGCGAAACCTTTCTGCTTGGCTTCAAGCATCAAGTCGTATGGAAGTACAGCGATTTCGTACTTCTTAATTTCACGCTCCACAATCACCAAGTCCTCGATTTGGTTCAAGAACCAGTTGTCGATTTTGGTGATGGAGTGAACGGTTTTTACAGGGATGCCCAAGTCGATGGCGTCGCGAACGTGGAACAAGCGGTTCCAAGTTGGGTTGGCCAAGCTGTCGAGGATTTGCTCCTGATTGCGAAGCTCCTTGCCGTCGGCGCCAAGTCCGTTACGCTTGATTTCAAGCGACTGACAGGCTTTCTGGAGGGCTTCTTGGAAGTTACGTCCGATACCCATAACCTCACCAACAGACTTCATCTGAAGGCCGAGGCTGCGGTCAGCGCCCTTGAACTTGTCGAAGTTCCAACGTGGAATCTTAACGATTACGTAGTCAAGCGCAGGCTCGAAGAATGCAGAAGTTTCTTGGGTGATTTGGTTCTCCAATTCGTCCAAGTTGTAACCGATGGCCAATTTGGCGGCGATTTTGGCGATTGGGTAACCAGTGGCTTTGGAAGCCAAGGCAGAGGAACGGGATACACGAGGGTTGATCTCGATACCGATAATTTCCTCTTCGTTCTTCGGGTTAACGGAGAACTGAACGTTACATCCACCAGCGAAGTGGCCAATGGCGTTCATCATTTTGATGGCCATGTCACGCATGCGCTGATAACAAGTATCAGAAAGTGTCATGGCTGGGGCAACGGTGATGGAGTCTCCAGTGTGGATACCCATCGGGTCAAAGTTCTCAATGGAACAGATGATAATCACGTTGCCGTTGTTGTCGCGCAAAAGCTCCAACTCGTATTCTTTCCAGCCCAAGATGGACTGCTCAAGTAGTACTTCGTGTACTGGGGAGGCGTGTAAACCTTTGGTCAATGCCGCTTCGAAATCCTCTGGCTTGTTCACAAAGCCACCACCCGTACCACCTAGGGTAAAGGATGGACGGATAACGAGAGGGAAACCGATTTCTTGAGCGATCTCCTTACCATGTAAGAAAGATGTCGCAGTTTCACCTTTACATACGCCAACACCAATTTCTAGCATCAACTTACGGAAGGTCTCACGGTCTTCGGTAGTTTGGATGGCATCGGTGTTCACACCAATCATCTTCACTCCGTATTTTTCCCAGATTCCTGCTTTCTCACAGTCGAGGCCCAGGTTCAGTCCTGTCTGGCCACCCATCGTCGGGAGCACCGCGTCGATATCGTGCTTCTCCAAGATCTCGATGATGGATTTTTTCTCCAACGGGCGCAAATACACGTTGTCGGCGGTCACCTTATCCGTCATGATGGTGGCCGGGTTGGAGTTAATCAAAGTCACCTCGATTCCCTCTTGGCGCAATGATCTTGCGGCCTGAGAGCCAGAGTAGTCAAATTCACAGGCTTGGCCAATAATGATTGGTCCGCTACCGATTATCAAGACCGACTTGATACTATTATCCCTTGGCATAACGCTTCCGAAACTAAGGTTGGTGGGTTGCTTAATTCAGATGTAAGTTTTGAAGTATTTTAAACTCCAAAATTTCACAAAGATAAGGAGAGAATCGGGGAAATGCCTACTTCAAGTGAAGGAAACTGGCAATTTGAAATGAATGGCTGTATTTGGTAGCCGAGGTCCCGAAAAGACTGGCTTTTGTGGGCATTCATCGAAAAGGAGTCATCTCAGATGGGTCTTAATCGTAAAGGCAGTAAAACAGTTGAAAAGCGACATGAAAAAAATGCTATTCGCCTTAGGGTTGGCGCTGTCGGCACCTGTAGCCATGGTTGTAGGTGCGGAAACCCCCGTTGACGTCCTTCAGAAGCGGGAAATCACCGAAGATAAGTTCTTGTCTGATGTGCGCAGCATGATGAACAAAGAGGACATTAAGATGCCAAAAGATGGGATCAAGATGGATACCTCATTGGACGAAATCTTCGATGACAAAAAGAAGAAAAAGGCGTTTGACAATTTCTTGAAGGACAAGATGGGCATTCCGAAAAGTAAAATTGGGCGGAAGTTTAAGGCCGCAAAAACGTTGGGTGATGTGTTTAATATTGTGAAATAAACAACAAAGCAGGCTGACCCTTTTTAGGAAGTCAGCCTGCTTTTATGTCATGTTGTTACTTAGTGATCGTGTCCATGTTCTTCTCCGTCTCCTTCAGTTTTGAGGTGAGTGAAGACATCGCCCAAGGTGGACATTTCTGGCCAGTGCTCCTCAATTTTCTCGGAAGTGACCTCGCATTTGTCGCCAATCATTTCTTTGAAGTGAGTGAGTTGCTCCTCGTTCATGTTGAGTTCCGTAAGGGTGGTTTCCATTTTCAGGCCACCTTCTGGAATCGCAATGTCATGTTCGGTCATAAAGCCTTCCACTGCTGTCATGAATGAGTCAGCTTTGGCTTCTGGCATTTCAGTGATGACCTCTTCTTCCTCAATAACTACGGTATTGGTGGTATCTCCCTCCATTCCCGTTTTGTTCTCCTTGGAGACATCTGTTGGCGTGCTTTCTTGGCACCCGAAGGTGAAACCGCCAAGCATGGCTACCAACCCCAAGTTTATCCACAACTTTTTCATAAGCGATCCATTGTTTGATGGATGTACCGTCAAAAACGAGGGGGAGGAGCAATTGAGGTGTTTACTTCGGTGAGTGAAGGGTTTTTTGGGTTGAAATCTGAACCTTTTGCTGTGGCTGTCTTGTGTTGAAGACAGGGCAATGCCCTGTCTCTACGAAGGTCGCTTATGTTTCCAGCGCTTGTGCGACCAAAGCCATGTAGCGGGCTGTTGGCGGATTAGATCTTCCAGTACGCCCATGTGCTTTTTCGTGATTTCCCCTTCCTGTGTATTGCTTGGGTTTTCCTCCAATAATTCCATCACCATTTTGTAGCGACCTCGTCCAATGCGGATGACTTTGCCGTAGAAGATTGGGAAGTTGAATTTACGCGCCAATTTCTCCGTGCCTACAAAGCAGGCGGTGTCTTGGTTCAGGAAGTTAATCCACTGGGCGTTTTTAGGTGATGGCACTTGGTCGGCAATCAGGGCAATATTGGTTGGGGTGCTTTTGGCGGAAACAAAGGCGCGAAGTGTTTGCTCCATGGGAATCAGCGTTGCGCCGAAGTTAGTTCGGGCTTTCAAAAACAGCTTGTCGAAGTTCTCGTTCGAAAGCGTTTTGTAAACCGCCGTGAGCTTGTATTCCTTCATCAGGGTACGGAACATGGGGTTGGCCCATTCCCAGTTGCCAAAATGCCCCATAACGGTGATGATGCTTTGTCCATTGGAAAGGAAGCTGTTTACCTTGTCCAGTCCTTCAATGGTTTGGCAACGCTTGAGCATTCCTTTTTCGGAGACCGTCAACAGTTTTAAGGTTTCCAGCAAGACGTCGCAGAGATAGACGTAGAAGTCCTTTGCGATTTGTTTGCGCTCGGCATCGCTTTTTTCGGGAAAGGCATTCTTGAGGTTTTCAGCCACTACTTTTTTGCGATAACCAAAGACATTGTAAATCAGGAGGCGCAAAAAGTCGGAAAAAAGGTAGAGCAGGGGGAAAGGAAGCAATGAAATGCCGTAAATCAATGGGAGGAAAAGGTAAAACAGTGCTTTTTTCATAATCCGTCGAAGTTAACGATATGTGTAACTTCGGCCTGCAAGTTACAACTGTGAACAGTCAAGAGTCTTATTATCCCCATCATTTGATATGAATCCAGAAGCAATAAACGAGTTAATCCGCAAGCGCCGTTCGCTTTATCCTCAGGTCTTTAGTGATAAACAAATTCCACGTGAAGTAGTTGAGCAGTTATTGGAGAATGCCAATTGGGCACCTACTCATAAACTAACACAGCCTTGGCGATTCACGGTGTTTTCGGGTGAAGGCTTGAAGCGATTGGGTCAATTTCAAGCTGATCTTTACAAGGAATTGACGCCAGAGACAGAGTTCAAACAAGCGAATTACGATAAGCTTTTGCTTAAGCCAACGCAATGCTCCCATGTGATTGCCATTGGCATGGCTCGCAATGAGATTGTGCCAGAAATTGAAGAAGTGGAGGCGGTTGCCTGCGCCGTGCAAAACATGTATCTGACGGCTACGGCCTATGGCATTGGTGCTTATTGGGGAAGTGGAGGTGTGACTTATAAAGAGGAGGCTAAGGCGTTTTTTGGGCTTGGAGAGAAAGACAAGTTGCTCGGATTCTTCTTTATGGGATATCCAACGATTGAGTGGCCAGAAAAAGGCAGGCGCTCCGATTGGCAAGAAAAAGTGACTTGGGAGGAGTGATGTTTTTTTTGGGTATCAGGTATCAAGACACAAGTATCAAGAACCGTCTGCATCTTGATACTTGTGTCTTGCTACTTTACCAAAAAGGCATAAAAAAAAGCTCCTCAAGAATCTTGAGGAGCTTTGGGGTGGAAGATCGGTCTCGAACCGACGACCTCCTGAACCACAATCAGGCGCTCTAACCAACTGAGCTACAACCACCGTGTAATGTTCTGCAAATGTATGGGGTTTAGTTTTACAGCGCAAGCGTTGTAGGTGAAAAAATGTTTAAAAAATGTTAATCAGCTCTTAATCAGGATCAAATTTCGATGAAATTTTTATTTCGGGAATTTTGAGTCAGCTGTTTTTATACTTCACGGAAAAAGGTCAATTACCTATCTTTGCCCGTTAAATCACCCAAAGTTCTTTGGGAAAAATATTGCAACAGATATTATGTGGACCAAGCTTGCCCACTTTATAATAAAGAATAGGCTCTTTTTGATCATTGCCATCGCCTTGATGACCGTATTCATGGGATTCAAGGCCACCGAGGCAAGGTTGACTTTTAAGTTTGCCGAACTGGTGCCCAAGAACCACCCTGAAATGCAGTATTTCAAGCGGTTCCAAGGGACGTTTGGGGAAGATGCCAACGTCTTTGTACTGGGTTTCCAAGACAGTAGCATTTACCAGCTCAAAAACTTCTCAGCTCTGGATGAGCTTGGTGACACCATCAAGCAACTCAATGGGGTGACTGGAGTGATGTCTATCGCCGAGGCGCAAATCTTGGAGCCTAACCGTGCGAAAAGTCGCTTTGATCTGTTTCCTCTCTTTGATGACAAGCCAGACAACCAGAAGGAGTTAGAGGACAAGCTGGAGTATGTCCGCAAAACCAAGTTTTATGAAAGGCAGTTGTTCAATCCTGAAAATGGTGCGACGCTGTTGATGATTACCTTGGATAAGGCGACGAACAACTCGGAGCGTCGGGTTGAAATCGTTCATTCCATTGAGGATTACGCCACCACATTTACCGAAAAAACGGGAATTGAAGTTCACTTTGCAGGATTGCCTTATGTGCGAACAGCCCTGACGGCCAAGGCCAAGCGGGAGTTGAAGCTCTTCATCATCCTTTCCTTGGTGGTGACGGCAATGGTGTTGCTTCTTTTCTTCCGATCCTTCAAGGCGGTGATTTTTCCAATGATTGTGATTGCTGTGGTGGTGGTCTGGACCATGGGAAGCATCTCGCTGTTTGGCTATGAGATTACCATGCTGTCGGGCTTGGTGCCTTCCATCATCGTGGTGATCGGTATTCCGAACTGCGTTTATTTATTGAATAAATACCATCAGGAATACGCCAAGCACGGAAGTAAAATAAGGGCGCTGAGCACCATTATCCGTAAGACGGGCATTGTTACCTTGATTACTAACTGCACCACGGCCATTGGCTTCTTGGTGTTGCTTTCCACAGACATTACCATCCTTCGGGAGTTCGGTATCGTGGCGGGAGTAAATGTGATGGTCACTTTTGTGATCAGCATCATTTTGATTCCAGCCGTTTACACTTATCTACCTCCTCCTCAGACACGCCATTTGAAGCACCTCGACAAACCTTTGTTGAACAAGGCTTTGGTTTGGTTGGAGCATATCGTGATGAATCGCCGAAGTGTGATTTACAGCGTGTTGGCGGTGCTGTTGGTGGTTTCATCCTATGGGGCGTGGAAAATTTATGCGGTGTCTTACATCGTGGATGACATTCCAGAGGAAGATGTGCTGAAGAAGGATTTACGCTTCTTTGAGAAAAATTTTGGCGGGGTAATGCCACTTGAAGTCGTAGTGAATACGGGCGACCCAAAGGCGCTTCGCAGTTTGGAAACGCACTACATGTTGCAGGATTTTGAAATGTTCTGCGACAGCATCCCTGAACTGTCCAAGGCGATTTGCGTTACCGATTTTATCAAGGCCGCTCGTCAATCCTATTGGAGCAATGACCCAATGTTCTATGAGGTGCCAACGCGCCAAGACAAGAATAAAATCTTGTTGTATCTCAAGCGTTCTGGAAACGACAAAAAGGAGTCGAAGTCCGCTTTGAATACCTTCTTCGATGATTCTACGGGGCAGGTGCGGATTTCCTTGAAGGTGGCTGATATCGGTTCTCAGCGTATGGATTCCTTGGTGAATCAGGTGATTATACCAATGGCTGATTCACTCTTTGGGGCTGAGAAGGCCTATGTGGATTACAAGGATTATGACGCGGCGCCGTACCGCATTACGGGAACCACCTTGCTCTTTATTAAGGGAAATGCCTTCCTGATTAAAAACCTTCGCGAAAGCCTGTTTGTCGCTATCCTGTTGATTTCCTTGGTGATGGCCTTGTTGTTCCGTTCTGTACGGATTATTCTCCTTTCCTTGGCCACCAACATTGTTCCGTTGATCATTACGGCGGCGGTGATGGGCTATTTTGGGATACCGCTCAAGCCAAGTACGGTGCTGATATTTAGTATCGCCTTTGGTATTGCCGTGGATGATTCCATTCACTTCTTGGCGAAATACAGGCAGGAGCTTCAGGCGAATAATTTCTCTGTGGTGGATGCTGTGTCCACAAGTGTTCAGGAAACGGGGGCGAGCATGATTTACACCTCCATCATCCTGTTCTTCGGATTTATCATCTTCTCGGCCTCATCCTTCCAAGGAACGGTGATGCTGGGTGTGTTGACTTCTACGACCCTTTTGATGGCGATGTTGACCAACTTGATTGTGCTTCCGTCCTTGCTTATGACTTTTGATGATGGCAAGTACGAGAAGTCCAAGGCGGGTGACCATCCGTTAATTGACGATTACAACGACAACCAATACCGAGAGGAGGAACACGAGTTTGATGACTTGGAGGAGGAAGAAGAGAAGGAGGATTGATTTTGTGGTTTTTAAATGAGAGAAGCGAATCCCATAAGTTGGGGTTCGCTTTTTTAGTCTATTGGGTTTAGAGAATATTTTCAATGATGGAACAAAGGGCTTGGCTTATTAGGCTAAAAAATGTTGTAATAAACATTCTGAACCTGGAAATCGGGTACGTAATTCTTTATGTCATTGTGTTTTTTGTGCCCACCAAAGGCTATGAGGTGGGGCATTTACTTTTACATTTCATTAGTATTCTTCTATCAATATCATTTTTCATTTTGGGGGTGGTGCAATTGTTCAAGAGGGATCAAAAAATTGCAAGTGGAAAGATTATGGTTAACCTTATGATTAATGGGGGCTTGCAGTTGCTGTGTTGGTTGCCAATCATAGAGGAAAGTGCAGTATAACTTTTGGAATTCATACAATAAAATCCCCTCCTGGCTACTATTATCTGAGGTCTCTTGGTCTCCGTTGTCAATTTTTTTTAGGATATTGTAAGTGTAATGTCCGGTTACGGACGTTTTTCAAAAGCGATCGAGGCAGTAAATGTGCACTATTGTGGGCCTATTCCTCTAAATTTCCCCTCTTGTATAAACCAAGTTTTATGCAACGGGTTGTATGAAATTGAAAAACCTCTACTGCTGAAAATATTTGTGTTTCTATTTGATCCAAAATGAAAACACTGATCTTTACTTATGTTTCTATATGAATTCCCTGATTCATCACTTATATACTCTTTACTGTCCATGTGAAAGTAAATACCACTTAAATTGTTGTGATTGTTTATCTTAATATGGCACCACTTATCGCCGTCAATTAATATTGTTTTTGCTTTATTTAAATCGTAATTATAACCTATGTTATTTTCAAGTAGCTCAACTCTGTTGTCATAGCCTATGTGTTGTTTGAAATAAATATTGAATTCACTTGTATGTTTTTTTTGTCTTAACGTACATCCAATAATAATTAGAGGTAGAAGAAAAATAATCTTTTTCATATGGCCCTGGATTTATTTTTCTTGGGTTGAAGATAAGAGTATAGCTTCATGACCTGTTTTTTTACACTATAATTCCTAAAAGTCTTTTGGTTACAGTGTGTGTTAAGTAAAAAGTCTGCTTTAAAAATGAAAGTCCCCCTTGCAACCGCAGGAGTTCGGCGTAGCGCTCCCCTTCTATTTAGCAAATATCAAACGGTTCAGTAGACACCCACCATATAGAAATCCCCTCGGCTCTTAGGGGTTTATTCTTTTGGAAACGAGTGGATTAAGGCGTAAGCTTGTACGCTATTTTACTTTTATCAAACCAAGAAAAATGAAACGTTTGTTTGCACTGTTTTTTGCGGCGGTCACTTTGCTGACTTTTTCCTGCAAAAAAGATGATGACACAGTAACATCTAGCTCCAAGAGCGGGAGCAGCGACACAGTTGAAGTGAAGGTCGAGGATACGGTGATTGACTTACACCTAAGCAGAACCACAGGTTATGCTGGGGATACATTGACGTTAACTGGCCTTTCCCTGAAGGAGAGCAGTACTCCCGTGGTGTTCTTCAATGAGACTAAGGCCAATGTTTTCAAAGCGGCGGAAGACACCTTCAAGGTGGTCATTCCTGAAACCACTTCAGGAGAGATTAAGGTGACTGTGGACGAAGGTACGGTAGCCTTCGATTTCCAGTTCTGGGAGTTTAGCTGCGAGCTGTTTGACCAATTGGAGGTGACGGAATTTAAGTTCACGAAAATCCTGAGTGATGAAGTGCATTATTCCGTCACGGTGAAGAACAATTCCGATAGTTATGTAGGAGCGTACCGAGAAAGCCGGATAGGGTTATATTATGACGGCATGATATTCCAGAACTATGATGCATCCGTAGAAGGTGGCCCTTATGGTGGCGCTGGGGGCTCTATTCTTGGGTACTATGTCGTATTCCCGCCACACGAAGAAAAGACGGTGACTTATCGTAGCTATACCGACCAAGACTACCTTAAGGTGAATTTTTATGCAGTTAATGAAGGTGCAGAATGTCCTATGGAGAAGATTCTTTTTGAAGGTAAAATCCCACGATAAGGGAAGGTGCCCTTAGGTAGCTTTTTCAAGGCTTTGGCCGTTTAAATTACTGCTGTTTTCAAAGTGAAACAGCGGTTTTTTTATGCCTTTACCATTAGTATCTTCTGATGGCGCCGGAGTTCAGCGTAGCGTTCCCGTGCCTACTATCAGCTGAGGCCTTTTGACCTCTTAAATAAATGCGTTGAAAAATAAGAATCCCCAGCTACCTCCTAAAATTGAGGTAACTGGGGATTGATTTATCTTACACATCTCACCGACATGCCGTATTCCTGATCGATGGAATTTGAATTTACATCCGTTGAGCTACTATTCATCTGGAAAAACCACGCTTCTCCAGGAGAGCCCTCATCACTGGTCCACCAAAATCCAGAGGAAGTAAAGCTCTCAAAAGTTCCAAAGTCGCTTCTACTTCCGCCAGGAGTGGCTGAGAACCCATACTTATTGTTTCCATTACCGTTGCTTGATAACATCCAGCCTTCGGTGTCCTTTAAATAAAATGCTGGGATTCCTGAGTTTACATGGTTTAGTAATTCCTGCCAGTCGTTTTTACTAGGTACTCTCCAGCCAGCGGGGCAAAGCTTTCCTGTGTTCACAGTATGCCAATTGTATAACAAGCCTGCGTCTGGGATATTTATGTCATTGTTGTCAAATGCTGACCATGCTCCTTCCGAGGCAAATCCCCAATCGGCATCAGAGGTGATATTTTCTATCGGGGTGCCATCATTGTAGGTCGTTACACTAAGGTTTTCAGTCATCCACGTTTGGTTTCCGATTTTTACTGTGCTGTATTGATTGCCTAAAGAGTCCGTTTCTGTTTCCACAGGGACACAAGCGTCTAACCCAGTATTTCCGCCAACGCAACGGTTACAACCATCCAAATATGCACTACCATTAACGTCATTATTACAGTCTTTACAAGATGAATTTGGCTCAATGCCTGTATCTCCTCCAGAGCATACTCCACATTCATCGATGCTTGCTGTTCCATTTTCGACATTATTGCAATCGAAAGTTATTTCGTCTAATACGAACGGAATAGTAAATGTAGCGTTGTTGAACTCATCAGAATACGTGAGGATTAAATCTCCTTCCAAAGGAAAGGATGTGTTTGCCCCTGTCAATTTTAAATCAATTAGACCTGAAGTAGTTACTACTGATGAGACTACTATGTTTGGATTTGAGGTTGAAATAGAGAAGTTGCTAAACATTTCCCCGCTAACCTCTTCACTTCCAGATATTCCATTGTTGAAACCAAAGCTTGGGATATTATCCATTTTGGAAAACAAGCTAAAGCTGTTTACCGTGTTGATGATAGAGTTGAGTCTCGAAATCGTGCTATTGAAACTATCGAATGATTCAAAGAAGTAAATCGATCCTTCGGCAGTGTTTGACCTATCAGTAGCGTTTAATGTTCGGTTGTTAATTTCGAAACTCAATTCTATGGCTTCATCATTTGTCAATGTTAGCTTCTCTGTTGAAGCAGTTCTAATATTGTTCCCGTTAAGTTTACTTTCTATTTTATTAATCGCTGATGAAATGATAAGTAGTTTTTCATTAGTGATTTCTAAACCAAAAACCTTAGCCTTCTTAAACCCGATATAAGCGACTGCGGATGCAATTACTTTTTCAGGGATATCCGGGGCAAGCCAAGCAACGGCAACCCCGCCACCCATGACTAGTACTGAAATTGAGAATTTAATGTTTGCAGATGTGCAAACTATGCAGTTAGAGGCGGTTCTTAGGTTGTTATATTCATTTGACATGATGGCATCAAATGCTTCCTTATTCGCATTGTAGAACTTAGCCATAGCAATCTTCTCCTCCTCACTGGATGACTCTATGACTTCGCTTAATACATCTACTGGGGTTACTTCAGAAGAGCTGGAACTGTCAGTTTCAAGAGTTGTTAGCTCACTTTCTAAGGCGCTGGTTAGGCTATTTAGAATGTTTTCTGGAGTGTCCTCAAGGGTAGTTTCTTGAATTGAGATCTCAATATTTTCATTGAGGCCAGGAACGTTTAGGTTATAGTTTCCAGGAGTAATGTCTGGAATGCTCAATGCCAGTGTGGAATCGCTTGTGACAATGGCTGTTAATTCTATTCCGTCAATTGTTGCGGTATAGGATGTGTCCTTTAGAGCGCCATTATATAGAAAGTGGGCAATCTCTTTTTGGTGGGTTAAGTTGCTTTCACTGATCAATGAAAGTTGTGAGCTATTAGATCCCTTGTCGCTACTATTTGGTTCGTCGTCTTTTTTACATGCTACAAAAGCCAGTAGAAAAAACGAAAGTATTGAAAGTGCTTTTTTCATGGTAGGTGAGTTAGTACTTGACAAATTTGGCAGTAATGGTTCCCTGCTTGATGATATAGACACCTTCAGTGAGTTGGCTGATGTCTATGGTTTTACTGGATGAAGTGATTTTTATTTCACCCTGTAGGTTTAGAATATGGACTTCTCCCTTGTCATTTGAATTCAAGGTTATTTGATTATTGGCTGGAGAAGGGAAAACTGAAAAAGTGTTTGGTTGCTTTTTTGAGTGAAATCCGGATACATTCTGGTTAGATTCAGTCTTTAAGAGGAAGCTACTTGTGTTTTCTCCAGTGGTCAATTCTCTGGAATCAACTTGGTTTTGAAATTTGAGGTCAATCTTTCCTGTCAAATCTCCTACAATATATTTGTTCCCATTTTTGTCCTCTATAATAGTTTTTAAAGTGAGTAGGTTGGTCTCGCTGTCTTGTAAAATAGCATCGCCAGAAACATAATTCCCTTCCTTGTCAATGGTTTGAATATAGCTTCCTCCATCATTAGAAAAGTGTTCGTCTTTTTCAAATCCTGGGTTTAGGTCTATGTTTGTTGAAAACTCTCCTGTGAGTAGTAAGTGGTCTTCGTGACTTATTTGCAACCTATTACTTCGGTTGTATCCGTCACCAGTTGTTATGTTTGCCCAAACAGGGTTTCCTTCTGAACTAAATTTAATAGTGAATGCATCTGATGAACCATTAATTATAAAGGTCCATTCTTGCCCTGAGAATAGTGCTCCTCCCTCCGTTTCACCAGTGATATAAATGTTGTTTTCATTATCAGTGACGAGGTCAAAACCTTCTGAACGAGCGTTTAATTTTTGGATCCACTCATATTCGCTGGAAGAATTTAATTTTAATAGAAATGCAGTTGGGCTTGATTTAGATACGTCATGGTCAATGGATTTTACTTCTGAGTTGCTTGAAAAGCTGAGGAAGTCGTTCACTACTTTGCCAGTGATAAACACATTTCCCTGTTTGTCTACTGCAATGGCATTGCCGATATCGTTAAAGTTTCCGCCTAAATTAGAGATGAAATCCAGGTTCCCTTCATGTGAGTATTTCATTGTGAAGGCGTTGTATCGACCAGTTGCCGATCCAATAGGTGAGTATATAAAATCGGTGTTTTCGATGTTTTGAATGAAATTAGATTCATTGATACTGCTGTCTTTGTAAATGTATCCAGAATAGTACCCAGTTACGTGGATGTTTCCTTCCGTATCAGTGCAAATGTCTTTTATGACTGCTTCAGCAGTTTCATTGTCTTGATTGTAGACGAAGGGTCTATTTGTATGCGCCCATTTAAACTCACCATTATTTCCATATTGAACTAACAGTGATGAGTTACCTTTTCCACTGGTAATGATGTGTGTGTTTTCGCTGGGGTCAACATCTAATGATCCTAAAAAACTACCTCCAATAATAATATTGTTGTTTGGAGATAAAGCAATACTCGAAATAAAAGCTTCGTTTTCAACAGGAATTTCTTTCTGCCAAACCTCCTCCAATTTTGAGTTATATTTCCCAAATATGATTTTTGATGATGAGGCGGTAGAAACTACTACTTCAGGAGCGTCTGAATAACTTGTTACTAAGCCTGCGTAGTATATGTTATTAGAATTGTCTATGGCTATTTGAAAATCTCTGGAATCGGAATATACTCCTTGGGTAGTAGGAAGCGGTACAAAGTATTTTACCTCTTCTATGGTGGGATTTTGAGCTTGAAGTGGATTCAGGTAAAGAAGAGGTAAAAGTGAGAGAAGCCACAAAGCAAGGGGACGAATCATAGTTTTATTGAATTAAATTGATGGGTTGGAATAGGAAGAGAAGAAAGTTAGAAGAGTGTGGGAAGGAGGAGCTTTCCTAAATTGGCTGGATGTGAAGAAATTCACACAACCACAGACTCTTATCAAAATAGATGAAGTGAAGTTAACAATATTTTTTGCTCTCCTAAGGAGATAGGAATTAGCCATAGATTTTTGCGTAGTCCACTTTTGTCAATGGCTAGGGTTTTCCTATAATAAAGAAACCCCAGGCCAATCAGCATCTCGCTTATTGGTCTGGGGGGAGTTTCTTAAGGGGGCTTTGCCAGTGGAGTGTGAGGTTTAATCAATCGACTTGTAGTATTCTCGTTTGATTAAGGTGCTGCCAAGCAACGGAATTTCAGTACTTAGGATAAGCTCATCGTGGGAAATGCTTTCAATTTCCCAAACTTCTGGTTCTTTGGAGCCTTCTGTCCAGTAAAGGCTCAATTTGGTGTCGTTATCCATCAATGCCCATGAGCCAGAAGAGCCTTCTTCTTTTAGAGTGCAGCTTCCGCCCACGTCATAGGTGCAAGTGGTGTCTTCGGCTACAAGGCTGAGCGTATTGTCCCAGATGCACTCGCTTCCCTCAAATTCACCTTGCAAAACAACAATGTCATCAGGGTGGGAAGACCGTTGCCACGTGTGTTCAGTAAGCAGTCCCCAAGTGGATAGGTTGTTCCACTTTTCGCAAGAGGAAAAAAGTCCTACTACGGTTAAAAGCCCGAATGCAATCTTCTTCATACCATCAATAATTTTCACAAAGATAGGGATTTAAGTCCTTGTTGGATTTGTGCAAAAAATCTTAGTCCATAGGCAGCCAGACAATTAGTACCTTGCATCATGCTTGAAAAAATTGCCTCCTTACAGGTTCAACGGGAAGATGAATGCTATTCCAAGGGAATGTTTCCCTCGCAGCGCAGGCATTTTCTGTTGCCCATCGCACGGGAGGATGACAACATTTTTTTCAGTGCGTCTATTCTGTTTATGCTTCAGCAATTGGAGCCGTTGATGGATGATGGGGAGAGGGTTTTATTGAAGCAGATTCGGGACGGAGTGCACGCTAACTATTCTCGGTATGAGAGTCGAGATGGGGTGCCCTTGTTCAATTTTTATCGGAATAAGCCAGAGCCGATGCCCTTTCCGAATGGACGCTTCATGCATAAGACTCAGAAGTTCATTCTCCCTGATGATATTGATGTGACTGCTTTGGTGATGCTTTCCTTTGGAAATGAATGTGATTTGGAGTGGTTGCAGGAGCGTCTAAGGAATCACGCCAATGGCGTTCATCTTTGGAATACGACCGCGCCCAAGGAATACAGGAAGATTCAGGCGTATTCTACTTGGTTTGGGGTGAAAATGCCCATTGAGTTTGATGTGTGCGCCCAAGCAAACTTGATGTTGCTGTTTGTAGGGGCAGACCCGTGTGTCTGCCCAACAGCCCAAGAGGCGGACACACAGGTCCGCCCCTACGACGAATTCGGTCAGGCAACCATGACCTTGATTTCCAAGGTGATTGAACAGGGTGACTACTTTCATCGTCCATTCCATATTTCGCCTTCCTATCCGAATACGGCCATTGTTTTATACCATTTGGCGCGCCTTTTCGGAACTGGAAATACCTTGGGCCATGTTCCCTTGAAAGAAAAGCTGGCCAAGGATATTCAGGCGTTTTGGCCGAAGGCTAACAACAAGATAGAGGAATTGCTTCTTTCCACGGCCTTCTTTCGGCTGACTGGCAGTTGGGAATTGCTCCCTTCTGAGCTTCCCAGCTCGGATGATTTACGTCGGTTCTCGTGGTTCTCTGCAGCCTTCCTTTCCGTATTTGGAAATCCTCTAATTAACCGAATGGCGGCCAACCGTTTTTTCCATTTGGAGTATGTCTGCGAGGCATTCAACCTGACTTTGGTCTATGAATTCCAAAAATTAGGTGGGCGAACCGCCCATTGAATTTCTAAAACCTCCTAGGACTGCATAACTTTGTATATTCCATCCGAAATAGACTTTAGAGGTTAGACATTGGACTTTAGCTTGGGCTATCGTCTAAAAGCATAGCGGTCTAAAGTCTAACGTCCCTATTTATAGAGCAATGAGCGAATTAAATAAGTACAGCAAGACCATCACCCAAGATGAGTCGCAGCCAGCCTCGCAGGCCATGCTTTACGCAGTAGGCTTGAAAGAGGAGGACATGGCGAAAGCCCAGGTGGGCATCGTGTCCACAGGTTTCCAAGGCAACCCATGTAACATGCACTTGAACGGTTTTGCCGATCAGGTGAAAGAATGTGTTACTGGTGCTGGTTTGGTGGGCCTCGTATTCCACACCATTGGTGTTTCTGACGGTATTTCCAACGGTACTGAGGGTATGAAGTACTCCCTCGTTTCCCGCGACATTATCGCTGACTCCATTGAGACGGTGATGAATGCCCAGTACTACGATGCGCTTGTGCCGATTGTAGGTTGCGATAAGAACATGCCAGGTGCAATGATCGCCTTGGCCCGTTTGAACCGTCCTGGTTTGCTCGTTTACGGTGGTACCATTAAGGCTGGTAAGTGGAAAGGTGAGGACTTGAACATCGTATCCGCTTTTGAGGCTTACGGTATGAAGCTGAAGGGAGAAATCTCTGACGAGGATTACAAAGGCATCATCCAGAACTCTATCCCAGGTGCTGGCGCTTGTGGTGGTATGTACACTGCCAACACCATGTCTTCGGCCATTGAGGCCTTGGGTATGAGTTTGCCATACAGCTCTTCTAATCCTGCTGTTTCCGACGAGAAGAAGATTGAGTTGATGAAAGTGGGGGAGGCCATCAAGAATTTGATGGAGAAGGACATTCGTCCACGCGATATCATGACCCGTAAGGCCTTTGAAAATGCTTTGCGTCTTATCATGATTCTCGGTGGTTCTACCAACGCTACTATGCACATTGTAGCAATGGCTCGCGCCGCTGGTGTGGACTTGACTTTGGACGACTTCCAGAAGTTCGCTGACGAAACTCCATTTTTGGCCGACCTTAAGCCTTCAGGCAAGTGGTTGATGCAAGACCTTCATGAGATTGGCGGTGTTCCTGCCGTGATGAAATACCTCTTGGAGAAAGGCTTGTTGCACGGCGACTGTTTGACCGTAACTGGTAAGACCTTGGCTGAGAACTTAGCTGATTTGCCAGGGCTTCCTGCTGACCAGACCATCATCCGTCCATTGGAAGAGCCGCTTAAGCCAGAGGGTCACTTGCAGATCCTTTATGGAAACTTGGCTTCCGAAGGCTCTGTAGCTAAAATCACTGGTAAAGAAGGTGAGGTCTTCGAAGGCAAGGCTCGTGTGTATGATGATGAGTTCGCTGCCATCAAAGGCATTGGCGAAGAGGTTCAGGCTGGTGAGGTCATCGTTATCCGCTACTCAGGTCCAAAAGGTGGTCCAGGTATGCCGGAAATGCTCAAGCCAACCTCAGCCGTAATGGGTGCAGGTTTGGGTAAAGATGTTGCCTTGATTACTGACGGTCGTTTCTCTGGTGGTTCCCACGGTTTCGTAGTAGGGCACATCACGCCAGAAGCCCAAGAGGGTGGTTTGATTGGCTTGGTTGAGAACGGTGACACTATCCGTATCGACGCTGTGAACAACCGCATCGACTTGTTGGTTGATGAGGCTGAGATCGCTAAGCGTAAAGCTGCTTGGGTACAGCCTCCTTACAAGGCAACCAACGGTGTGTTGCGTAAGTACATCGCTACTGTGAAGTCCGCTTCTGAGGGTTGTGTGACTGACGAGTTTTAATGGATTATAGACTTTAGAGGTTAGACATTAGATGTTAGCCTCAGGTATATTTCGAAGCGCTTGGGAGAATCTCCTGAGCGCTTTTTTTTGATCATAAATCTGTTTTGGTGTATGAATATCGAAAATGCGGGAATTTTATTTGTCTGATTTTGATTTGTTGTAAGTATTGTCTTATAAATAGGTTAGGTTTTGGGTATGAGGAAGTTTACGTTGTCTGTATTGTTCTTTACATTTTATAGCGTGTTGTATGCTCAAATAGGGGTGTTTAGAACCTATGAGGATTATTTGAATAATAAGGTTGTAAAGGAGTATAGTGGTTATTACGGAACTGGACATTTTGCCAATAATTTTAAAGTTGTTTTTTTAGATCAAAATGGCGATAAAGTAAAAATTAAGGTTGATAGACATTCTATGTGGGGTTACCGTAGAGGTGATGGGAAGGTCTTTAGAGTGAATGAGAAAAACATCCCTTATGTCGTGATTCAAACTGGTAAATTGGTCTTGTATGGTAATTACACAACTAAATTTACTGAGGATGGTGTTACCCTAGAAGAAAATCAATTTGGTCTTCAAGTCTCTTTGGGGCTGGATAGTGAAATGGTTCGATTAACCAAAAGGAAATTGAGAAAGTTGTTGATAGGAGATGATCGGGCTCTTCGAAAAATAGACCAAATGAAGAGTGTGACAAGTCTGGGGAAGTTGCATGAAATGGTTGATTTTATTATTGCCTACAATAATAGTAATGGTATTTAGTGATGATCCTATTTTGGGCTACCCCTGATTATCTGTGATATGTGGAATAATTATTTTTCCAAAGTTTAGATTATGTGATTCATTGGGTTATCCAATTTTTAATGCGCTTTGGGGAATCTCCTGAGCGCTTTTTTGTTAAATGCCATTGCAAAAGGATCAATCACGAGAAGGGGTGAATCCCTATGGTCTATAAAAATTATTTATGGTATTTATAAAAATGTTTGATTTTTGTTTATGCGTATTGATTCATAGTTTCTAGCGTAGTTATAGTTAAGGTCAAGGATTAATCGTAACAGGATTGTTTTTATTCAATGTTTTCTAAGGTGCTATATCGCTACTGTGTTCGATGGCTTTTGTTGTTTGCTTTACTCTTTACGGCGGGGCAAATGGGAGGCAATGCCATCTCCTTGGAAAATGAAGAATCCTTCGAGTTTGAGGAGTCGGTTGAGGCGGTACTTTCTTATGAGATCGACACCGTAGATGTTGAGGTTTCTTGGGGTGTTTCTGCCCCCTCTTTCCTTGAGGTACGTACGTGCGAGGCCTTGCTAGATGGTTACCAGACATCCAGCTATCACCGATTGTTCAAGTTGTTCCAAAAGTGGCTGTTAGGATTGTATTGATAGGTTTTGTGTTCGTTTTCAATGTTTCACTTAAATCTATCTAACATGACTAATATTAAAGATTTGCTCTTGAATCGACTTGCGAAGATTTTGATGTATGCCAGTATCGTGAAATCTGTTTCCATCGCTATGCTGTTATTCAACTTGTCGATTAAGTTTTAGAATGATGTTTTACTGGAGGGCACACAGGTGTCCTCCATTTTTTGTTTCTATAGAAGATGAAACTCTAGGGTAAAGGCTACCGTTGGAAAGGGAGAATAGTCTCATCACTGAGGCATAAAGTTTTAAGTGATGCCTTTTAGAAAAGTTCTTTTGCTGCTGGTAGTCTTTTCATTTCTCCTTTTTTCCTGTGGTAGCCCATTGCGGGCCTATTATTCGCCATTGACGAAGTGTTTCTACCTGGTGGATGATAATGCCAGAATTGAAAGGGTTTGGATCAATAACCCCAGTGATACCTTGTCACAGGTTTTTTTGACCTCAAAACAGAGGAGTTATGCCTGTATCGATAGCATCGTCAGTCAGTGCAAGGAGAGAACATACATTTACGTTTGTGCGGATAATGGCAACAAGCTGTATTACAAAATAAAAGTACCCATCCATGACTCTCTTTCTGACGCTGTAAAGCTAAAGCCGTATTGGGTAAATGATCGGTATAGGTGATAGGGGCTGCTGGGTTAAAAAAGTATTGGTCTTTTTTAGAATAGAGGGCTGAAAGCAATAAACGTCTTGATAGTAATTGGCTATCAAGGCGTTTTTTATGTTATGGTGTCAACCAAATATTTTGACCCACCATCGGAAAAATAGCGGTGCTTTATTCAGTGCCTCTTTTAGACCTTCCTGTGCCTTTATGTTGTTGGGTTCTTTCTGGAGAATCTCCTGATAGCGTTTGCTGGCTTCTTTGGGCTTTCCCTGTCTGTCCAGTAAATCAGCTTCTAGGAGGGAAAGCTCAATGATAGTTGATCCAGTTGCCTTCAATTGGTCGAGGGTGGATTGGGCCTCGTCCAAACGCTTTAGGTTTAAGAGGGATTCAGTTTTGAGTAGAAGGCTTGGGAGATGGTCTTCTTCGGTTTGGAGGCCACGCATCGCCCAATCCAAAGCCGTTGTCCAATCATTGCTTTGTTGGGCTTTCAGTTGCCCAAAAATGGTCATACCCTCTGGGTTAAGGGGAGCCACGATAATAGCTTGTCGCGCCGTTTTTTCAGCCTCCAGGTAGTTCTTTTGCCGGAGTTGAACCTTGGCCAAAGTGCGGTGAGTCAGCCCCAAGTCAAAGTTCTTTTCAATGGCGAGTCGGGCGATCTGTTCCGCTTCTTCCAACTCTCCCTGTTCCATGAGGCAGATGGCCTTTAGGGATAGCGTTTCTGCATTTTCAGGGGAATCCTTAAGAATGGTGTCCAATAGCTTTTGTGCTTTCTCGAAAGCACGTTGACTGATAAGCTTTTGGACTTGTTGGATTTGGGTTTCCATAGGAAAAAGACATTAGATGTTAGAAGATAGGCTTTAGCCCAGCAAATGCTAACATCTAATGTCTAAAATCTCACGTCTTAATCCGCCATGACTAAGAACACCGTTGGGCGCTTGTGCAGGTCGGGCAACTGATTTCTTTCCTCCAGTCGTTTCCATTCCTTCACTGTCCGCGTTTTCATGTATTCGGTAGGTGCAGTGAGGTCGCAGGCCACGCAGATTTTTGTCTCAGGTCGGCAGTTAGCGATCAGGTCCACGAGCATCCATTTGTTACGAAAAGGCGTTTCGATGAAAATCTGCGTCTGGTTGCGCTGTTCTGATTCTCTTTCGAGATGCTTGATGGTTTTAATCCGCTTTGTTTTGTCAATTGGAATATAGCCGTGGAAGATAAACGATTGTCCATTCATGCCTGAGCCCATCAAAGCCATTAGGAGGGAAGAAGGGCCTACCAATGGAATCACTGGAATTCCCTTTTCATGAGCGAAATCAACAGCCATGGCGCCAGGATCTGCGACGCCTGGACAACCAGCTTCCGAAAGCACACCTACAGGCTTTCCTGCAAAATCTCTGAAATACTGTTCTAACTGATGTCTTTTGGTCTTTCTGTCCAAGGTGCGGAACTGAATGCCTTCGATGGGCTTGCCTACGCCTACGGCGCTCAAGAAGCGTCTTGCGGTGCGAATCTCCTCAGCAAGATAATGGTCAAGTGTCGGCAGAAGCTCGGTCACTTGTGGTGGCAAAATGTCCTTGGCGGTGTCTGGGGCCAAGGGTGTAGGAATCATGTATATCTTGGAAGGGTATTTCATCAGTTAACAGTTAGCGGTGATCAGTTAACAATCTGTTTTGGGCAAAATAAAACCCTGCTTCGTGAAAAAGCAGGGTTTTGTATGAGTTGAGTGGAGCTTAGTGGGTACTTCAACACACTAATACTTCAACACTTATTTAAGCTTACGCTTGATTTCACGCTCTTCGTACACCTCGATGACGTCATCAACCAAGAGGTCGTTGAAGTTCTTGATGCTAAGACCACATTCGTATCCGAATTTCACTTCGGAAACATCATCCTTGAAGCGTTTCAAGGCGCCAATCTCACCGGAGTAGACTACGATGCCATCGCGAATGATACGGATAGTACTGCTTCGTTTGATGTAACCATCAGTTACGTAACAACCTGCAACCGTACCAATTTTCGAAATCTTGAAGGTCTCACGGATTTGAACGTTACCCACGATAACTTCTTCCACATCTGGCTCAAGCAATCCTTCGAGGGCGTCTTTCATTTCCTCGATGGCCTTGTAGATGATGGAGTAGAGTCGGATTTCGATCTGCTCTGCTTCGGCAATCTTCTTGGCGCCCAAGGAAGGACGAACCTGGAAACCGATGATGATGGCGTCCGAGGCAGTTGCAAGAAGTACGTCCGATTCGGTAATCATACCCACAGCTTTGTGGATAATGTTGATTTGAACCTCTTCGGTAGAGAGTTTGAGCAAGGAGTCGGAGAGGGCTTCAACGGAACCGTCCACGTCACCCTTGATGATGAGGTTGAGTTCCTTAAAGGTACCGAGTGCCAAACGACGTCCCATCTCTTCGATGGTGATGTGCTTCTGCGTACGAACGGACTGTTCACGAAGAATCTGTGCGCGCTTGGCTGTGATTTCCCTTGCTTCCTTGTCAGAATCAGCAATTGTGATTTTGTCACCTGACTGTGGTGCTCCGTCAAGACCGAGGAGCTGTACCGGAGTAGATGGTCCAGCTTCTTTCAGGCGCTTGCCTTTGTGGTCGGTCATGGCCTTCACACGACCATAGTGGGAACCAGCAATCACGGTGTCACCCACGCGGAGCGTACCAGTCTGTACAAGAACGGTGGAAAGATATCCACGGCCTTTGTCAAGAGATGCCTCGACAACAGTACCGATAGCTTTGCGGTCTGGGTTGGCTTTGAGCTCCAAGACTTCAGCTTCAAGAAGGACTTTCTCCAACAAGTCGTCGATGCCTTGTCCTGTCTTGGCAGAAACTTCTTGGGCTTGGTACTTACCACCCCACTCCTCTACCAAGACATTTTCTTGGGAGAGTTCCTCACGGATTTTATCTGCATTGGCTGTAGGCTTATCCACCTTGTTAATGGCGATGATGATAGGCACTCCAGCATTCTGGGCGTGGTTGATGGCCTCTTTTGTTTGAGGCATCACGCGGTCATCTGCCGCAACAACCAGAATAACGATGTCAGTAACTTTGGCACCACGAGCACGCATGGCCGTAAAGGCTTCGTGACCCGGAGTATCAAGGAAAGCGATGCGTTTTCCGCTTTCAGTCATCACGCTGTATGCACCGATGTGCTGCGTGATACCACCGGCCTCACCCTCAGTTACCTTGGTGTTTCGGATATAGTCAAGGAGGGAAGTTTTACCGTGGTCAACGTGACCCATCACTGTAACGATAGGGGCGCGTTCAACCAAGTCCTCTTCAGCGTCTTGGATTTCCTCCACAGACTCTTCGTTCTCCTCCTCGGCAGTAATGAACTCGACGTTGTAGCCGAATTCGTCGGCAATGACCGTTACCAATTCAGCGTCCAAGCGCTGGTTGATGGTTACGAACATGCCCAAGTTCATACAGGTGGAGATAACCTCGTTCACGCTGACGTCCATCAATGAAGCCAAATCGTTGGCAGAGATGAACTCGGTGAGACGTAGTGTTTTTGCCTCTTCCTGTTCGCGGAGCATTTCCTCCTCACGCGATTCTGCGATTTGCTGACGCTTGTCGCGACGGTGAGTAGAACGAGAGCTCTTGCGCTTGCCACCGCCCATTTTGGCGATTGTGGCCTTGATTTTTTCTTGAATCTCCTTTTGTGAGATTTCCTCCTTCTCAGTCTGCTGCTTTCTTTGTGGTCCGCGTTTGCGGCCCTGACCTGGGCCTTGACCTTGTTGGCCTTGCTTCTTGCCAGCAACTTGTTTTGGATCAACAGGCTTGGCACCTGTGTCCTTCTGGATACGCTTACGCTTCTTTTTGCGCCTGTCGTCACCAGCACCACCTGGGCCTTTCTTTTTCTTAGGCTCAGTAGGGAGTTCGATTTTACCCAATACCTTCAAGCCTTGTAGCTTGTCGGCTTTGGCTTCGATCACCTGATCCTCTTGGGCAGGAGTTTCTTTTGGTGGAGCAGGTTTCTCGGCCTTAGGCTTTTCAGCCTGTGGTTTCGCAGCGGCAGGCTTAGGCGCTTCCTGTTTTTTAACTGGCTCCTCCTTTTTGGCAGGAGATGGGGTAGGAGCTTTTTCAGCAACAGGTTTTTTCGGCGCTTCTTTTTTCGGAGTGGCTGCAGGCTTCGGCGCTTCCTTCTTTGGCTTAGGTGCTTCGGCCTTTGGCTTTTCAGCAGCAGGCTTCGGCGCTTCCTTCTTTGGCTGAGGCTTTTTCTTGCCTGCATCCAAATCAATTTTGCCTAAGACTTTAAGGCCTGGCATTTTAGGGGCGGAGCCAGCAGGGGTTTCCTCTTCCTTTTTTACTTTAGGAGCAGGGGTTTCCTTGGCTACAGGCTCGCTTGCCTTTTCCTGCTTTGGAGCAGGTGCTTCTTCTTTTTTAGGCTGAGGGGCAGCAGCTTGTGCTTTTGCCTTCTTTTCTTCGTCAGCCTTTTTCTTGGCCTCTTCCTTTTTAGCGGCAGATTCAGTAGCTACGACTACATCTTTGCTGGAAGTAGAGCCAATTTTTAGTTCGGAGGCTTCCTCCTTGTCCGACATGGATTGACGGAATTCCTGTTTGAGCAAGTCAAACTCTTCCTGACTAATCTTTGTCGTCGGCTTATTCTCAAGCTCAAAGCCCTTGTTGCTAAGGAAGTCTACGATGGTAGATACCCCAACATTGAGTTTCTTTGAAGCTTGGTTCAGCCTAATCTTCTTTTCTCCTGCCATTTAGTTGTTCTTCTGGAAATCCGAGGCCAAAGTTACAAGTTCTCCACAAAAAGGAAGAGGAAAAACCTGAAATACAAAGACCTTAATCATTTACCAACTCGAAAGTTGGTGATTGTTTGTCAAATTATTGACTGTTGAACAGTAATAGAAGTTGGGAATAAGACCTTCGGATTTTACGTCAAAATGACTACAAAGGTCTCATTCCCAAAATGTTTATAGGTGAATCGCTATATGTTTTCTCCTTGAGAAATGAGCGAAGCCTATTTTAAAAGCCTGTTTAGGTCGGGGTAGATTCCCCGTTTGCACAGGCTTTATATAATTAATCTTCCTCCTCTTCGAATTCTTGACGAAGGATGTTTTGTACGTCCTCGATGGTTTCTTCCTCAAGGTCGGTACGACGAAGCAACTCGTCTTTGGTGAGTGCGAGAACGCTCTTGGCAGTATCGAGGCCGATGCGGCGAAGCTCGGCGATGATCCAGTCTTCGATTTCGTCCTTGAACTCTTCGAGGTTTACGTCCTCTTCTTGCTCGTGCTCTTCAAGATCGCGGAACACGTCGATTTCCATGTCAATCAACTTGCTGGCGAGCTTGATGTTTTGTCCGCCACGTCCAATCGCTTTGGAAACCTCCTCAGGCTCCAAGAAAACAGACACGCGACGAGTGGTTTCGTCCACCTTGATGTTGCTCACCTTAGCTGGGCTGAGGGCACGAGCAATGTAAAGCTCCAAGTTGTCCGTGTAATTGATAACGTCGATGTTCTCGTTTTCCAATTCACGAACGATGCTGTGGATACGAGCACCTTTCATGCCGACACATGCGCCCACTGGGTCGATGCGGTCGTCGAAAGATTCTACAGCTACTTTGGCGCGCTCTCCTGGCTCACGAACGATTTTCTTGATAGCGATCAAGCCGTCTTCTACCTCAGGAACTTCGCTTTCGAACAAGCGCTCCAAGAATTCAGGTGAAGTACGTGAGAGGATGATTTTTGGGTTGCCGTTGTTGATAACGGCCTTATGGATAACCGCGCGAACGAGGTCGCCTTTGCGGAAACGGTCTTTAGGAATCTGCTGGTCCTTCGGCAAGGAAAGCTCTTTGCCATCGGCATCCACCAAAATGATTTCGCCACGGCTCAAGATTTGGTATACCTCAGCAGAAATGAGGTCGCCCACTTGGTCCTTGTACTTTTGGAACAACAGCTCTTTTTCGTAGTCCTTGATTTTTTGAATCAAGGTCTGACGAGCGGTTTGTACCAAACGACGGCCGAAATCGAGCAGCTTTAGTTCTTCAGGAACTTCTTCACCTACTTCGAAGTCTTCCTCAATCTTCTTAGCTGCAGATAGGCGGATGTGGAGGTTTTCGTCGTATTCGTCGTAATCGTCCTCAACAACCTCACGGTTGCGCCAGATTTCCAAGTCACCCTTGGCAGCGTTGATGATGATGTCGAAGTTTTCGTCGGTGACGAACTGCTTGCGAATCATGGTGCGGAAGACATCTTCCAAGATGCGCATCAAAGTTGGACGGTCAATTCGCTTCATCCGAGCGAACTCCTCCAGCGACCTTACGAGTTCCGAACTATCCATGGTTTATGTGTTTGGGGGATACATGTTTGAAACGTGCATCCTGTTATTTTAAGGTATTCTATTGCTTTAAACTCAAAACGAAATAACAATGGTGGCCTTTTTGATATCGGCCAAAGCAATTTCCGTAGGCTCTTTTTTAAAGCGTTTTGCTTTTGATTTTCCTCGGTTGTCGTATTCCAGCAAGGAAATCTTTTCCTCATCAGCCGCCTCCAACTTCCCGCTCTTCTCCTTGTCGTCTTCCAAGATGATTTTAAGCTCTCGCCCTACGTTCTTGGCGTATTGACGTGGAAGTACCAAGGGCTGATCCAAACCTGGGGAAGAAACTTCCAAGGTGTATTTATTGGAGATGAGTTCCCTTGCTTCCAGCTCCTCACCAAGGTCACGGCTAACTTGGGCACATACGTCAATGCTGAGCCCTTCGTCGTGGTCGGCGATCACCTGCAGCTTTTGGCCTCCAAAACTTAAGTCTACCAAATAGACGTCCTGAGGCAGGTGTTTCAAGACAATTTCCCTTAGCTGATCGAGCTGTTCCATACTTTTTCGTTCGTGACAGGCAAAAAAGAAAGGGGACTTTTTAGTCCCCTCTGCTTAGATAGCCATTGCCATTCGTTTGCAAATGTAGATGAATGGATGGAAAGTGTCAAGTGGAATTAGCTAATCCCTATGATAGCATGACTTGAGTGAGGATGCCGATTGCATAGAAACTTAGGACGACAATCATCGTGATGCCGTAGAATTTATAATGTGATTTAAGGTTTTTTAGGGCTTCTTCCAGTAGGTCTTGGTCCTGTAATTCACATGCTGCTTTCATTTTGCGAGAGAACTGGAAGAGATAATAAATAGGGAAGAACATGAAGAGGGCTTCCACAATAAAGATAAAGGCATACAGTCCGCCCATACTCGCTCCGAGTATTCCCATGTTGCCTGGAAGCATGGAGCCCAATGAACCCATCATGGTGGCGAAAATAATGGCCAAGAATACTATTAAGCCCAAAAAGATTAAACCTAAAATGGATAGGAAAAAGGTCCATTTTCGGGTTTCGCTCAAGTAACTGATGGACTGGTTGCCAAGGCTGAGTCCGCCTTGTGCTTGGTTCTTGTCGAGTAAAAAGTCTGACATTTTAAAAGGGAAAAAAGGTTAGTAATCAGCTCCAACTTAGGGAAAAATATAGGGATGGTGAAGTTTGCTTGGAGGGATTTGGGTTTATGAAATTGTCCTGAGTTGTTCATTGAGCTGAACATCAGTTTATTATTTCTCTTTCGCTTAGTATTTTTGCAGTAAAAAAAGACGATGGAGTTTAAAGAAGAGATACTTGATTTTCAGATAGGTAAGGAGGCGAGTGAGGAGGTGAGTTTTGAGGAACGCTCTGAGCAGTTGCAGGAGACGGGCTATTCCTATGAAGCCATTGAATTTATCAAGGAGGCCTTTTCTGTTTTTGGAGAGAACCCAGGAGGATTTATTGGTTTTTTGGTGCTGACATTTATGATTTCTGCGGCAGCGGGTGTCGTACCATTTGGGGGATTGTTTATTACTCCTCCTTTGGCAATCGGTTCAGCAATTATGACCCGTGCAATTATGAGAGGAGAGCATGCTGACTTCTCATTGTTCTTTAATGGCTTTAAGAAATATGGACACCTGCTGGGGAGTTATTTGGTGAGTTCATTAATCGCAGGGCTTGTGATTGGCGTATTGGTTGGGCCGTTCATTTTCTATATTGCTGGTAACGAACAAGTGATTAAAGAACAGCCATTCCTTGTTCCTTTAATAGGCCTTGCGGCAATTCCAGGAATGTTAGTGGCTTTAACTTATTCTTGGGCTTCATTCATTATCATGTTTGAAGATTTAGAATTCTGGCCAGCCATGGAGCATTCTCGAAAGTTGATCATGAAGAATATCTGGGGATTGCTTGGCATGTTGATTTTGCTTTCTATCGTTAACTTCCTTGGCATGCTCCTTATTGGTTTGGGATTGTTGGTGACAATTCCAGTGACCTCTATTGCGATGTATGTGGCCTACGACCGCATTGTTTACGGATATGAAGGTGACGAAGAAGGTGTGTTTTAATCTACCGTTCTGAATTTGTTGCAATGAAAAAGGCGTGAACAGTTATCGTGTTCACGCCTTTTTCATTGGTAGGTATGGAATATTCTTACCGTGTCAAAAACACATAATCCCGAATCAAGGTCTGGAAGAATAGCTGTTTGTCCTTTCCGCCTTTGATGCCGAGTTGGGTCTCAATCTTTTTGGCCAAGAGTTTTAGCGCATCCTCATGGGCGAGGTTTCTATGCTTTTTGTAGCGGTCAGAGGTCTCTTTGACCAGAAGCATTTCCTCATTGGAAAGTTGTGTGACGGTAGGGAATTTTGGTTCGTAGTCAATGGTCTTCTGCAAATCCAAAATGTGTTTTAGGGACATTCGCCCTGCTTTTTTACTGCTTCGGATAACCGCTGTTCCAGAAACCATGTCGCCGAGTCGTTGTGTCTTGTCTGAGGAAATGGTAAAAAGGAGTCCCAAAATGCCCCAGCTCAGGAAGACGTCCACCAGTTTTAGCGCCCATCGTCCAAAGGAAGTGGTTTTAGTAAGGGCTTCCCCGTCTAATCGAATGACTTGGATGCCCATAGCCATTTTTCCTATGGTCTGTCCGTTGTTTCGGATTTCCATGACCATGTCATACCCTATAAAAACAGAGATTATTAGCAGGGAGTAAAATAATCCCCCAAAGTCTGAGTCCATAAGTCCAGCAAGTGCCCAAGCCCATCCTAGTAGTGTAAAGCTTAAGCCCATGGCTACCGAATCAATGATTTGGGCGACAACCCGTTGGATGGAGGATGCCAGTTGGTATTCGATGGTAACGTTCTGGGGGGTGGTAATTTCAATCTTGTTCATTGGGATAGAAAAAACTGGACGTGTAATTTAGTGAAACCTTGAGAATTACTTTGTTAAGGTGTTGAGGAACTTGTGGACAAGGGCATGAAGGATGCTGGCTGTGTAGCGACGCTTTGAAAGTAGTCCTGTTCAAAACTTAAAAAAGAAAGCCATTTCCCCGCTCGTTATATAAAGAAGCACATAAAGAGCAAGAAAATGGCAAACTACACTAATGTAACGCAAGTCCTTG
>JAUIJC010000008.1 GCA_030431525.1 Bacteroidia bacterium | reverse complement strand
ACAGGTCCATAATATTCGAGGCCAGTTTGAGAATAGTCGCCACCAAAAACTAAACGGACCCATTTCACATCACGCTTTTTAACTGATCCCCTTCTGGAATGGGCGTGATGCTCAAGTAAATCAAACATGCAAAAAGCCTTCACTACATAGGGATCGATCACATAAGCATTTCCCTGACATTCCAACGCTTCATTTGTTCCCTTTGGATATTCCTTCGCAGGCAAATTGAAATGACGAGTAAATGCATTAAAGCTCATCTCCTGTTCTGGATCGGCAGGGTAATAAGCCCGAATCTCCCCATTTTTAAAGGCTTCCAACAATAACTTTGGCAATTCTGAAGCGATGGCATTTGCAGTTTCACGGGTATCCACCCTGACCAAGATTTCAGTTGGATGAAGGTCTTTGTGGCTACTTAACACCAACAGCGCCATAAACGCTAAAACTATTTTCCTCATACTTTTCATCTTAAAATTGCGATATACCTAACACATTGAAGAGGCATCATTGTCCTGCCAACAATTCCAGTCCTTTTGCTGAAGCATCCTCCTTGAGGACAAAAGTGAATGTCCCTTTGCTTTTCAACTTCTCAAAATCCAAGGCTTTTAAGGTTTGTTCAGAAACTTTGGCCACTTCCCCATTTTTCAGGATGACAAAAATCTGAAGGTCATTTCGAGGAAAAAGAGCGAAACGCGTTTCAAAATCAGAAGGACTAAACCGAACCACCGTATTCAAACCATCATAAACCACAAAAACATCATCTTTCCATCCCTTTCCTTGAAACTTAAATTTGGCCAACAAAGGCACAGTCTCCTCTTCCTTGATCATGCGGTCATAATTATAAAGCCCCATCTTATCGATGTTCATTGACCGAAAAACCTCGATGCGTCGATCCTCTTTTAGTTGTTCAATCTGCCTAAGAGAATCCTGTCTTACTCTTTCCCTTTCTCTTTCCTGCCTCAACATTTCATCCCTCACCGCCCTAAGGGAATCGACATAATTTTGGTCCTTTTGCTCATCACGCTTTAAAACACCCAGAAGTGAATCCAACTTATTTGGCGGAACACACTCAAACTTCTTTCCTTGGGTCAGCGTGGTATACTCCAAGCAAAACATCTTTTTGGTGCGAGTCATCGAACTCGGTCCTTCCTCACCATCTTTCAACAATGGAGCTTGACCACTCCAAAGTTGATCGTCATTCTCTGAAGGTGTTGCCACCAAAACTTCAGAGAATTCATTGTCAACCAATTCCCACTCCTGCTTTTCAGGATTAAACAAGAAAGCCTCCATATCTTCCAACTGATTGTCAGAAGCAAATTTCACTTGGATTTCCTTGCCCTCGGCTAAGTCAATGGACTGACCATTACATTCGGCATACACCTCAAACATGCCACCAGATTCCAACAAATGTTCCTCGTAATTCATCGGCACTCCCGAGCGAACCATGTGCTCCTTGTTGGTCAATTCCCGATAACGAAGCGTTACCTCATGATTCGGGCAACCCTCAAAAGCTTGATCAGGAATACTGATTTGTGAACCTGTTTCATACAACAGGCGGTTACATCCCGCACCCAACTTGTATTCAACAAAAGGAACGTCCTCCAACGGATTTCCTGTTCTGTCTATCTGTGCCACACACCACTGCGCACAGAGAAACAACACCGGCAACAAGAACTTTTTCATAGGCTTGTAAAAAGGTTAGTTGAACGATTTTTATAAAAAACACCAAGTTTAAAAGATAGCCATTCTGGCCGAAAGCCCAAAAAAGAACCCCGCACCAGCGGGGTTTTATGTAGTTGGAATCCTACGTATATCGCCTTTACTTTTTTACATATTTAGGCCTTTTTACTTTCCTCACTGGTCTGACATTGGATTCTCTCACTTTGAAATTATCCAAAATAACCTCCTCAGCTTTTTCGAATTCATCATTTGGACTTAAATACACATATCTAAAGGTACCTAGAAGATAGAGCATCATTACAAATACAAATCCCAAAAGAATTGCCACGATATCAAAATCCGCAAAGGTTGTTGAGCTTTTATAATCCAAGTAAATCTCATAGCATCTATAAAGACAGAAGCCACCTGGTAACAAAAGTAGGATCCAGCATACTCTCAAAATCCATTTCATAATTTTTTCAATTCATTTACGGAATATTGCGCATAAAAAAACGGAACCCCAAAAGGAATTCCGTTTCTGATTTTAAGTGCACTAATCTACTTCAAATTCATACCACTGTAAGAGAACAACAACTCATCACTTTTCAATGCCTTGTTAGAAACAGAAGCAGTCACTTTTCGCTTCTCTCCTGGCAACAATGAAATGTAGTTGTCGGACCAGAATACTGGCAAAACAGCCTCTCCACTTTTCTTGCCTTTCAAAGTAAGCTCCACAAAGAACGCCACCTTATCTCCTTTGTTCTCCAACTCCACAACCACTTCCTTGCCTTCGTCTTTGGAATTGATTTGATGCGAAACAGAAAGCTCCGTTTTCGGCAACTTCTGGAGGTAAGTCAAATCCCCATTTTGGGAGGTTGGTGTGTAGATCCAAGAACCAGTACTATCGTGGTCCATCACATCAGGCTTGGTGGACAGCCAATAGAAATTGTCAGCCACCACTGAGTCAACAACATCCACCAACTGCAAGGAAACAAAATATAGTTTGTTCTTATCCTTCACCTCACCAATGGTGGCCACATCCATCACTCCATCAGGGTCGAGAACAATTTGCTTTTCTTCGGTACGAATCACTTTAGAATCAGAAGACAACACTTTGATTTTCGCACGCAAATCATTTCTTGGTTCTTGCGTTTCATTAACGGCATACACCTTTTGGTCTCCGTAATTATAAGCTAACAACACTGGCTGATTAGCTTTCTTTGTTCCGTAGAAAGCACCTGTTGGATATAGATAGTAGTCGTAAAGTTGCCAATACGTTTCTGGCCAAGCTGAATTGAGCATCCACTGAACAATTCCTGTGGACTTAGGTTTGTTCACCTCAAAGGCCTCAAACATTGGGCGCATCAACTCATAGTTTTGAACCTGCGCCAATTGGCAGAAGGTCTCCAAATCTTTGGATGAACCATAGCGCTCATTCAATGGGCCTAAATAACGTTTCATGGTTCCAAACTCATGACGACCAGAGTGGAAATTCCACATTTCATTTGAACTTGTCACCGGCCAAGCTTGCTCCTTGGACATCATCTTGAGAACAGATTCCAATACTGGAGGCTGTGGACCAGGACCGGTTTCAGTATTGAAACCAAATGCACCGCCATGAGTGGAATCTGTGTACCAATAAACTGGTGGCACGTAATCATAAGGACCATACATTTTCACTCCAGTTCTGCCAGTCACTGGACTCTTGTGCATCTTGGCTGCGCCAAGGTAAAGAGCACCTGGATTCTCTTGGTCGATGATATCCAAATAGCGCTTCTCCAAATCAGCTGGATGCAAACGGTCACTACCGCCCGTCCACGCAAACACACTTGGATGATTGCGCAACCACTTGGTCATGTGGAGGAAATAATCAGCAACAAGATCCTCTTCCCACTTTTCGTCAATGGCACCGCCAACGGCATCATCCGCCTCGTCAAATTTCTTTCCTCCGATGTAGGCCAACCATTCCCACTGACAGGAGAAACCAACCATGGCCAAAACGCCCTCACGGTCACAGATTTCATAAATCTCAGGGGATGTTCCCCAGAAACCTTCGAAGCGAATCGTGTTCAAGCCCATGTGCTTGGTGTATTGCACTTGCGCCTCATTATACTCAGTTGTATTGCCTAAGAAGAGGTCATCAACCCAGCCACCGCCTTTGATCAACACCTTTTTACCGTTCACCTTATAACCACGGTGACCTTCTTTGGTGAAATAATCTTCGTACTCACGGATACCAAAGGCAACGTCTTCTTTAGCGGAAGGCTTTCCATCCACCTCGGCAACCAAGGCCAAGTCATGCATCACAGGCTCGCCCATGGTGTGAGGCCACCAAAGTTCCGCCTCCTTCATAAACAGCACTGAATCTTCCTCGGCAGAAATGGTCACTTTCTTCGATTCATTACGCCCCAAGGTATAGGGCTTTTCGAATGAATGCTCACCAATCTTACCTTTCAATACACCAGAAACCTCTTCCCCAGAGAAGTTGGTCAACTCCGTAGAAACTGTCAGTGTAGCGTCAATAAAGTCCTCATCCAAATCGGTGTGTACAAAGGTGTTTTTCATGCCCACCTTATTGCTCTGCTCCAAATAGACCTCACGCCAAATCCCCATGTTTTTGTCTGGAGGAGTTGGCGCCCAGTCCACAAAACCAATGGTGAAATCTCCAGCCTTTGGCGGGAACACCTCAATGGCCAAGGCATTTTGCCCTGCCACCAATCGGTCACTAATATCAAAAGAGAATCGGTTGAACACCCCCTTCACTTCTGAAGTGTCGGCAACCAATTTGCCGTTCAGCCAAACATTGGCCCTGTAGTTAATACCATCGCAGTTCAACAACACATTACCCTTTGGCTCGACAACATCAAACTCCTTGCGGTACCACCAAGACGTATCAAAACGGGATGCATCAATTTCCTTGATGTTCGTTCCCTGATAAGGATCCTTGATTTCTCCGGCTTGAACCAAGGCGTTCATCACGGTAGTAGGAACGGTGGTTTCCACCCCTTGCCCTTCCAAACCAACGGTTGAAAGGCGCTGGCCATTCACGCCATCCGTATTCGGGCACAAGGTCCAGCCTTCCCTCAGATACTGCCTACCTAACTCGCCAACCTCAAAATCCTTCCGTGGAGCCTTTTTATCATCAGAGCTCTGGCAGGATGCCAGCCCCAAAATTGCCATAAGAATGGCTCCCCAATACATTCGTTTTTTCATAAAAGTTTTGAATTCAAACCGATGGACAAAAATAGGGAGTTCGTTAACACTGTCAAATCCCACCAGCATTACCGCTTTCCTCAAATGGGAATTTTGACCACTTCTTCAAAAGGAGTTACAACTACTCCGTACATCTTAACATCCACCTTTTTTTAAGTCATGGACATGCAGAGAATAAAACATCAACAGACCATCCATTACAAGGATTATCTCCAGCTTGATAAAATTTTGCAAGCACAACTTCCTGAAAGCAAAAAAGATGGCAACGAAGCTCATGATGAAACCCTATTTATCATCACTCATCAGGCTTATGAATTGTGGTTCAAGCAGGTGATTCATGAGCTGAATTCAATACTTGAAATTATGGGCGAGGAAGACTTCAACCTTCGCTCATCAAAACTTCATGTCGTTATAGATCGACTTCGACGGATTTCCAAAATTTTTACGCTTCTGGTTCAACAACTTGATGTGTTAGAATCAATGAGTGCAATGGGTTTCATGGAGTTCAGACGACTACTCAGCACAGCCTCTGGTTTTCAGAGCTTTCAGTTCAGACAAATTGAGGCTATGATGGGATTAAAGTTCAGCGAACGACATGGCTGTGCTCATTACAAAAAACATCTGCATCCTTGTCAGTTAGGCCAACTAATGGGAATGTCTGACAACCCTTCCATTTTGAGTTTGGTAAACAACTGGCTGGAAAAGCTTCCATACTTTGAAGAAAGCCTTTGGTCAGATTACACTCCAAAATTCCCATTAAGCTATTCACGCCATGTCTTTTGGAATGACTACCGTCATCTTTATGTAAAAAGTCTGATTGAAACTGATGATGAAAAACTCAAATACTTTGATGAGAAAATCATCAGAGATGAAAACAATCCTGCTGGGCTTTCGACAAAAGCACGACGAGCCGGTCTATTCATTTTTCTATACCAAGATTGCCCTGCATTAAATGGAGGATTCCAACTCCTAAACCTTCTCTTGGAAATAGACGAACAAATGGCCTTGTGGCGTTACCGACACCTAAACTTGGTTCGCCGGATGATTGGCACAAAATCAGGTACAGGAGGAAGTAGTGGACAAGATTATCTCATGAAGTCATTGAGCAAACACTATGTCTTCAGTGACATCGCAGAGCTCAATACATTTTTGATCAGAAGAACTGAATTACCTGCCCTTGGCCAGCTCCTTTCTCAAGAATTTGGTCTCATTTACAACGATTACCTACCAAAAACAGGCTGAACATTAGCATACAGCTTCCAAAACACATAAGGTCTTTCTAAATTCGTGTTCCCAAGTAGAGAGAATGCAATAAATGGCAAAGACCATCGAAATCATGGATACCACATTGCGGGATGGTGAACAAACCGCAGGTGTGGCCTTTACAGCGTCCGAGAAGCTAACCCTTGCTCGCATGCTATTGGAAGAGGTAAAAGTGGATCGGCTTGAAATCGCCTCTGCACGAATTTCCGAGGGCGAGTATGAAGCCGTGGAGAAGATTGTGAAGTGGGCTACCGAAAAGAATTACCTCGACCGCATTGAAATCCTTGGTTTCGTTGATGGCGGAAAATCGTTGGACTGGATTAAGAAAAGTGGTGCCAAGGTCATCAACCTGCTGACCAAAGGCTCACTAAACCATGTCCAAGGTCAATTAAAAAAGACCCCTGAGGAGCATTTGGCTGACATCAAGAAGTCTATAGCCTACGCCAAGGAACTTGACATTTCTGTCAACATCTATCTTGAGGATTGGTCAAATGGAATGACCAGCTCGCAGGATTATGTATTCTTTATGCTTGACGGCCTAAAGGATGAACCGATTAAAAGGTTCATGCTCCCAGACACTTTGGGAATTCTTAATCCTAAAACAGCCTTTGATTTTGTAAAGGCTACTGTGGAGCGCTACCCTGAACTCCATTTCGATTCCCATTTGCACAATGACTACGACTTGGCCATTGGTAATAGCTTTTCTGTGATTGAAGCAGGAATTTCTGGAATTCATACCACCGTGAACGGTTTAGGCGAAAGAACGGGAAATACCCCTTTGGCCAGCGCTGTGGCATTGATCAACGACCATACTGACCATACCACTCATGTGGTAGAATCAAGTCTTAACCGCATCAGCGGTATCGTGGAAAGTTTCTCTGGAGTTGAAATTCCCGCCAATAAACCTGTAGTGGGTGATTTCGTCTTCACGCAAACTTGTGGTGTCCACGCCGATGGGGACAACAAAGGCGGGTTGTATTTCAATGAGTTGATGCCAGAGCGATTCGGTCGAAAACGCGAATATGCCCTTGGCAAAACCTCTGGAAATGCCAGCATCCGCAAGAATCTCGAGGAATTAGGAATTGAGCTGGAACCTGAGGCACTGAAAAAAGTGACTCAGCGAGTGGTTGAACTTGGCGACCAAAAAGAAACCATCACCAAAGAGGACCTTCCCTTTATCATCTCCGAAGTTCTGGGCACTCGCCAAGTGGCTGAGGAAAAGGTTCGCCTTATCAACTATTATACAACGGCGGCTTGGGGCATGGAGCCCGTGGCAAACATCAAACTTGAGGTTGATGGCAAAGAATATCAGCAAACGGCAAATGGTGATGGCATGTATGATGCTTTCATGAAAGCTGTGTCCTCTGTCTATGATGTTCTTGGAAAGGAGATTGCTCGTTTGAAAAACTACAAAATCAGCATTCCGCCTGGTGGACGGACTGACGCCTTGGTAGAAACAGTCATTACTTGGGAATTTGCTGGGAAGGAATTCAAAACCAAAGGCCTTGAAGCCGACCAGCAAACAGCGGCAGTAAAGGCTACACTAAAAATGCTGAATCTTATTGAGGAATGATTAATTGAACCAACCAGTTAAAAATGGTTGGTTCTTTTTTTATATGTACAGGTATTTAATTCTCTGCCTTCTTTTTCTGGGCTGTAACCAAATAGATAAAGGCAAACCTAGTAGTAAAAATCTAAGTGTCGATTCTTCCGAAATCGATTCTAACTTTTCTCCTACAATGGTTGAAGACCTTGACACCACTCCCACTGATCGACAAACAAAAATCTTCAATCTTAGACCTAGAAACCCAAGCTGTAATCTCAGTCTCAAGCAATGTGATTCTATATTAACCCTAATCAATAATCTAAATATTCCACAAAGTGTCGCCCAATCCGAAGGAGGGTATCAAAACTTCCATATCCCGATAAAAATTCCAGACTCAATCATCCATTCTCTATCACCCTATTTTGAGATGGAGGAATACCCTTCCATTGAGAAGGACAAAATAGCACTACTTTTAGAGCTTTTCTCTGACTCCTTAAGTCAAGCTGAACTTTCAAAGCAATCAGAAATTTATCCATCAGTTCATCCAATCATTGGTGAAAAACGACTTTTTCTCTTTTCATATTGTGATTTTCATTCGAGCAGTAATTGCGACCAACTAGTAATAAGGAAACAAGCCAATGGAAAATTTTGGTGTATTGGTAAAATCTACATTCACAATCACTATGGAACGGACATTGAATCATTTCAAGGCCCTTCAGGTGAGACGGTTTTTTCGCTTAGGGAATGTTTGACTCGAGGATCAGGCATTTGGCATTTTGACAGGCATTACTTTGTTATCCGAAAAAATAAGATTGTACCTGTTTTTTCCAGATTGGATGAAAGCAACCTTTCTGGTTGGAGCAATATTGATTTCCACATTCGCTCTTATGAAGTGTCCCATAACCCATTAAAAATTGCTTACGCCTTTGAATTGGCACTTCCCAATGACTCATGTACCTGGGGAGGTTGCCCCAACATTCACAAAGATTCTGTCCTCATTAACCTCCATTGGTCCACTGCATCCAAGACCTATAAGTTAGCCTCAAATGATATTCCTAAGATGAGGAAAATCAGAGCACTCCGGTTGGACCAAGAAAATGAATTAATAATACCCCAAGCTTTTCATCGCGAGTTCAAGGCAGTCCTTTCTGATGAACATGCGACTCTTCTCAAAAAATACATCTGTTACTTATCCAAAAATTCCCTTTAAAAACACTTCACACCTTGTTGCCAACGTTCTCTAAGGGAAAAGGTTTTCCAGCCAACCTTGTTTTCCCAGCTATGGAACGTACTATTCTTATCACCAGCGCAATCAGCAAATTTGGTCAGGAAATGACACAGGTCTTGGCTAACCAAGGTCATCAAGTTTATGCGGGCATTCCAGATATTCATCACGTTAATGCTCCATTGGCTAAAAAGCTGTTAAGCACTCCGAGAGTCTCAGTTGTGGAACTGGACCCAACCAACAATAAATCCATCGAAAGAGCTGTTCGGCTTATCCTGAACAACACCGAGTACATCGATATTGTGATCCACAACTCTGGGACATTTGCCATGGGTATTACGGAAGATTTTACCCCTGAACGAGTGGAAGAAATTTTTGACTCTAATGTCATGGGAGTACACCGGATCAACAGGGCCGTACTTCCCCACATGCGTAAACGACATAAAGGTCAATTGATATATATTTCAAGCACTTTGGCGCGTCTGCCCCTTCCCTTTATGGGAATATTTAACGCCAGTAAATTTGCATTGGAAGGCTTGGCAGAAAGCTACAACTACGAATTAAATCTGCTTGGCATTAATTCAACAGTTATCGAACCTGGTTTATGCCCTGAAAATTTTTACGATAACTTCATTGAATCTGCCCACCAGGACCGTGCTGCTCACTATGGTAAAGTGTTAAGGGATTATCACCTATTAATGACTGAGCTAAGGAAGAAAGTTGATGGTCTCACGATCACCCCAACAATAAATATTGCAAACGCCATCAACAACCTGATCAACCTTCCTTCAGACCAAAGACCATTTCGATTGGTCGTTGATTTTGACAACCAGCTTGCTATCGAAGAAATCAATGACCTCACATCTCGCTTTGAAAATGACTTCCTAAAACATTTAGGTCATGGTCGATTATATCGCAAGGCCGGTTAAAGGCCAACATAAAAAAAGGGACTGCTCCGATATTGGAACAGTCCCTTTTACTTGATTATATCAATTTGCTAAATCACTTACCATAGCTATCTGCGTGCACTCCAACCGCACGACCCGAAGGATCGTTCATGTTTTGGAAAGAAGCATCCCAAGCCAAGGCTTCAGGAGTACTACATGCCACAGATGGTACAGATGGTACAGTCAAGGCAGCAGTATCTGATGGAAAGTGCTCAGCAAAGATGGAACGGTAGAAGAATTCCTCCTTAGATTTTGGCGTCTGCACTGGGAAGCGGAATGCCGCGTTCGCCAATTGCTCGTCAGAAACCTCGTTGTTAACCATCTCCTTCAAGGTGTCAATCCAAGAATATCCAACACCGTCAGAGAACTGCTCTTTTTGTCTCCAAGCAACGCTTTCTGGGAGGTAATCCTCAAAAGCCTTACGTACAACCCACTTCTCCATACGCTCAGGAGTGATCATCTTGTCCTTTGGATTCAAGCGCATTGCCACGTCGATGAACTCCTTGTCCAAGAATGGAACACGACCCTCAACACCCCAAGCAGAAAGGGATTTGTTGGCGCGCAAGCAGTCATACAAGTTCAACTTGCTCAACTTACGAACAGTTTCCTCGTGGAATTCCTTGTCGTTTGGCGCCTTGTGGAAATACAAGTATCCACCGAACAATTCGTCAGAACCCTCACCAGAAAGTACCATTTTCACACCCATGGACTTGATGACACGAGACATCAAATACATTGGCGTAGATGCACGAATGGTCGTTACATCATAGGTTTCCAAGTGGTAGATTACATCACGAATGGCATCCAAACCTTCTTGGATAGTGAAGTGAATCTCGTGGTGAACGGTGCCGATGTGATCAGCTACTTTTTTAGCAGCAATCAAATCTGGAGAACCTTCCAAACCAACGGCAAAAGAGTGTAGACGTGGCCACCAAGCCTCATCAGCATCACCAGACTCAATACGCTTGTCAGCATATTTCTTGGCAATGGCAGAAATCACGGACGAGTCCAATCCACCAGAAAGCAACACGCCATAAGGAACGTCGGACATCAACTGACGGTGAACCGCAGCTTCCAAAGCATCCTTCAGATCCTCAATGCTGGTCTCGTTATCCTTTACCGCATCATACTCTGTCCACTCACGGTTGTACCATTTAACTGGCTCATACCCGTTTTTGCTGTAGAGGTAATGTCCTGGAGGGAACAACTCAATTTTTGTACAAACACCTTCCAAGGCTTTCAACTCAGAGGCTACATAGAATGTACCGTTTGCATCCCATCCGATATAAAGTGGAATGATGCCGATGTGATCGCGAGCGATAAGGTATGCGTCGTTTTCGGTATCATAAATAGCAAAGCCAAAAATGCCGTTCAACTCATCAAGGAAGTTTTCGCCTTGCTCCTTGTAAAGCGCCAACAACACCTCGCAGTCAGATTCGGTCTGGAAATTATATTTTCCCTCGAACTTCGCGCGCAACTCTTGGTGGTTGTAAATCTCGCCGTTAGCAGCCAAAACCAATTTCTTGTCCTCGCTGAACAAAGGCTGGTTTCCGGAAGCTGGGTCAACAATCGCCAAACGCTCGTGAACCAAAATGGCGTTCTCCTCACTATGGATTCCGCTCCAATCTGGACCACGGTGACGGATTTTCTTACCCATTTCGAGCAACTGAGGACGAAGCTCCTCGGCAGATTGCTTTAGGTCAAAGGCACAAACAATTCCACACATATCATTAAATAGCTTTTGCTTTTCTTCTTTTGAACAATACAAATATCCTTTCTTTATCAATAAATCACAAAAAGAGACGATTATTTACATATTTCATAATTCAAGCATTGTTTTACTGAACAATTACAACCAAAACCATAGACCTAACAGTGTTTTCTTGCAAAATCTACAACGGTAAATATCACCCACATTTTAAATCCCAAAGATTTCCAAGAACTTTGCGGGGCAAAATGCCTCCCTATGACAACTATTTCCTGCCCTTGCGGATCTTCCAAAGCACTTTCAACCTGCTGTGAACCTTTTATTAAAGGTGCAAAAACGCCGAACACAGCTGAGGAACTTATGCGTTCCCGCTATGTCGCCTACTGCTTGGAAGACATTGATTACATTTTAGCAACTACCCACCCCTCCACCAGAAGTCAATATTCTGCAAAAGATTTGGGGCGATGGGCCAAGGAAAATCAATGGCAAAAGCTTGAGATCATTAGCAAAACCTTAGGAGGCCCAAACCACGAAGGTGGTCAAGTGGAGTTCAAGGCACATTTTTTAAACCCTTCGGGAAAAAAGGAAGTTCACCACGAACTATCGGATTTTTCTAAAGTGGAAGGAAAATGGTTTTTCGTCAAAGGGAAGCTTAATCCAAAGGACAAACCAATGGATACCAAAGTAGGTCGAAACGACCTTTGCCCCTGTGGTAGTGGAAAAAAATATAAAAAGTGCTGTGGTGCTTAAATCACAAAAAGGGATTGACTATTCGATAGCCAATCCCTTTTGTTATTATGAGTAATACAATGCTGAACCCAACAGGTTGAACCCTTTATCCAAAGCCCATTATTTTTTACTTATTCAGTCAAGCACTTTGGCTTCGTTGTTCAAAACCACGAATACGCTCCAGTTGCTGACGAACATAGGCCACCCGATCTTTGGCAACTTGGACAAATTCATCTTTTTCCAAACCACCTAATACGGCATTCATTTCCTCTGGCGTTTCATAGACCATTTTTCTGAATGGATTGTCATAATCCTTTAGTCTTTCAGCCCTCACCTGACCTTCTACCCTCGTCAATGTTTCTTCGGCCTGTTCAATAAAGGAGAGCCAATGTCTGACATCAAGTTCATGCTCAGAAATATGATTGATGAATAGAAGCGCTGAAAATGCATGCTCTGCGGTATCACGCTCACGGTGGTCATAAATATGACGGTACTCACTATGAACTTCCCGCCAATCTGAAATCTTGCCTGACCGAATTTTATCTTTCAGCTGTTCCAGTCGCTCCAAGGGCATCATTTGCCCTCCGGCATTCACCCAAGCTTTTTTCTTGGAACCCGTCAATACCGTTTTCAATCCTTCTAGGGAGACAATGTCATTCTCCAACATGTAGTTGGTTAAGGTTCTGACACAATAATAATTGACCATGTCCTCATACATGGTATAAGCTTCATGAGGCTTTAACACATGTACTTCCCGATTAGAATTCTCCATCCCCTCAGCCAAAACATGAAGCTCGGCAACCTTGCGAGGAGAATTTTCCAAAAGGCTTTTCCCAAACAGAATCAGTTCATTATCGCTCTGATGTTGTTTTTCCCGACCCAAGTTTTTCCAATAGGCCTGAGCCGTCCAACGTTCCAGTAATCGCATGGCGGAAAAGATTTCCTCAATGGTATCTGGAGCCAGATAATCAAAATCGAAAAGCTGTTCCTTTACCTTTCGAGTATCTCTATTCTTAAACTTCCATACATTTCGAAGCAGGGCATACATATTATACTTAAACCAATAAGCTGGCATAACCCTCAATCTATTCTCACTCTCATCATTGGACACCAGTGAGAATGGAAGCGAGATATTCATCTCACTTGGGTAACTTCCTTTAGCCAACAAGGTATAGGAAGCAAACCTGCTATTATGCTTTAGGTTGACACAAAGTGCTGGCCAAAACCCTCTTCCTGCCACCAGCTCGCCATCATTGGCTCTAGTGTTATGATTTGATCCAATAGTAGCTCCAGCGGCGATATTACTTTGCCCAAGAATCGTAGACGCCGTCAAGAAAGAATTGTTGTGATGCTGTTCATGATTTGGGAACAGGAGCGAATTGAGCACCTCACAACATGAAATTGTTGAGTTTTCACCCAGCAAGGAGTTAATTAAGCGGGCACCATATTTTAAGGAGGAATTGCGTCCCAATACAAATCGAATGGCTTTTACACCATAAAATACCCGCGCTCCAGGATGAATAATTCCATTCACCAATTCAACACCTTCTCCGATTTGGGTCTGTGATTGCTCCTCACTACAAATCGTTAGGTTCTTTAATTTGTTGGCTCCCTTGAGGTAGGCAAACTCACCAACGATAACATCCTTAAGGATGCGACAATTTTTAATCATGGTGTTCCGACCAACCGATCCGTAATAACCACGACGATTGTCAACTACCCTCTCTGTCATTTCCCGAAATCGTGACAACAAAGGCTCATCATCCCGATATTTTGACCACATCCAAGCGTCCGCGGCGCGCATACCTTCGAAAGGCAATACTTTTCTCCCGCCATTTTCATTGCCCAGCTCCAGCCAAATCCTCGTCTTTTCATCCTCACCTTCCTTCAAAACACCATTTCCGAACTTGGCATAATTGGTCGTCTGCATTTCTTCCACATTAAAGAGGATCACCTCCTCTTCAAGTCGGTAGAAAGCCAAATAGCCTACATTCCTGATGGAAACATTGGCTCCCAAATCACAGGAAACAATGGTGCTATCATACAACCCAACGGGAGCCCTTAGGTCGTTAAATTCAAAACAAAGCTCCTCCAGCTTCCCAATTCGAACCTTTCCAAAGAAACTACACCGCTGAACCAAGCTTGCGTTAAACCCTACCTCCACTTGAACATTTGCCCAATCATCCGCCCGATTCCCTTGTTGCTCCAAGATGGCAATCTCCTTCTCCTGCAACTTTCTATAGGAGCGCTTTTCCTGATCAGCATTGGCCTGTTCCTCCCTGAGGTAATATTCATCTTTCCCCTCGGGAATAAATTCGTGAGGAATAAACCCTGAACCCATGGCCTTTAATGGCCTTCTTGAAATCCTATTCATAGACGGTTTTGGCAAACGTTCTGGTTTGTTGTACGTGAAAAATCCACTCAGGGCTACTCTACGGTAACAGATTTGGCCAGATTTCGAGGCTGGTCAACATTACGGCCGTTCAATACGCCCATGTGGTATGCGAACAGCTGTAGTGCCACCACCGAAACCATCGGCATCAAAACGGGATCAATGGCGGGAACACCTATAAAGGCATCACTGATTTCCTCCAGCTCCGCATCTCCCTGTTCGCCAATGACAATGACCTTTCCTTTACGGGCCTTCACCTCTTGGATATTAGAAAACACCTTTTCATAATTCCCATCCTTGAAGCAGAGAAACAAAGAAGGCGTCGCCTCCTCGACCAAGGCAATTGGGCCATGTTTCATCTCTCCCGAAGGATAGCCCTCTGCATGGATATAAGAAATCTCTTTGAGCTTGAGCGCACCTTCCAAGGCTATCGGGAATTGGGCACCACGGCCCATAAACAGCATATTTTTCACTTTGGCATATTGCTCGGCAATCGCCTTGATATGGTCATTCTGGGTCAAGACCTCCTCAATCTTTTGAGGCACCTGATCCAAATCCCTGAGCAATTGATTGAGTCGCATCGCCGAAAGGGTGCTCCGTTCCGAAGCCAACTTCAACGCTATCAACGTCAGAACAGCCAACTGGCCAGTAAAGGCCTTGGTGCTTGCCACCCCGATTTCTGGTCCCGAGTGCGTGTAAACACCCTCATGGGTCTCCCGAGAGATGGACGAGCCCACCACATTACATATCCCCAACACAATCCCACCTCGCTCCTTCACCATGTCAATGGCCTTCAGGGTATCAGCTGTTTCGCCTGATTGGGATATTACGAGCACTACATCCCCTTCTCGAATGACAGGATTGCGGTACCTGAACTCGGAGGCATAATCACTGGTGGCAGGAATATGACACAAGTCCTCGAAGAGATAACTGGCTACAATCCCCGCGTGCCATGAGGTGCCACAGGCCAAGAAAACCACTCGCTCAGCCCGATTAAGATGCTCGGCATATTCACGAATACCACCCAATTTGATGGTCGCCTCATTGGCACGTAAACGACCCCGAAGGCAATCTCGAACCGTTTTTGGTTGCTCATAAATTTCCTTGAGCATAAAATGCGGATACCCCTCCTTTTCAATGGCCGTAAGCTCCAAATCCAACTGCTCGATTTCAGGGGAACGCTGTTCATTTTTAAGATTTTTCAGCGTCAATCCCTTATCGCTAATCACCGCCAACTCATCCTCATTCAAATACACCACCCGTTTGGTATACTCAATAATTGGCGTGGCATCCGAGGCTACCAAAAACTCATCATCCCCTATCCCAATCACTCCCGGACTGCCTTTTCTGGCCACCACCAAGGTATTTGGTTCGTCCGTAGAAAGCACAGCCACGAGATATGCGCCCACCACACGATGAAGCGCCATGCGAACCGCACGTTCCAAATCAAAACCATGTTCCTTTTGGAAATCAGCAATCAAGACAGCCAAAACTTCCGTATCCGTCTCACTTCTAAAGGTGTATCCCTTGGCTAAGAGGTGCCTGCGCAACGATTCATAATTCTCAATGATGCCGTTATGGACTACTGCGATTTTCCCATCTGGGGACAAATGCGGATGTGCGTTCACATCATTTGGTTCGCCATGCGTCGCCCAACGGGTATGGCCAATCCCGATATGGGAGCTTATGTTTTTATCCTGAACCCAGTCCTCCAACTCGCTGACCTTGCCACGACGCTTGTACACCTCCAAGCCCGAAGGCCCATGAATAGCCAAGCCTGCGCTGTCGTAGCCACGATATTCCAACCGGTGAAGGCCTTTCATGATGACGGGAACAACATCGCGCTGTCCGATATAAGCGACAATTCCGCACATAGTTTTAACGGGCTTTTTGGAGGGTATTTCACCTCCATTACACACTTCGTTAAACGTAATTTTATGGGGCAAAGGCCAAAAAAATTATGAACTTGCGCCGATGGGATTCCTCCAAAAGCTTAGACAAAACAAATCTTCCCTTTCGGGCATGACACTCTTGGGCGCCTTGCCTTTGTTGGGTAGCTCAGCCACCTCAGCCCTATTGATTCGCCATGAGGCATGGCTTTCCACCCTCGAATTGTGGCAATGGATTCCCCTGTATTTCGTCAGCATTTTCACCATGGCACTGGCCTTGACGCCAACCACTTATGTGGCCATCGCCACCGGCTTTTTTTTGGGTTGGATGGGATTGCCTTACGTGGTCATCGGCTACCTGTCCGCCTCCATTGTGGGCTATATCATCGGCCGTTTTCTCGATAAGGGAAAATTTTCCCAAAGCCTGCTTTCCCACCCAAAAGCCCAAGCCTTTGTCCACGGCATGCACCAACGGGAAATCCCGCTCATCATCCTTTCCCGCCTTTCCCCCATTCTTCCCTTTGCCTTGATGAACCTGCTGTTGTCCATGGTGCAACCAAAATTGAGGAACTACATCTGGGGCGGATTCTTGGGGATGCTTCCACGCACCATGCTCTCCGTTTGGCTGGGTTTGCAATCCCGAGAAATCACCGAAATCATCAAAAACCCAAGTCAGGATCCCCTCGCAAAACTTGGTTTCATCCTTTTAATGGGCCTTTCCACCATTGGCATCTACATTTATTTCAAAAAGGTGATGAGCGAAAAGTTGTCCAGCGAGAAATAAAAAGTTGCACGGGAACCTTTCCCTTCGTTTTTTTGTAATTGATGTAACTACATTGATTATTCATCACGCCATTATCATAAAGACAGATAGAGCATGTCCATCATCGAAAAACTCAACTGGCGCTACGCCACGAAAAAATTCTCCGCTGACAAAAAATTGTCTGACGCAAAAGTCCACACCCTTCTTGAAAGCTTGAGGCTCTCCGCCTCTTCCTATGGCTTGGAGCCTTGGAAATTCATCGTGGTTGAAAACCCTGAAATCAGGGAAAAATTGGTAGAGCATTCCTACAACCAATATTCTCCTGTTGTGGAAGCTTCTCATTTCGTAGTGTTGTGCCGTCAGGCAACAATGGAAGAAGCTGATTTGGATGCTTTTGTCGAGCGCATGGCATCTGCCAAAGGCCTTGAAGTAGAAGCGTTGGACGGTCTTTCCAAAATGCTCAAAGGTTCTGTATTGAATCTCCCAGAGGACAAGCGTTATGCTTGGTTGGATCGCCAAGTTTATATCGCTTTAGGTAATCTATTGACGGTTTCCGCCCTTGAGGATGTGGACACCTTGCCAATGGAGGGTTTCGTGCCTGCTGGCTACAGCGAGGTATTGGGTCTTGAAGAAAAAGGCTTGGTTCCGTTGGTGGCTGTCGCACTCGGTTATCGTTGCGACGAAGACAAATACCAACACTCTCCAAAAATGCGCTACAGCAAGGAGGAGGTGATTATGACCATCTGATCCGAAGCATCAATTGGAAAATGGCGGGCATAAGCTCGCCATTTTTTTACCCTAAAAGTTTTGTTGCCATGAGCCAAGTGTCTTGCCATTTCTACGACCAGCTGGAAGCATGGGCCAGCATGAAAACCACTGTGGTACTCACCCTCAAGAATGAATCGGGAGAGGAAACTGAGTGGACGGGTAAAATCTTGGATTTCAAGACCAAGGACAAACAGGAGTTTCTCCTTCTGAAGACTGAATCTCAAGAACTTTGGGTGCCATTGGAAACCATCATCAAGGCCAAGGCCTCTACATAATCTCGGACCCTGATGAACCGCAAAGAATTCCTGAAAACCCTTTTAACCCTTTCCGCCATGGGATCATTGAGCAGTTTCAAAAACTTTACGGACGGGCTTCCCACCCAAAGCAAAAAAATGCCTGTGTTGTTCACTTCGCACGGAAGCCCCATGGACATCCCGCATTCGCGAGAGGAACGCCCATTTTGGAACGCCCTTTTTGAATTGGGGAAAAACTTGCAACAGCATTACGAAGTGAAAGGCGCGTTGGTCGTGTCCGCCCATTGGTGTACCCGTGGCACCTTTGTAAATGTATCGCCAGAGCAAAAACAGATTTTCGATTACTACGGTTTTCCCAAGGAATATTACGAGGTGTTCTATAAGGCGAATGGCGCACCAGAGATTGCCAAGGAGGTCACCAAAATCATCCCTTCCATTGCGGAAACCACGGATTGGGGACTGGACCACGGTGCTTGGCCAATGCTCATGCACCTCTTTCCAAAGGGTGATGTTCCTGTCTTTCAAATGAGCATCGACTATTACGCGAAGCCCGAATACCATTATGAATTGGGTAAACAGCTGAAGGAACTTCGCAAAAAAGGTGTGCTTATTATTGGTAGCGGTGCCTTGGTGCACAACCTGAAACTGGCTGGGCAAAAAATGCAAAATAATGACTTCAGTCCTTATGGATGGGAGGATGAGTATGATGCATGGCTCAAAAAGCAAATCGACCAGCGCAACTTTAAGGATATCATCAACTACGAGACCAGCCACAAACTGGGCAAGTTGGCCTCGCCTACGCCAGACCACTTTGTGCCTGTCCTTTACAGTTTGGGATTGATGGACAAGGATGACCCACTTGAATATTTCTATGAGGAAGGGCCTTCGCTTCCTGCCTTTAGTGAGCGGAGCTTCTTGATTGGAAATAAATAAAACAAAAGCTAGTCTGTAATATTTCAAGCTCGCTTTTCAATTTCTAACACTGAATCTATTCATTATTTGTCCATCAACTTCTCCAACACACCAGCCACAGCCGGACAATATGAGGCATTCTTTTTAGCCAAATTCAGGAGATTGTGCATTTTCAAATGGTCGGTGTGCGGGTACTCCCGACAGGCCTTTGGCCGACCCTCATAAACACTACAGTAATTATCTGGACCAAGAAAAGGACATGGCGTGGAGTTCATAATATAAGTGCCGTCATCATCCTGTTTCAGATAGTCATCCACCAATTGAGAAGGCTTTAACCTTAGGAATTTTGCTAAACGGTCAATATCCCGCTCGGTGACCATCGGAGAAATGGAGGTGCAACAATTCGCGCATTTCAGGCAGTCAATCTCCTCAAAGGTTTCCTCGTGTGCCTCGGCGAAAGCTTGGTCCAACGCCCCTTTGGGCATCTTTTTTAATCGCTGAAAAAATTTCTTGTGTTCGCCCTTTCGGGCCTGAAAGGATTCGATGTAATGTTTATATTCCTCCATCCTGCAAAGATACCACAAATTCAGGGGGACCATCGCACTTCGCACTGCGTAGCGACGCTTTGAAAGCGTCGAAACCAAGACGACGAAGTCGTATTGTGAATACAGTGTTACAACTCTCTGAGTGTAATTTGCCAAAGGCAAATTAGCTTCGACGCTTTCAAAGCGTCGCTACGAGTGCAGTAATTCAGACAATATCACCTATGTCCATAAAACGTTTTTTGATTGAAGAGTTGGAAGTCGAGTTGCACCGCAAGCCGGTGAAAAACGTCAATGTGCGCATTGTTCCTCCAAAAGGAATTGTGAAGGTCTCCGCCCCAAAACACATTCCCGAAAAAAGCATCCACGATTTTTTAAACTCCAAAATGGATTGGATGCGAAAGGCCATCCAAAAAGTAAAGGCCCAAGAAAGCCTGAAACAAGAAATCAACTACGAGGACCAATCCGTCCACTACTTGCTCGGCAAACCCCTAAAACTAGAACTCCGTGAGGCCAGCCGTGGAAGCCAAGTATCTTTGAAAGGCGATGTCCTTGAAGTCATCTGCAAGCCAAACCCCTCGCCATTGCTGATTTCAAAGCTCTTGGAAAATTTCTACAAGAAGGAAATGACCAAGGTGGTTCCAGCGCTTATCGCCAAATACGAACCTCAAATGGGCGTAAAAGTCACCGAGTGGCGCACCCGAAAAGCCAAAACCCGCTGGGGTTCCTGCCATCCATTAACAGGGCGAATCATGCTCAACATCGACCTTATCCGTCGTCCCATCGAGCAATTGGAATGCGTCTTGGTCCATGAAATGTGTCACCTATTAGAGGCTTCCCACAACCATCGCTTCAAGGCCTTGATGACAAAGTATTACCCGAAATGGCGAAAAGTTGATTTGGAGCTTAAGAAAAGTCGGCCTTTGGATTAACTGAAGAATTGAGAGATTAGAATTAAGAAGTAAGATTCCCCTAAGGCTCCTACAACAGCTGTCCGTAACGCAGGGCCTTGTGCCCTGCGATTCTAGTGACCTGCTCCCCTCCCTTCCCCAACCACCAATCCCTCCCCACAAAATGGTTTTTTTGGGTGCCACTGCGTAGTTTTGTCGGTTATTGAAAATATCCAATGATTGGTGGTAAAACGCCATTCATTGCAACCCATAAAACAAAGGAAGCGATGCCCGATTATTCCCCGCAGGAAATCGAAAAGAAGTGGCAGAAGTTCTGGAAAGAGAACCAGACTTTTAAGACCGAACAAAACAACGGGAAACCGAAATTTTATGCTTTGGACATGTTCCCTTACCCATCTGGGGCGGGTCTTCATGTCGGCCACCCGTTGGGTTATATCGCTTCGGACATCATTTCGCGCTACAAGCGCCTCAAGGGCTTCAACGTCCTTCACCCGATGGGCTTCGACAGCTTCGGTTTGCCTGCAGAGCAATACGCGGTGCAAACTGGTCAGCATCCGGCCATCACCACCGAGAAAAACATTGCCCGCTACAAGGAGCAATTGGACAACATCGGTTTCTCCTTCGATTGGAGCCGTGAGTTGCGAACCAGCGATTCCAGCTACTATAAATGGACGCAATGGATTTTCCTCCAACTTTTCGATTCTTGGTACAACAAGGACACCGACAAGGCGGAAGAAATCGCTGGCTTGATTGCCAAATTTGAAGCCAATGGTACCGAGGGTGTAAATGCCCACTGCGACGAGGATGCCACGGCATTTACCGCTGAGGAATGGAAGGCTTTCTCCGAAAAGGAAAAGCAAGAGTTGTTGATGCAATACCGCCTCACCTACCTCTCCGAGTCGTTGGTGAACTGGTGCCCAGCTTTGGGAACCGTTTTGGCGAATGATGAAATCGTCAACGGCGTATCCGAGCGTGGCGGTCACCCCGTAGAGCGCAAAACCATGATGCAGTGGTCCATGCGCATCACGGCCTACGCCGACCGCTTGTTGGAAGGCTTGAACCGCATCCAATGGACTGACTCCTTGAAAGAGGTTCAGCGCAACTGGATTGGCAAGTCTCACGGTTGTTCCATCAACTTCCAAGTTGAAAATTCTGACATCGAATTGACCGTGTTCACTACACGTGCGGACACGACTTTCGGTGTTACTTATGTGACCCTCGCTCCTGAGCACGAATTGGTCAGCCAACTCACTACTGACGAGCAACGCGAGGCAGTTGAGAAATACGTAGAGGAAGCCAAAAACCGCTCTGACCGTGACCGTATGGCCGATGTGAAAACCGTTTCTGGGGTATTCACAGGCTCTTACGTCATCAACCCATTCAACCAAGAACGCGTTCCGCTTTGGATCGGCGACTATGTGTTGGCGGGTTATGGAACAGGTGTAGTCATGGCCGTGCCTTCTTCTGATGAGCGCGACTACCGTTTCGCTACGCACTTTGGCTTGCCAATCATCCCTGTTCAGGAAGGTCCAAGAACGGATATTTCCCAAGATGATTTTGATGCCAAGGCAGGAACCATGATCAACTCTGGTTTCCTTAACGGTTTGACCGTTCCTGAGGCCATTCAAAAGGCAATCGCCTACGCTGAGGAAAAAGGATTTGGCACTGCCAAAGTTAACTACCGTTTGCGTGACGCCATCTTCTCGCGCCAGCGTTATTGGGGTGAGCCAATCCCGATGTACTTCAAAGACGGCATTCCTTACCCAATGAAGGAATCCGATCTTCCGTTGGAGTTGCCGGAGATTCAGGAATACAAGCCAACCGAGGACGGTGATCCGCCATTGGGTCGCGCCAAGGATTGGACTTATGAGGTTGACGGCGAAAAATTCCCATTGGAAATGAGCACCATGCCGGGATGGGCTGGCTCCAGCTGGTACTTCTTCCGCTACATGGACGCCAACAATGACAGTGAATTCTGCTCCAAAGAGGCGCAAGCTTATTGGAAAGACGTTGACCTTTACCTTGGTGGCGCCGAGCACGGCACAGGTCACTTGCTCTATTCCCGTTTCTGGAACAAGTTTTTGTTCGACCGCGGATGGGTGGAGAACGACGAGGCCTTCAGCAAATTGGTAAACCAAGGGATGATTCAAGGCCGTTCCAGTTTTGTTTACCGCATTCCAAACAGCAACACCTTTGTTTCCAAAGGACTCCGCAAACAGCATGAAACCGTGCCAATGCACGTGGATATCAGCATGGTGGAGGATGACGTATTGGACACGGAAGCCTTCAAAAAATGGCGTCCAGACTTGTCGGAAGCCGAGTTCATCTTGGAGGACGGCAAATACGTTTGTGGTGATGAGGTAGAGAAGATGTCCAAGTCAAAGTTCAATGTGGTGAACCCAGACGACATCTGCGATAAATATGGTGCCGACACGCTTCGCATGTACGAAATGTTCCTCGGTCCATTGGAGCAGTTCAAACCTTGGAACACCCGTGGCATCGACGGCGTTTACAAGTTCCTCCGCAAATTGTGGAACCTCTTCCACAACAATGACGAATGGCAAGTTTCCGACGAGCCAGCCACGGATGCCGAGAACAAAGTGCTCCACGGCACCATCAAGAAAATCGATGAGGACATCGACAAGCTTTCCTTGAACACCTCCGTATCCAACTTCATGATTTGCGTCAACGAGTTGGCCAAGCTGAAGTGCAACAAGCGCGAGATCTTGGAGAAACTCGTCATCATCCTCTCCCCTTACGCTCCGCACATTTCCGAGGAACTTTGGGAAAAGCTCGGACACAGCGAGTCCATCTCCAAAGCCGAGTGGCCAACCTTTGAGGAGAAATACTTGGTCGAAGACAGCTTCGAATATCCAATCATGGTCAACGGCAAGATGCGCGCAAAAATCAGTTGCCCTGCCGACATGAACCCTAAGGAAGTTGAGGCAACCGCACTCAGCAACGAAGTCGTCCAAAAATGGCTGGAAGGCAAGGCACCAAACAAGGTGATTGTCGTGCCGAAAAGGATTGTGAATATCGTAGTAAAATAAGTTGAAATTGGAACTCCCTCAGGTGATGCTTGGGGGAGTTTTTTTATGCTAATAAAAATGAAGAATCGATTCAATATTTTCCTGATTCTAATTTTGACCATTACTGCTTGTAAAACACCTCGTAAAACAGCAAATAAAGGCAAGGAGATTCTAAACAAGCATTTGGAGGCCACAGGAGGGAAAGAAAAACTGCGGTCAATCAAGTCTATAGAATTACATGGAACTGATCATTTCCCACAAAGCAAAAATGTAAAACACTCAATTTACATTCAATACCCTGACAAATACAGGTCCAACATATACAATGAAGAGCTCTCTATGAGCATTATTTACAATTCGGGTAGAGCTATCCAAATCATTAATGGCGACACCTCTTTATTCAACCCTAAAAGCAAAGCCTATATTGCCAGAGATGGATACATCTTCTTTTTAGCTCATCAAGATAAAGTAGGGTTTGAAGTTCAACACGAAGGACAAACGAAACACAATGGTATAAAAACAAACAAAATCTCACTTAAACAAAACAATACTCTTCCAACAGACACCATTTTTTTCGACAGCAAAACTAATTACGTTAATGAATTCTATTTGGGTATTAACCAATCAATACGCTTCAAAAACTACAACGAAACTCATGGGATTATGTACCCATTCCGATATGACTATTATTTAGATGGAGACTACCATCATTCTTCTACTCTTGAAGTTGTAAAATTCAACCAAATCCTTGATGAAAAGCTTTTTGAATTCTAATGTAGAAATCCTTTTAGCATGGAGACCTCAAACAGATTAATGATTGAAACCTTAGGTGAAGGTTGGTCAGACAAGGACAATGTTTTGCTACATGCCTGCTTTCAATTACTGACAGATTGTGTAGAAAAAGAAAATCTATTGAATGGGCATATTAATTGGTCAGAGAATTTAGACGCTAAAAAAGAGCTTTCATTCCTATATGATTGGTGGAAAGACCGAATACAGGAAGAAGAGAATGAAAAGTTTGATCCAATTTGGACAAAAGGTCAATATGAGGCAGATACAGAAATGCTTGTTCGATTAGTAAAAATGAGAAAGTTCTTGTGGACGTAATTCCCTATCAAACATCCAAGATATTAAAACGCCTCTCCAATAAACCCAAATAATTTTCCTTCATCCCCTCCGAAAGGAAGGATTTCTCCACCAAGGCACTCACTTTTTTCATATGGCGTTCCAAGCGCTTAAAGGCTCCACTAATTTGCTTAGGGTTTAACCCTAAATGCTCACCAAAAGTCTCAAAGGACTCCTTTGTTAACTTTGCTTTTTTTCCTCCAATTGTAAGTGCAGTTTCTTCGCGATCCTCAGGCAACAAAATGGAAACATTCAGCAAATCGTAAGCTGGTGCCAAGGCCCATCCATTTTCTTGCTCAATCATTGAAAAATTCTTCAAATGCATGTCATTGTTTCCAGTGATAAAGCAAAACAATGTGAGGTCAAAAAGGTAGCTGACATCCAAAAGAGTATTAGTAGAATACTTCTTAATTGCCTTGCCCACACGCTCCATGGAGCCTCGATATTTATCAAAGGCCTCCAGAATTTGAAACATATCCAGCATGTGGATTTTTTCCCCACCTACTTTCCTGTCAATTCGACGACTCAAGTATGCGAGCTCTCCAGACGCCAAACGTACTAAACTGGATGGAACGGTTGGTATCCCAAAAAGATCTGCCAGTTTCATCGTCAAATGTTCATTGGCCGGCATCTCTGGATAATCATCCGACGGTGGTTTTAATATGAAATTCCCCCCTAAAGTGCCCACCACAGTCAACCTATCCTTACCCGAAGCCATATGATCAATGGCCATGGATAATTTTCTCTGGACTCCCGGTACGGCTATTCTATTCAAAACAGACTCCGTTGCCATCTTCTCCATATCCACAAGAGAGAAAGTAAGAGATGGCACACTGCTCGATTGAAAGAACTGTTTGCTACACTTTGAATGGAAGTCGTCTACCCCTTCAGGTAACTCTTTGTAGCAAAAAAGACACTTACTCATTTTCGTCAAAAGCTTGAATACTTACCGCACCGATACAATCCTTACAGCAGGCCAAAAGTAGCCCCATTCTGTCATTGGGATTTATTTTCCAGCTTTTTGTCGCCACATCCAACAACCAACCCTCAGGGATCAAGCCTTCAAAAAATGGGAACAGGCGTTTCTCAAAATATGGCTCAATTCTAACGGGCATCGTGAAGGTTAAAAACCTTTCTGCTCGTTGTTCAATATGTTCACGATCATACTGAAACTCATACAAGCCTTCATCGGTTTCAGTCAAGACGCCTGCCAAATCCTCCTTATAAAACACTTTCGCTTTTCTCATGACAAGGGTATTGGTCCCACCTGATGCCCAAACATGGCCAGCACTTGATTTACCTTGACCAATTGCAAGTCGAGATGACCTTGTTCAATTTTTCGCACAACTGTTAATGCCACCCCAGCCCTTTCTGCAAATTGCTCTTGAGTAAGTCCAGTCGCTTTTCTTCTGCTTTTTACAAACTCTGCCAAACTCATTTTTATATCTTATTACATATAAAACATTAATGAACACTAATATTATATTTTTTTCCATATAAACTAACCAAAAACTATCACTCTATATCTTATTACATATAATTTATTCAACAGCGCAAAATAAAAGGAGCCCGAAAGCTCCTTCCAATCTTTTGAATCAGGGCAATTTAAAGCGCCTCAAACGTATATTCCCAAACGGCTCCATTTTCCAAAGTCTCCTCAATCACAAACTTACTTCCTGATACTGATTTCAACTCAGCCTCCAAAGTCGTTACTCCCTCAGCATCCATTAAGACGAACTCCTCATTCGCCTCAGACACGTACCACAATCCGGCACCAGAAAGCACAGAATTAAGGGAGTCACAAACTTCAGCGCCTTTGGTCACCTCATAAATATCTTCTGCTTTTAAGACCAGCACTTCATCACGTTGGCAGGCCTCTGGCCATTTCACCTCAAACTGGTCTTCACCATCCACTGAAAAAGCCGTTACCGTCCAAGATTTCTCTTGGCCTCCATTCAGCAAATATTCTTTGGCAGGCACAAATTCATGGTCCTTGTTACAAGAGGCCAAAACTGGCAACAGCATTATGTATGGGAAAAGTTTTTTCATAGTCTTTCACATTTCTTTTCGAATAGCACAGGCTTTTCCTTGGGAAAGGAATCTTTCTTACATCAAAAATCGAACTTTTTTGGATAGATAAACCATTTCATGGTTCCCAAATCCTTGCTGACCTCTGCCCAAGAATCATTCTCAAACTCTACACAAACCGCTCCGCAGGTCGGTAAGTTCCCAATCTCCTCCCCTGTGAGGTATTCTGCAAAATAGGTTAGTCCAGGATTATGTGCGATTAGCAACACCTCCTTAAGCTCATCAGAAAAATTATTCACCTCACGCAAAAGGACACGAACCGAGGCATTGTACAATTCCTCATCAAAATTGATGTCGTCCAAGGCATAATCCAACTGCTCCGTCACATACTCGGCGGTTAGTTTTGCTCTTTCCGCCGGACTGGAAACAATGAGATCAGGCTTTATTCCCATCTCCAATAATTGTCCTCCCATTTTCGGAGCGACACGGTGACCGCGCTCGTTCAACGAACGGTCAAAATCCTTATCCGAAGGGTTCGACCAATCGGATTTGGCATGCCTCATTATGATTAACCTGCGCATAGACTGTTTTTTATTAACAATTAATAAAGTCAAAACAATTCCAACACACCTACCTCAAACCCATTGATAATCAACACACTTTACAACTCCCTCACACCAATCATCGTAGCAGTGTTTTACGGAAGACCATTAGAGATTCTTTGATTTATTGAACGGAATCCTAATATATTTGACCTTCCAAAAGCGTCGTGGCTCTCCGGCAACGAAGTTTTTTTCACGTCAATCAGCACACAATATATATAGTATGGCCAAGAACTTAGTCATTGTCGAGTCCCCGGCCAAGGCAAAAACCATCGAAGGTTTCTTGGGTAAGGACTTCACCGTCCTATCCAGTTATGGACACGTCCGGGATTTGACCAAAGGGGACAAAGCCATTGACATTGACCATGGGTTTACGCCCACCTACCAAATCACTCCCGACAAGAAGGACGTTGTTTCGGCCCTGAAGAAGGAAGTGAAGAAGTCTGACATTGTCTGGCTCGCAACGGATGATGACCGCGAGGGGGAAGCTATTTCTTGGCACCTGAATGAGGCCTTGGGCCTTGACAAGAAAGAGACCAAGCGGATCGTATTCAGGGAAATCACTAAAACGGCCATACTCAACTCCATCCAACAGCCACGGACGATTGACATTGACTTGGTCAATGCTCAGCAGGCACGACGCATCTTGGACCGCTTGGTAGGCTTCGAACTTTCCCCTATCCTTTGGAGGAAGGTCAAGGCTGGACTTTCTGCGGGTCGAGTGCAGTCTGTAGCCGTTCGCATCGTTGTGGACCGTGAGCGCGAAGTAGAGGCCTTTAAAGCGGAACCATACTTCAAGGTCACTGCGCTATTTGACTTGGGCAATGGAAAAAGCCTTTCGGCTGAACTTCCAACTAAACTGAAGTCTAAGGAGGAGGCGAATGCTTTCCTTCAAAGCTGTGCTGATAAAGGCTTCCAGATTGAGAAGTTGGAAAAACGCCCAGGAAAGAAAAATCCTGCGCCACCGTTCACCACTTCCACCCTTCAGCAGGAAGCGAGCCGTAAGCTTGGGTTCTCGGTATCCCAAACCATGACTTTGGCCCAACGGCTCTACGAATCTGGTAAGATCACTTACATGCGTACCGATTCGTTGAACCTCTCGCAAGAAGCCATCGGTAAGGCTGTATCCGCCATCACGGCCAACTACGGCAAGGAATACGTGGAAACACGTACCTTCAAAACAAAGTCTGCGTCTGCACAGGAGGCTCACGAAGCCATCCGACCAACAGATTTCTCTAAGACTTCCGCCTCCACAGACAGCAAGGAGCAAAAGCTTTACGAACTGATCTGGAAGCGCGCTATTGCCTCCCAGATGGCTCCAGCAAAAACGGAGCGCACCACTGCCACTATCGGCATCGAGGGCAATGAGCAAAAGCTAAAGGCAACTGGTGAGGTCATCACTTTTGAAGGTTTCCTCAAGGCCTACGGCATCTTCCAAGACGAGGAAGAGGATGGCAAAAAAGTCCTTCCTCCACTCAATGAAGGGCAAGTTCTTGAATTGGATAACTTGACCGCCACCGAGCGCTTCACACGTCCACCAGCACGATTCACAGAAGCAACACTGGTTCGTCAGTTGGAAGAAATGGGCATCGGCCGACCTTCTACTTACGCGCCAACCATTTCTACCATCCAGAAGCGTGGTTACGTGGAAAAGGAGGTTCGAGAAGGTAAGAAACGTGAATACAGCGAATTGGTGCTTTCCAAGGGTACTATCGCAGAAAATATTAAATCAGAGACGACTGGCGCCGACAAGGGAAAACTCTTCCCTACGGACATGGCCATGATTGTCAATGATTTCTTGGTCAAGAACTTCCCAACAGTTACCGACTTCTCCTTTACGGCCAACATCGAGAAAGAATTCGATGAAATCGCACAGGGAAAGGTAGTCTGGAACCAAATGATTGGAGAATTCTACGGAGGCTTCCATGCCCGTGTAGAAAGCACCAAAGACATTGACCGCTCTGAGGTTGGTGGTGACCGCATCTTGGGCAAACACCCTGAGAACGGCAAAACCATTTTGGTTCGTCTTGGTCGCTTCGGACCAATGGCACAAATCGGTACTGCCGAAGAACTTCCTGAAGATGAGAAACCTCAATTCGCTGGTCTGCGCAAAGGCCAACGACTAGAAAGCATCACCTTGGAAGAAGCCCTTGAACTCTTCAAACTACCACGTGATGTAGGCATGTTCGAGGACAAAAAGATTGTGGCCGCTATCGGTCGATTCGGTCCTTACATTCGCCACGACAGCAAGTTTGTTTCCCTCAAGGAAGATGATCCTTTGGAGGTGGACGAAGAGCGCGCCATCCAGTTGATTTTGGAGAAGCGTGAGGCTGACGCCAAGAAGTTCATCAAAGGCTTTGACGAAAATCCTGACATCCAAATCCTTCAAGGACGATGGGGACCATACATCAAGGCAGGAAAGCAAAACGTCAAAATCCCTAAAGACATCGAGGACCCAACAACCTTGACCTTGGAGGACTGCCTGAAACTCGCCGAGGAACAGGAAAAAACGGGTAAGGGCAAAAAGAAACCTGCCGCTAAAAAGACAACGGCCAAAAAGACGACGACCAGAAAGACTACCACCAAAAAGAAAACAACAGCTAAGAAGTAGTAGTCACTGATATTCAGTGCTTAAGCAGACGCCTTGGGAATTCACGTTCTCAAGGCGTTTTATTTTTTCGTTAATTAAAAACTAAAAACCCGTAAAAACGTTTAATTTGATAAGACGAACCTCTGAACGGACTTCCTATGAACGAGATTGCAAATGTGCTCAAAAAGGTCTTTGAAAAAGTGGACCAACTGCTTCAGCCAAATCCGAAGCCCGTTCCGGTCCCTATTCCTGTAAAGAATCAATCACGCCAAGGGCGATAAAAAAAGAGGTTGTTCCATGGAGCAACCTCTTTCTTATTTTTTCCAGACTTTTTTAGATGTCCAAAAACTCGAACAGTTCCCTGTCCATCAAATGCGAGGGGGAGACATTTTGAACGGCGTTAAAAATTATCTCCGTCCTGTTCGGGTAGCTTTCCTCCCATTTTTTCAACAACTGCTTAATATTTTGTCGTTGAAGACCATCCTGTGACCCACAAAGGTTACAAGGAATGATTGGGAACTGCCTTAGCTTAGCGTATTCTTCAATATCCTTTTCTTTACAGAAAGCCAAAGGACGAATCACCAAGTGGTTGTTGTCATTTGTGCGGTATTTGGCAGGCATCGCCTCCAACTTCCCTGCAAAAAGAAGATTGAGTAAGAGGGTTTCTACGATATCATCTCTGTGGTGACCCAAGGCAATACGAGTTATCCCCTTCTCTCGTGCAAATTCATAGAGCGTTCCCCGCCTTAAACGAGTACACAGACTACACATCGTTTTTCCCTCCGGCAATTTTTCCATCACCACACTATAGGTGTCTTTTTCTATGACGTGGTACTCCACACCCAGACTCTCCAAATAGTTAGGTAATACATCCTCAGGAAAACCTGGTTGCTTCTGGTCAAGGTTCACAGCAATCACATCAAAGCCAATTGCCTTTCCCATATGGAGCAACACATCCAGCATGGTATAGCTATCCTTTCCACCAGAAAGACAGGCCATCACCTTCTCGCCAGGCTTGAACAAGCCAAACTCCTTATCCGCCTTCCAAACCGCCTTGTGGAGTTTTCGCGAAAGTCGCAATTGCTCCTGTTCTAATTCCTTTGTAGTCAAAATCTGTCGATGCTAATGAATTTCTTACAAATATCGGCAAATAAGCCCTCTCCTTCCAAAACCCAAAACATCCTCCCACCACTTAGCACAAACAAAAAGCGCCAGCCTCCATCCCAAGGGAAAGAAACTGGCGCTTTAAAATTAAAGCAAAAGTGAAATAATAAACTGCCCCAGTCGTCTTGTTCTTTTGCCCGCTGTTCGTAGCAACTTGATTTGCGATAGCTACGGCTATCCCTGCATTAACTTGCCACAAACAGCGAACAAAATAACTGCGCCTTAGTGGATCAGTTTATTATTTCACTTTCACTAAGCTAAAGAATTAGCCTTTGATGTACTCAACTACTTTGTCACCGAACTCCTCAGTACCTACAGGGTTCTCAGCGTTGATGTCAACAGTAACAAAACCTTCGTTCAAGCAACGGTCAACCGCCTCTTGGATAGACTTAGCTTCCTCGGTCAAACCGAAAGAAGTTTCCAACAACATGGCAGCAGACAAAATAGCTGCAGCAGGGTTGGCAATGTTTTTACCAGCAGCCTGTGGGTAAGAACCGTGGATTGGCTCATACAAACCAACTTCGCTACCGATGGAAGCAGAAGGCAACAAGCCCAAAGAACCAGCAATAACAGAAGACTCGTCAGAGATGATATCACCGAAAAGGTTCTCCGTCAAAATAACGTCGAACTGCTTTGGGTTCAAAATCATCTGCATTGCAGCGTTATCAACGAACAAGAAGTCAAGCTCTACGTCGCTGTATTGCTCAGCATGCAACTTGGTCACTACCTCTCTCCACAAACGTGAAGTTACCAATACGTTAGCCTTGTCAACAAGAGTTACCTTGTTGCGACGGTTACGAGCAGCTTCAAAAGCCAATTTGGAAATACGTACGATTTCCTCCTCAGTGTAAAGACAAGTCTCGAAAGCAGATTTACCATCCTCATGACGACCACGTGGGTTACCGAAGTACAAACCACTTGTCAACTCACGGAATACTACCAAGTCAGCGCCAGAGATACGGTCAGCTTTCAATGGAGAAGCCTCCTCCAACAACTTGTAAGCTTTAACTGGACGAATGTTACAGAACAAGCCCAAGTTCTTACGCATACGCAACAAACCTTCCTCTGGACGAACCGCTGCAGATGGGTCGTTGTCATACTTTGGGTCACCAATCGCTCCAAAAAGGATGGCGTCAGCACTTTGACAAACCTCGTGGGTTTTAGCTGGGTAAGGATCGCCAGTGGCATCGATGGCGGCAGCACCAACCAAAGCCTCATTAAATGTGAAAGAATGTCCGAATTTCTCGGCTACTGCCTCAAGGGCTTTCTTTGCCTGTTTTGCCACCTCAGGTCCGATGCCGTCACCTGGAAGGTATCCAATAATCTTTTCCATAATCTATTCTTGAAAATGGGGCGGTCTTTCCACACCCTTCAAAATGCTGTGGCAAAAGTAGGCAGAAATATACTTTGGAAAAAGTGGGAAAGCCCCTTCCACAATACTATAAGCACCCCAATAAGCGTTATAACCCAAAGACACCTTTTTGGAAAGTCGGGGAACACACTAAATCATCCAGCAATGAAAATTGACCTCAGGCAATATTTAATGGAGCGACGGAAAACGGACAAGGAGGTTCCTGTCGTCACAATCTCCCGCGACCACGGCTGCAATGCTATGGGAGTCGCTCAGCAGTTGGCCGTGGTGCTGAATATGCGCCACCATGATGTCCTTAGCGACCGACGTTGGCATATTGTGAACAAGGAAATCGTAGCTGAATCCGCCAAGGAGCTGAACCTACCAGCAGGGAAAGTGAAACATGTCTTCACCCCCAGTGAAAAGGGGTTTGTGACCGACTTGGTAGAATCTTTTTCTTCGGAATACGACATCTTTGACAAGCAGATGAGGGTTGTGATTAAAAACACCATCAACCGTTTTGCTAAAGAAGGACACACCATCATTGTAGGACGAGGAGGAAGTGTCTGTGTCCAAGAGTTTAAGAAGTCTCTTCATATTCGAATCACCGCCCCCCTTGAATGGCGAGTAAAAAATATCCAAGAGCGGTTCAAGCTTTCCCATGAAGATGCTGTCTATCAAGCAGAGCATATTGACGAGGGACGAAAAATCCTTCGGGACAAACTTTACGGTAAACCCACGGAAACCATCGAGCTATTCGACTGCAGTTTAAACGCTGCCCGAATGACAGAACATGAGATGGTTGCTGTTATTGCCAACTTGGTTCAAGAGCGAAAGCTTTCCTGAATCAAAATAAAAAATGGGACTACCCCACTTAGGGCAGTCCCATTTTCTTGAAGGATTGAAGGATTAGTCTTCCTGCTTTTCTTTATCCTTTTTGTCGCAAGATTTCTTCTCCTTATCACACTTCTTACCTTCCTCGCCTTTCTTACACTTCTTCTTTTTCTTCTTACAGCACTTCTTCTTGCCTTCGCCACCGCAGTCGGCCAACAACTCAGTGTTCACTTCGTTTGCAGTCAATGCATAAACGGAACCTAAACCCATGGAAGCGAAGAGAGCACCTGCTAAGACTAACTTTTTCATATCCGAATTACTTTTATTGAAGATTATTAAATTATCCTACATGCAACTTACAAAACCATACCAAACTCCCAAACAGTAGTCCTTATCAATTTGTTCCTAAAAGGACTAAATTGTCGTCCAGAAGTAAAAACCTCTGAAAACGACATACTATCCTGTGAAAAGCCGAAGCCTTTTTTTTATTCTATTCTTTGTTTCCTTCATCACTCATGGTCAAGGACTTAATTGGAAACTCAACCAAATTGGCTTTCAAGCAGGGGCAACAATGTATCATGGGGATTTATGTGATGGCCTATCCTGCCAACAACCTTCCTTTAACATCGGCCTTTATTCTCGTTATGTTTTCACGGATTATTATTCCATCAGACCACGACTAAATATTTTTCGTCTTCAAGGAGATGATGCCAATGGTTCGCGTCCAGAACGTAACCTGAACTTCAGGTCCGACAACGTGTCCTTTTTCACAGACTTTGTTTGGGATCTTACACCGAACAAAATGAACACCTATTCCCGAAGCGTGCTTCAACCTTACCTCCTTGTTGGTATCGGATTCCTTTGGTTCAATCCCAAAACAGAATACAATGGTGAATGGGTTGCCTTGCAGCCGTTACAAACTGAAGGAAAAGGATATAGTCGATTTGCCTTCGCAGCTTCATTCGGCCTTGGTCTAAGATTCAAAGTTTCGAAATATCTCAGTTTTGGGCTGGAAGTAAGTATCCAACCAACCACCACGGATTACTTGGATGATGTTTCTGGTGAGTATGTCAATAACAAAACCTTACTTGGCACCTCGGCAATTTTAGCTGACCGAACCAATGAGTTGGGCATCATTCCAGACCAAACCAGCGATGGCGTGCATTGGCAAGAAGGAACGGCAAGAGGTAATACGCCAAAGATTTGGGATGGATTTTCCCTTATTTCTTTCCAAACGGAAATCGATTTGGTAAGAGCCAAAGTTAAATGCCCTGAAATTTAAACAATGGAAGGCACCCCAACAGGATGCCTTCTCTAATGAAAGGAACAAACTTACTTATTGAATCACCAACCTTTGGGAGAAGGCTTCATTCTCCCCGCTCACTTTCACCATATACACTCCTGGCTTAAGGTTCATTTCAAGACTTTCATTCAAAACACCTCCCATCGTATCAAAAGAAGAGGTGAATACCACTTTTCCACTCAAGTCAAGGACCTCAACAGCCACCTTTTCATCCTCTTCTAAAGCCAGCTCAACTGTCACATTCCCTTGGCTTGGGTTCGGGTATAAATTCAATTGTTCTGATGAGCTCGCTGCTGCATTATTCGAAGCACCAGCAGACCTCCAAGCCATATAAACAGGAACATCAGAGTTATGAAAGACATCGTCTCTGAAATCATAACCTGTATTTCGCTCCAAAATATCAGACAGGGTCGTCATTCGAATCTCGTGCTTCATTCGATAAGACATGAAAGGATCATGCTCGAAGTAGTAGAAATCTGCATCTCTTAAGCGATGAAACTGATCACTTAGAATGGCATACAATGTTGGCCCCATCGCCTTTCCTGGTATATGTTTCTCTGAAATCATCCCTACCCATGGATCAACATTATTGATGTCATTATCATAGGCATGAGCCAAATTCTCATACACATCCATGTCTGGATTAATATCCTTGAAACAACTTGCCTTATGCCCCAAGAAGTGCTGACGGATCGTATTGTAATCTGGCAAACCATGATCACGACCTCGCTGAATATTTAGTGAGGCCAAATCAAATCCAAACGTAGCCCCTGGGGTGATAAACAAGAAATTCCGTAAGCCATCTACAATTTTAGGATCTATCTTCTCTTGAGTAGAAAATGCCATGCCTTTCAAGTAAGGCTCAATACCATACTGAGCTACTTGATCAGGTCGGAAGAAGGCGTCTTTTAATTCAAGATCACCAGGACCATAAGGATTTTCTTGGTTGTCCATCAAGTGATAGGTCGATGGCACCATGGTATGTCCCAAACGGAAAGCGGCCGTGGCGAACACATTGGAAATATCTACCCTTAACCAAGAATTGTAGCCATAATAGTAACCCAAATCGATTCCCAAAGCACCCAACCATTCTGTAAAGGTGATTTGCTGAATCATGCCACTGACCATTTTTCGGGCATACTGATAGTTGTATTCATCATCCGTAATTCCGCAAGCAATCAGTTCATCACAAATCCTGTTATGCTCCCGCACGAAGAGGACATGCAACGTCGTCAGCACATTTTGCTCATTCGCGCGGACATCACCTGCTACAAACACTTTCACCGTTTTCCCGTCATCTCCAGCCATACCTGGACTATTCGGATCGATTGGATCAGCGTACTCACCCGTAATGGTGTTGTATGGCAACATGTTTCCTGATGAGGTTTTTAATTTTCCATTTTGGAATGTCCGAAGCCAGTTTGCCCTATCCTCATCTGAACCATACACCATGGAGCCATCAATCCATGAGGTAATCTCGTTCACCTGTTGTCTAGGGCTATGCATTCCTGTCTCGCTTTCATAACCACTTCGAGTAAAGGCTATGGGTATGTTAAATAGGGGTTCATCACTCGGCAGTAGAATTGGTGCACTCTCTTGCCCTTCAGCTGATAAGTCCAAGTCGTGGTCAAGAAACTGGCCCCACGAAAAAACCATAGCGCTCAGCTCATAAGGGCTGGGAATTGAATAATCCTGTTTGGAACAAATATTTGAAATGTCACGCGCTGATCTTCGCGTTTCCCCTGTCATCGCATTATATGGGTCAGAAGGGCCATAAGTGGCTGGCATCTTTCTGTGAAACAGGATACCTGCCTTTCCATTATCAGGAAAACGCAGATTATTCATACTACCATCATACGTTCTGACTTGTTGTCTGATACAGTGGTCCCCACCCCATTTTTTCTGTTTTTCAACATAGCGCTCATAACGTTGATAGCTCATATAATCCTTGACCATCAACCTCTTTTTTCGCTTTTGAACCTTTTGCTGATGCTTTGGCGGACATTGCTTTGGGGCTGGTTGTGCAAAAACACTGGAAGCCATCAGTGAAAAAGCCCCGAAAAGACCTGCAAGTAATTTTCCTTTCATTGTCGTTTAGATGTTTAAGAGTTCCCTACTCTTTATTACACCTATGCCCCAAAAAAGTGTTGGGTTTTAGACGAACTGAGAAGCCGAGTCTTTAAACATCAATGATTTGGGGTTGAATGATAAATTCAACCCCAAATCCAATAAATGCTATTAATGGTAAAAAGCCCTTGAGAAATGTTCCCAAGGGCTTTTTTCAGAAGATTCAACTTAAACCTTACCTATCAACCGTCACTCGGTAAGTGGAAACCTTACCGTTGTGAATTACCCTGAGGAGGTATACCCCGCGTCGGTAATTACTCAAGTCGAAGTTTCCGTGGAAACTACCTCCAACCTCACTGGTGGTGGTTTGATCAATGACTGATCCCTCAAGACCCATCAGAATCATCTCACAATCACCAGAGGCTCCCTCCATTGGCCTAAAGTCCACCTCAAACTGACCCTTTGTTGGGTTAGGGAAGATGGTTACTTCAGACTCCTCTGCACTCAGACGTCCACCCTTCAAGGCAACCCGTGGCAGTGGGGTTTCATCGCAGTGGTCATAGCTCCAGTGGACATGTTGTGCACGTGAGTACAAGGCATCCACACAGAACTTACCGTGCATTTTACCAGGCTCTCGCTCCCAAGCATTCTCCTCAAGGTACATTTCCCCTCTTGGCATCATCACGTTACCATTGAACTCGACACCTGACGGACGAATCTCACAACGACCTGGATGTGTTTGGTCACCCACATAGAAGTTCACTCGCTTCCTTTCAGGGTTCATTTTCACGTATTGGCCACATTCCAGATTCTTCTGAATGCAAACCTTGGCGTCATCTTCAAAGGAAACATTCGTGTAGGAATCCCTATGAGAACTCTCGATCACCATTTCTTCGATGTGAACCTCCGAATTGGTGAACCTCACTTTAGCGCCATTCTGGATGATCATTTTACCATAATGGCTACCATCAAAGACCACCTCTGAGTACGCTCCACAAGTGACGTGCATTTTATCCCTGTTGAAACGCTTGTAGGAGTAGTCTGGAACTGATTCCCATTCATAATCAGATGAGTTTCCGTTGTAGTAAACCATTGGAGGCATTTCCACATCGGCAGGCTCCTGATACTTATTAGGGGCAAAGTTCCACTCGTCCTCGACCCATGACGCCTTCACATAGGAGTTTGGATCATACATCTTCGCATCCCACATGAATCGAGCGACACCGCCATCATCTCGGACAGCCACCGAACCACTATAGATATGGTTAAACTCCCCGAAATGGGCCTCTCGGTTGGCTATGACACCATAACTGTCTCCTCCCTCAAAGTGAAGGGCAACTGTGGTGTCCACCTTACACCATTTGCTGTCCATCAGCCATAAGGTGTAATAACCAGGATCCAAATCAGTCAAATCAGGGGTGGTGGCACCATTGTCCCACTCGTAGGTGTAAGGTGGCGTTCCTCCTTCTACGATTGTCTCAATACTGCCTTTGCTATCGCATGATGGCTGGATGATATTGAAACTCACTTTCAGGTCAGAAATGTGCTCAATGGTGATGGTGTCAAGTATCACCTCGCACTTGCCATCCCTCATCTTCACAATGCAAGGCTCACCCACAGGCACCCATTCGAAATGCGGATCAGACTGGTACCACAAGCCCTCGATGCCATACTCATAGTTACCGCTTCCACCCGTTGGGTTCTTGACCCAAATCTCACCGTGATAGTCGTCACAGAAGGCATCCTTTTTCACCACATCGGCATCCAAATCAGCTTCTCCTTCTCCAACAGTCACTTCCAATCCAGCTGAGCAACCTTTGGCATCAGTAACCCAAACCTCGTACTCTCCTGGCCACAAATGAGTTGGGTCTTCTCCTGCAAAGCCATGACTCCACTGATAATAGTAAGGCTCATGACCGCCTGTTACAGTAAGGTCAATGGCACCATTGTACCCACCACAAGTGGCGTCAGTAACATCTGCGGTAAGATTCAACCCACCCACTTTTACCGTTACAAAAGCCTCATCAGGCACACATATCAATGGTCCAGCTACACGATACTTGAACTTGTACTTCCCAGGACTAACCTCTGAGAAATCCACCGAAGTTGGGTCACTCAAATCCACATTGGATTTTGGGTTTCCAACTTCTGACCAAACTCCTCCTTCATCTACATTTTCACCGAGATAGAAAGGAAGATTGATTGGCTCCGTATCGCCTTCGCAAAGGCCGACTTTACCATCCTTACCTGCATAGGCCTCACGACGAATATTCACGATCACAAAGGCCTCGTCCGTTCCGCAAGCATCATAGGCATTGCCAACCACATATTTGAAGGTGTATTCCCCGACAGGAACTCCTGTGAAGTCCACACTGGTGCCATCGCCAATCTCCACTCCACTCGGATCCTCACTAATTTCCGTCCAAACACCTGAACCGGAAGCTCCTAATGGAGTCAGCAAGTCCACACTGGAAAGATCATCAGACTGACACAGTCGAATGGCGGCATCTTGCCCTGCATTCGGACTTTCCTTCAATTTGATGGTGACAAATGACTGACTACTACCACAAATGTTCGAAACATCATAGCGGTATTTGTAGGAGCCTTCAGGTTGTCCAGACAAATCAACAATTGGTGATTCCAGTGGAACATCGTTGGTGATATCATACCAAGAACCTCCAGGCGTGACATTCGTCAGCAGGCTATCCAAGTTGATGACACCCGCATCATCCGTACAGATTTTTTCAGTAACCCGATAGCCAGGCAAAGGCGCTGAGAGAATCTCTACCGTGACTATGGTGGTATCCGTGCCACAACTACCGTCTACGGTGTACCTAAACAGCCATGTTCCTGGAAAGTAGTTATCCAAGGTGATGATGGATGATGGCAAATCCTGCGCGTTGTTGATGTCATACCACTGACCACCAGGATCAGCATCAGTCAACAAGGTCGAGAGGTCAAAGATCTTCATCGCTCCCTCACAAAGCGTTGTACTTCCACCTTGCCCAGCAGAACCACCACTTTCAAGATTCACCTGAACATCCACCGAATCATCTCCACAGAGAGCCTCAACAAAATACCTGAACATATATGACCCTGGATCCAAGCCTGTCAGATCCACCACATTTGTATCATAGACCTCGTTGGTGGTCAAATTGGTCCAAGTACCTCCAGTATCTTCACCAACGATCAAATCGTTCAGATCGAAACTTGTTTCGCCTATTTGACAGACTGAAACAGGGTTTTCTACTGGCTCCCCTGCTTCTCCTGGAGGGAAAAGGGTGAAAGCAAGATTTACTTCAACATTTCCACATGGACTCTCCAGGGTATAGACAAACTCATTGCGTCCAAATGGTAAGGTATCTACGGAAACTATCCCACCTGGAATCACATTTCCATTGATATCAGTCCAAGTTCCTCCTGGTGTTTCTCCCCTCAGGAAATCGCTAAGGTTAACAGTGTCCTCACCCCTACAAACTGGAAACAACAATGGAGTAAACCCACCAAAAGGCGCCTCATCCAAGAATACATCCGCCTCTGCAAAGGTATCCCCACAGGCATTCCACTGACTATATTGGAAGGTATGCAACCCAAGAGACAGTGTATCTGGATCGATGATACTGGACTTCAACATCGCCACAGGAATTCCATCCACCAGCTCAAACCACATTCCTCCTGGCTCTTCCCCTACCAACAAGTCATTCAGGTCAAAGGAGTTATCTGGATCTGGAACAATACTCTTGCACAGGACCGTATCACGCCCCGCCCCTGCTGATAAGGTATCCAAGAGAACGATATCCACTTCCCCATCTCCATGAGGACCACTTCTGGGCACATCATTGGAACAAAGACTGTCCAAAGGAAGCTCATAGATATATCTGTTGAGGCCAGGGTTTAATTCCTCCGATTGGACAATCCCGCTATCGACAATCTCACCCTCTTCACCAGCCGTCTCATTTACCCAAACCCCTCCTGGCTCTTCCCCCTGAAGAATATCAAACAAATCAATTTCCTGTCCTGGGATATTACAATACAAAAGAGAGTCGCCAATCCCTGGTGATGGGATACTTCGAATATCAATACCCGCAAAGATAGGCTCTGCCGCCCCGCAGGAATTTGAATCCGTATAAGCATATCGAATAAACCCTGGAATGGTATCTATAAAGGTACTGATGCTATCATCAAGAATAGCCGCATCCACATTTCTATCAGCAATCACCCATTCACCTTCATGCTCTGGATTTTCCCCCTCAATCAAATCAAACAGATTCACTGATTCAAGGGGCTCATTATCAGCATCCTCACATACCGTTAAAACGGAACCTACACCACCAAAAGACTGCAAATCGCCCTTTATTACAAAGGGAAAATCACCAGTTTGGCATGCACTCGTAGGCGGTTCAAAGAAGAAGAAGTTGTCTCCTTGTTCTAAATCACTACCCTGAACGATAGGGCTAATAGGGTCACCCTTTTGCCCCGTTTCAGTGGCATCAAACCAAGTTCCGTCAAGTGGCAATCCTGGAAAAACCTGAAACAGGTTTACTGAATCCAAACCAAACAGACAAACCGCAGCAGAGTCAGGTACAATATTGCTGGCCTCTTTCCCGATAATGGTCACATAGGCCACGTCCTTACCACATTTGTTGTACACGACGTACTTGTACTGGTATTCACCCACCGTCAGATCACTACCATCCACAAGGGATGATTCGAGAAATTCATTCTGTTCTCCACTTGGATCGCTGACCAAGAACCACTTTCCTCCTGCATCCTCACCTTCCACCAGGTCAAAGAGATCAATGGTCTCCGAAGAAGGCAGGCAGACCTCTAAGGTGCTACCCTCACCAGCCTCAGGCTTGAGTTTGACTACCACATACTTTGAGAGCAGCCAGCTTTGGCTATACCCGCCCTTGTCATGTTTCGGGGATACCCAAACTTTCAGCACGAAATAGCCTTCCTGATCACCCGAATTCAAGGTTACCTCACGGCCTGTGCTGTCAATGAAGAATGCTCCAGAAGTATTCTCCTGGATATACCATTCATATTCATAGAAAGCAGCATATCGGTCATGCTGGAAATCCACCTTAAAGGTGAGTTGGCTGGGCCCACATGCCTTGTCAGGACCAGTTATTTCACACTCTGGCTCGGTGTACTTGTCATGCCGATCATACTTGTCCTTGCCCTTGGAAGGCTCCCACCACTTTCCTTTTCCCGTCCCTCCACCATACTCCTGGCTTTGAGCATGCACCTGGTTGATGCTTCCGAAGGTTCCAAGGACAATGAGGAACAACATCCCGAGTGTTCGCTCCAAATACCGACTAAGCGGATTAGGAACGGCCAGCACACGCATTGCGTATTGTCTGTTTTTCATTTTCCAACTACTTGATTACACATCATTACACCGGATGGGTGACGTGCTTCAGGGAAAAAATCCCGATTGTTGAAAGAGAAAAGTCGGCCCATCCTTAACAGTTTACTCCAAATGGACCCATTCACATAGCTTTCGGAAAATCTCCCTTCATCACGTCTTCTCCGCCTATTTCCGGAGGAGGCAGACATAGGCCTACCATCCTATTCCCTTATACCTCAGAGAATTATATTGGGTAACCCCCTCTTCGCTCACTTGTAAGTTTTTTAAGATAAATGAATAAAAACTTTGGCTTTAATGCTGAATTGTAAAAGCTTACCTTTGAGGAACTAACACAAAAACTATCACAACATGAGAAGCTGGTTCACCTGCAAAGTCCGCTACCAAAAAGAGGACGGCCAAGGCAAGTTGAGCAAGGTTACGGAGCCTTACCTTTTGGACGCCATGACCTTCACCGAGGCTGAAACCCGCATATATGAGGAGATGGAGCACACCATCCGAGGCGAGTTCATCGTAACCTCCATCACCAAAAACAAGATTGCTGAAATCATCAACTATGATGACGCGGACACTTGGTACATGGCCAAGGTCTCTTATGTTGACGTGGATGAGGAGACTGGAAAAGAGAAAAAAGTAACGCAACAAATGCTGGTTGCTGCAACTTCCATCAAAGAAGCTATCGAGCGCCTCGAGGAAAACCTCAGCACCATGCTGGTGCCTACAAAAGTAATTGGCATAGCCGAAACCCCTTTAGTAGACATCTTCCCATATGTTGGTGAGGAAGAAGAGGAGGCCGTAGAAGCCTAAACCTCAAATAAACTTGATGGAGTTTTCCATCTTTCGATGCTTTATCAGAAGCACAAAAAAAAGTCCTTGGCAGAAAATTCTACCAAGGACTTTTTTAATATATCTACAGGAAATTATCCTCGTTTTTCACGACGGTATGGACGACGTCCACCACCACCGCCTCCGCCACGGTTGTAGCCACCGCCGCCACGGTTGCCTCCTCGGCCACCGCCGCCACGATATCCACCACGACCGCCACCGCCGCCACGGTTACCGCCGCCTTGCTCTTTACCAACCTTCACAGTACGACCGTCAAAATCAGCGTTGTGCAAGAGGTTATAGAAATCGTCAACACGCTCCTTCTTCACGTTCAGGTAAGTGCGAACACCACCAAGGCTGATATCTGAAACCTCCTTGGCGTTGATACCACCTTCTTCAAGATAACCCAACAACGCTTGACGATCCAAACCGTCTACCTTACCAAGGTTGATCGAGAAACGCTCACCATCACGCTCGCGACGGTCTCCTCGGTCACCACGATCTCCACGTCCTTCTGAAGCATTCAAGTCAGGAGCATTGTCGTAGAAACGAAGGGTCTTGTCAAACTCCATGGAAACCAAACGCTTTATTAGGTCTTCCTTAGTCATACCGTCAAAAGCAATTTCAACAGCAGACATGTATGGAGAAATGCCTTCTTCCAATACTTCGGCATCTTTTACTCGGTTGATGGCAGCCATCAAACGACGCTCACAAACCTCATCGCCTTGTGGGACAAGCTTCTTCTCGAACTTCTGCTTGATGATACGCTCAATCTGGCCGATGCGGTACATGTCACGGCGACCAACAATTGCAAGAGAAACACCTTTCTTACCTGCACGGGCCGTACGGCCAGAACGGTGGGTGTAGCTCTCAATATCGTCTGGCAACTGATAGTTAATAACGTGGGTCACGTCATTAACGTCAATACCACGCGCAGCAACATCAGTAGCAACCAACACCTGCATCTGACGAGCCTTATAACGACGCATTACGTGGTCACGTTGCGCCTGAGACAAATCACCGTGCAAAGCATCAGCGTAATAGCCATCACGGCCCAAACGCTCAGCAATTTCTTGGGTTTCTGCCTTAGTACGGCAGAAAATAATACCAAAAATCTCTGGGTGGAAGTCCAAGATGCGCTTCAAAGCAGCATACTTGTCTTTTGGGTGCACCGAGTAGAAATGGTGCTCAATGTTCTCGTTAGCCGAGTTCTTGGTTCCAACGGAAAGCTCTTTAGGCTCCGTCATGTAGTTCTGGGCGATACGACGAACGCCAGCTGGCATGGTCGCAGAGAACAACCAAGTGTTCTTCTCCTCAGGAGTCTCCGAAAGGATGAAATCCAACTCGTCCTTGAAGCCCATATCGAGCATCTCGTCAGCCTCGTCCAACACGGACACTTTCACTTGGGAAAGATTAGCTGCACCACGCTCGATCAAATCGCGCAAACGACCAGGAGTGGCTACAATTACTTGAGCTCCCTTTTTGATGTCCATGATTTGCGGACGGATGTTCGCACCACCATAAACAGCAACCACCTTCACCTTTTTGAATTTGGAGAAGTTGTTCAGGTCATTGGCAATCTGAAGAGCCAACTCACGGGTTGGCGCAAGCACCAAGCCTTGAACGAATGAAAGATCGGAATCAATAGTGTCCAACAAAGGAAGGCCAAAAGCGGCAGTCTTACCCGTACCGGTCTGCGCCAATCCGACGAAATCGGAATCTTCTTTTAGCAATTCAGGAATAGCTTCCTGCTGGATGGGAGTAGGTTGTTCGAATCCAAGCGCCTCAACGGCCTTCACGATAGCCTCGGAAAGACCTAATTCTGCAAAATTGTTCACGTAAGAAACATGGGTTTTAATAACACAAAACCAAGCGAGGGCTGCAAGGACTCTACCAAAGGATTCACTAAACACATTGACTATCAAGGGAGAACTTTCTCAACCTATAGTCTAACAAGCCTAACTCCAAGGCCGAACAACCCGTAGCTTTTTAGAAAGAATTGCAAATATACGAATACATGCCTGCTTAACATACCTTCACATTTAATAATTCAATGGAATCCTAATATTTAGGGCAACTAAACCAATTCTATCGCTTCAATCGACCCCAGTTGGAACAAGTTTTGTAAACTTGGGGACAAATACGGCCAAAAGTGGCCTTGGAAGAACTTCAAGGGCTTACTTTTGGGTTGACTTAGGGAATACAAGACCAAAAGACCACTATGAAACGTACAGCGCTTAGCCTGTTTTTTATTTGCTTTTCGGCCTTGCTCGGATTTAGTGCCGAACAAGCCAGCGGACACTCCATTAAGGTCCGAGTAAAGGGCCTTGAGCCACAAACCGTCAAATTGGCTTACCACTTTGGCGACAAAAAAATGCTTCAGGATTCAGCCCAAGTAGACAATAAAGGCTGGATGACTTTCAGTGATGAAGCTCCCTTGAAACGTGGCATTTATATGGTCATCCTCCCCGACCAATATTTCGAGTTCATCATCAGCGACTCCCAACAGTTCACGTTGGAAACAGAGGTGGACGATAAAAAAACTGACGCCTCGGAAACCATTCAAAACATGAAGGTGACGGGATCCGAAGAAAACCAACTGTTCTACGAATACCTTAAATACATCACTCCCCTTGGCCGTGAAACGGGCAAACTTTCCGAGTGCTACAAGGAGAAGAAGGACAGCGAAAACAAAAAGGAAAAACAGGAGGCTGAAGACTGCAAAGCAAAAGCCCTTGCCAACCAAGAAAGTATTGAGGAGTACAAAAAGAACTTCATCAAACAGCATCCGAACACTTTCGTAGCCAAACTATTTTTGGCCATGCAGGAAGTTGAGGTTCCTGATTTTAAAGAAATCAAAGACGACAAGGAGCGAAACAAACGTCGCTACTATTATTATAAGAGCCACTTCTTGGACAACATCGACCTCACAGAAGCTGGTTTGCTCCGCACCCCAATTCTGGAACCTAAGCTCAACCAGTACATCACCGAGCTAACTCCGCAACAGACCGACTCCGTAACAAAAGTTTTGGATGAGATTCTCGCCAAAATGGGCAACAACAAGGAAGGCTTTAAATATGTGGTAGCTACCTACACCAGCCACTACGAAAAGTCAAACATCATGTGTACAGGCGAAGGTGTTGCCTACCACATGTTCACCAATTACTATTTGGGTGACCCACGTTGCGACTGGATTGACGCCACTACGAAGGAAAAAATCACTGACCGTGTAAACAACCTAAAATACAACCGTTGTGGACTTGCTGCCCCAGACCTCAACATGCCTGACACCAACGGCGTGAAGAAATCCCTCAGCCAAATCAAGGCAGAATACACCGTCATTTACTTCTGGTCGGCCACTTGTGGTCACTGTAAAAAGGCCACGCCAAAACTTTACGAGAACGTTTATAAACGTTTCAAGGATTATGGCTTGGAAATCTATTCGGTACACATCGACCGCCAACACGAAGACAAATACAGGAAATTCATCAAGGACAACGGTTTGGATTGGATCAACGTTTCCGACCCAAATGCCGAAGTTCCATTCCGTTGGTGGTATGACATCTACAGCACGCCTGTGATTTACGTGTTGGACAAAAACAAGAAAATCATTGCCAAGCGCATTGATGTTCCAACCCTCGAAAAAATGATGGAGGACAAGCTGATGAACTAAGCACAACCCCCTCTTATTCAAACCTCTGGCTATTACGGCCAGAGGTTTTTTTATGACCAATGGCTAATAATAAATCACCAATTATGGCTGGAAACGACCGTTGAAATGGGAAAATTTTTAGTTTTGTGGATTCGTTACCTACGTAAGGCCCACGAAAAAGTGATTTTCGCCTTATGCTAACGTCTTGAAAAATGAGCAAACGCATACATCTCATAGCAATAGGAGGAAGCCTGATGCACAATATGGCCATCGCCCTCAAAGAGGAAGGTCATCAAATCAGCGGATCCGACGACAATTTTTTTGAGCCCTCCAAAAGTCGTCTGGCCAAGCACGGCCTATTGCCAGAAAATACAGGATGGAACCCTGACGCCATCACTCCTGACATTGACGCCATCATTTTGGGCATGCACGCCAAAGGCGACAACCCAGAATTGCAGAAAGCGAAAGAGCTCGGCCTGAAAATCTATTCATTCCCTGAATACATCTACGAGCACAGCAAAAACAAGCAACGTATCGTAATCGCTGGTAGCCACGGCAAGACCACGGTGACCGCCATGATTCTTCATGCATTGAAGACCCTTGGCCATGACTTCGATTATGCCGTTGGCGCTCAATTGGATGGCTTTGAAACAATGGTACGCCTCAGTGACTCTGCCGCCTTTATCATCATCGAGGGCGACGAGTACCTAACTTCTGCCTTGGATCCTCGTCCAAAATTCTTGGCCTACAAACACCACATTGCCGTGTTGAACGGCATTGCTTGGGACCATTACAATGTCTTCCCTACTTATGAGGGCTACGTAGGTCAGTTTGAGAAACTCTCTCTGGCTACGCCAAAAGCTGGAACCATCATCTACCAAGAGTTGGATCCTGAGGTGAAACGCATTGCAGAAGCCAATGAAGGTGACCTTCTAAAGTTCCCTTACAGCAAGCCTAAAGTAGAAATCAAGGACGGCACTACCTACGTCATCCACGAGAAGGAAAAATTCCCACTGCAAATCTTTGGTGAGCACAACCTTCAAAACTTGGCTGGTGCCCAAAAAGTTTGTGAAAGACTTTGCGTAGCTCCAGAGGATTTCTACAAGGCCATGCAGTCCTTTACAGGAGCTGGTCGCCGTTTGGAAAAACTCAGCGAGACGGCTGACAAAATCGTTTTCCGCGATTTCGCCCACTCTCCTTCCAAAGTAAAGGCCGTCACTGAAGCGGTGAAAGCACAATATCCAAACAAGTCCGTAACGGCCTGCTTGGAGCTTCACTCCTTCTCCAGCCTAAACAAGGAGTTCATCGGTCAATACAAGGGAGCAATGGACAGCGTGGATACAGCTATTGTCTACTTCAACCCTAAAACGGTAGCGTCTAAAAATCTTGAGCCAATCACCGACGAGCAAATCCAACAAGCCTTTGGCCGTCAAGATGTTGTGGTTGTTTCAGACTCTTCCATCCTAAAGGATAAGTTAAACGAGGTAAAAGGCGTTAGCCTCCTGATGAGTTCAGGTAACTTTGATAACATCGAACTTACCTAACAACTTCAAACTTGCTGATAATCAATAAAAAAAGCTGTTTTCATTCGGGAAACAGCTTTTTTGTTGGGGATAAATCCCCAAACTCAAACATCAAACCGTTAAACCCACTTTCATAGACGTTAATCCTCTATATATAACCGAATAAAAAACACCATTCATTGCAAGCTCAATTTTTAGTTAAATTTTCTTAAACTATTTATGGTTTTAGCATGAACCCTAACGACATGCTCAAGGGCTATTTTTAACCCCTGTGATCAGGCATATTTTCACCTATAAACCAAAAACTAAACATCGGGAATTGGTGTTGATACTTTAGAGGATTGATCAAATTTTGGAGGCCTCTAAATCCAAACACCAAGACCGGGTGTATATAGATTTTTATGGCACATTCCGAAATTTTTCATCAGTCTGAAATGCTAACCCTTCCACCCATGTTCGAAAATGACAAGGTGAAAATTTGGAGGGATGAAAATGACATCATCCACACCACCTATAAAGGCGGTGTCAAATTGGATGAGTCCCTTGCCGATAAAATCATGTCCTTCCGGGACTCCCTACACCCTGGCTTTGCAACTGGACACATGCTGGATATAAGTGGATTGTCAAGCATAAACTTAAAGGCAAGAAAAAAGACTACAAAAAACTATACACCAGAAAAGTATAAAGCGCTGGCCATTATCATAGATAATCCAGTGAGTTGGATGATCGCCAAAATGATTTCCAAGCTACACCCCAGAAAAGACCTGAATGGAAAGACATTCAACAACCGTGAAGACGCCTATGAGTGGCTCATGCAAGAATGTAAAACTTGCTAAGATTGCACGCTTGTCTAACATGGGTTAAGCTTTTCATTTTTAATCCCTTAACAGCCAACAAAGTTTTGCTAAATTGGGGCAAAAAAACACCAATTATTGAACTTCAATTTTTACTTCAGTAAGCTTTTGATATGCAGAATAAACTGAATAAGACTATTTCCACTATCCCTGATTTTTTTGAAAATGACCTTGTAAAAATATGGAAGGATGAGCATCACATAATTCACACAGTTTATAAACCCAACGTACAGATAACCGGAGAATCCCTACAAGAGTTTATCCCATTCAGAAATGCCATTCATCCAGGTTTTCCAACAGGGCACTTCATTGATATGCGAGGCATGCTGGGCATGGAAATGTCTTTTAGAATAAATGTCATGAAACAAAATGGCTCCAACCATTTCAAGGCATTGGCGGTGGTTGTAGGCGATCCAGTCAGTGAAATGATTGCCAAAATGATTGGACAGTTTCATCCTGAAGTCAAAACAAAAACAGAATTGTTCTACAACGAGCCTAACAAAGCCTACCAGTGGCTTCTCCATCAATGTAAATCAGGAAAGTAATCCTTACTTCACTGCATTTTTATTAACCTTTCAAGGTTATCCATCACCAAGGGCGTAAATTGCGGGCTCATCCAAGAATAAAGGAATAACCCCTCCTACTTCTTCCTCTCTTACCTCAAACCAAGTTGTAAGGCAAGATGCACCTGCACGATACCATCATCGCCCCGGCCACCGCTCCAGGAGTGGGCGCCATCGCCGTCATTCGTCTTTCTGGTCCTGAAGCCATTTCTCTTACCAACAAGGTATTTAAAGGAAAAAACATTGAGGAACAGCCCTCACACACCATCCACTTCGGTACTATTCGCAATGACGACAACACCATTTTGGATGAGGTGCTTGTCAGTATTTTCAAAGGACCTAATTCCTTCACCAAGGAGAATGTCGTAGAGATTTCAACCCACGGCTCTCCTTATATTGTCCAGCAGGTCATTCAACTTTTGATTTCAAAAGGCGCAAGAAGTGCAAAACCTGGAGAATTCACTCAGCGCGCCTTTATGAATGGCCAGTTTGATTTGGCACAAGCGGAAGCTGTGGCCGACCTTATCAATGCTGACAGTGAAGCCGCCCAACAAGCGGCGCTCAACCAAATGCGTGGCGGCTTCTCCAATGAAATCAAGCACCTTAGAGAACGCCTAATTCACTTTGCTTCATTAATCGAACTGGAACTGGATTTTGGTGAAGAGGATGTTGAGTTTGCTGACCGTGATGACCTCAAGGAATTGATTGAAAAATTGCTAAGCAACATCAATCCCTTGCTGGAATCCTTCAAATTGGGTAATGTCATCAAGGAAGGCATCCCAACTGTGATTGCTGGCAAGCCAAACGCTGGAAAGTCCACCCTGCTCAACAAACTCCTCAACGAGGAAAAGGCCATCGTCTCCAACATCCCTGGAACAACGCGCGATTTCATTGAGGACGAAATCAATATTGAAGGCATCAAATTCCGCTTTATTGACACGGCAGGTTTACGCCATACTGACGATACCGTCGAGGCTATCGGTGTGGAACGCACCAAGGAACAAATGGGCAAGGCCAGCTTGGTCATCTACCTGTTCGACGTGAACACCACCAGTCGTGACGAGCTATTGGAGGAAATTGAAACGCTGAAAGCCAACGGCAAGCCTTTCCTATTGGTGGGGAACAAAATTGACGAGGGCGCTGACCTTTCCGTGTATGATGGCATTGACCACCTGATTTACATCTCCGCCTCCGAAGCGACCAAAATTGAGGACTTGAAAAGTGAATTGCTCAAAGCCGTTCAACTCGATTCCTTCCATACGGGTGACACCGTGGTTACCAACCTTCGCCATTACGAAGGACTGCTCAATACCAAAGAATCCTTGCTCCGCGTCATCAACGGATTGGCAGACAACATCACTGGAGATTTCTTGGCCATGGATATCCGCCAAGCCCTGCACCATCTTGGTGAGCTGACTGGTGAAATCACCACGGATGATTTGCTGGACAATATTTTCAGCAAGTTTTGTATAGGAAAGTAACCACTTTATAAATGTAAAGAGCAGACCTGACAGGTTTCCAAAACCTGACAGGTCTGCTCTTTACTTTTAGAGGGCTTCATACACAATCTCAAAATTGCAGGAGTTCGCAATAAAACACAGCTTTCCCGCCTCTGGGTGCAAAGCAATTGCCTCCTCCCTTTGGGCAATATCCGCCAACTGTACTTCAGGCTTCAACACCACTTTTTCAAACTGCCCGCTCCCATCTGGATTCACCTTCAAAAATCCCTCGGGATTGTCCTGATAAGAGAGCACCCGAATTCCCTTTTTCCGACAGAGGTACAAAAAGGACATCATGTGGCAGGCTGATAGTGCCGACAACAATAAGTCTTCGGGATTATAAAGCGTTGGGTCCCCAAAAAATGGCTTGTCGGCCGAACCACAAAAAGGTGCTTTGCCCTCAATGGCAACTTCATAAAGGCGGTCGTTTTTCATGGAATCCTTATCAGGGTTTCCATTCCAATCAAGGCGAAGGGTATAGGTGTGGTGGTTTTTCATGGTAAACAAAAGTAAGGAAAGCGTTAGACCTGACAGGTTTTAAAAACCTGTCAGACCTAATCAATCAACTTCCTTAAACTTCTTATCCCCACACATCCTCACAATTTTTGGGGTGAAGGAACCCACCACTTCCACCAAATCAACCTGAGCATCCATCACTTGGTGAATGTCCTTATAGGCCTGTGGCGCTTCATCAAGTCCAGAACCAAGTAGCTCAATGCCTTTTTCCGCCAAATGCGAGGCAACCATTTTTGGGTCAAGCGTCTTGATGGCTTGGGTTCGTGACATGGTTCGTCCAGCACCATGCGAAGCAGAATTCAAGGACAGCGCCTCCCCTTTTCCTCGCACGATAAAGCCAGGAGCAGTCATCGAACCTGGGATAATTCCCAACACACCTTTACCTGCTGGAGTCGCCCCTTTTCGGTGAACAATCAACTCATTGCCTTGTTCATCCTTCTCCTTCCAAGCAAAGTTATGGTGGTTCTCAATGGTCGCCACTGGCTTCGCTCGCAAGCCAATCGCCATTCGCTCATGAATCTGGTGATGACAAGCGGAAGCATAATCACCCGCCATATTCATCGCCAACCAGTATTCCTGACCCTCAGCAGTATCCAAATCCAACCAAGCCAAATGCTTGGCTTCATTCGGAAGCTTGCAAAGGGATTGCGCCAATTTGGTGTAATGGTTGGCGATGGTCGCTCCCAATCCACGTGAACCAGAGTGGGACAACACAGCGAGGTATTTCCCTGGTGCCAATCCAAATTCATTGTTCGCATCAAGGATTTCCGTCACCCCAAACTCCACAAAGTGGTTACCTCCACCTGATGAACCCAATTGCTGATAAGCCCTGTCCTTCAAGCCCTTGATCAGCGGGTTTTCCTGAAATAAAGCATGGGACATAATCTCATGGTCACGAGGCTTTTTAAAAGTACCTCGCCCAAATTGCGTATTCACCTGAAGCATTTTGGTCAACTCCTTTTTGCGCTCCTCAATCTGTGAAGCAGGAATATCATAAATGGTCATGCACATTCGGCAACCGATATCCACGCCCACACCATAAGGAATGACTGCATTTTCAGTAGCCAAGACTCCACCAATCGGCAGACCATAACCTTGGTGCGCATCTGGCATCAACGCTCCAGCTTTAGTCACCGGCAGACGCATGGCAATATCCATTTGATTCAATGCCCCCTGCTCAATATTTTCAGCCCCATAGATTTTGTATTCCTTATGCTCTGCCTGCAATGGAATCACCTCCGCATCCTTTTTTGGAGTCAAAAGCTCGGTCGCCAATGCACCAAACACCGCATCATCTTTATATGTAGTTGGATTTTCAAGCACGGCAACCAATTGCTGTTTGAAATCATCGGCCAACTGCCCCTTCTTCAACAACTCCAAAGCGATACCTACGGCCTTCCCTTCTGGGTAACCCAAAGCCAAAATGTCGTTTCCTGTTAGTTTCATAGTCGCGTTTTTTAGTCAACACTTCAAAGTTGAGGGGCGAGTGCGCAGTCTAATTGCGTAGCAAAAAATATTTGTAAAAACCTCCTTCGGATAATCTTAGAACTCACCGAAAATAACCAAACCATTTCGACTCCGTCTATTATTAGAACAATACACTTTCCATGGAGCATCAAAAGGGAACCATCATCCAAATCGTAAAAATTAAGACGGCGCTTTCCGAAGACGAAATGCTCAAAATCGCCAAGGAAAGAGAACCCCAATTCAAGGCGATTGCTGGCTTGGTACAGAAATACTACATCAAGCTGGAAAACGATGGAGAGTATGGAGGAGTTTATGTCTGGGGTTCTATGGAATCACTTGAACATTTTAGGACAACTGAATTAGCGAAATCCATTGCCCAAGCATAAAGCTATTGAACCGCCAAGCATCGAAGTCCATCAAATCATGATGGAGTTAAGAGATTAACTCATGCTGACTACACATAGAAAAAGCCCTGAAAAACAAGTCGTTTCTCAGGGCTTTGATGTTTAGGGAGATGCTCCCAGACTTATTTTTTAACCACCTTCTGGGTTTGCTTCTGATCCAATTGGATAAAGTAAATCCCTGATGGATAATCTCTCAAATCAACCTCTGAGCCATATCCGCTTGCCAACTCCTCACCCATGGCGTTGTGCAATACCCAATCCACGGATTCCGAAAGTTTGATGGTCGCCTCAGTCGGGTTTGGATACACTTTAATGCTCTCCAAACTCGCATCCTCAAATCCAGTCACCTTACAGCTTTCATCTGGCTCAATGCCCGTTGTACCTCCGGCACAAATTCCACATTCATCTACCAAGGCATTTCCAAACAACTCACCATTACAATCCTTACAGGTTGAATTCGGATCAACACCTGTCTGACCGCCGGAACATACATCACAGTCATCTATCGAAGCCGTGCCGTTCACATCACCGTTACAATCCTTACAAGTGGAATTCGGTTCAACACCTGTCTGACCGCCAGAACACACATCACAGTTATCAATCGATGCAGTGCCGTTCACATCGCCATTGCAATCCTTACAAGTGGAATTCGGTTCAACACCAGTCTGACCGCCTGAACATACATCGCAATCATCTATCGAAGCCGTGCCGTTCACATCACCGTTACAATCCTTACAAGTGGAATTCGGTTCAATGCCAGTCTGACCGCCAGAGCAAACATCACAGTCATCTACCGAAGCCGTGCCGTTCACTTCGCCGTTGCAATCCTTACAAGTCGAGTTTGGTTCAATATTTGTCTGACCACCAGAGCAAACATCACAGTCGTCAATTGAAGCCGTGCCGTTCACATCACCATTGCAATCCTTACAAGTGGAATTCGGTTCAATGCCAGTATCTCCTCCGGAACAAACATCGCAATCATCAATGAAAGCGTCTCCATCCAATACACCCGCACAGTCCTTTACGCCAGGAGCGATTCGCAACACTCCATACCTTGTTGACACAAAATAAGAGCCTTGGTCAGCAACGATTTTTTGACCGAAATAATGGTCTCCAATATCTCTTGAGTCATTGGAAATTACATTCTCCCTCAAAGTCCAATCCTCTCCTTGTTGCTCATAAAAGTAAACCCCACCGATCAATTCATCGGAAGGAAGTTTGTGAATCTCTGCCGTCACGGCCAAAACGCCATCATCGAAAGTCAAATACTTGCCAAACTCACCTTTAGGCATTGGCACCTCAGGAATAATAGTATCCATAAGTGTCCACTGAAGCCCATTTCGCTTATAAATAAGTACTGCCCCAGCCTCATTAACAATTCCCGTATCTACTGGAACGCTGAAATCCGGATCTACCATGGCCAAATAATCACCGCTTACATCCAGCACCGTTCCGAAATATGTTCGATCCCCATAAAGACTTGGAAATTCCTGGTCGATTTGCCACTCCCCAGTGCCATTAAGGGAAAATGACTTTACCTCACCCGAAGTGAAAAGAGCTGAAATAAACTGCTGGCCATCGAAATAGCATTTTCGGGCATAAAACGAATGATAGTTGGAGTTCTCTATGGTATCGGTAATGCTCCAGTTGCCTTGGTCATCACGTGACACCACGTGCATGTAATCAGGCCAACCATTGTTTCGAGTCACCAAAACTTGATCACCGTGAATGGCCAAATTTTGCCCGCCATAATAATTCCCCACTCCGGGATTTTCCAAAATGGTTTCTTCTGCCCAATCACCGTTATCCTGCAAATGGTAAAAGTAGGCTCCACCATCTTTATCGCCTTTATGGGATGCGGAAACCACCAAGTTCCCTCCATCAGCCGACATACGATATCCCAAAAACATGTCATCTCCTTCCTGCGCATCAGAAGGTGACAAGGTTTGGTGGTATTCATAAGACTCTCCGTTGAACTTGTACACTTCCAGGGAGTCGTAACCTGCGCTTAAATACCTAGTGTTTGAAATAATGAGATAACCATTAGTCGCCTCAAAGGAGCCATCCCTATAACTTTTCTGATTGTTGTAGATAGTTTCCTTGATGACCAATTGCGCCATGAGCAACTGTGGCATCATGAGCAGAAGGAAGAAAATTCGTAAATGCTTGAGCATAAAAAAGAGTGCTAAAACTGAAAGATGTGGACAAACATAATCAGTTTAGCACTCAGGAAAACAGCCATTTATCCTGCGGAAGTTAAGGGAAGATTAACGGTACGCTTCGATACCTTTTGATGGATTAAGACAGCAGTTTGTCGATGCTGACAATGATAGACGCCAAACGAATCGCCTCGAACACGCGCTCCTCGCTGGCGCCAAGTTGAAGTACGGATTCCTCATGGGATTTCACGCACATCTCACAGCCATTAATAGCGCTTACCGCCAAGCTCACCAACTCAAAGAATTCCTTACCCAACACGGGCTTCATCATAATGTTCATCTTGATGCGGGCCGGAAGCTCATTGTATTTTTCCTTCTCCACAAAATGGCGGAAACGGTAGAGCACATTGTTCGCCGACAATAAGCTGGCACAGGCCATCGCCTCGGCTTGGGCTGGTTTCGGAATTTCCAACGCTTCAGCCTTGGCCTCAAACAACTTGATGAGGGAATGACTTTTCTGGTTGACCGCAATGGCCAAGGCCACCAATACGGCTTCCTTCTCATCCAAATGCTCCGTATTCAAGGCATTTTTCAGGTTGATGCGGGCATCCTTGATGTAACGGGATTCTCCGGCATCTAAGGCAGATATATTATAAGAGGATTCTGACAATTGAAGATCCTCGACAAAGGCTTGGGTTGATTCGTTCATTTTATAAGACTTTAGAATTTAGACATTAGACGTTAGCGCCCATGTGGGATTCAACCCCTCCTCTGTCCTCCCCTTATCCAAAGGGAGGAGAATGTTACAGAGAACACTGAACAATTGTGGTTGCAAGTGGTGGGCTGATGGTTTCTCCTCCCCTTTTTAAGGGGAGGACAGAGGTGGGGTTGTCCCAGAATTTTGGAAACCAAAACATTTGGCATTTAGAACTTCACTTTCAGACCTTAAACCTCAGTTGGTCAAGCCAAAATCTAAGGTCCAAAAGCGAAGGGTCTACAATCACTTACAGCGTTGCATCCCCTTTTTCCCAGTTACATGGGCAAAGCTCGTCGGTCTGCAAGGCGTCCAACACACGGATCACCTCCTTCACATTTCGGCCAACGCTCAAGTCATTGACGTTCACCCAACGGATGATTCCTTGTGGGTCGATGATGAATGTGGCACGGTAAGCCACCTTTTCGTTTGGTTCCAAGATGCCCAAGTCCTCAGCCAAGGATTTAGAGGTATCGGCAAGCATCGGGAATTTCAAATCCTTCAAATCATCGTGGTGCTCGCGCCATGCCAAGTGCACGAACTCAGAGTCGGTGGAGGCACCGATCAACTGCGTGTCACGGTCGCGGAACTCGTCGTAGTTCTTATTGAACTCGGCAATCTCCGTTGGACAAACAAAGGTGAAATCCTTCGGCCACCAGAACAGCACCGTCCATTGGTCGTCATCACTCTTGAAGCTCTCAGAACTGATGGTCTCAAACTCCTTCCCTTGCTCACGGGATACAACGGCTACCTTTTCAAAAGCTGGGAATGCATTTCCTACGTTCAATACTGAAGTGCTCATAATCAATTTGTTTTAGTTTGTTTCTCTAATGATGTAATACAAAACACGGGGTTTTGAGTTTATTAATCCAATTGATATTTTTGATACTATTATAGCTTTTGACTATGCATAGACATTAGAGGTTAGACTTTAGACATTAGCTTCTAACATTCTTGTGAGGCAATACAGGAGCTAAAGTCTAATGTCCAAAAGCGAGGCGGTCTAAAATCTCCTCCCATGACACTCCAACAACTCGAATACATCATCGCCCTCGACACCCACAGGCATTTCGTAAAAGCCTCCGAAGCCTGTTATGTCACCCAACCCACGCTCACCACGCAGGTGAAAAAACTTGAAGAGGAATTTGGGGTAAGCCTATTTGACCGTTCAAAACAGCCCTTAAAGCCCACCAAGGAAGGGGAAAAAATCATTGCCAAGGCACGGGAAATCCTTCGCGAAAGCAAACAGCTAATGGCCTTGGTGGAAGGCGCCAAGGAAGAACTCACAGGTGATTACCGCATCGGCATCATTCCCACCATCGCCCCCTATTTGCTTCCCCTGTTCATCAAAAGCTTTGTGGAGAAATATCCACACATCAACCTGAGCATCTCGGAATTGCAGACCCACCGCATTGTAGAGGCCCTAAAAAAAGACCAATTGGACATCGGCATTTTGGTCACTCCATTGGATGAGGACAAAATCCAAGAGATTCCACTTTATGAGGAACCCTTCCTTATCTATGCTTCAGACGACCATCCTCTGATGCAACAAGAGGAGTCCAAAATGGATGGCTTACCCCTCGAAGGGCTTTGGCTTTTGAACCAAGGCCATTGTTTCCGTGACCAAGTATTGAACATTTGTGGCAACCAGCAACGAGTCCACAGCGCCATGGGCTTCGACTTTGAAAGTGGCTCCATTGAGACCCTAAAAAACATGGTGCGCTCCAACCTTGGCTACACCTTAGTACCTGAGCTCTCTATCCACGATCAAGCGGACCAGCATTTTGTCAAACGTTTTGTGGAACCCGAGCCCATCCGTGAAGTCAGCATGGTCACCTTAAAAAGCTTTGCCAAGACCAAATTGCTTAAGGCGCTGAAAGAGGAGATTCAGGCTAATATCCCTGAGGGGATGAAAAAAAGTGAACCGAGGAAATTGGTGCGGTGGAGGTGATTTCTGGCCGTATTATTTCGAAAACGTCGGGTATAAAACACCGACGCTATGGAACAGTACACACTGAAACCATGCACTGTCAAAAACAACATTGGGCTGACACACAGGTCAGCCCCTACAGCTCCGTAACGTAGGGCCTTGTGCCCTACGCCTTGTGCCCTGCGGTCTTCTGCTGTGCGTCTTGTGCCCCACGCCCTGCAACAGCCCAACCCAGCCCCCCTCAAAACTTCGGCTTACTCCGCAACTTCTTCAATTCCCCACGCCGTTTCTTATTCTCCTTCATCCGCTTGATCGAGGCCTTACTCGGTTTGGAGGCAATACGCTTTTTAGGCACCACCAAACCCTTCTGAATCAATTCAAAAAAGCGTTGAATAACCTGCTCCTTATTTTGGAGCTGGCTTCTGGCATCATCACAAACAAGGATAAGCACCTTCTCAGTGGTAAGGCGCGAAGCCAAGTTTTTGTACAACAGTGTTTTTTCGTGTTCACTCAAGCCTTCCGATTGAGCCACATCAAAAGTGAGCACCACCTTCGAAGATACTTTGTTCACATTCTGGCCACCAGCCCCCGAGCTACGAATAGCTTTGAAGTGGAGTTCTTTAGTGAGGATTTCTTTGTTCATAGACTACGAACCATTAGGCACTAATTGCAAATCAGCTTTAAAGGAAGAATAAACATAAACGACTCCTCCTGCTTTTAGTCACACACGAAGCCATATCATACACCAAAATCTCCAAGATTGGATTTAGCAACCTTTATTGAAAACGAAGAATATCATCTTGTTTGGGGATTTCTCTGGATAAAGCGCCAAATAAAAATGCTAAACATCGCAATTTACTTACATTTGAAAAAATCGAAAGCGTGAAGTTACAACCAACCGAAAAAGGTATCACGCACAAAAGAAAGCTCCGTGAATTTCAAAGCAAAAGAACTCCTGATATTCGATCTGGATGGCACGCTCATAAACAGCATCCCCGACCTTACCCTCGCCATCAACAAAATGCTGGCCCATTATAACTTCTCACCGCTCACCATTGAACAAGTCACCCCTTTCATAGGCAACGGAGCCAAAACATTAGTCAATAGGGCCTTAGAAAAAGTAACGAACCAACCCGTATCGGCTGACTTCTTGAATGAAGCACTAGCGGTCTTTATTCCTGCCTACCAAAGTAATGTCTGTGAAGAAACCTTCCTCTATCCTCATGTGCTAGAGACATTAGATTACTTGCAAGATCAAGGCTACAAATTGGTGATCTGCACCAACAAACCATTTCGTTTTGTTGAGCCCATCTTAGAGAAGCTCGCTATCAAAAAATTCTTCCTCCAATGGGTCGGTGAAGAATCCCTTCCTGAGAAAAAGCCCCAAGCAAGTCCATTGCTACATCTTGCGAAGCAGATGAACACCACTCCTGACAAATGCCTCATGATTGGTGACTCCAAAAATGATATTCTGGCGGCTCAAAATGCCCGTATGGATAGTATTGGTCTGAGCTATGGCTACAACTACAACGAAAACATAGCCGACTATAAGCCCACCATTGTTTTGGAAAGCTTTTCAAACCTTCAGGGAGTGCTTTAAGATGGATAAAATATACACCATAGGAGTTATTGGAGGAGGTGTATCAGGTGCTGTTACCGCCTTGCAGCTCGCCAAAAACGGCATTGAGTCTGTTTTATTCGAAAAAGAGAAAAGCCTTGTCAATGGACCTCCATTTTGCCATTTGCATGCTGGGGGAAACCTATACCCAGACATTTCTGACGAGCAGGCCAAAGTACTGATGAAGCAGTCTATAGAAATGGCAAAGCTATTCCCTCAGTCTATAGATGTACGGCCCACGTTTATCGGGATTCCTCAATCAGAAAAATATGCTGTAGAAACCCACATACACAGGCTCAAAATTTTGGTGGAGCACTACAAGGACTTAATCAAACAAGATGGTTCCAACAAGCTGCTAGGCGATCCTGAGGATTATTTCACCTTATATGAAAAAGAGGCCCTCGACAAGCTCAAAGAACGACCAGCTGTGGCCTTCCCAAAAACAACCGATGAATGGCTGGCCAATGCCGTGAAAATCATCGACTACTCAACATTAAAATTCCCCGTAATCATGGTGCAAGAGTACGGATGGAATCTTTTTAGACTGGGTGCACAGGCCCAGTTAGCATTGGAGCAAACAGAAAAATGTCGCCTAAAGACGGATACCTCGGTAACCAACATCAAAGATGTTCGGGACCAAAACTTAGCCCACAACTGGGAACTCGATACCGATGACGAAGTCTATAAAGTCAAGTATTTGGTCAACTCATGTGGCTTCAAAACAGGAGCCTTTGATGACGCGCTGCATTTACAATCAGAGCGGTTGATTGAATTTAAGGCGGCCTATGTTTCAAAATGGGAAGCAGCAACTGGTTTACTTCCAGAACTGATTTTTCATGGGGAGCGAGGCACACCCCACGGCATGGCACAACTCACCCCATATTGCGAGGGTTATTATCAAATTCATGGGATGACCAAGGACATTACCTTGTTCGAAAACGGATTGATCGAATCCAAGGCTGGCGCCATGCAACCCAAATTTAGTGAGGACATCGAACAGAAATTAGCTGCGGGCTGGACAAAACAAGACATCAACAAGAGAACGGAAAATGCGATTGCCTTTGTCTCAAAGTTTATTCCTTCCTTCTCCTCTGCGGTGGTTGCTGGTCCCCCACTCTATGGTGCCCAGCAAATACCGGGAGACGACCCCAGCTTAAGGGTTGGGGAGGTCAGCTTTCCGCAGAAATCCTACGCAAGAAGCGAAATTGTTAAAGCCTCTTCAGCCTTAACCGTAGCGCAACAGATTATAGAAAAAATGCATGAGGAAACACTCACCTCGGTAGTGGACACAAGCATTGGCGAAAATCCACTACTCAAGCGTATTAGCAAAAGTGCTATTGATCATCGTGCATCAGAATTCGCTGTTCAACGCGGATACCCTGCGCCTCTTGCTCAACTGCTCATCGAAAGGGAGGACTAGTGGTTCTTGAACAGTAGAGGGTCTGATATATTAAACCACAGAGGACACAGAGGACACAGAGGAAGGGAGAAAAGGAGGCGTACTGGTCTCTCTAAACTCTATTGGAGAGATTTGGGAGCCTCAAGAGCCTCTGTGTTCTCCATACCTCTGTGTCCTCTGTGGTCCTTTTCCAGAGAATGATGCTTACCCATATATATGTTGTGAAAGCCCCCTAGGTTTTGGCACGCGCTATATTTTCATGCGCCATTCAATTATCTTGTAAATACTCAATAAGAAAGTCGTTTCTATGCGTCGTAAAATTCCTGAATCTACGCTTCCCAAGCTCAATCGCTCACAAATGATTACCCCAGAAGGTTTTGAAAAACTCAAGGAAGAGTTGGAGCACCTGTGGAAAGTGGTTCGCCCCGATATCACGGCAAAAGTTTCTTGGGCTGCCAGTTTGGGCGATCGGTCTGAAAATGCCGATTACCATTACAACAAAAAGAGGCTCCGAGAAATTGATAGTCGCGTGCGCTACCTACGCAAATGTATCGATGATTTTAAGGTCATTGAATACCACCCCAATCAAGAAGGAAAGGTCATGTTTGGGGCTTGGGTAGAAATACGCAACGAGAGACGAGGCATCAAAAAACGCCTACGCATTGTAGGCTATGAAGAGCTTATTGGCAATGCCGACTACATCTCTATGGATTCTCCTATCGCCAAAGGATTGCTAAACAAAAAAGTAGGTGAGGAAGCTGTGGTCACCACCAAAATTGGCGATATCGTTTGGGTGATTGATAAGATTGAGTATGAGAAATAATAAGTCTATCTAAGGATAGTACACTCCTCCCAAACAACTTACAAAGCATCAGCCCTGATCAAGCTCCCCATCATTTTTCCTCCTTGTCTTTGGATGTTTCAACAGGCATGCTTAACTCGAAGGAAACCTTTTACGATTTTACACCATGGCATCTATTACTTTAAAAGGAAATGCAATTTCCACGATTGGCGAGCTCCCAGCAGTAGGTTCACAAGCACCTGATTTTGAATTGGTAAAATCCGATTTATCCAAAGCCAGCTTGGCAGACTACAAGGGCAAGAAGATCGTGATGAACATCTTCCCGAGTATTGATACAGGTACTTGCGCTACTTCGGTACGAGAGTTCAACAAGAAAGCGTCAAGTTTAGACAACACCACTGTTCTGTGTATTTCCCGTGATTTGCCTTTTGCACAGGGTCGTTTTTGTGGCGCTGAGGGCATCGAAAACGTAGAAATGCTTTCTGACTTTGTTGATGGTTCGTTTAGCAAAGATTACGGGTTGACCTTCGTCAACGGCCCGTTGGCTGGCTTATCTTCTCGTTGCATTGTAGTTCTCGACGAAGAGGGCAAGGTGGTGTACACCGAGCAGGTAAGTGAAATTGTAGACGAACCTAACTACGAGCAGGCACTTGCCAGTTTGAAGTAAGTTATAAGCTCAGCATTCCTACACTGTGTAGGAACGTGAACTACACTGACAAGCCCAGCAATTCGCTTTCTAATTGCTGGGCTTTTTGTTTTCTGTTGTTTGCAGTGCATCCTGTAGAGACAAGGCAATGCCTTGTCTCTACGCCACCCTTGCGAGAATTGCCTGAAGCCAACCACTCCATTGTTAACGGTATTTTTCCGATTTTTGCGCTAAATCCATCAATCCTTACGCACTCTTGACACCCGACCTCAGCGCCTACGACCTCCCCATCAAGGAGGTCTTCCAACCCGTCCAAGAAAAGCTTGCATCTGCCAATACCTTGTTGGTAAGCGCCCCTCCTGGGGCTGGAAAAAGTACGCTTCTTCCATTAGCTCTGCTCAATGAACCTTGGCTTGAAGGTCAAAAAATCATTATGCTGGAACCGAGGCGGTTGGCCACAGCATCGGTGGCAAGGCGCATGGCGGAAATTCTTGGCGAAGAGGTAGGTGAAACCGTGGGCTACCGCATCCGCTTTGAAAAACGGGTGGGTCCAACGACACGCATTGAAGTCGTCATCGAGGGCATCCTCACACGAATGCTCCAATCTGACAATGCCTTAGAGGGTGTGGGCATGGTCATTTTTGATGAATTCCACGAGCGTAACCTGCACGCTGATGTGGCCTTGGCGCTTTGCCGTGAGGCACAACAAATTTTGAGGGATGATTTGCGGATTTTGGTGATGTCTGCCACGCTGAATTTGCCAGAACTTGGCCGATTGCTTCAAGCGGATATTGTGGAAAGTGAAGGGCGCCAATATCCTGTGGAGGTCAAATACGGAGCACCACAGGAAATCATGGCCTTGCCCGAAATCACGGCACAAACCATCAAAGAGGCCAGCGAAGAAAACGAAGGTGATATTTTGGTGTTCCTACCAGGGCAGGCTGAAATCCTTCGCACCGAGGAAATTCTAAGGCGAAGTCTTCCTGAATTTTCCATTCATCCATTGTTCGGGCAATTGCCTCCCGCCAAACAGCGACAGGCCATTTACCCCAGCAAAGACGGCAGGCGTAAAGTCGTGTTAGCCACTTCCATCGCAGAAACCAGTTTGACCATTGAAGGCATTACCGTTGTTGTGGATTCAGGTTTTGGTCGAACTTCCCGTTTTGATCCGAGAAGTGGACTATCTCGCTTGGAAACCATTACCATTTCCAAAGATTCCGCTGACCAGCGTGCAGGTCGGGCAGGTCGTTTAAGTCCTGGCACTTGCTACCGCCTTTGGTCACGCGCCGATCATGATAGAATGGCCAAGCACCGAACAGCTGAAATCTTGGAAGCGGATTTAGCTCCGCTAGTGCTGGAAATGTCCCAATGGGGCATTGAGGATATTTGGGATATGACTTGGCTGACGCCTCCACCAAAAGGAACCGTAGAACAGGCCTATGAGCTTTTGGAAGAATTGGAAGCATTAGAGGAGCGGAAAATCACTGAACACGGAAAAGCACTGAACCGACTTCCTTGCCATCCACGGATTGCCCACATGTTGCTCAGGGCCCAAGAGGATGAAGCGTTGGAATTGGCGACCGATTTGGCGGCCATTCTTGAGGAAAAAGATCCATTACCTCGAAATTCAGGGGTGGATGTCAATCTTCGGATTGAGGCGTTGCGTCGTGCGCGAAATAATGGAGGCAACCCCAAGTTCTTCAACCGCATTGAGAAAATCGCCCAATCCTATCGTCGCCTTTTTGGGTTGAATAGCCCTAACAATGGACCTGTTGATCCTAACGAATCAGGCTTTCTGTTGGCTCAAGCCTTTCCCGAACGAATTGCCTCAGCCAAGCCGGGAAACAACGCCCAATTCATGTTGGCTAACGGAAAAATGGCTTTTTTCTCGCATCGCGATGAGCTAGCCAACGAGCCTTGGATTGCGGTAGCCAACGTGGACGCCCGTGACAAAATGGGTAAAATCTTTCTTGCCTCACCACTAAACCCAAGAGACTTGGCGCCTTTGGTTAAAGAGCGGGAAATCATTGAGTGGGATACCAAACGTGGCGGATTGCTTGCGACCCAAGAACTGCGCATTGGTTCAATCATCCTGAAAAGTACCCCCTTGGATGACCCTGACCCAGAGGAAATTCAAGAGGCCATCTGTCAAGCCATTGAGCGTGAGGGACAACACTTGTTAAACTTCGACAAGGAAGTCAGCCAATGGCAATACCGCATTGAGAGTTTGAGGGCCTGGAATCCAGAACAGGAGTGGCCCGATGTGAGCACTGAACATCTTGTAAAAACCAATCGTGAATGGCTTTCTCCCTATTTAGATAAGGTCAAAAAGCCTGAAGACCTCAAAAAGATTGACCTCCGGGATGTACTACAACACAGCTTGGATTGGGAAAAACAACAGCTTTTGGACGAGCTGGCACCCGAGCGAATTGTTGTGCCAAGCGGTTCCAACATTGCCATTGAATACCAGCCAAATGGGGCTCCACCTGTACTGGCCGTCCGTCTTCAGGAAATGTTTGGTTTGGCGGATACGCCGTGTATCAACCAAGGAAAAACTTCCCTTCTACTTCACCTGCTCTCTCCAGGATTCAAACCTGTTCAGGTCACCTCTGATCTGAGAAGCTTTTGGGACAACACCTACCATGAAGTTAAAAAGGAGTTGAAACGTCGTTATCCAAAACATGCTTGGCCGGAGGACCCATGGACTGAGGAGGCGGTTAGAGGAGTGAAACGCAAAAAGTAACCTGTACTCATTCTCTCCAAATGACCCTCAGAGCCATATTCATTGGTCTATTCTCCATTTTATTGGTTACCGTTCTCGGTGGACAAATTCAAGATCACACTCAACAGTCCTATTGCACCTGGCGTTGCCATGACCATGGATGTCCTCACTCAGCAGCCATAGGCCCAAGCTTCTTACCTAGGCGATGGTCCGCAAATAGATTGGAGAACCAAGCCACTGGCTGGCTCCATGCCATGCCTTTCTCATACCGCCAAGCAAACCTAATTGTTTATGGAGCTTTGGTTCCACTCATGGCCCTTTTGTTATCCATTTGGTGGTGGAATTGGTATATCGCGATTGGTACTGGCATTTCAGTGGCACTATTTGCCCTACACCCAGAATGGTATAACCTCTGTACTGAATTCTGTATTCATTTGGGGAACTGGACGGGATTGTCCTATTCAGGAAATTGTTTTTGGTTATTCTTAGTAGGAATTCCTCTTGTTTTATTTTTTGATGGAGTAGCGACAGTGATTACCATTAGAAAGCGATTTGGGAGATCTCTCCACGGTGCAGAATGAAAGGATAAGTAGGCTCAACCTTATTTATCAGGAATCGTCTTCCCATCATCTTCCCATTTTCCTCCTTCCTTAGGAGGAATAATTTTATGATCATCCTTGACGATGAAGGTATAGTAAATGCCGATGTCAAAGACAGGTCCCAGGGTATTTACCCCAAGTCCAAAATCATTATTGGAAACTCGGGTATCTGAAATCAATTCAGTGGACCAAGTAGATGTATAACCAAAAGCGCCATATTCGCCAATCAAAGTGAAACGGGGACCAATCGCATAGGCCGCTCCGACTTTTAACTGCGCTCCGAGCCCGCGATCTCGATATTCCAATCCCGCGAAATCCTCACTTTTTCCAGCAAGCCAATTAAGGAATACCCCTGTAAAGACGGAAAAATGATCTGCTACTGGCCAAAATTTTCGGCAATAAACCACTGGCGCCAACGCATTTCTCTTGGCAAAGGCCTCTCCCTTAAAACCAACTTGATCATTGTTCATGTGGCTGAAATTCAGGGCTCCTGCCAATTGAACTGAGGGCAATATGTTCACCCCTATTTCTGGAGAAATATCCCAGCGGTTCAATGCTATTTTTGAGGCTCCAGTAACATTCTGAGTGGACCTTGAATAGCCTGTTGAGCCACCGACAAACCAGTTTCCCGTTTGCGAAAAGGCAAAGGAAATCACTGATAACGTTAGAAATACAGATAATATCCCTCTTTTCATACACTATAGGTTTTGGTCTATAGTGTTTATACGCCTAACAAAAAATGAGCGGCAATCTTATTGTCCCCCTCTGGGAAAACTTCAATATCCTTCCTTAGTCAACCTCCCCGATCCGCCTCTCAATCGCCTTGCGCTTCCCCTCAATGAGCCCTTCCTTTTTCTTGTTGAAGTCCATGTTCATTACACAATAGACGCGATCTGAAATGGGGTCCATAATCTCATAGGCTTTCTCCACCACAGCCAAAGCCTCCGCTACAGTTGGTGTCTCGATAATGGTGCCCATTGGGGTAAATTGATACTTCACACCACTCTCTTTGATATAGGAAATGACCTTGCTGACATAGTCGCCGATATGCTCTCCCTTATCGATAGGAAAGATGGCGAAATTCATGATGGCTGACATTGGCTGATTATGAATAAATGGTTACTGCTTCAATTAACTCTTTCTTGACCTCTGCTCTCAAAGAAGCTGGAGACAAAACCTCCACTTTGTTGCCGTAGCCAAGCACTAAGGTTTTTAATTCTGGGTTTGGAACAACCCTTAATCGAATGGTCGTGCCTTGCTCATTTTCCTCCACCACTTCTTGGGTTGGATGAATGGGCTGAGTCATCACATAATGACTGGTTTGCTTCGAGAATCGTAAAAGTACCTCCTCCACTTCGCCTTCTGGCAAAAAGACACCAACCACATTTTTCAAGTATTTCGCCTTGTCAAAAGCTTGATCTACATTGAAATAAGATTCAGTGGGTTCAAGTCCTTTTATCCGATCCAAGGCAAAAATTCTGAACTGGTCATACTCTTCCACCTTACCGATGACGTACCAGAGGTTTTTGTTCTCGCGGAGTAAATAGGGATGGAAAGTGTAAGGCTTTGGCGCTTCCGTCTCAAACTTTTGGTATTCCAAGCGCACCACTTGGGTGTACTTAATGGCTGAGAGTAATTGCATCAAAAAATCACCTCCAGGGATATACTCAGGGTTGTCGAAATAAATGAAATCCAACTTACCCTGTTCCTTGGATTGCCGACGAATATTGAAGGAGTCAATGACCTTGTCAACTGCCCCAGAAAACGATTTGAGTACATCTACCCCTCGGAACTGCTCCAAAATGGATGAGGCGAACTGCAAGGTTTCTACATCATCCTCATTCAATGGAATGTTATCTATGGAATAATGAGGATCCTCATAATAGTAGCCTTTGTGATAGGCATCGTACTTGATTGGTGCCAAAAAGCCCAACTGCTCATCCTCACGCATCACCCTCAAATCCTTCTCAATGGTACGTGGAGCCACATCATTCACCCCCAAGGCATCAGCGCAAGCCTCACGTAACTCTTCTTTGGTGGGAAACTTCTTTGACTTGCTCTTCAGCAACCGATTGATAACGCGGTACCGAATCGAGGCCTCTAAATTCTTTGACATCAGAAAGTGTATTTTCTAAAAAGACGGTGCAAAGTACAAAGGCATGTAATAAAGAAAAAGCGCATCCAGCTTGGTGGCTGAATGCGCTTCATGAAAACCGCTTTTCAATTTTTCCTTACAATAGCTCGTTAGCCAAGTTGGCCAGCTCCGAACGTTCGCCTTTTTCCAAGGAAACATGTGCGTGTAAGGAATGAGAGTGGATACGATCAATCAAATAAGACAGGCCGTTACTTTGCGTATCAAGGTAAGGTGAGTCAATCTGGAATACGTCACCCGTAAAGACAATTTTAGTATTCTCTCCCGCTCGGGAAATAATGGTCTTCACCTCATGCGGAGTCAGGTTCTGCGCCTCATCGACGATGAAGAAGATGTTTGACAAACTACGGCCACGGATATACGCCAAAGGTGTAATCAAGAGTTTCTCATCTTCTTGCAATCGCTTAATGGCTTGGTAGCGCTTGTCGGTTTCCTTGTATTGGTTTTGAATGATTTTCAGGTTATCAAACAAAGGCTCCATATAAGGCGTGAGCTTGGACTTGATATCACCAGGCAAATAACCAATGTCCTTATTGCTAAGCGGAACAATCGGTCGTGCCAAGTAAACCTGATGATACTCACGGCGAATCTCAATGGCGGATGAAAGCGCCAACAAGGTTTTACCTGTTCCCGCTACCCCTGAAATGGTCACAATTTTCACCTCAGGATTCATCAGGGCGTGCATGGCAAACACCTGTTCGGAGTTTCTTGGCGTAATGCCGTAGGCCGTTGTTTTCTCAATCCGCTCGATGCGATGCGTGGCTGGATTGTAAAACGCCAAGGCCGACTTACTTCCATTTTTCAGTACGAAATAATGATTTGGCTCCGGCTGTTCATCAACCACATCAGACCAAGGCACGCCGTCTGGCTCACTGTAAATCCGCTCAATAAGTTGACTATCCAAGCCTTCGATCGTTGACCGCCCTTTGTAGCTCGTGTTTTCCTTACGAACCTTGCCCTTCTCATAGTCAGCGGCGGTAACGCCCATTGACTTGGCCTTAACCCTAAGGTTAATGTCCTTGGACACCAAGGTCACTGACTTCCGTTTATTATCGGCTTTTAATCGAATCGCCACATTGAGGATTCGATGGTCGTGCTTGTCTTCACCAAAAACATCTCTGGCATCTGGCTCGGCAGACACATCCATAATTACCTTGAGCCTTCCAAGGTTGTCACCCAAGTCGATCCAATCATCCAAAATATGTCCTTGAGACAATTCATCGAGCTGTCTTGCGAAGGATCGAGCTTCAAAGTTGATGATGTCACTGCCTTTCTTAAAGGTGTCCAACTCTTCCAATACGGAAATTGGAATAGCAACATCATTATCTGAAAATGCACGGAACGCATTATGGTCGTGCAGAATGACGGAGGTGTCCAAGACGAATATCTTCTTGGCCGTTTTACGCTTTGCCATAGGCCATGGAGTTTAGGTGGATAAAAAATTCAATTAAAAATTGGCAAAAAGTCTGCCCAAAAGTGGGCTTATAAGGCATCCTTAATAAAACCAATACTTAAGGTAGTGAACCACAGGCAATAAAAAAACCGCCTCTCAATAATGAAAGGCGGTTTCTGATGGGAATTCAACCCTATTTTATACGTAAAAACGGGTTGCGTTCTTCTCGTATGCTTCAATCTTGTCGCTGATACTACGGATGTAATCGATGTCATCGTAGCCGTTGATCAAGTTGTTTTTCTTGTATGGATCAATGTCAAAAGACACTTTTTCTCCAGTCTTAACGATCTCAAACTCCTGAGCCTCAAGGTCAACGCGGAATTCAGTCTCGTTATCCTCTTCGATTGCCTTGAAGATAGTCTGCAAGAACTCCTCAGAAACCTGAATTGGAAGGATACCCAAGTTCAAGCAGTTTCCTTTGAAGATGTCAGCAAAGAAGCTGGAAACAACTACGCGCAAACCGTAGTCGTAAATAGCCCAACCAGCGTGCTCGCGGGAAGAACCAGAACCGAAGTTCTTACCTCCAATCAAGATTTGTCCAGAGAAACGAGCATCGTTCAATGGGAAATCAGCTTTTGGAGAACCATCGTTATTGTAACGCCAGTCGCGGAAAAGGTTGTCGCCAAAGCCTTCACGCTTTGTAGCCTTCAAAAAACGAGCTGGGATGATTTGGTCAGTATCGACATCCTCGATAGGCAAAGGAATGGCCCGAGAAACCAAGGTCGTGAACTTATCCATTTATATATAGAGTCTTAATGTTAGTGATGATGTATTATGTATCAAGTATCATGTATTAAGACTTAGCGTCATGATACATGATACTTTGTACTTAATACTTTAGTCAAGCATGTCGCGAACGTCAACGATCTTACCAGAAACAGCTACAGCAGCAGCAGTCAATGGAGACGCAAGGATAGTACGTGCACCAGGACCTTGACGACCCTCGAAGTTACGGTTAGACGTAGATACGCAGTACTCACCAGCAGGAACCTTGTCCTCGTTCATCGCCAAACAGGAAGAACATCCTGGCTCGCGAAGCTCGAAGCCAGCCTCTGCCAAAATCTTGTCGATGCCCTCAGCCTTCGCTTGTTTTTCAACTTGCTTAGAACCTGGAACCAACAAAGCATTTACGTTGTCAGCTTTCTTCTTGCCTTTCACGAAACCTGCGAACTGACGCAAGTCTTCGATACGGCCGTTTGTACAAGAACCGAGGAATACCCAGTTTACTTGCTTGCCAATCAACTTCTCGCCTTGCTCGAAGCCCATGTAATTCAAGGACTTTTGGAAAGTAGGCTTGGTATCAGCATCAATTTGGTCAAGCGTAGGAACGTTGCTGTCAACGCCAACACCCATACCTGGGTTGGTACCATAAGTTACCATTGGAGCGATGTCAGAAGCATCGAACACCAACTCCTTGTCGAAAGAAGCACCCTCGTCAGACTTCAACGTCTTCCAGTGAGCAACAGCCTCTTCCCACTTCTCACCCTTAGGCGCGAACTCACGACCGTTGATGTAGTCGAAAGTAGTTTGGTCTGGAGCAATCATACCACCACGTGCACCCATCTCGATGGACATGTTACAAATGGTCATACGCTCTTCCATGGAAAGAGAAGTGATTGCAGAACCAGTGTATTCTACAAAGTATCCAGTACCACCTGAAGAAGAAATCTTAGAGATGATGTAAAGGATAATGTCTTTCGCAGTAACACCCTTGTCCAATGTGCCGTTCACCTCGATTTTCATCGTCTTAGGCTTAGCGAGCAACAAACACTGGGTAGCGAATACGCTTTCTACTTGAGAAGTACCGATACCGAAGGCAATAGAACCAAAGGCACCGTGCGTAGAAGTGTGGGAGTCACCACATACGATAGTTGTACCTGGAAGAGTCAAACCCAACTCAGGACCAACGATGTGTACTACACCGTGGAATGGGTGACCAAGACCGTAAAGGCTAACACCGTGCTTCTCACAGTTGGCGGTCAAAGTCTCCACTTGATTGCGGGAAAGCGCCTCCTGAATTGGAAGGTGTTGGTCTTTAGTAGGAACGTTGTGGTCCGGAGTGGCCACAGTTTGGTTTGGACGGAAGACACCAACACCACGGTTCTCAATGCCAAGGAAGGCTACCGGGCTGGTCACCTCGTGGATGAAGTGACGGTCGATGTAAATAATGTCTGTCTTCTCATTCACGCTGTCCACCACGTGGGCTTCCCACAGCTTTTCAAACAAAGTCTTTTTCACGGTCATCGGCTTTTAAAACAACCAAGCTTTATGTCCCTAAAGACAACGGCGTGGTTGCCTATCGAGACTATCTGGTTTCAACTCGGATTACAAATAAAACCTTTCAAATACCTAAAAGGGTTCACTCATATTCTTGCAAAGGTAAGAAAACGGCGGAATTTTTCCGACTTGGCTTTTCGTTTATCCCCCCTTTTCCCTATCATGGGAATTCAATTTTTAATCATTTTAAATATCAAGCACCACTACTATGGCACTTCAACTCGGAGACATCGCACCAAACTTCACGGCAGAAACCACCGAAGGCACCATTAACTACCACGAATGGCTCGGCGACAGCTGGGGAGTCCTTTTCTCCCACCCTGCTGACTATACGCCTGTTTGTACCACCGAACTTGGTCGTACTGCTAAACTCAAAGAAGAGTTTGACAAGCGCAATGTGAAAGTATGCGCCCTAAGCGTGGACAGCCTTGAGGACCACAAGGGTTGGATCTTGGACATCAACGCCACCCAGCATACTTCAGTGAACTTCCCTATCATCGCAGATGAAAATAAGGAGGTAGCTGAGAAATATGGCATGCTTCACCCTAATGCCAGCACCACCTTTACTGTCCGATCCGTATTCATTATTGATCCAGACAAAAAGATTCGTCTTACCATCACCTATCCAGCATCAACTGGCAGGAATTTCAATGAAATCCTCCGCGTAATCGACTCCATGCAGTTGACCGACCAATACAGCGTGGCCACTCCAGTGGATTGGAAGAAAGGTGATAAAGTGGTGGTTGCACCGACCATCCCAACAGAGGAAGCACGAAAAAAATTCCCGAACGAAGTGGAGGAAATTCGCCCTTACCTTCGTCTCACTGACCTTTGATTCGCTTGAGTTTTAACGCCGGCGATTGCCTCGGAGAAATCCGAGGCATTTTTTTTGCCGTATCCATAAACAAGACCAAGCAATTAAACTATCAGACTTTTGTACAATGTATAGTGTATTAGGTACAATGAGTGCCTGCTGGCTGATGTCATTGTACATAATACATTGTAATTGATACAAAAAGTCTGATGGCAACTATACTATGGAACCACGCCTGTTCTCCCTCCTTCCCAGCCTGAAACATCCCATCATCATGGCGCCAATGTTCTTGGTCAGCAATGTTGAGATGGTCACTTCCGCCACCAAAGCGGGCATCGCTGGATGTATTCCCGCCCTAAATTTCCGCACCACGGAAGAATTAAAGGTTGCGCTTAAAACCATGAAGGAGCAGTGCAAAGGCCCGTTTGGCATCAACCTAATTGTCAATAAATCCAACTTCAAATTGGATGAACAATTGGAAGCGTGCTGTGAGACGCCACCAGACTTTATCATTACTTCCTTGGGCTCACCCAAAAAAATCGTCGAAGAGGGCCATAAGGTCGGCATCAAAGTTTTTTGTGATGTCACGGACTTGGAATATGCCAAAAAGGTGGAGGCTGTAGGTGCAGACGCATTGATTGCGGTAAACAAACGAGCAGGAGGCCACGCAGGAAGACAGGACGCCAGTTCCCTGATTAATACTCTGAAATCGAATTGCAAGATTCCCGTCATTTCCGCTGGAGGCGTGGGCAACCATTCAGGTTACAAAGAAGTCATGGGCTATGGGGCGGACGGCCTTTCCATTGGAAGTGTCTTTATCGCCTCCAAAGAATGCGGTGTTTCTGATGAGTACAAACAGGCCTGCGTGACCTATGGGCAAGAGGACATTGTGATGACCACAAAACTTTCGGGAACTCCCTGCACCGTCATCAATACGCCTTACGTCAAAAAGATTGGCACAAAACAAAATGCCTTAGAGCGCCTACTGAACAAGAACAAGCGCTTGAAGAAATGGATGAAGGCCCTCACCTTTTATCAAGGCATGAAATCTTTGGAAAAAAGCGCGTTCAGTGCCACTTATAAAACGGTGTGGTGCGCTGGTCCAAGCATCGAACACGTGAAGAAAATTCGGACCATAGAAGAGATTGTTCAAGACCTAACCCAAGAGAGCCATGGATGATAACAAAATGCTAAAGAAGTTTAAGTGGTTCCTCTTCATGTTGGGCCACGTCAAGATTCCAATGATCGGCTACACCAGCCCGAAACTTTTGGAACTCACGGATGAAAAAGTAGCCGTTAAAATCAAGCTTCGACGACGAACCAAAAACCACTTGAACTCCATGTATTTTGGCGCATTGGCAGTTGGTGCTGACCTCACAGCAGGCATTCACGCCTTTTACTTCGCTAAAAAGTATGGCCTCAACATTTCCTTTGCCTTCAAAGGCATGCAAGCAGATTTCATAAAGCGGGCTGAAACCGATGTGACCTTTACAACCGACCAAGGATTGCTACTCAAAGAAGCCGTAGAAAAATCTCGGGAAACGGGAGAGCGCATTAATCAACCAATTCTGGTGGAAGCAAAAAATGACATGGGCGAATTGGTCGCCACATTCACCATGATTTCCTCGGTCAAGTGCAAATAAAAAGGCGACAAAGCCTTAGCCTTGTCGCCTCCAATATCCATTTGAAAAGCTTAGTAAAAGTGAAATAATAAAGTGAACAGCTAAGGCGATGCTATTTTGTTCACTGTTTGTAGCGAATTGATGCAGGGATAGCCGTAGCTATCGCAAATCAATTCGCTACAAACAGTGGATAAAAGAGCAAGCCGACCTGTTCAGTTTATTGTTTTTCTTTTACTTAGTGCTTTTTCATGATGATTTTAGTAATCATACCGCTCTGGGCTTTACCAGTAGAAGTACCTACCACCTCGTAGCCGTCTTCGTCGTGGAGACGGTTCAAAACAGTCACCAACAACTCACCGTTGTCGTCGTGGTTCTCCGTCTTAAATTCTTTGAACGGAATCACCTCTGTTTTTCCCTCACCATAGTGAACGTGAATACCTTTCTTGTCATAAGAAGGGACCTCATAAACGTCAAGGACAATATACTCAGGCTTTTCCTTGTTGGAATGGCGAGTCTCCTTGGTCACGAAAGAGGAGAAGTAAAAAACAGAACCTGCACAAAGGGCAGAAAGGATAATGGTAGTCAATTGCTTTTTCATGGGAGTCAACTCGTTTTGCCTTAATATTGGCAAGGCATCCAAACTTCAACAGTAATTTGGATGCCAAAATACGATATTTGACCCTTCATCTACAAGCCCCAACAGGCAAATAGGCTCTATGTGCTATCATTTTTCGCTAAACGCAGACAAGCTTCAGCTTAAAAATCGTTTTGATGCTTCCACTGAAGCAATTCCTGAGCTTCCCCTTTTTCACATTGCAGGCCATAGCCTTCCCCTTCTACCCATCATCACCGAGGATAAGCCCAACGAATTTCAGATGTATCAATGGGGGCTCATCCCTCATTGGAGCCAAGACCTCCCCTTTGCGATTGATATCCAGCGCAAAACATTCAACGCTCGATCCGAAAGCATTTTTGAAAAACCCTCTTTTAGGGAATCAATTGTTAGCCGGAGATGCCTGATTCCGGCCACAGGATTTTTTGAGTGGAAAGACGTGAATGGAAAGAAATACCCCCACTTCATCTCCCTCAAGGACAACTCAATCTTTTCCTTTGCCGGCATTTATGACCAATGGACGGATGGTGAGAACAGCTATCAAACATTCTCCATCATTACCACCGAGGCAAACCACCTGATGGCTGAAATCCATAACACGAAAAAAAGAATGCCACTTATCCTCGAACAAAAAGACGAGAACAAGTGGCTAAATAAGGATTTGGATCAAGCCTCAATCAAAGGGCTTTTTGAATTGTATGATGCCAACAAGATGAGTGCTCACACCATCTCACGCTTGATTTCAAACAAAGACCACAACAGTAATGTGAAGGAAGTTCTGAACCCTTTTACTTACCAAGAACTGGCCTTTGAGCAGGGAAAGCTCTTTTAAGATTCAGGCACTCTTCCTTTGTACAATGTATCGTGTATTGTGTACAATGATTTCCCCAAATAGCGAAAATCATTGTACACAATACACGATACATTGTACTTGATACAAGGATTTCGAGTATTCTGTCTAAGCTTTTAGGTAGGAAACCATCAACTCGGCAGTCTTCTTGGAAGCACCGGCCTTGCCCATGATTTCGGCCATCTCCTCATAGCCATCCAACACTTTGTCTCTTTCCTTACGATCAAACAATAGCTTATCCAGCTCCTGCTGAAGGTTTTCAAAGGTATAATCCTCTTGGAAGAGCTCCCTAATGATTTCCCTGTCCACGATAAGGTTAGGCAAGCCGATGAAGTCAATCTTCATCATAAACTTCTTGAAAATATAGCCAGAGATGGGATTTGTACGGTAACAAAGCACCTGAGGAACTTTGAACAAAGCAGTTTCCAATGTTGCCGTACCGGAAGTTACCACCGCCGCTTCAGCATTCTCCAAGAGGTCGTAGGTCTGATTAAAAATCAAGTGCCCATTTTTCTTTCCCTCAATGGAGGCATAAAGTTCCTTGGGCAGATTATCCACCCCAGCCACAATGAATTGGTAGCCTTTATACTTTTCTTGGTCCATCAACCGGACCATATACTCCAACATCTCTTCCACCTCCTGCTTCCTACTCCCCGGCAACACGGCGATGATTGGAGCATCTGAAAGCTTATTCTCCTCCCTGAAATTGTCATTAGCCTCGTGATTGGAAACGGCATCAAGCACAGGGTTTCCAACATAGTCAACCTCCTTGAAATTGAACTTTGCAAAGAAGTCCTTTTCAAAAGGAAGAATTACAAAGGCACGGTCAACATTATCACGGATACCATTCGCGCGACCAGTATTCCACGCCCAAGCTTTAGGAGTGATATAGTAGAATACCTTCACATCATGCTTGGTGCAGAACTTGGCCACCTTCATGTTGAAGCCACCGTAATCCACAAGAATTACCACATCAGGTTTCCATGAAAGAATGTCATTTTCACACTCTTTCAAATACCCCTTGATGGTCGAATACTTACGAATGACCTCAATGATTCCCATCATCGCCAACTCACTGTAATGGTGCACTGGTGCATGGCCAGCCACCTCCTCCATCTTGTCTCCACCCCAATAACGGAACTCAGCCGAAGGGTCCTTGGCCAATAATTCCTTCATGAGATTTCCAGCGTGCAACGCTCCCGACTTCTCTCCTGCGATGATGTAGTATTTCATAAAAAGGGGTTAAAAGAAAAGGCTGGAAATTCCAGCCTTCCTCCTTCATTTTTACTCTCCGTAGTATTCAACGTAGTTGTTGCGTGTTTCCACCAGCTTAATGCAATGCATCTTCGCCTCAGTAATTTCTGGCAGACCTGCTTCCAAAATCTTCCAGATTTCAACGACGAGAATTTCACAGCTGGCCATTTTTCCTTCCATGAAATCAACATCCATATTGATGTTTTTGTGGTCCAACTTGTTCACCACTCGCTCCTTGATCAACTGGCTAAGACGCTTCAAGTCAACCACAAAACCCGTGTCAGGGTCAGGAATACCTTTGACAGTCACGACCAACTCAAAGTTGTGCCCATGCCAGTTCACATTGGCGCATGGACCAAACACCTCTTTGTTCTTCTCCTCGGTCCAATTCGGGTTATACAGCTTGTGCGCCGCATTGAAATGCTCCTTTCGGGAAACGTAAACCAATGGTTGCTTCATTCTCATGTATTTAGATCCCAACGAGGGGACTCACCATCATCCGCTTTCACAATTTTGTCGCAAAGATAACATTTTAGGAACGCCGAATAGCTGATTTTCATTTAGGGTCCCTCCCATAAAATTCCCTTACCTTTGCGACTGGATTAAAATTGTCGTCCATTTTAGGACCAAATAATTGACCGTATGATTATCGTTTCTGGAGCCACTGGATTTATTGGAAGTTGCCTTATCCAACGGCTAAACAGCGAAAATTTCAATTATATCATCGCCGTAGATGAATTTGGTGATGAAGAAAAAGAGAAGAATCTAACGGGAAAAACCATCCAAGAGCGGGTGTCCAAAGAGGACCTTAATGCTTGGCTGGAAAAAAACCACCGCTGGGTGGAATTTTGGTTCCATTGCGACGAGGATGAGGACCAAAGCTTCTTCGAGACAGTTTGGAAAGCTGGTGTGGACTACCAAATCCCACTCATTTATACTTCGCAGTCTGGAAAAACGGACAAGCGCAATGCTTGGGCAGAGGGCCATACTTACGAACCTTTCTACTGGGCTGGCCTCAATGTGGAAAGCCTTTATGGACCCAATGAGGAGCACCGCTTTGAAAAGGCTTCCTTTGTTTATCAGCTCTTCAAACACGGCGACCACATTTCCGAAGTGCCAAGCGTTCAAAGTGATTTCCTTTATGTAAAGGACCTCACGGAAATCATGGCTTTCTTGATGCGTTACCGCAAACAATCGGGAGTTTATAACCTTGGTTCGGCGACAAGCCACAGCTTACAAGAATTAGCTGAGGCAACTTTTGAAGCCATGAACAAGCAAAAGGAAATTGCCGTCAACGAAATTTCAGGGGATTCCAATTCCTCCAATGACTTGGCGAAAATTCAGTCTTTTGGCTTCGACAAACCACTGCACACACTAAAGGAGGGCATTGAGGATTATGTGAAAAACTACCTTTTGCCCAACAAAAAACTCTAACCACCACGAATCGCGTTAACCACCCGAAGGAATAATCTATTTAAGGCAGAACAACCTGTCATTCATTGCCCACTTTCCTTCAATTTTCGTAACTAATCGTCGATTTTGCATTTGGGGATTGAACCAACACCCTTTCATTCAATGTTTATCTGGTTCAAGCCTAAGCAAAAGAAAAACAATAAGCTGACCCAGTCGGCTTGTTATTTTACTTTCGCAAATTGATTTTCATTCATCTATATGGACGCTCAAACTATACTTATCATACTTTTAGCGATTCTCTCAGGAGAATTTCTCTTGGACCAAGGGCTCAGTTTTTTGAACAAAAAAAGATTCAAATCTCCGATTCCTGCTTTGCTCCAAGGATTATACAAGGATGAAAATTACAAAAAATCACAGGCTTACAACGAGGAAAATTCCAAGTTCGGGCTGTTGAGTAGCGGATTTAGCTTTATCCTGACCGTTGCTGTTCTCGCTTCTGGATTCTTGGGCGGATTGGATGAATGGTTGCGCGGATTTGGCTTGGAGGGCACCCCGCTTGCACTCGCCTTCTTCGGCATTGTGTTCCTCGGCTCTGATTTGTTGAGCCTTCCCTTCTCCTACTATCACACGTTCACCATCGAAGAAAAATATGGCTTCAATAAAACGAGCCCGAAAGTGTTCTTCATGGACAAGCTTAAAGGCTATGTTTTGATGGCTCTGCTTGGTGGAGGATTGATTAGCCTACTGTTGTGGTTGGTTAACACTATTGGCCAAGACTTTTGGTTGTGGTTCTGGGGCGTTATTTCCGTGTTCATGTTGTTGCTCAACATGTTCTACACCTCACTGATTGTTCCGCTTTTCAACAAACTCACTCCATTGGAGGACGGAGAATTGCGCCAAGCCATTGAGGATTATTGCAAAAGCGTTGACTTCCCATTGACCAATATTTTCATTTTGGATGGTTCCAAGCGTTCCACCAAAGCCAACGCATTCTTTTCGGGAATTGGCAAAAACAAAAAGGTGGTCCTTTATGACACCTTGGTTGACAAACACACCACCGAAGAGCTTGTAGCTGTTTTGGCTCATGAGGTAGGCCACTATAAACATCGCCACATCATCTGGAGCATGACCCTTGGTATTCTCCAAATCGGCTTGATGTTATTCGTGTTGTCTTTGATGATTAATAACGACGGACTTTCACAGGCCTTGGGAGCCAATCAAATGGGCATCCACCTCAACTTGGTTGCCTTCAGCATGCTTTTTAGCCCAGTTTCTACGCTGACGGGAATCCTTATGAACATTCTTTCTCGTAAGAATGAGTATGAGGCCGACGCTTACGCGAGAGACACCTATAATGGAGAACCTTTGGGAGATGCCTTGAAAAAATTGTCCACCGACAATCTTTCAAACCTCACTCCTCATCCAGCTTACGTGTTTGTAAACCACTCGCACCCAACTTTGCTTGAGCGATTGGAGGCCTTGCTGAAGAAATAATCACCAGAACTGCGTTGTGCGATGAGCACCATGCACTTCAAAAGGCATGATGCTCATCCAAAAATATTTGCCAACACTCCGCATGAGTCTTTTCCCAAAAGGACGAATCAAACGACAATACTCCATATGGCTTTTTGCCTGTTTGCTGGTCATTCTGGCATCAGGAACGTTGTACATGCAGGTGCAGTACAAGGACATTCCCTTGTCCCGTGCCTTGGTGATGTCGCGTACCGAATATAATTATGGGGATGAATTAGCCTTGGAGGCTGAGGCTTTCGACCTGCCCGTAAATTACCTCAAAGCCTTGACCATGTTGGAGTCTTCTGGCAAACGAGAGGCACATGGGCGTTTCGAAAAACATGTTTTCGAGAAACTTCAGGAGGTTCGCGAGGGAAAAACCCAACGTTATGGCAAAGTGGAAACAAAACAACTTAGTGGAAAAGCGGATAAAGAGCTTCGGCTGTTGGCTACTTCTTGGGGTCCTTTCCAATTGATGGGCTATCACACCTTGGAATTAGGTGTTCCTGTTACAGCAATTTCAGAAGGCGACAGCACTGTTTTTTGGGGCACTAAATGGATTAACATCCGATACGGTGACAAGCTTCGCTCTGGCGATTATAAAAACGCTTTTCACCTGCACAATACGGGACGCCCTCACCCTGAAGGCGACCCACTAACCTATGACCCAGAATACATCAACAAAGGAGTGACCTATATGATGTATTTCGAGTTGATTGATGAGGAATAGAAATCGATTCCCCTACCGCTTCACTTTTCCCTCATAGAATTCCACCCAATCCTCAACGGTCATTTTTTCAACCAATTCGACAATTAGGGCAAAAGGGATTTTCTTGATGTTCTTGAAGCGGATACAGCTTTTTCCCATGTCCAATTTGGTGGTGCAATGCTTTGGGTACTCAGCTTTAAACCATTCCAATAACTCTTCGTTAGCGTACAAACCCATGTGGTAAAAGCCAACAAAATTCTTTTGGGAGGCAATATTCAAGAAAGGTAGTGGCAAGGAAGGATCACAATGATAACCGTTCGGATAGATTGAATGAGGCACGACATAGCCAATCATTCCATAGTTCATGGTTTCCTCAAAGCCTTCTGGCAAATGCTCTTTGATTAAATCTCTTAGTTGCTGAATCACCTCTTTACGTTCCTCTGGCAAGGCCTCAACGTATTCATCTGGAGTATTTGCCTCTATTTTCATGACGGTTTAGATTAACAAGCGCAATATATGGTATTTGTGTTTTGCCCGATTACTCTCAATACTATTCTACCAAAAACAACCATTTTGGTTTGCCCAAAAACGAAAAAAGCCGACCCAAACGGGTCGGCTTTTCCTATAATGAATTTCCGTTGATTAACGGATGAACAACATTTCACGATACTTAGGCAATGGCCAAACAGCGTCGTCAACGATAAGCTCCAAGCTGTCAACAGCCTCACGGATAACATCGAAGTACTTGCCTTTAACGTCGTCACAAAGAGCGATAGCAGCCTCACGAGAAGACTCGATTTCATTGTCGATGCGAGCTTTCTCAGCAACCAAAGCAGTAACCTGAGTCTTAACAGTAGCAGCCAAAGCAGCGATTTCCTCGATAGTAGAAACTACAGCAGAGTTGTCGATACCAAGCTCTTTCAAACCTTTAGCCTCTTGAACCAAGCCACCTTGGTATTTGAATACTGCAGGAAGAATTTGGTTCAACGCAAGGTCAGCGATCATACCAGCCTCGATACCGATTTTCATGGAGTAGTTCTCCAACCAAACCTCGTGACGGGCTTCAAGCTCACGCTCGTTGAATACACCGTGGTCAGCGAAGAGTTTCTTAGCCTTGTCAGTTACGAAGAAGTCAAGTGCACGTGGAGTATCCTTCACGTTGCTCAAGCCACGCTTCTCAGCCTCAACAACCCACTCGTCAGAGTAGCCGTCACCTTCGAAACATACTTTCTTAGACTCAGATACGTAACGCTTCAATACGCTAAGGATAGCAGACTCCTTGGCAGTACCGCCAGAGATCAAACCATCAACCTCAGCCTTAAACTGCTTCAACTGCTCAGCAACGATGAGGTTCAAAGTCATCATTGGGGAACCACAGTTAGCACCAGAACCTACAGCGCGGTACTCAAACTTGTTACCAGTGAAGGCGAAAGGAGAAGTACGGTTACGGTCAGTAGTGTCAAGTGTCAAGTTTGGAATCTTGTCGATACCAAGCTTCATGAACTCGTCAGCAACAGATTCGATTTTCAAGTCGCCAGTGTTCTCCAACTCGTTAAGCAACTCAGTCAACTGAGAACCGATGAAGCAAGAAACGATTGCTGGAGGAGCTTCGTTTGCACCCAAACGGTGGTCGTTACCAGCAGAAGCGATAGAAGCACGAAGCAAGTCACCGTTCTCAGCAACTGCACGCAACGTGTTCACGAAGAATGTCAAGAAGTAAAGAGCATCTTTCTGGTTACCCAATTTTGGGTCAAGCAAGTTACGACCAGTGTTGGTGATCAACGACCAATTGTTGTGCTTACCAGAACCGTTCAAACCAGCGAATGGCTTTTCGTGGAAGAGGATCTTCAAGTTGTGCTTAGCACCAACGCGCTCGATGATGTCCATCATCTGCAAGTTGTGGTCAGAAGCAACGTTTACCTCTTCGAACAATGGAGCTACCTCAAACTGACCTGGAGCTACCTCGTTGTGACGAGTAGTTACAGGAATACCAAGCTTAAGCGCCTCAATCTCGAATTCTTTCATGAACTCGAGGATACGTGGCTGGATAGAACCAAAGTAGTGGTCATCCAACTGCTGACCACGAGCTGGAGCAGCACCGAAAAGCGTACGGCCGCTCATTACGAGGTCAGGACGAGCGTGATAGAAGTCTTGGTCAATTGCGAAGTACTCCTGCTCACAACCCAAAGAAACGCTGATGCTGTTCACGTTCTCGTCGAAATACTGACAAACGTCAACAGTAGCTTTATCTACAGCCTCAACAGCTTTCAAAAGTGCGCCTTTGTAGTCAAGGGTCTCACCTGTGTAAGAAACAAAGATGGTAGGGATACAAAGTGTAGTACCTACAATAAAGATTGGGGAAGATGGATCCCAACCAGTATAACCACGTGCTTCAAAAGTGGAACGGATACCACCGTTAGGGAAAGAGGATGCGTCTGGCTCTTGCTGAACCAACAAGCTTCCTTTGAATTTTTCGATACCGCTAAGGGCGTCGAAGAAAGAATCGTGCTTCTCGGCAGTGGCACCAGTCAATGGCTGGAACCAGTGGGTGAAGTGTGTTACACCTTTTGCAGTAGCCCAAGAGATCAAACCTTGTGCAACAGCTTCTGCTGTTTCCTCGTTAATCTTGGAACCTGTCTTGATGGCTTGGGAAACCTTTTTGTAAACTGTTGGGGACAAGGTGCCGCGCATTGCCTTGTCGTTATAACAGTTGTCACCAAAATAGTCGGAAACCTTGTTTGAAGGGAACTCCACCTTTACAGGCTTACGCTCCGTCAAAGCCTCAAGAGCTTTCTGTCTTAGGGATGCCATGAGAATTATGTGTCTTAAATGATTTGACTTACGGTCTTAAATCAGCGCCAAAGATAGTAGTTTTTTTATCCAAACCATTTTTGCCTATTGTTTTTTTACAATCTATCTCTCTCAAATCGGCATTTTCATTTCTTTTTTCACCAAATAGTACAATTTAAAGTAATTGCACTATTCTAAGATTTCATTGACACCATGAAAGCCCATTCTTTGATTGCAGCCATATAGGGTGGATTCTATTACTATACCAAAATTCATCTAGAATTGAATAATCTACGATTGGCGCAAAGCACTATTATTTTGATTTTTTTTCTACCAAGCAGTTCCTTATGGGCATAAGCCAAGGAAAATATTAAAAGGCACAGTGATTTTGGCTAAATTTGCACCCACATCTTACACGGGACCCCGATGAACACCAACATGAAAACCGTTGCCTTCTATACCCTTGGCTGTAAACTTAACTTTTCAGAAACCTCCTCCATTTCTCGGATGTTCATTGAGGAAGGCTATAGCAAGGCTGAATTTTCAGATGGTGCCGACATCTATATCATCAACACTTGCTCCGTGACTGAGAATGCGGACAAGAAGTGTAAGAAGGTGGTGAAAGAAGCCCTAAAGCATAACCCATCAGCCTTCATCGCCATCATTGGCTGTTATGCGCAGCTGAAGCCCCAAGAAATTGCGGAAATTCCAGGAGTAGATGCCGTACTGGGTGCCTCAGAGAAATTCAAACTCCTTGAGCTTTTAGGGTCATTTGACAAAAAAGGAAAGGCTCAGGTTTTCGCTCAGGAGATCGAAGAGGCCAATGAATTCAACAATGCCTATTCCATTGGCGACCGTACGAGAACCTTCTTGAAGGTCCAAGATGGATGTGACTACAGTTGTACTTTTTGCACTATTCCGATGGCTCGTGGAGCCAGCCGAAGTGACAGTATTGAAAACATTATATCCTCGGCCAGAGAAATCGCCCAAACAGATGTAAAAGAAGTCGTTTTGACTGGAGTAAATATTGGGGACTTTGGCCTTCAAAACGGTCAGCGAGAAGAGAGCTTCTTTGATTTGGTGAAAGCCTTGGATGATGTAGAAGGCATTGATCGTATCCGAATCTCCTCCATCGAGCCAAACCTTCTGAAAGATGAGATTATCTCATTTGTAGCAGCGTCAAAACGGTTCATGCCTCATTTCCATGTTCCGCTACAGTCTGGCTCCAACAAAATCCTGAAACTGATGCGTCGCCGTTACAAGCGTGAGCTTTACGCAGACAGGGTGGCAAAAATCAAGGCAGATATGCCTGAGGCCTGTATTGGTGTTGACGTGATTGTAGGGTTCCCAGGTGAAACAGAGGAAGACTTCTTGGACACCTATAATTTCTTGAACGAACTGGATATTTCTTACCTCCACGTTTTCACCTATTCCGAGCGGGACAATACCATCGCCAAGGATGAATTGGACGACAGTGTTCCAATCCATGAGCGCAACAAACGCTCAAAAATGCTTCGCGGCCTTTCGGAAAAGAAAAAGCGTTTCTTCTACGAAACCCAGTTGGAGAAAAACAGCAAGGCCCTCTTTGAAGAAAAGATTGAGGACGGCAAGATTTCAGGTTGGACAGACAATTATGTAAAGGTGACTGTTCCCTACGACCCTCTCTTGGTAAACGAAATCAAGCCCATCAAACTCAAGACAGTAAACACCGAAGGCAATGTAGACGCCATCGAAATGTTTGAACTCTAATTGAGGTGTTGAGGTGTTGAGGTGTTGAGGTGTTGAGGTGTTGAGGTGTTGAAAGCAAAAAATGCCTTTCAACACCTCAACTTTTTTAACCCAAATCATCAATTACCACTCTGAACCACCAGAATTCTCAATATCGTCCCCAAGCCGAATCACAACCCCTCCCTGAAAATCACCAGTTACAATTGTCTCGCTACTTGAGACATTTGGTGAACAGCCTCCAAGCCCACACCAGATTCCCGTATCGGTTCCAAACCAAGGAACAACTAAACGCGCTTGGAAACGAAGTCCAATCCTGCTGTCCTTTGGCATATATTTCAATCCAGCTCCAAAGATGGTACTGAAGCGCCACTCTGCATCAATATCATCCCGATCAGGGTGATACCAAGCCGGTCCCACAGAAAACAGACCAAAAGGCCTCAGTTGCCCTGATAGGAATTCCCTGACAATACCGAGCTGCAAGAAGTTTGCTGTAATCGGAAACAAAGTTTGCCTGGCACCAATTCTGGGATCAAACCACAAATCAGTATTCTGTCTGTGATAAGAGAGTTCAAGAACTGTTTGCGGAACAATTCGAAAACCCACTGTGCCTCCAAAGGAAACACTGTGTTTCAATTTATAATCACCGCCAACAGCTGGTAATTTGGAACTCGAAGTTGCATAACCCGCCAATCCCGTGAGTTCCCAGCGCTCTTGGGCATATCCTTGGCCCACGAAAGTCAGTATTAAGGAAAGGGTGAATAGAATTCTTCTCATTGCCTTATTTTTATGTACCTTCTCTTTTCTACGGAAAATCTTAATTGAGGACGAACCAAATGAAAAAATTACTCTTCGGCATACTGTTTTTTTCCCTTTTCAGAACTTGTCTGGCAGGTTACCTGCTCATTCCAATGGATAACACCCAGGCAAATCACCTTAAAGCTTACGGCTCTACCTATTGGATCCTTGCCCAAGGCGGAACCGCAGACTGGCTACTTAACTACCGAGGCGGAAGCTTTTGTTATCCGTTGAATGATAGTTATAAAAGTGAGCTAGTAATCCGTGGAGTAAGCTTTGAGGAAATTTCTGATGCTCAGTACCAACAAATTGTGGATCAGGTTAGCCATCCTGAGGCCAATATGGACCTCATGAAATTGGAGAAAGCGCCAAAAGTGGCGGTCTATTCACCAAAAAGTAAACTCCCTTGGGATGATGCCGTGACCATGGTATTGACCTATGCAGAAATCCCATACGATGTGGTTTTTGATGATGAGGTCATGGAAGGAAAGCTTCCAGAATATGACTGGTTGCACCTTCACCACGAGGATTTCACCGGCCAATACGGCAAGTTCTACGCCCACTACCACAACCAGCCTTGGTACATCAAGCAACAAGAAGAGTTTGAGGCTTCTGCACATAAACATGGGTTCGAAAAGGTTTCCCAACTAAAGCTAGCAGTCGTCCATAAAATCCGAGAATTCACTGCTGGAGGCGGTTTCCTCTTTGCCATGTGCTCCGCGACCGACACTTATGACATTGCCCTTTCAGCTGAAGGCGTAGACATTTGCGCGGAGATGTATGACGGTGACCCAGCAGACCCTCAAGCACAATCAAAGCTGGATTACGAAAAGACCTTCGCGTTTAAGGATTATAAACTTCGAATGAATCCTTATGAGTATGAATACTCAAACATTGACAACCAATACAAGGAGCGCGGTTTGACAGAGGAAAATGACTATTTCCAACTATTCACCTTCTCGGCCAAATGGGATCCAATTCCGACCATGCTGACCCAAAACCATGAGAAAACCGTCAAGGGTTTTATGGGGCAAACCACTGCCTTCAAAAAGGATTTGGTCAAGTCTGATGTAGTGATCATGGGTGAAACGCCTTCCATCAATGAGGCCCGATACATTCATGGCGTGTACGGCAAGGGGTTCTGGACATTCTATGGCGGTCACGACCCTGAGGATTACCAACATTTTGTAGGTGAGGAACCTACGGACCTCAACCTTCACCCAAACTCTCCGGGCTACCGCCTCATCTTGAATAACATCCTCTTCCCTGCCGCAAAAAAGAAAAAGAAGAAAACCTGATTCTTTTTTACCTTTGAAATTCACAACCTGACTCGTTTGCAAAACCAGTCAGGTTTTTTGTTTGAAGCCTTACACCATCGAGAAAGAACCATGAAAAGCTTCTTTTTGATCGTATTACTAATTTCTTGGCTTACACCATACATCAGTTCCCAACCTTCTCCAATAAAGAGTGATAATTTCGAAGGTGTAATCTTTGACGCTTCCTACCGCCTTCCCTTTTATAAAAAAAGAACCAAAACATTCACTCCTACCAAAAAGGAGGTTCTCCAATTGGAAGAAAATCTTAAGCCACTGGTTGAAGAGTTTTGCTTAAATAACAACTTACATTTGAAGTTTGAATGTCCTCAACTTGAAGTTTTTAAAGAATATTATCGCCAGTATTTTGGCTATTACAACAAACAGGGAGAGCGTATTATTTACATCAATTGCTTTCTTCAACCTGTAGAGGATTGGGAAACCCACTACATACAAATCCATGATGGTGGAACCTCTGTTTGGCAGGCTCACTACAACTGCAATACTAAAAGACTAATCAACCTCTCCGTTAATGGAAAGGCATAATGATAACCCACTCATGAAAACCGCATTGATTACAGGCATGTCCCGAGGCATAGGAAAGTCCATCGGGGAAGCACTATTAAAAAAAGGCTATACAGTCATCGGCACCTGCCGAAATCCAGAAACCGTTAAGGATAAATTGGATGGGGCGAGCTACGTGGCTTTGGACTTGGCCAATGAAGAAAGCATTGATGTGTTGGCCGAACAACTCAAAGACACCAAAATCGATGTATTGGTCAACAATGCGGGGCAATCGCAGATGGGTTCCGTGGAGGACACGCCCCTTGAAAAATACCGTTACCTCTTCGAGGTCAACTTTTTTGGGCTATTGAAGCTTACCCAAAAAATCTTGCCTCAAATGCGGGAACGCAAAGAAGGCGTCATCATTAACATTGGCTCCCTTACTGGACGCTTCCCACTACCCTATTATTCCAGCTACTGCGCCACAAAATTCGCACTCTCCGGCTTCACCCAAAGCCTACGCAGTGAGATGAAGGACTTCAATGTGAAAGTGGTGTTGATTGAGCCTAACGATATCGCTACTACCATTGAACCAGAAATGTTCGGCAAGGACGGGACGGAATACTCTCCGTATTTGGGTAAAATCCGAGAAAAAGTACGATCTAACATGGGCAAATCTGAAAGCCCTACAGTCATCTCCGATGCAGTGGTTCACGCCATTGAAAGCAACTCCACCAAACCCGTTTATGTGGCTGGAGGAAACGCCAAAATGCTCAAATTCTTGCAACGCCTAATGCCAAGCAGATTAGCTGAAAAAATCATTCGTAATTCGTACGACCTCTAATTTTGTATTATGTATCGTGTATTATGTACAATGACCTCAGTATGAGTAAATCATTGTACATAATACACGATACATTGTACACTTTTAAAAAAGTCCGTAACCAGAATAATATGTGAATCAAGAAAAGGCAGGTTTCTTGTCCTTTGGGGAATCTAACGACGTAATATTTTTGTTTACTCTTCGAGAGGACCGCTCCTCGGAATATTTGCCTATGCTATACTCTATTATCAAAGCGATTCTTAGACCTGCGGTGCTAATTTACTTCCGCAAGATCAAGGTGGTTAACAAAGAACGACTCCCTAAAAAGGGTCCGTTTATCGTTGTCGCTAACCACCCCAATACCTTTATGGATCCCTTCGTCATTGGTGGTTATTTCAAGCCATTGCACTTTCTGACTCAAGGGGGGATTTTCAAACAAAAATGGAAACATAAGTTCTTCAGGAAAATCCACATGGTGCCAATCTACCGCAAGCAAGATGTTACGGGCACCAGCAGGGATAACGAAGCCACCTTTGGTGAATGCAAACAGTTCCTTCAAAACGGTGGTCGACTGGTGATTTTCCCAGAAGGCAACAGCTTTTTGGAAAGAACACTGCGCGAGATAAAAACGGGAACCGCACGAATTGCCTTGGATTCCGAAGCTGAAAAGAACTTTTCATTGGGGCTAAAAATCGTCCCAATCGGTCTGGATTACAGTGCTCCAAAAAAATTCCGAAGTGAAGTAACCATGCGAATTGGTGAGAGCTTCACCATTGAGGAATATCAACAACAGTTTGCCGAGAAACCTCGGGATGCTGTAAAAGCCCTGACAGACCGCATTCGGGACAGTCTGGAAAAAGTTACTATCGCTGCTAAAGACGCGGAAGAAGACCGCTTGGCAAACGGCATCGAAACCATTATCCGAAAGGAATGGCCACAAGCTTTACAAGGAGCAAAACACGAACAGAAATATGTGCTTTCAAAACGCGTGTTGAATGCCCTCCGCTATTTTGAGAATGAAAAGCCAGAGGAAATCACTACGCTGAGAAACCGCATCACTAGCTATTATTCGCGCTTAAAGGAGCTTCGCATGAGTGACAAACAGCTCAGCAAAGAGCCTTTGGTTCGGGTGAGTGAGGCTATAAAAATGATTCTGCTACTTCCGATATACCTGTATGGCGTGCTGAACAACTACATTCCTTTCAAAGTACCTCAGTTGCTCACCAAACGCATCGCGGTGGATCCAGCCTTCAATCCTCCCACATTATTGTTGATGGGGATTCTGACCTTTGGATTTTTCTATCCGCTTCAGATTTGGGGCTTTAACCATTTTATCAGCCCGAACGGCTATTGGACATTGGGCTATGCCCTTAGCTTGCCGATTACAGGCTTGCTGGCTTGGGATTATTGGGAAAGCATTTTGGACTTGCAACAGCGCTGGAGACTCACTCAGCTGTTCTTTAACCGAAAGGACTTGCTCATTCGCCTAAGTGGTCAACGCAAAGAAATCATTGACCAGATTGAAAAATTGAGGGATGAATACCTCGCATTGGAGCAAATCAATTCTGTAGATACTCCATAATACTTCGGCTGTCACCTGCCAACAGCCAAAGGCTTTGGCAGTGTGATTTACCTCCAAAAAAGTTGATTATACCACACTGCCAAAGCTTTTAGCTGTTGGCAGGTGATATAATCAACTTTTTCCTTTTTAAAGCTTTTTGATGGTCATCTCTACCCTTCGATTCAACTTTCGAGTGTCTTCCTGAAAATTACTGGCTATGGGTTTTGTTCCGCCAAAGCCCTTTCCCGAAATCCGTTTTTTGTCAATGCCATTGGAAACCAAATATTCTTTCACGGCCTCTACTCGGTCCTCGGACAATCGCTGACTCAATTTTGCACTGCCCAAGTTATCCGTGTGGCCCGCCAAGGAAATCTCCATATTAGGATGGTCCCGCATCAACTCCACCAGCTTGTCCAATTCCGAAAAGGAGCCATCCAAAAACTCAGCTTTGTTTCTTATAAATTGAATGTTATTCAGCTTGACTGTTCTGCCGACTGCCAAAGTGTTCAAGCCCAACACAAAATCAGCAACAGCCTCATTCACCACAAGGTTTGAGTCCTTTTCTAAATAGCCTTCGGCATTGGCCTCCAACACATAATCCGCTGATGGCAAGACCTGCTCAAACACAAAGTTTCCTTGGGCATCAGCCATGGTATTGGCCACTTTCCGATTTCCCTTTTTGAGTACCACTTGCGCGCCAGAAATACTGTTTCCATTGCTGGCATCCTGAACTTGACCTGACACGGCAACAGTCATTTCCTCGCCTTTCAGCGTTTGTTCCAAATGCTCAAATACGAAGCTTGCTTGATCCTCATCCAATGCCTGACGGTAAATTTTGAACAAAGCTACTTTTCCTCTACTCCCTTCTTCATCCACAATGAAATCATCGGTAAACAGCTGAAGTAATTGCGTATCATCCAAGGTGGCGATAGGCGCTACATCCTGCATTGAAAACAGCTTCTTGCCCTCGGCAAACACCGTCAATTCCTTGGTTTGGCTGTTTCTGCTCATCAGAATATGGACAAAGGAAGAAGCCTGAGCAACGGGCTCATCACTGGCCATTCCCATCAGCACATTGGCCCGACCATCAAACAAATACAGTCCACGATCCGACTTCCTGTTCCTAAAGTCCAACACCTTTTTCCATTTGCTAACATCCGAAAACTGGAAGTACAATTCAATGGTGTAATCCCCATCCAAAATCCGATTCGCTGAACGGTTGTTAAACGTGATGGCTGGATTCTTCCCAAAGGAGAAAACCTGCTTTTTCATACCGTTCACCTTCGGGAGGGTCACGGTCTCATAGTTCCCTGAGCTTTCGCCTTTCAAATGAATATTCTGCTCCTTCGCCCCCATTTTCCCATTGAACAAATAGGTCAGTTGGTCCTGAGCAAAAAGGAGCTGAAAGACGTTCAAAAACAAGACGGTTAATGCAATTCGTTTCATCCTAAAAAGTCTTTATTTCCCCTTGTATTCCACGAGGAAGATTTTGGTTTCCTGCTCCCTTTGAAACTGCATGGCATCAACAGGGAAGTAAATATTGTACTTGGCCATCAAGCTAGCGAACTCTGGAGTTTTGCGAATGTTTGACCAGTCGTGGTCATAGCGCAAATGGTCGTAATTGCTGTAGCCCAAATCCAAGCATTTATCCAACTGCTTCAAGGCATCCTCCTTTCGCCCCATAAGCGAATAGATACAGCCCAAATCGTAATAGTTCCCCGCCTTTTTTCGACGATACTTCGACTTGGAAATCTGCTTTTTGAAGTATTCGATGGCCTCCTGCTCACGGCCCACCATCATTAGGGAATAAGCCCTTGCATCCTGACAATCTTCCGTGTGGGCAATGGACACCTCCAAATCGGCTTTGGCCAGTGCAGGTTGCTTCATGTAATAGAAGCGAATCCGTGCCCTCCAATGATAAAATAAGGCGTAATCATCCAAGGCGATTGCCGTATCCAAATCCTTTAGCGCACCCTCATAATCCCTCAGTTTCACCCGAACCTGAGCCCTTAGGAAGTAGTTCCAGTCGTTAGCAGAATCCATAGCCACCGCCTGATTCAAATCCTTTAGACCAGCCTCATGTTTTCCAATCGTGCTTTTGATGGAACCCCGATCTTGGTAAGCCTCGGCATTGTCGGGAGCCAACTCTATCACCCTATTCAAGTCCAAAATCGCTTCCTCGGAACGCCCAACATAACTCTTGCAGGATGCCATTTTTGAGAGCACCCAATAGTTCTCTGGATCATGTTTTAGGTAAGCCTCGTAATCCGCAATGGCGCGACCGTACTCGCCCATATTGGAATAGCAAAGACCACGTTCGGGATACGAGTAATAATAATCCTTGTCAAGCTCAAAGGTCTTATTAAAAAACACGACGGCCTCCTCGTTCCTCAACTGTTGCTGACGGCATTCGCCCATCCAAAAAATTGGCTCTGGGGAACTGGGAAGCAATTCAGAGGTTTTCTTGAAATGTTTGAACCCTTTTTCAAATTCATTAAGGTTGTAATAGTTCAACCCCAACTCATATCCATCACTGCCTTGGGGACTATCCCTCATTTCCATCACCTTCTCGATCACAGCAATGGCTTTCTCATATTTTCTCACTCGTCGCAAACATGAGCCATAATGGAAAAACACAACAGGATTGTCGGTCACTTTGGTGATTGCAATCTCATAATCCACCAATGCTTGTTCATACTGCCGAAGGTTTTGATAGCAAGAAGCACGATAGACATAAGCCCAGCCATCACGCTGAAGGCCCTTCTCCAGCGCTTCGGTAAGTTTGGGAATGGCTTCTTCGTATTGCTTATCGAAATACAATCGCTCCCCTTGGCGATAGAGGGAATCTGGTGGGAAGTCTTGGGCCAAAGCTTGGAAACCGCTTAGGAGCAAGACGAAAAATAGTAACCGCCTTTTCATACACTTAAAAGTTCTTGTCAATAGAAAACACCCTTCAAAGATACTTTTTTGAGGATGAATCAAAGAAGTAAGCATGTACCTAACACCAAAAAAGGAAAAAAATTCACCCTTCTTGAAGCGTTATCAAGAAGGATGAAACAAAATCTTTAGTCTAAATTAGGCTACTCGCCTGTCTTCGAAAGCCTTTCTAATATAGGGAAGCATCACTTTTGGATCTGGACGCTGGGTATAGTCTGCGCTGGCCTCTGAATAAAGGACTATCCCCTGTTGGTTTATGACAAATCGAGCAGGCATTGGGAGGGTCCAACTGTCCTCTCCGTGGTATTTTGGCAAGTCAATGGAAAACGCCTCCAAATAAAGCTTCCTCAAATCCTCTGGCAACTGAAACTTCAAGCCCAGTCGGTTCGCCAAATGATTTTCGGGGTCATGGAGGATTTCAAAACCCAAATGTTGCTTCTCAATAATCTTCCTTGAGTATTCGGGCAGTTCGGGTGAGATACAAATTAGCTGACCGCCCTCCTGCTTAATTTCATTGTGATATTTATTCAGGTTTGAAAGATCAAGATTACAATAGGGACACCAAAACCCTCGATAGAAAGTAATTGCAATAGGACCTTTGCTCAAAAGGTCTTGGCTACGCACCAGCATTTCGTTCTGATTCTCCAGCTCAAAGTGGGGAAACTCCTCACTGACACCAAGCACCTTTTGCTCAATTCCAGTTTGTCTCAAGGCATCAGTGGCGTGATGCATAATCTGGATTTGCTCATCGGAAAGCTTGCTTTCGATGGACTCCTTGAGGTCCTCCATCCTTTTTTGAAAATCCATACCTATGTGTTTTTGTTTCTCCAAACAGAACGAAAACACATGGCATTCATTTCAAGGCCTATCGGGATTGTAGCACAACGGGAAAATCCTGCCCCTGCGAGAACGTAAACGGATACTGCGGACTTCCTTTATACTGCTCTCCCAAAGCTGGAACTTGGTCATCCAGATAAGACTTCAATTCATAGATGGTCACCTTGCCATCCTTCGGAGCGCCGTCGGCCTTTCCACTCAAGGCTTCCAACAATGCATAAGTGAAGAGCCCGTGACCCAAAGCAGGAAACTCCGAGGCGAATTGCTCGCTTCCCGCCGAGGCGAGAATATGGATTCCAGCGCTACGGGAAAGCTGTGCGATGGCCTTTTCCTCCAAAGCGCCTCGCTGGGCAAACTCCTCCAAGGATTTACCCGACTGACAGGCATCCATGATAATCAGTTGCTTGAGCGCCTTGATGTTTTTGAGCTTGTCCTGAAGAACCTGCGCGGAGATGGCATTGCGCTCCATGCTTGTGCCTTCATAAAGACGAGTGGCATTACTTGGCACCATATAGAAGCGGTTATCCACCACCGAACCATGGCCAGCATAGTAGAGGATAAACACATCATTGATGCCTACCAAAGTGGACAAATCATCCAGTTTCTGAAGGATTTTCTCACGGTTGGCATCCTTGTCTGTGAGCTGATGAACCACCAAATCAGCGTATAAGGACGCGCCTTCTTGAAGGGTATCCGCAAAAGCGAGTGCATCGGCCTTGGCGTAGTTCAAATTCAAACGCGGATTCTCATACACATCAACTCCAATCACCAACAAGTGGCACTTGCTTCCAGACACTTTGCTATCCGAAAGCACATCAATATTGGCCAATGCCGAGGAAATATTTCCCTTACTGGAGGCCTTCGCGGAAAACACATTATGACCTGCCACCAACGGAAGCCTGCAACTGTAAACAAACTCTCCCTTTCCCTCCTTTTCCAATTTCAAATCTTCCAATCCTTGCGTCAGGCGCTTGCCGTTATGAAACAGTTGGAAATGACGGATGCCTCCGCCATGCTCAATAATCTTCACAAACAAATCCACACTGTCTTTTCCCTCAGTCGCCATTCCTGCCAATTTCACCTCCGGCGGAGGAGATTGATACAACAATCCACGCATGCCTCGCCTTGGGCCTTTGGCTTTATCAATGGCCTCTTTCAGCAAATCTGGTCGGAAAAATGAATCAAAAAACTGGTCAGACTGGTACACTTTCATGCCATCCACAAAGTGGACCGCTTGACGGGCGTTTGGCGTCGCATAAAAATAGCCCTCGGTATTAATGGCCATCCATTCATCGCTTCCCAACTGCACATATTCAAACACCTCCTCATTTCGGTTCAAATCCCAAAACTTCATCACGCCGTCCACATCCACGGAAACCAACAGGGACTTTTCCTCACTCAAATCCAAGGCGACCACCTCATTTTGATGGCCTTCTAATTGGTACAAAAACTTGGCGTTGTTCGCATCAAACACCTTGATTTGGCGACTGCTTCCGGCCGTAAAAATGCGGTTCCCTTCTTGGGCATAAAAGGCCGAATAGAACGCCTCTTTTTCTCTGATTTTTCGTTCCAACAAACCCGTTCCCAAATTCCATACAGCCACAGTTCCATCCAGCGATGCGGTCAAAAACTCTTGACCATTCGGGTGGAAATCAATGGCAGTGACCTCTGCCGTGTGCCCAACAAAAGTCTTCACTTCCTCGCCGGAATCCGCCTCGTAAAGCACCAAACGCTTATCGAGTTGGGCCACTACCAAATACAATCCATTTGGAGAAAACGCCAGCTCATAGCCTGAGGCCTGATCCAAACGAACGATAGACAATGGCTCGCCAGTAGCCACATCCCAAAGAATAATTTTGCCATCCCAACCACAACTTGCCAAGCGCTTGCCGTCAGGGCTGAACTTGAGGTCAAAAACAGGGTATTTATTATGCTCGAGAAATGACCGCACTTTTTGACGGGTTTTCATATCCCAAAGGCGGATTTCACCATCTCCGCTGGCCGTTGCAAGCAGTTGTTCATCCTTGGACAATGCCATTGAAAGCACCGCCTTTTCATGGCCCAAAAACTCCTGAGGCATGGACGCCTTGCCCACTTCCCAAAGCTTCACCTTGGTTCCCGTTTTACCGGTCAGCATTTGTTTGCCATCCTTTGTCAGCAAAACAGGGAACTTGTATTTCACTCGTTTGGCCAAATGGTGTTGCCAATAATTCCCCAAATCGTAATCCACGCCTCCCTTATCCCTTCGATTCAGCAAGCCTGACAAAGCGCCTTCCGCTTGCATGCCATCCAAGGACCAAATGCCTGTGGTGCCATCAGCATTACCCAAAAACAATTGTTCATTAGTGGCAATCACATCCGTGAAGCCCTTTCCCTGCTTATCTAATTCTCCCAACAAATCGCCGTTCGGCCAAGAGAACACCTTGGCGGAATCCTCGGTTGCCACAACCAACTTAGAGCCGTCCAAACTGAATGAAATTCCAGCCATATCTTCTTCAGTCCTCATAAAGGACTTTCCCTTCTGACCCGTGGCCAAATCATAGGATACCACATCCGTTCGATGAGAGAATTTCACCAATGATTTGCTGTCCGGACTAAAGGCCACCAAAGTTCCGCATCCACCACACCAGCCATTCTCTGGCTTAAAAAGATACTTCTCCGACCAATCTTCTGTGGAGTAAACATGCGCCTTTCGGTTATCCTCGCCGATGGCCAAAAACTTACCGTCTGGGCTAAAGGCCAAATCAACACCGTAACCAACGCTACGGTCAGGGTCGGCCTCAATGGTTTGGACTTCCAAATAAGTGACCACATCATAGACTTTCACCTCATCGAAAAATCCGCCAACGGCAAAAAATCGCCCCGTTGGGTCAATGGCCACCGTGGTCACATAATTCTTGAATTTTTCCGAGCACCACAGCTCCTCACCTGTTTCCACACTCCAAAAACGGGCGGTAAAGTCCGCACTGCTACTCAACAACCATTTTCCATCGGCGGAAAACGCCAAATCATTCACGGTGTGAGCATGACCCAAAAATGATTTCACCTCCAAGCCTGTGGCCCTATCCCACAGCTTGATGGTTTTGTCACGGCTTCCTGTGGCGACGTAATTGCCATCTGGGGAAATAGCCACCGCCTTGACGGCTTCGCCGTGTCCACGCTGGACAACTGTGGTCAATTTTTTACTCTGAGAAAAAGCCAAACCGCTCAATAACAGGAAAAACGGAAGGAGAAAATGGCGCATCATTTACAAAAACAATTAAGAAAATCCTGAATAGACTGGTGAACCACAGCGAACACAGAGGAAAGGAGGTTTAAGAGATTCTCCCCTCTTCAAATGCATTGGTGTCTGAGCGTCAAAGGTCTCCTTTTCTCCTTTCCTCAGTGGTCTCTGTGGTTAATTTTCCTCCATTCAGAACAATATCTAAGGAGTTGGAAAATTTCGGCGAGCATCGCAGGCCGTTGATACAAAGTTAGTTCACAAAAAAAACTCCTCTTTCCCGAATCAAAAAAAACATTCATTTGTTGGGATTAAGCAAAAGAAGAAGAACAAACAGAACCAGTCGACTTGTTCTTTTGTCCACTGTCCTCACCAAATTGACTTGCGATAGCTTAAGGCTATCCCTGCATCAATTTGTTAAGAACAGCGAACAAAATAACTGCGTCTTAGTGATTCAGTTTATTATTCCTCTTTCGCTATGACGGCATTCCCCCACGACTGCTTAGATTTGTACCGCATTTGACGATTGAATAACGTTGCTATGGCCTTACTAGAAATCAAAGGGTTGACCAAACAGTACGAGGGGGAAAAGGGCTTTGCCCTGAACGGCATCGACCTGAGCATGGAAAAGGGTGAACTCCTTTCCCTTATGGGAGAGAGTGGCTGTGGAAAGACCACCTTGATGCAAATCTTGGGCGGACGCGTGGCTAAAACCTCCGGCAAGGCGACCATTGACGGCGAAAAAATATTGGGGCCATTCTGCCAGCTCATCCCCGGCCATAAAGACATTGAATTGGTTCAGCAGGACTTTGATTTGTTCCCAAACCATAAGGTGCGGGACATCTTGCAGTTCAAGCTCCGCAAATATCACCCTGACTACCAAGAAGAACGCATTGCCGAGCTTTTGGAATTGTGTCAGATTGAGGAATTGGCGAATAAAACCCCAAAAGAATTGTCTGGGGGGCAGGAACAACGAGTAGCCATTGCGCAGGCCATCGCCGATGAACCAAAACTTATCCTCTTGGATGAGCCTTTCAGCCATTTGGACCCACACCTCAAGCGACAGCTAAAATGGGATTTGGAGCAAATCGCCGAAAAAACCCAAACAGCTATCCTGATGGTGACCCACGAGGCTGAGGACGCTCTTTCATCTTCGGACCGAATCGCGGTGATGAAGGATGGCTTGCTTATACAGTTGGATAAACCAGAAAACATCTACCGTCAACCTGCCACACCTTATGTGGCTCGCTTGTTCGGCGCTTGTTCCATTCTTCCAGCGAAAGCTTTGGAACTGGAAAAAGACAGCATGGTTTGCATCCGTCCAGAGCACTTAAGCATTGGAAAGGCTGAAAACAGCATTGAGGGCACCATCCACACCATTCGCTTCCATGGCGCTTATTATCAAGCGGAAATCAATATTGGAGCGGAGGCCTACTTGGTCCTGCACCTCAAGGAAGAATCATTTAAGGTGGGTGAAACCTTACAGGTTCAGGTAGATTCAAACATGATTCACCACTTCGAAAAAAATGAGGTGTTTGTTTAAACAAACACTCGCATTTCATAGATAAACGGGGTATTTTATAAGTAAGGGACAAATTTCTCTTGGCAGAGTACAAAATCTCATGGTTTTTGCTGTGCCAAAATTTGAAATCGCCTTACCCAGTTGACATCGCCATCTTTTCAAAAATTTCTAATCCCACTTAGGAAATTGAAAAATGGCAACGATGAAGAATAACTTACCCCACGAAGCTTATGCAAAAACCCTTACTCGCTTTATTCTTATTGCTTTCTTCCTTGGGATTTTGCCAAATGGCGGAAATGAAGTTCCAACATTTGACAGTAGGCCAAGGACTTTCCAATAACTCGGTCAACAGCATCCTGCAAGACCATGAGGGTTTTGTTTGGATTGGTACGGACTATGGTCTGAACCGCTATGACGCCTATCAGTTCAAGACGTTTATCCATGAGGAATCCAATCCAAAGAGCCTTTCGGCCAATGCAGTTTATAGCTTGTTGGAGGATAATGCAGGCAGACTTTGGGTGGGCACCACGCACGGCGTGGACTTATTCGACCGCGAGTTAGAACAGTTTTGTGACCACCTGTTGGGTGAGGCAAGGGTAAAATGCTTTTTTCAAGATTCTAAAGGACGCATTTGGGCGGGTTCCGAAAAGCAAGGCCTTTTTCTGTATGATGAAGTGGCGGGCAAGTTTCAGAAAAACTTCCGCCATGCTGATAACGACCCAACCAGCCTTCCTTGCAACCACGTGACCTCCATGGCTGAGGACAGCTTGGGACGCATGTGGATTGGTACGGAATGCGGAATAGCGCTTTTTGATGAGCACCACCATGCCTTCCGTAGTTTGGACGAGCTTGAAGGTGCCCCAATCCAACCCATTGGACCGTATATTTTTTCGATGATTTATAGCTCTACCGATGAGCTTTATGTGACTACCTACGGAAAAGGGCTTTACCGCCTGAACCCTTACAACTTTACGCATAAGACCTACACAAAAAATTCAGCGGACCGCCACAGCCTGAACAGCAACGCCCTTACAGCCTTGTTGGAAACTGAGGATGGCCGAATTTGGGTAGGTACTGATGGTGGCGGACTTAACATTCTTGATCCGAAAACAGAAAAATTCACCATTCACCAACGCTCGAAGGGCAATAGCCAAAGCCTCAGCAGTAATGTGATTCGCTGTTTGGCCACGGACACTGACGGCGATATTTGGATTGGAACATTCCGTGGAGGCGCCAACTTCGAGAATCCCCACACGGATGCTTTTGGCCACCACAAAAATCTTCCGACGCTTAACGATAATACCTCGGTGGTTTCTTTTGCCCACAATGAAGACGGGCTTTGGATTGGAACCGATGGTGGTGGCTTGATTCACTTGGACATAAAAAGGCAGATTGGACGCCTTTACACCTATGCCCAAGACGATAGCACCAGCATTAGCCATAATAGTGTGGTATCCTTGGCATTGCAAAGTGACAACAAATACTTGTGGGCTGGAACCTACTCAGGTGGTTTGAACCGAATGGACCTCGAAACCAAGGAAGTGGTACGGTTGAAGCACGATGAGGATGACAAAAACTCCATTTCCAGCAATATCATTTGGGGACTACTTTGGGACAGTAAAGACCGCCTTTGGGTAGGAACCCATGTAGGTTTGGACCTTTATGACAAGGAGAATAACACCTTTATTCACCTCAAGGAGCAGTTCCCTGAGCTAAGAAATCCAATTCGCGTATTGTTTGAGGACAGCACGCACCGCATTTGGGTGGGTACTGAAAAAGGACTGTTTGTACTCAATGCTGAAGCCACCAAACTAGAAACCATCCTCTTGGAAGAGGAGCGTGAGCGCAGTGACCTGAACTGGATTGTTTCCCTTTATGAAGAGCCACACGGCACCATTTGGGCGGGATCCTTCGGAGGTGGATTGATGATGATCAATCCCGAAACCCATGAATACCGTCGATTCACTGAAAAGGATGGCTTGGCCAATAACATTGTTTGTGGCATCCTAAGTGACCGCAGTGGCAACCTCTGGATCAGTACCCAAAAGGGTATGAGCAAGCTCTATCTCCGAAAGAAAATCTTTCAGAATTTCACGGAAGGCGATGGCTTGCAGTCCCAACAATTCAACCTGAATGCTTCTCTGAAAACCAAACAGGACGCCTTGATCTTTGGTGGCATTAACGGCTTTAACTACTTCCGTCCAGAAGATATTATTCCAAACACCCACAAACCTGAGATTGTCTTTACCTCCCTAAAGCTTTCCAGTAAAGAAGTCGTTATCGGGGAAAACTCCCCGTTGCATAAGCACATCAACTACACTGACCAAGTCGTTGTCGGGCATGATGATCATATCATCACCATTGAATTTGCCGCCCTCAACTACAGCCAAGCGGGTAACAACCAATACGCTTATATGTTGAAGGGCTTTGATCAGGAATGGAATTATGTTGGTCAGAAAAGAACCGCTACCTACACCAACTTAGACCCAGGCACTTACACCTTTAGGGTAAAGGCCAGCAACAGTGATGGTGTTTGGAATGATGAAGGACGTTCCCTCACCATCATTATCGAGCCTCCATTCTGGGGCACCTGGTGGTTCAAACTCATCATGTTTAGCCTCTTAATTGGCTTGGGTTACTTCTATTACCGTTACCAGTTGCAGATACGCCTTCGCCAAGATTTCAAGAAAAAGCTTGATGAAAGAACTGAGGACTTGCGCAAGCATATGGGCATCATTGAGGAGCAACAGCGAAACCTCACCGATAGCATCAACTATGCCCAACGTATCCAGGAGGCTATTCTTCCTCAATTGGAAAACATTAAAGAGTGTTTCCCTGAATCATTCGTCATGTATTTGCCACGCGATATCGTTAGTGGTGATTTCTACTGGTTTGGCAAACAGGATGGCAAAACCATCATTGCAGCGGTAGATTGTACTGGTCACGGTGTGCCAGGTGCTTTCATGAGCTTGGTAGGTCACCAGTTGTTAAACAACATCATCAACCACCACGGAATCACCGAGCCAGACCACATTCTTTCGCACCTCAACTTGGCGGTGAGAAAAGCGTTGAACCACGACATTACTTCTCGTCAGGATGGCATGGACATCGCTCTTATCACCTATGACGAAAAACAACAAACGATTGAATTTGCCGGAGCGAATAACCCATTGATTTATGTAAAAGATGGGGAATTGCACCGCATTCGAGGCGATCGCAGAGCTATTGGTGGACACGATCAGCACGTTCGTTTCACTAAACATGTAATCGAAATTGACAGCCCAATCAGCCTCTACCTCTTCTCTGATGGCTACCAAGACCAATTTGGTGGTCCAAAGGGCAAGAAATTTATGGTAAGCAATTTCAGGGAGATGCTTCATGAAGTTCATAGCAAACCAATGAATGAGCAGAAGCAGGATCTCTTTGAAACCCTTTGTTCATGGATGGGCAATGAGCACAAACAAGTTGACGATATCCTGATTATCGGATTGCGATTGGGTGAAGAGTTGGAAAAGTCTGAAAAGAAATCCGACCAAAACGTTCAAAAAAACTGAATAGCACCCGCTTTTTCTGAAAAAGGGACGTAAATTTGAATTCCTTTCATGGCGTTGAGCAGACCCGCAAAGCTTGTACTTGCTGGTCTGCCCAGCGCTTTGTGCTGAAACACAATTATTTTTATATGGTAAAAGAATTTGTCAATAAACGCTTTGTTGAGGCCGTTGAGCACCTCATTGCCACCAAAGTGGTCAAAAATAAGAAGTCATTCGCCCAGTCCGTCGGCATCAGTTCCAGCAAACTTTCTGAAATGCTGAAATTGCGGATGAACGTTGGCGTTGACGTATTGAAATACCTTTTTGAGAAATACGGTGTACGCTATGAATTCATTTTCGACGGCACGCTACCCATTCTCAAAAATGAGGAAGTAGAAAACGAGTTTGTCCCAAACCGTTTCCCTGCACATCCTAAACAAATCAAGGAAACCATCTTGGTGGCCACCCAAGACAGCTCTGAGAATCGGACTATTCCGATGATCAACTACAAGGCGGCGGCTAACTTCACCACAGGTTTCCAAAGCCAAGAATTTTTCGAGGACCTCCCTCCGATTTCTCTGCCACGCCACCTTATGCAAGGCGGAGAATACCGTTGCCTCCAAATTACGGGCGACAGCATGCACCCTACCGTTTATGACCAAGACTGGGTGATTTGCCGTCGATTGGAGCCATACGAAACAACTTTCCGTCTGGATAACATCTACGTGGTTGTGTCAGACTCAAGAGGCATCAACCTCAAGCGCCTGCAGAAAAAGACGGACAAGGAAGGCAACGAAATCCTTCAGTGCCTCTCCGACAATCCAGAGCATGCGCCATTTGAATTGGAGCCTGAGGATGTGTTAGAAATCTGGAAAGTAGAATTCAAATTCTCCGACCACCTCCACAACGAGAACGAGGTGATCTACCATAAACTCACTGGCATCGAGACTGAACTGGCAAGCTTGAAAAACCAGTTTGGGTATAATTGATGAACCTTTGTTCTGAAAAAAATCCTCCATTAGGTTGAGCTTAATCAACTTAATGGAGGATTTTTCATTTCAGTGGCTTATTATATTCTTACAACTTGACCTTCTGCAACTCCTTCACTTTTGGATCATGACCTTAAGAACTATTAAATAAAGCTCCTATGATTAAGCGATTAACTTTTATTTCCCTACTTATTACGATTAGCCTAAATCTTTATGGAAAAAATGAAGTGCATTTTTTATTTGAATGTAATGAGGAAATTAAAGGACCATTTATCTCAAAAATTATTTTCACCCTTCCTGAAGGAAAAATCACAAGACAGATTGAGGACACCTCATCTATTCATGAAATACTAAACCCGAGCAATTTTAAAGCAGAAGGAAAATATGGCCTTTCAATATACTTTGAGTCTGAATATTATGGGAAAGACTCTATTGATTTTGGTTTTGAACTAAAAGGAAATGAAATAAAAACTATCCTTTCAATAGAATTCCATTTAAAGGAGCAGATTCACAAAAAAGGGAGGAAATACAAGAAAGGAGAAAACATACTTAACGGTTATATCCGAATAGAAAAGTTCTATGATGCTCCAAAAACAATTGAAATTTCACCTGACAAAGAATACCCTTGTAACATTCACTACAAAGGGCCATTTTTCAGAATAAAAAATAACTCAACAGACACTTTATATGGAGAACATTTACGAGGATATTTTTGGGGAACTCTGTCATTCATAAGAAACGATTCTGTCTTATTGACAAGAACAGGAGTACTTGATTACAATTTTTCAGACTCACCACCATTATATCCAAATTCGACTAAAATTGCATCGGTGGGATCATTTGGTTTGAAGAACAAACTTACTCCTTTCGAATATAGATTTGAGGTCATGGTAGCAACAAGATGGCAATCAACTGGAACTTCAATGTATGAAAACCGGAAAAACTTTGTTTGGTGGGCTGGAACCAAAGAGTACTTTAAACTTCAGCATGATTTTAAAGTTGAATAAACCAAAACAGCAACAATGCATATAAATCAGAGGTAAGCTCATTAAAGGCACCCACAATTTTAAAAGTCAGTGAAGATCTAATAAATACCAAAAACAATCCTCCATCAAGTTGATTTGATTCAACCTAATGGAGGATTTTCACTTTTATTCCCCTATCCCAAGCAGGGAAAAATATTCTTCCTTAGCCTTTTCAGTTAGGATTGGATAAAACATTGACAATGCCCCCTCTGCATAGTGTTTAATTTTTTCTTCATCACTTCCCCTAAAGGTCACCTCACCATGCGAAAGCCAATAATCACCATAGACACTCATTTGCAAATGCAAGGATTGATATTGCCCTTGGTATTCTTCTAACTTGAAAGTACCCGATTGCACTGCTAATTGAAACAATTGGGTAAACTCCTGTTGCCTTCTATTCATTAGTACCCTGAAATGCTGGTTCATGACAGGAATTTCTCTCATGATTCCAACAAAGTCGATCAACAGAAAACGAAAACGATGCATTGTACAATACAAACCCAAGATTCCCTGATAAACAGCCTGAAGTGATAATGCCCCTGCCTGAGCAGAACTTTCGAAAAGCTGGTCCAACTCGCCCACCAATTGCTCATAAAGCGACATCGTAATCGCTTCTTTTTTTGGGAAATGGTAAGTAAGGTTTCCAGGACTGATACCAGCTCTTTCGCAGATTTTTCGTGTTCCGACCTTACTGTGGCCGTACTGATTAAAGAGCTCCAGTGCTACTGAAAGTATTTTTTCGCGAGTAGACATTCTACAAAGATAAATTTTTTTCATAGTACACTTGTACTATTAACCCTAATTAGTACATTCGTACTACACCCAAACAGACATGCTATGAAAGTGATTATCATTGGGGCTGGAATCGCTGGCTTAGCCACAGCCTTGTCCTTGCAACAATATGGGATTGATTATGAAATCTTTGAAGGCAGACCAGATGCCACTGACGTAGGTGCAGGCATTTGGTTGGCGCCCAACGGCCTTGAGGTCTTGAACCGCATTAACCCTGAATTGCTTCAGGAAATTCAATCCTCTGGAAGTGTTGTCGATGAACTTGCGGTGACTTATAAGGGCAAGCCCTTGTCACGCCTGTCCATGGTGGATATCGAACGTGATTTTGGCTTCAGACATGTGACCATTCACCGAAGCAAGCTCAACCAATTATTAGAAAAACACCTGAAGAATAAGGTCCATTACAACAAAGAGCTCTCGAGCTTGAAGGAAGGAACCAATGAAATAACGGTCAGCTTTTCTGATGGCAGTTCGGCTACTGGTGATATTGTGCTTGGATGTGATGGCATTCACTCCCGAGTCCGCTCTTTAGCCTTCGACAATGTTCCGATCAGATACAGCGGACAGACCTGCTGGAGGGCCATTGTCAATTATAAGGTAAAGGAGAATTACCAAGGTAAATTCTATGAGCAGTGGCACAAAAAGCCAGGACTTCGGGTCGGATACGCACCAATCAATGCTGATCAGGTCTATATTTTTCTCACAAGCCTGTCCCAAGCTGGAATTAAGTCCACGCCGGAAACGGTGATTAACGAACTGCATGGACTGTTTGATGATTTTGCCTTTGACGTAAAAGCCATCATCGATGCCTCCAAGGCAGAAGATTGGATTCGAAAAGACATCATTGATTTCAAACCGCTGAATCGCTGGCACCAAGGAAGAATTTGTCTTTTGGGTGATGCCGTGCATGCAACCACACCCAATATGGGTCAAGGTGGTAATCAAGCCCTTGAGAGCGCAATCTATTTGGCCAAGCAATTAGCTGAGCAAAGAAACCATGTTGAGGCGTTTGAAGCATTCCAACATTTCAGAAAGCAAAAGACCGACGGGGTGACCCAAAACTCTTGGCAATTCGGAAAGCTGAACAATATGGGACAGGGCATTATGCGGAATCTGGTGTTAGGATTGGTGGCTTCCGTACCAGAGCGATTCAACCGCAAACAGCTTAAAAAGCAATATGATTTGGGTTGGTGAAATAAACCGTTTTCAACTATGCTTTATGTAAACATTCTTCTTGCCCTCACTTTCTTCATTCTCAGCTCAATCCATTTTTATTGGGCAGTTGGTGGCAAATGGGCATTCCATCACGTCCTTCCCACAAATGAACAAGGTGAACGTGTGCTACATCCTAAAAATCGCGACAGCGTGATTGTAGGCTTGGCATTATTCCTTTTTGCAGTGGTGTACTTTGCCAAAACAGCCCTTTTCAATCTTTCAACAGGAAAAGATATGCTTGTATGGGCTGGCTGGATTATCCCTGCTATTTTCCTTCTAAGGGCTATTGGTGATTTTAAATATGTTGGTTTCTTCAAAAAAGTTAAATCAACAACATTTGGAAAAGCTGATACCAAGCTCTTTTCTCCCCTCTGTCTTGCGATTGGAATAGCGGGAATTCTGTCGAATATTCTACAACATTGAGGAGAATAAATTCAACTATGACAAGCCTGAAGCTTAAATATTAATCCTTAGTATCTATACCCTAAAGTTTCTCTCATTTTGTTCCTTTATCACGAATCAAAGAGAGAAACTTTAGGGTGTAATAGCTTATACCTTGACCGATTTTTCATCAGTTAGTTACCATTTTAATTTTTCCCACTTTTGTCAATTCTTCTTGGCAGGAATCATCCCCCACAGCCACACCAATCACCAACATATCATCGACCTGAGGCTCATCATTCATCCATTTTTTCATGGTGTAGTCAATGGTCTTCGCCTGTGAAGCCATTGGCTTGCGGTAGTTGTCCATCAACAACTTCCTGAAGTTCTTGCTCATAAACTTCTTGCCTTGACGGCCACCAAACTGATCTTGATAGCCATCGGAGAAGAGGTAAAGGCGTCCATTGGAGTTCACACTCATTTCGTGCAACTCATAGTTATGGTTTCCTCGGTCATTGAAACCACCAACAGGCGCACGGCTTCCTTTTAGGTAAGTAAGTCCCTCCTCATTAATGAGGACCAATGGGTTGTTCGCACCGGCATAAAGGATTTTATTCTCCTCGGAATCAATCACACAAATGGCGGCATCCATACCGTCGGCATTCATCGTTTCCTCCTGACGGAGAATCTTTTTGATGCCACGGTCCATCTCTTCGAGAATCTCATCAGGTCGGAGAATCTTTCTCACCTTGACGATATCAGTAAGGAGGTCGTAGCCCAGCATGCTCATCAGAGCACCGGGTACACCATGACCCGTACAGTCCACAGCGGCAATGACCTTTTTGCCATCCACTTCCTCGAACCAATAGAAATCACCGCTCAGCTCATCACGTGGCTGGAAGAAGATAAAGCCATCATCAAAAATATCGTGGAAACTCTCCTTGGTAGGCAACATGGCCTGCTGGATATTCTTGGCGTAGCTGATGCTATCGGTGAGTTTTCTCACCACCAATTCCAGCTCTTTCGTCTTTTCGGAAAGGTTTTTATCCTTCACCTCAATCTGAACTTCCTTCTCCTCAATGGTGCTTTTTGCGCGTTTCTTCTCACGAATGATGTATTGGTTCACGGCATTGGCATAGAGCAAGAAATAAATCAAGACCAGAGAAAGGCTGACAATATTGACGGAAAGCACCTCCTCAGTGACAAACTCAAAGCCCGTCAAAAAGCCAACAGCACCCATGCCCAAAGCGGTCAACAACAAGGCCTTGAGCCCTCCTTTTTCCAAGCCCTGCACGGAAATCATATTGGCCAATACCAAGGAAAACATGGTATAAGTAGGCACATACGAAAAGTGCATAAGGGCAATCACCCCACCAGTGAGCAGGGCGTCCACATCCAAATTCCGAATGGCAAATTCCTTGGAACAGTCCGAAGCCTTATACAGGACAAAGAAAAGATGAGGCAGGAGAACAACCAAGCCTATAATGCCCCAAAGGACGGGTTGCATTTCCCTGCCTTGGTTGCTGTGATGTAAGTATAGAATCAATGAGGCGTAAGTGTAAGCCATTCCCCGAATAGGGTAACTCACCTTACCAAAGCCCCGAGCCTTCGTCCGCAATTTCCTGCCTAAAAACATACCTAAAAACTGAGGTAATTTTTTTATTCCTTTTACAAATTTACACAGCGGACGATTCCCAAAAAATGTATTGACTGAAACATTCAGCGAATGAAAAATAATAAACTGAACAAGTCGGCTTGTTCTTTTGCCCACTGTCCGCATCAACTTGATTTGCGATAGCTATGCTATCCCTTCATCAACTTGATACAAACAGCGAACAAAATAACTGCGCCTTAGTTGCTCAATTTATTATTTCACTTTCGCTAAGCCCTATGAACAGAAGAATTGTGTCGACAAAAGATTCAAACACCTCGATAAAACAAAAAAAGCAGTCTCCCTATCCATTCAGAATCAAGAGACTGCTAAAATTTTCAGACCTAAACGCTAAGGCTCCACAATATTAAACCAGAACTCAAAGGTGTCCAGATGCGAAAGGAACTCCTTAAAAGCTTCTGCATCACCATCAATGGTCACCGCACCACTGGTCATTAATTCATCCATGGATGTTTCTCCAAGATTTACACGATCCAAATCACTTCGTTTGATGGTAATGGTGGCCGTTACATCCGAAGAAAGGTGTGATCCTACCCGAGGGGTAACCGTACCGTTACTGACCAAAAGCGTAGCTTTCTCATTGACATCGGAGAGGAAAATATTGAAGTCCGCATCCATTGAAGAAGCCTTCTCATCTGTGCCCTTAAAACGCATGGCGATAAAATTGAAATACAGCTCCGTATCCATTCCTCGCACCATATCTGGACCAGCCGTTTTAATCGTTGGCATTTTTTTCACCCCTTCCCTAAGTTCTTGGGCACCTGTTAGGTAGAAATTACGCCATGGCCCGCTTTCAGCTTGATAGCCCATTTGTTCAAAGGCATCAGCCATCAAGTTTTTTGCCTTTTGGTTACTGGGATCAGCAAACACCAAGTGGTTGACCACCTCAGCTGTCCAACGATAATCACCAGCATCATAAGCCTTCTGAGCTTTGTCTAACAATTCGTCAGCACCACCCATAAACTCCACATACTTCTTGCCCGCCTCTGCTGGTGGAAGTGGATTTAAGTTGGCAGGATTGCCATCAAACCAACCAAAGTAAAGTTGGTATTGTGACTTCACATTGTGACTGATTGTACCGTAATAACCACGGTTATAAAACTCTTTTGTCAAACCATCGGGCATTTTCATTATCTCAGCGATTTCCTTTGGGGTATAGCCTTGATTGGCCATCCTCAGCGTCTGGTCGTGCATAAAACGGTAAAGGTCACGTTGCTTTTCCCAGAAATCCACAATGGCTTCATTGCCCCAAACTGGCCAATGGTGAGACCCGAAAGTAGTTTCCACCTCATCACCCCACTTCTCTATGCACATATCAATGTACTTGCTCCATTTTTGACCGTTGCGAACTTGGGCTCCACGCAAGGTGTACAGGTTATGCTGTGTATGTGAGATGTCTTCTGATTCGCACAAAGCTTTGTATGCAGGAAAGTAAAACATCATTTCTGAAGGTGCTTCTGACTCGGGAGCAAAGAAGAATTCAACCTTCAAGCCGTCAATGGTCTTGGTTTCTCCCTCCAAACTGGAAATAATGTCGGTAGCTTCCATAACACCTGCCATCCCCGACGAGGTGGTCTGTCCAAGGCCAGTACCCAAAGTCCCAGTTGTATCTTTTGGAAGAAGGTTTCCATACATATAAGAAGCCCTACGCCCCATCGTATTACCAGCCATCACATTTTCGCTCACGCTGTGTTCGAAGTATTCCTTCGGAGCAAAAATTTTCACTTTGCCAGACTTTACTTCCTCCTCGCTCACCACTCCCCTAATTCCACCAAAATGGTCAATATGAGAGTGTGTAATGAGGACAGCCTTTACTGGAAACTTCCCGAGTTTCTCATCAACAAGTTCCATAGCTGACTTAGCGGTTTCTTGGGTGGTCAGCACATCAATGATAATCCAACCTGTCTTTCCCTTCACCAAAGTCATATTGGCCAAGTCAAATCCACGGATTTGATAGATACCTTCTTGCACTTCAAAAAGGCCATTCATGCTATTGAGCTGACTTTGACGCCAAAGACTTGGGTTGGTGGTTGTAGGCGCATCTTGCTTCAGGAAATCGTATTGTTTCATGCTGTAAACAACATTTCCTGCACTATCCTTTATCTCTCCAGACTCTATGGTAGCTATAAATCCCTTTCGTGCATTGGCGAAATCTGTAGTATCCTCAAAGGGCAAAAAATCTCTTACTGCCTTATTCGCTTGAATGGTAGTTTCGCTTGCAGGCTTTTTGTTCGCAGAGCTTTGGCTCGCCTTTCCGTTCGGCGTTGGGCTCCCCTCGGAATCCTTTGACTTATCCGGTGCCTTACATCCGGAAACGAGTATTCCCATTAGAATGGTGAAGGCAATCAGAGTTTTCTTCATGCTCTTATCAACGAATCCCATGACCAAAAATGAGTTTAAAGAAGAATCACTCCCATTTTTGGAAAATATCATCCAGCATACCTTCCACTTTCACTGAATACATTACATACTAGAAAAATGTAGAACCACCTGAATTACAATTATTTAACCCCTATTTGTTGGCAATTCTAAAAATCATTTCCTTAGTTTAGGAACACCTTCAAAAAACCATTTTTTGCCATGCGCTTCTACAACATTGATTCCAGCTTATCTTTTGGCCAGTACCAAGGAAAGACCCTCAAGGAAGTGGCCCGTATCGACCCCGGCTACTTGGAATATTGCGCGCTTGAGGTCAGTCAGTTTTACCTCACCGACGAACTGGTGGAGGAACTTGAAAACATTGCAGGAGATTTCTCCCTTTCCCCAGAAGCTCGCGTCCAAATGGACACCAACCTGCTTCCCGACGACTGGGAGGACGACCTGAAGGAGGCCACTTTCCATGGAAAAAACCTCGGCCTCGACGACGCCTACTAAAACGCTATTTTTTGGATTGACGCACGTCAATCGACAGCGGGCACGCACACACAGCCAAGGAGGCCAGCATTTCTGCTGGTCTTTTTTAATGCGTACAGCCCATGTAAATCTCTGTTTCCTTGAAGTAGGCATCAGGAGCAAATCGGCGAACCTCCCTCAACAAGGCCTTCATTTCATCCGTTTTGCGATTACCATTCGCCACCACGACCAAATAATAGCCTTCAGTGAAATGCATGTAATCATCACTTCGCTCAACGCTCACGAAAATACTTCCTTCACTTCCACGCCCTCTTTGAAGAAACATAGGTTCCATCTCATCCTCCTCTGAAACAGGAAAAAGCAACCTCCCATCTTCCTGTAACACCAAGCCCCTATCATTAAACTCGACCTCAATGGATTTAGCCAGCTTTTCGGCAAAAACCCTCGCCTGCGCATAATCCTTTGAGGAAAAGGCAATCAAAAAATCCGTTTTCATAAAAGGACTCAAGCCTTCACTGTATTGGGCAGAAACCTTGAAGGAAACCAGAAAGAAAAGGGCGAACACTTTCAAAGCTCTCATCTTGCGGATATTTTTGTTAGACCACATTTTCAGAAGATACGATGACAAAATTGTTTCGACCACTTTTTTTAGTCGCCATCCTTGGCCTCAGCCTATCCTTTATAAGCGTAAACAGCTACCAACTGGCCAAGCTCAAATACAATGGCGGTGGTGACTGGTACGCCAACAAAACCGCTTTGCCCAACCTGATTTCCTATTGCAACCGCAACTTGGGCATGAATATCCACCCAAGCGAAGAAGTAGTTGAGGTCGGGAGCCCAAAGATTTTCAACTATCCATTCGTCCACATGACGGGTCACGGCAACGTGGTGTTCTCCCCAGCCGAGGCATCCAACTTGCGTCAATACCTCATCGCCGGAGGATTCCTCCATATCGATGACAACTACGGCATGGACAAGTTCATCCGCATCGAACTCAAGAAGGTTTTCCCTGAATTGGACTTGGTGGAAATCCCTTTTGATCATCCCATCTACCACCAGAAATACAACTTCAACAACGGCCTCCCCAAAGTGCACGAGCACGACAACAAACCTCCACAGGGTTTAGGCCTTCTCTATCAAGGACGCTTGGTTTGCTTCTATACTTTTGAGTGTGACTTGGGCGATGGATGGGAAGACCAATCCGTGCATAACGACCCTGAGGAAATCCGACAAAAAGCGCTACAGATGGGGGCTAATATTGTTTCGTTTGCGCTGACGGATGATTAAAAAACTGCTTGAATTATATCCTCAGCATAAATACTGAAATTTGTTTTATCAATTTCGCCCATATGAACAGAGACGTTATTCAGCAAATTTTAGGAAATGAATTCATAGTAAAAGACATCATAGAAGATGAAAAAGAACTCTTTGCTTTTTATGTGTCTAAAGAATTCGAAGAGTTAGCAGATAATGATAATTACTCTTTGATTGGAAATGGCCCTTTCTACTTCAATAAGATAACCCAAGAAAAAAGAAGGCTTGGAGCAATGGAGTTCCATGAACAATTCATTTCCAAAGAACTTTTCAAGACTAAATTACTGGGTAGAGACAGCACCTCATTAAAAGAAATTATTCTCGCTATTGAGAGCAAAAAACACATTAATGGAGATGAATTCGAATCAATTATGACCGAAATGAACATAGACCCTTTAAGAGTCTCTATATCGTCGGAAGATTTCGTTCATGAAATAATTGAATCGCCCCAATCAGAGGATATTGATAAGTTTAAGGAAATCTTCGAAAAGGCTAACCTTGAATTTGTAAGAGAATCTCCGAACAGAATAATATTGAAGAACTAAATAATGTATGTTTCCTTTCCACTTCCTTCCGTGGTTAGAAAACATATCATCCATATAAAATGAAGGCTTCCCACCTCGCCCTCCTTTCCATCTCCCTATTTTTCATTGCCTGTTCAGACCAGCCTTCTGATGCCTCCAAGCCTCTACCAAAAGCTACAATTGGAGATTCCATCGATGCCTTTAATGGCGTCACTGTTTACTACAATGGCGGGAAATACACGGCCACCCACGGACGTAATACGGTAAACGGCTACAACCTCGGCCTTAAATGGCAATGCGTAGAATTTGTGAAACGCTATTACTACGAAGCCCTTAACCACAAAATGCCCAACCCTTGGGGACACGCCAAAGACTTTTTCAATCCTGCGCTTCGCGATGGGCAAATGAATCCTGACCGTGGGCTTCTACAATTCAAAAATGGTGGAAAGCATCAACCACAAGTCCATGACCTTGTGGTGTTGGGCTCCTCTTGGGGCAACAGTTTTGGCCATGTAGCCATCATTACTGAAGTCACCGAAGACGAGATTGAGACCATCAACCAAAACATAGGCCGAGGCACTCGAAAACGCTATGATTTGGATTCTGGAGATGATTACTGGGAAATTGAAAGCAATCGGATTTTAGGCTGGCTAAGAAAACCATGAACCAAACGCCTCCACTTTCAGAACAGCTGGCAACGCGCCAACCGACAGAAGTTTGGCTGAAGCTTTTTGAAGAACACCCTTCTTATTTCGAGGAAGCTATCATCCTTGCCAAAACTAATCAAGTGGACGTGGCGTGGCGTGCCACATGGCTCTTGGGGAAATCGATGAATAAAAATGACCCAAGGCTTATTGAGCACAGCGCTGACTTTATCCATGCCTTGGCAGGCAAAAAGGACGGCCATCAGCGAGAGCTACTGAAGGTTCTTGAAAAACTACCTTTGGACGAGGAACAGGAAGGCTACCTGTTTGACCAGTGTATGACCATTTGGGAGACGGTGAACAAAAGTCCTTCTGTGCGTTCCTTTGCCCTGAAATTCATTCTCAAGGTTTGCCTAAAGCATCCTGAGCTGAAAAGTGAAATTGAATTTCTGTTGCAGGATGAATACTTGGAGAGCCTTTCGCCTGGAATCCGAAAATCCATTGAAAAACAACGAGGGATTTATTTTACATCGTAGAGACAGGGCATTGCCCTGTCTAACAATATCTATGGTCTACATCATGAATGTAAAACCAGCAATTCAATCCTCCTCCACCAATTCCTTCGGTAAAATAGAACCCTCACTCGCTGGATAAACCTCCACGCTTCCCAAGTAACCTGGTCGCCCATCAAAACCCTCAGACCCATCTTTTCCATCCGAGGCACTGCCCTTCAACAAAATTGAAAGTCGGCTCCTTCCTTGGTCCCGTGATCGACTCTTGCCCTTTCCCTTCTTGCCATATTTCCCAGCAAGTCCTCCAGGACCAGGGTTCACGGAAAACACAAATACTTCCTTCAAATGTGCTTCAGAAGTGGAATCTGCCATCACCAGAATGGTTCCTCCGCTACCGCCATCACCACCGTTTCCAGCATTTCCTCCATTTCCTCCAACAAGGCCCTTACCTCCATCGCCACCATCACCACCGGCTCCTCCCTTTCCGCCATTCGCACTGACCAGCACCTTAGACAACAGAGGATCCACATAATAAAAATGCGGATAGCTGACATTGGATGCCAACACCTTAATTCGGATCAGCTCACGCTCATTCACCTCCACAGCTGTCAAATAGAGGCGAACCTTACTTCCATTCAATCCAATCCTTCCAGCTTCTCCATCACCTCCATCATTGGCGCGCCCTTGGCGCTCATTTTTTCCATCCTTGGCATCCCTACCGTCAGCCCCTTTGGCTCCATTAAAGGCAATGGTAAAATTCCCCTTAAAATCCAGCTCCACAAGGGTATCGGCCGTGATTTCAGGATAGCCTTTTGGCCAAACCACCAAATGGACGTGTGACTTGGGCAATTGCGGACCAGCATTGTCAACACAGATTTTCCCAGCCTCTTCGAGGGTTCCGCCTTCCACTCGCATTTCAAAATGACGCCATCCGATAGTTCCACCCAACCAGCCTTTGGTTTTGCGGATTTTCCCATCAGCACGAGTAGCCTCTATGCCGAATTTAAATTCCGAACCAGGATTGATAGGCTTTGAGCGATCAATTTTCAACCGCAAAGCCACCAATTTCTTTTCAGGTTTCTTGCCTTGAGAAAAACCCACTATGGGGCATACAAAAGCCAGAAGGGAAATGATAAAAAGCGTGGATAGATTTCTTTTCATATTGGTTTTGTACTGACTATACATTTTCAATGTCACGGTATTTTGGTGATCGATGGATTTTATCTAGTCCTGTTCAAAACTTAAAAAAGAAAGCCATTTCCCCGCTCGTTATATAAAGAAGCACATAAAGAGCAAGAAAATGGCAAACTACACTAATGTAACGCAAGTCCTTGGAAGGAT
>JAUIJC010000007.1 GCA_030431525.1 Bacteroidia bacterium | reverse complement strand
AAGCCGTATCGGATTGCACGCTCATGTTGTTGGGAGGTGAGCCAGTAGGCGAACGCTTTATCTGGTGGAATTTCGTCAGCAGCCGAAAAGAGCGCATCGAGCAGGCCAAAGAAGATTGGAAGCAGGGGAGAATTGTGCTGCCCCCCGATGACAAAGATTCGTTTGTTCCACTTCCCGAAGAAAAATTCCGGCGGAAGGATCCGCCACCGGACGCGCTATCGTAGTAGCGGGACAAGTCCAAGCGATCCCATCCATTTCCTCGTTCAAGCAAATTGGCCCGCGTTGCCGGGGAAGCAAAGGAAGAAGTGGTTGAGGCCAACCAATTGTAGGCGAAAACCAAACAGGTTCTCCCCATAGGCCCTATCGGGGTTTCCAATACAGGCGTTAAGGGGGCGCAAATTTAAGCATTTTGAAGCGTGAAAAACAGCCCTTTCCTGACACGCATTGACCTTAATAAGAGAATTTTTATTCTTTTAGTTCTCAGCACCAAAAGAAAAAGCCCGTCTTTCGACAGGCTTTTGTGATGTTAGACATCAGCCATTAGACCTTAGCCTCTCCAGCTAAGGTCTAATGGCTAACTTCTAACGTCTATTTTAAGCATCTACCTCTTCAGCAGTTGGAGCTTCCACAGCTTCTTCGGCAGGAACCTCCTCACCTTTCACTTTTGCGCGAATCTTTGTTTCGATTTCCTCCATCAACTCTGGATTCTCTTGGAGCAAACGCTTCACGGCGTCACGGCCTTGACCAAGCTTGGAATCTTGGTAAGAGAACCAAGAACCAGATTTCTTGAGGATATCCAACTCAACACCCAAGTCGAGGATTTCACCCACTTTGGAGATTCCCTCACCGTACATGATGTCGAATTCAACCACCTTGAACGGAGGTGCCACCTTGTTCTTCACCACCTTCACACGAGTGCGGTTACCGATTACGGAATCACCTCCCTCCTTGATTTGCGTAGAGCGACGAATATCCAAACGAACAGATGAGTAGAACTTCAAGGCGTTACCACCAGTTGTAGTTTCTGGGTTTCCGAACATCACGCCAATCTTCTCACGCAACTGGTTGATGAAGATACAAGCACAATTTGTTTTGTTCAGAATGGCGGTCAGCTTACGAAGCGCCTGAGACATCAAGCGAGCCTGAAGACCAACTTTGTTGTCACCCATGTCACCCTCCAACTCAGCTTTTGGCGTCAAAGCGGCCACCGAGTCAATAACGATGATGTCAATGGCACCAGAGCGGATCAAGTGCTCAGCGATTTCCAAAGCCTGCTCCCCGTTATCAGGCTGTGAAATCAACAAGTTTTCAGTATCGATGCCCAACTTCTCAGCATAGATTTTATCAAAAGCGTGCTCGGCGTCGATGAAAGCGGCCAAACCTCCTTTTTTCTGTACCTCGGCGATGCAGTGCATGGACAAGGTGGTTTTACCAGAAGATTCTGGGCCGTAAATCTCAATCACACGGCCACGTGGAATACCACCAATACCGAGTGCAATATCGAGGCTTAGCGAGCCTGTCGGGATGGCAGGGATATCGACCACCTTGTCGTCGCTAAGTTTCATTACGGTACCTTTACCGTAAGTCTTTTCAATAGTGCTGATGGCATTGGCAAGCGCCTTCAATTTTGCTGACTGATCGCTCATAGTGGTATAGCTTAAAAGGTTGATTGTTTTTTTCGGATTTAATTCAGAAAACCTGAAGTTACCTACAAACTTTGAAAAGATAACAATTCAAGTTTTGATATTCCATGAAAGTCAGCCTGTAACAATTCTTTTCGGCCACTCATTCATTGAACACATTACAAACAAACGGGGGTGGTCCGCATCCAATGTGCGGGGTGAAAATTTCTTCAAAAATTTTCTTCGAATTGCCATTGATTTCCCAAAAGCTCCCTTCCCATTTGCCCGCACAATTTCCTATTTTTCAATATGAAGAAAACCTTGAAGCGCCTCTCCCTACTTTTCCTTCTTCTGCTTATCGGACTTGGCTGTTATCACCACAAGCTGATTGGCTATGGCATCGGACAGCTCAAAGGGCAACTGGAAATCATCAATAACGCCCAAGACATTGACGTCCTACTGGCTGACACCACTTTTCCAGACTCCTTAAAGTCCAAGCTTCTCATCGTACAGGAAGCCAAGCGATTCGCCATAGATTCTTTAGGCATCAATCCCTCAGAGAATTACACCACTGTGTATGACCAGCGCGGAAACACTTCGCTCTGGGTAGTCACCGCCTGCGAGCCTTATGCGCTGAAAGATTACGAATGGACTTTTCCCGTGTTGGGAACCGTTTCCTACAAAGGCTTCTTCGATCACAAAAAAGCAGAAAAGGAAGCAGAACGGCTGGGCAAAGATGGTTACGACACCTCCATCCGAGAGGTTACAGCTTGGTCCACTCTTGGTTGGTTCAAGGATCCTGTGCTCACAAATTTCCTAAAACGGGAAGAAGGTGACATCGCCGAACTTATCATCCACGAACTCACCCACGGAACCGTCTACATTAAGGACAGCGTACACTACAACGAGAACCTCGCAAATTTTGTGGGCGCAGAAGGTGCAAGGCTTTTCATGAAACAAAAATACGGGATTGAATCCGCCGAATACCGACATTTCATAGAACGCCAAGCAGATAGCGAACGTTTTACAACGGAGGTGCTCAAGGGAGCGAACACTCTGGCGGAGACCTATGCTTCCTTTTCTGAGGACCTTTCAGAGAATAATAAGGACAGCCTAAAACAACAGGCCATCACAAACGTCTTCAGAAACATGGATGTCTCCAGCTTCCACCAACCCGAACGCTACGAACGTTACTTGAAAGAAAGTGAGCTTCCGAACAATACGTTCTTTATGGCTTATCTGCGGTATGATGGCCAGCAGGACATTTTTGAAAAGGAGTTTAAAGAAGAATTTGACGGAGACCTAAAAAAATACATCACATACCTAAAGACCCAATACGGGGTATTGTAAGCAAAAACGAAATGATAAACGGAACAACCAAGACGACGTTATTTTGTTCACTGTTTGTATCAAATTGATGCAGAGATAGCCGTAGCTACCTTAAATCAATTTGATACAAACAGTGGACAAAAGAACAAGTCGACTTTGCTCTGTTTATTGTTTCGCTTTTGCTAAACCATTGTGGTATGTGTTTTGTCTTTTAAGTAGAAAAGACAAAATTGAAGTTATGCGCAAATTGCTTTTTCATACCCTGTTGTTCGGTTTGTTGACCAGCTTTATTTCAGCTGATTACCAACCCAAACAAACCAGTCTTAAAGGTAGCTACGCACAAGGCGAGGTATTAACCTACAGACTTCACTATGGATTTTTCACCGCAGGGGAAGCCACCCTATCGGTAAGCCCAAAGCTTTATAAAGTTGAAGATAAAATCTGCTACAAGTTCGATGTGCACGGCAAGTCCTCCAATGTGATTTCTGCCATGTATGACATCAACGACACTTGGCGCTCATATGTGGACACCAGCTCATTGATTCCAGCAAAAGCCTATCGCGACATCAGAGAAAACAGCTACCGCTTGCAGGAAACCACACTTTTTGACCAGAACAGCAAAACCATTCAGGTCCACACCAAAAAGAAAAAGAATCCTGTCAAGGACACGCAGTATGTCGCCAAGACCAATGACATCCAAGACATGGTTAGCGCCTTTTATTACCTAAGGGGCATCGACTACAAAAAAATGAAAGTGGGGGAAACCGTAAAGGTGAATGCTTTTTTTGAGGATGAATTCTACGATTTCCAAGTGCGCTACCAAGGCGTTGAAACCATCAAAACCAAATTGGGAAAAATGCGCGCCATCAAACTGGTGCCCATCATGCCCAAAAACGGATTATTCGATGGTAAGGATGCCCTGAAGGTTTGGTTGTCTGATGACAAAAACAAGATTCCACTGAAAGTAAAAGCCGATATGTTTGTCGGGGCAGTGGAAATGGACATCAAGGAGCACAAAGGTCTCCAACATTCCTTGAACTACGCCCGATAAACAGATTCAACATTACCAATAGAGCTTAGTCTGTCCTTCTTAAAGAAGCGATGACTAAGCTCTATTATTTTTTTAGAAATATTGCCCAATGCTTCTGCATTAAGCCCAAGAATTCAACCCCTCCTCTGTCCTCCCCTTATCTAAGGGGAGGAGAAAGTTACAGCATAGACTTGCCAAATGTAGTCTTTCACTTTGGGCTGATGGTATCTCCTCCCCTTGGATAAGGGGAGGACAGAGGTGGGGTCGACACAGAGTTTAGGTTTCCCAATCCTTTGTGAAACAACACTGGGCTCCACTCCTACATGGCTTAACACGAAAACCTGATATTCTCCTTTAGCCAAAGCATTTCGCCCTACTTTTTCCTATTTTCGCTCCCATGCGCATTTCATTCCTATTACTTGCTTTTATCGCCCTGACCAACTTGGCCATGGGCAAAGGGACCTCCTTGAAGGGAAAATTGACCAACGCTGATTCGGCGAAGTTCATCTACCTGTTCGACCATTTTGGCACCCACCTTATCAAGGCTGACTCCGCTGAAGTCAAGAAAGGAAAATTCAATCTTAAGCTCTCCGAAGGTTTTGTTCATGGCCCCTACCGCTTGGGATTTTCGGAAGAAAATTCGGGTGAGTTCCTTTACCACGGAACCTCATTGAGTTTTGAGGGAAATGGAGCGGAGCTAAAAACAAACCTGCGTGTCATTAACGACCCAGAACAAGTGAAGTTCCAAGCATTCCGCGATGAATGTAAACGCTATGACCAAACACGCTGGTCTTTGGACTCCACCTACCTTCAGGCTCAAAAAACAAACTTGCGCCAGAAAAACCCTGAGCAGTTCCGCGTTGTGATGGGGCAAATCACCAATGATTGGATGGCCCTCCAAGAAACGCACAAGGGCTACCTTCATGACCTCCATAGTTCTACCCCAAAACAGAGCTATTTGCATGATGTGTCGGGCTTCCTGATGATTGATTCCAACACTACAAAGCTCAACTACTTTGGCAGAAATGCTTTTGCTGATGAGCGTTTTTGGAAAGGCGACATCATCGACCGCAAGGTGGACAACTACTTCACGAACTTCTTCAACAACGAGGGTGACAAGGCTCTTGGACTGGAAACCGCTACCGTTCTCAGAATGGCCGAAGGACAGGAAAAAGCATTGGTTTATGAAGCTTTGATTTCCTACATCCGCAAATTCAACGGCGAATTCGCCCGTCAGCTGGCAAAGGCCTACAGCACGGATTTCCCAGAATCCGAAAATGCCATGGCCACCTTGAGCTCTTTCCCACATGCACCTGAAATCGGGGAACCTGCTCCAAACATTGAATTGCCAAGCCCATCTGGAGACCCTATCAAACTTTCCTCCCTCCGTGGACAAATCGTGCTTATCGACTTCTGGGCATCATGGTGTGGACCATGCCGTCGAGAAAATCCAAATGTGGTGCGCCTCTACAACAAGTACAAAGACAAAGGATTTACGGTGTACAGCGTCTCCCTTGACCACAACAAAGAAAGCTGGGAGAAGGCCATCGAGCGCGACCAACTGACTTGGCCAAACCATGTTTCCGACCTCAAGCGTTGGCAGTCGGCTCCCGCCCAAATGTATCAGGTCAAAGGCATCCCGACCACCTTCCTCCTTGACCAAAACGGAAAGGTCATTGGCAAAAACCTTAGAGGCCAACAGTTAGAACAAAAGTTGGCTGAGTTGTTTGGAGAATGATATGTAGCGGCGGAAAAATGCACGAAACCATTTTTCCTTAACTACTGTTAACCCAAACCTCATACCTACGAAATATTAAAGTTGGACCTTCGAGAAACTTTTTTTCTCGCTATGGTCTCACAAAGCGCACTTATGTTGTTCAACTCAAGGTCGGTTGCCTTCCTACAAGCCGTAGTCGTAAGCATATTGGCTGGACTCGCCTTGGGCTTCTCTGACTCCGTCTCCACAACGGCACTCCTCATCACCCTTGCCGTTACTTTTATGTCGGTGTACCTCCTTTCCTTTGTCCTCCTTGAAATCTTGATTTTTAGAGAGCTACGGAAGGTTTATGGGGTATTCGAGCATTTCCAAGGGAAAAAAATCCAACGGGACAGGAACATCAACATGCCGGCCAAGAAAATCAGCCAAGAGCTCTACACCTTCGCCAACCGAAAGGAAAGGGAAATTGAGAAGCTCAAAAGGATGGAAGAGTTCCGTCGTGAGTTTTTGGCCAATGTCTCCCACGAACTGAAAACCCCAATTTTTTCTGCTCAAGGGTTTATCCACACGCTTTTGGATGGCGCTATGGACGATGAGCGTGTCCGTGACAAATTCCTTCAGAAATCCGCGAGAAGCCTCGACCATCTCGACAACTTGGTACAAGACCTGCTCTCCATCTCACAAATGGAGACGGGAGAAACCAAGATGAAAATTGCCAAAGTGAATTTAAAACACTTGGTGCAGGATGCTTTTGACCAATGTGGCGCCATTGCCAAAGAGCGAAAGGCAACCGTCGAAGTAATCGCTCCAAAAGAGGAACTCATCGTTCATGCAGATGAATTCCGCATCGGGCAAGTGGTCAAAAATTTGGTCGAAAACGGAATTAAATACGGAGGAAGTAGTCCTATTATCAAAGTTCATTTGCAAAAGAAGGACAAGGAGGTCGAAATTTGTGTGCAAGACAATGGCCCCGGCATTCCGGAGGAGCATCAAGATCGAATCTTTGAGCGCTTCTATCGGGTGGAAAAAAGTCGCTCCCGCGAAATGGGAGGAACAGGTCTGGGACTTGCCATTGTGAAGCATATCATCGAGGCACACAAATCCAACATTCTCCTTGAGAGCAGCCCACAAAAGGGTACGAAGTTTACCTTCACCCTCAAGGCAGTTGACCGAAATATTCTGAATGAAGCCTAATACCTATAAGCTTAAAGACCTCATCGTTTACGAAGACGATGACTTCCTGATTTTAAACAAACCTCCGCACCTTGCGGTGATGGAAGACCGCAAAACGGATGTCAACCTGTTGACCATTGCCAAAGCGGTTTATGACGACATTCAAGTCTGCCACCGCCTCGACAAGGAAACCTCAGGCATCATTGCCTTCGCCAAAAACCCTGAGGCGCACCGTCACCTTTCCATTCAGTTTGAAAAACGGAAGGTGGATAAAATCTACCATTGCTTGGTGGAGGGCATCCATGATTTGGAACCCATCAAAATCGACCGCCCCATCCTTACCCTCTCACGAGGAAATGTCCGCATTGACCCTGAAGGAAAACCTTCCCAAACCGTCATCCGAACTGGTCGCATTTATCGTCACCATACCCTCATTGAGTGCAAACCGCTCACTGGCCGTATGCACCAAATCAGGATTCACATGTCACATTACGGCATGCCCCTCGTTGGTGACACCTTGTACGGTGGTAAGCCGATTTACCTTTCGGAAATCAAACGGAAATTCAACCTGAAGCGTGGTACCGAAGAAGAACCGCTCTTCAAACGCGTCGCCCTTCATGCTTGGTCACTCACCTTCGAAAACCTTAAAGGAGAAAGCATCACTGCTGACGCCCCCTACCCGAAGGATTTCCGAGCGATGATCAATCAATTGGAGAAAAACGCCTAACCAAAGTCAAAACAACTGACTTTTATAATGAAATAAGCGGCATAAAAACTGCTTATTTCATTCAAATCTCACTTTAAGCCTTTTTTAAAATGGATAAAACTATACCCTCAATCCCTTTAGGGAGGCGTTTCTTTGCGCTTATCACCTTCCTTTTAGTCGGGTACACCACACAAGCCGCAACAATCTACAGCCAAGGAAGCGGTGGTTGGGAAGACCCAAGCACCTGGTCTGGAACAATCAGCGATGGCGATGAAGTCATTATCCAAGCTGGTGACATCATTTACATTAACAGCGGGAATGTATACAACAGCAACCCACTAAACCTTTCCATTAGAATTGATGGTGTTCTTGAATTTGTGAATGGCAAGCTCATTTTAGATGAAGACGCAACCGTTAGCATTAGCTCTGGAGGCTATATGGAAAGCACTGGTACAGGCAATGGCGAAAAATTAAAAATCGGTAACGATTTCGTTTGGACAGCCAATGATGGACGAGTGAATGGCCCATATCAATTTACGAAATCAGGGGGAGTGACTGTACTTCCTGTAGTGGCAGTCTATTCTCTAAAAGCATCCCAAACAGACGAAAAAACCACAACCATTTCTTGGGTCAACGAGATTATAGACGGCACTCCGTCCGAATTGGTAATTCAAGGGAGTCTCGATGGTAAAGCATTTTCTGACCTCGAATTTATCCTGTCAAACGAATTCTCAGGAATACAAGAGGCAGCAATTAATAGCTATCCCCACATCTATTTCCGCATAGGAATCATCGATGATGAAGGAAACCGAATCTATTCGGCCATTACTAGTCTTAACAATGGTAGTGAAATCCAAGTTCAGGTTTTCCCAAACCCTGTTTCAGGAGAATCTTTCTTCCTTACAGGAAATGATATAATTGAAGTAAACCTCAAAAAAAACACGGGAATTCTCCTTCACCAGTTTGAAAAGAATTACCGCGAAGATTTCAATGAACTCTTCTTGCCTGACAACTTACCAAATGGCATGTATTACCTTGAGGTTGTACGCCAAAGTAATGCGCAATCCATCCCTGTCATTATTCAACGCTAGAAAACAACATAATCGTTACATCCTATTCAATCCAGCCTCCGACAGGAGGCTGGATTTTTTTATTTCTTCAGACCAAGCATCTTTTTACACTGAGTTTTGTCAGTTTTCTTGAGCAAAACGACTCAATTTCTCAAATGGCTATACCATTTTCATAGACTTCAGCTTAAAACAGCACACCCTAAAGTCAACGTTAACAAACCTCTCCCTATAGCCAAACACCACCTCCAACACGATATCTATCACATAACCCGCCTCGGTTGATTCAATTAAGCGTAAAAACTTACACCTATACCCGTTGATCACTCTCCTTCTTAGGAAATTCCTAACACCAAACCATACTACTATACACCCGTAAAAAGGGAGAGTAAACAATTTTTGACTTTGAATGTAGGGTATTTCAACCCTAACAGTTTTTAATCACGAGGCTCACTTTTAATCCATTTTTTATGGCATACACACTACCCAACACCTTACAGCACACACTAATCAGCTTGGCCAGCCTAAGCATTTTCCTATTAAGCCTTGGCAACAATGCCATGGCTGAACGTATCGTCAGTCTCCAAAGCGGTGACTGGACCGATGCATCCACTTGGTCAAACACCATTTCAGATGGCGATGAGGTGATTATTCAGTCAGGGCACACTGTTACTATTTCCACAGGAAACCTTTATAACAGCTCAACACCGAATTTGCAGATTACAGTTAATGGAATACTATCATTTGAAGACTCTAAAATCTTCCTTGACGAAGATGCCATTATCGAAATTGCAAGTGGTGGTCTATTACGTGGGATTGGAAACAATAACAATGAAAAAGTAAAAATCGGCGGAGGCAATGTTTGGGAGGAGAAAAACGGCAACTTCTCTGGCCCTTATCGGTTCACTCAGTTTGGAGGAGAGGTTGTCCTTCCCGTCGTTGCAGTTTATTCCTTAAATGCAGAACACAACGCTGATGGATCCGTTTCCCTCGCATGGAAAAACGAGGTGATCGATGGCACAGGCTCTGAACTTGTCATCGAAGGAAGTTACGATGGAAGCACCTTTGAGGACCTTGACTTCATCACCTCGAACACTTTCTCAGGAACACAAGACATCACTCTTCCTGACAATGGCTTCATCTATTTCCGAGTGGGTATTATTGATGAGAACGGGAACAGACAATATTCCTCAGTTGCAAGCCTTGGTCAAGGTGCAAGTACTCTTACTAAAGTCTTTCCGAACCCCATTACCGACCAGACCTTCTACCTAACGGGAAAAAATATTCAGAGCGTAAGCCTCCAAAACAACCAAGGGATTGTCATCCACCAATATGGGCAAAATACCATTGAGGGCTTCGCCAGTCTAAGCCTTCCAGACAAACTTCCCAACGGGATCTACTACCTGCGGATTATCGCAGAACAAGGCATAGAGACAATTCCAATCAGCATCCAGCGCTAAAACAAAAAGGGCATTTTCCAATATGGAAAATGCCCTTTTTTTATTTCAAGCCCCCAATTATTTCGAAGGCACCTTGCGGTTTGTATAAGCCGCAAAATCAGGATGCGCCTTTTCGTACTCCTGATCAAACAAAGGAGAAGTGATCATAAAGTCGGCAGAGCTACGTGTACTTGCAACAGGAATGTTCCATACCACAGCTATACGAAGCAACGCTTTCACATCAGGATCATGTGGCTGGCTTTCCAAGGCATCCCAGAAGAAGATAAGCATGTTGATATCTCCTTCAGCGATAGCAGCACCAATCTGCTGGTCACCTCCGAGCGGACCGCTCAAGAAGCGCTTGACAGGCACGTCTAACACCTCTTCCAATAGCTTTCCAGTTGTGCCCGTAGCAAACAATTCATGGCGAATCAATTGCTCGCGGTTCTCCTTGGCCCAAGCCAACAACTCTTGCTTCTTATTGTCATGGGCCACCAAAGCGACCTTTTTTCTTTTTCCCATCATAACTTGATACAGTTAGCAGTTAGCAGTTAACAGTTATCAACAGCCCAAGCCCTAAACGCTGGTAACTGATAACCGTTAACTGATAACTGATCATCAGCTTTTGACTGAGTTTTCCACCTCTTCCACAGTACCCATCACCTTGTCGGTCATTTGCTGGGCAAAATCAGCCAAGTTTTGAGACACTTTCTCATCAAAAGCGCCAACGATACGAGCGGCCAAAATGCCAGCGTTCTTCGCACCATCCAAAGCCACAGTAGCCACAGGAATACCACCTGGCATCTGTAAAATCGACAGAATCGAATCCCAGCCATCAATAGAGTTACTGGAAAGGACTGGAACGCCAATCACTGGAAGTGTGGTCATGGAAGCCACCATGCCTGGCAAATGTGCGGCGCCACCAGCTCCAGCAATAATCGCCTTCAAACCACGGTCCTTGGCCGACTTGGCGTATTCAAACATACGCTCTGGCGTGCGGTGAGCGGAAACAACCGTCATCTCCAAGTCAACACCCAATTCCTTGAGCACATCGGCAGCGGCTTGCATCACTGGCAAGTCCGACTTACTGCCCATAATAATTCCTACTTGTGGCATAATGCTTTATTTGGAAGACGTTAGATTTCAGACACTTTTGTATCAAGTACAATGTATCATGTACAATGACCTCAACAGTGGGACAATCATTGTACATAATACACGATACATTGTACAGATGTCTAACGCCTTATTTCTCAGAAACAACCTTCACCAAGGCCTTCACTTCATTAACCTTGTCAATCAATTTATCCACCTCCTCGTCAATGATGGTGATATGGCCCATTTTACGGGACGGCTTGGTCACGGTCTTTCCATAAAGGAAGAGGTTAACACCGTCAATTTTCAAGGCTTCCTCAACACCTTGATAAACCACTGGTCCGGTATAACCTTCAGCACCCAGCAAATTCACCATAGCCGAAGGACTTTTCAAATCCGTGGCGCCCAACGGCAAGTTCAAGATCGCACGAAGCATCTGCTCATATTGCGAGACGTAATTGCCGTTAATGGTTTGGTGACCACTATTGTGCGGACGAGGAGCAACCTCATTCACCAATACCTCACCGTCTTTGGTAACGAATAGCTCAACAGCCAACAAACCTTCCATTTGGAAAGCCTCAATCACCTGTACGGCGATTTCCTCAGCCTTTTTCTCCACCTTTGGAGCAATGTCCGCAGGAGAAATCAAGTAATCCACCAAGTTGTAGCGTGGATCAGCTACCATTTCCACAGCTGGGAAGGCACGCACTTGGCCATCCGCATTGCGGGCGACAATCACCGAGATTTCCTTGTCGAAATCAACAAGCTTCTCCAAGAGGCTTGGCGCTTCAAAGGCCACTTTCAAATCAGCCTCGGAATCCAAACGAACAACACCGCCACCATCGTAACCACCTTTTCCCAATTTGTTAAAGGCAGGAAGGAAATCCACATTCTTGGCCACTTCCTCAGCATTGTCCGTCAATACAAAGTCAGCGGTTGGAATGCCGTGGTCCTTATAGAACTGCTTTTGCAAGCGCTTGTCTTGGATAATCTTGATGACGGATGGTTGAGGAGCCACTTTTACGCCCTCGGCCTCCAGCTTTTCCAAAGCCTCCACATTCACGTTCTCAATTTCGATAGTCAATAAGTCCACCGTCTTGCCGAAGGCATAAACGTTATCGAAATCCGTTAATGAACCGTTGACAAACTCGTTGGCAATTCCATTGGATGGCGCCTGCGGATCAGGGTCCATCATTTTGGTAAACACATTGAAGTTCGTGCACGAACGCATCAACATACGTCCCAACTGACCACCGCCAAGGACACCAAGCTTGAAATCTCTATAGAACATCGACCGAGAATATGGGGATTTTTAAGAATCATCGGAATACGACCAAGACTTAAGCCGTATCTTTGTCACAAAGGTACGGAACAGTTATCAGTTATCAGTTAACAGTTATCCCCATTGGGGTTCTTTGCATTTTCATGATAACTGTTAGTTGATAACCGATAACTGTTCACTGATAACTGCAAATGTATCACGTCGTCATCGTTGCCGGAGGAAGCGGATCCCGCATGCAAAGCGAACTGCCCAAGCAATTCATTGAGTTGCAGGGTAAACCCATTTTGATGCACACCATCGAACGCTTCGCTGAATTCCCAGAAAAGCTGAACATCATCCTTGTGCTTCCCCAAAAGGACATTCCCCTTTGGGAGGAGCTTTGCGAAAAGCACAGCTTTCAGGCAGACATCATCACCGTGATGGGCGGACAAACCCGTTACCATTCTGTGGAAAACGGATTGAAAACCATCAATGACGACCAAGGCTATGTGGCCATCCACGACGGTGTTCGCCCATTTATTGAACTCGAAACCATCGCATTAGGATTCGAAACCGCCAAGGAAAAAGGAAGCGCAGTCGTTTCTGTACCTTTAAAAGACTCCATCCGCGAGGTGGATCGTGAAGGTAACAAGGCGGTGGAGCGCAGTGCCTACCGATTGATTCAAACGCCACAGACCTTTCCCGTTGGAAAACTAAAAGAGGCCTTTGCATCAGGCTACCAAGAGGCCTTCACTGACGACGCCAGCGTGTATGAATTCGCCGGTCACTCCATCACCCTTATCGAGGGCGATTACAAAAACATTAAACTCACCACACCCGAAGATTTGGTGGTGGCAGAGGCTTTTTTGAATAGTAGCAAGTAGCAAGACGCAGGTATCAAGATTCCCACATATCTTGATACTTGTGTCTTACTACTTGATACCCAATACTTGAAAAATGAAACAATTCGATATTCCCGTCATTTACAAAAGCCCAATCATCTCCAAAGTCAAAGAGTTGCGGAAACTCAGCGACAAGATGAAAAAGGACTTCACCCCTACGCCATTGGACTTTGGTCCGGTGCGCTTCTGGGCCGCAAGGCACTTCGGCTTTTGCTTTGGCGTGGAGAACGCCATCGAAATTGTTTACCGCATCCTCAACGACAACCCAGACAAACGCATCTTTCTCCTGAGCGAGATGATCCACAATCCCAAGGTGAACCAAGACCTTGAGGAGATGGGCATCCAGTTCATCATGGACACCAAGGGCGAGCAGTTTATTCCTTGGGAGGAACTCACCAAGGATGATATCGTTGTGGTTCCCGCCTTCGGAACCACCTTGGAAATTGAGCAAAAACTCAAGGATATCGGCATCGAGGTGCATAACTACGACACCACCTGCCCATTTGTAGAACGGGTGTGGAAAAAATCAGCCAAACTGGGAAATGATGATTACAGCATCATCATCCACGGCAAACGCTACCACGAGGAAACCCGCGCCACCTTCTCGCACAGCAAGGCAAACGCAGGTGCCTTGGTAATCCAAAACATGAAAGAAGCCGAAACCTTGGCGAAAATCATGTTGGGAGAAATCCCTAAGGAGGAATTCTACACCATTTTTGAGGACCGGTTTTCAGAGGGATTTGATGTGGAAAAAGACTTGGACCGCATCGGCGTAGTAAACCAAACCACCATGCTGGCCACGGAAACTCAAGCCATCTCTGATTTCCTACGGGAAACCCTTGAAAAGAAGTACGGCAAGGAAAACATCAAAGAGCACTTCGCTGATACCCGCGACACACTTTGCTACGCCACCTCCGACAACCAAGGTGCCGTCTATGGCATGTTGGAACAGAATGCTGATTTGGCCATTGTTGTTGGCGGATACAACAGTTCAAACACCTCCCATTTGGTAGAGCTTTGTGAGGAAAAATTGCCAACCTATTTCATCTCCTCTTCCTCAAAAATCCTTTCCAAGGAGGAAATCAGCCACTTTGATTTCCACAACAAAAACGAGTTGAACACCAACAATTATCTCCCTGAAAAGGAGAAAATAGACATTCTCATCACCTCCGGCGCCTCTTGCCCGGACGCCATGGTTGATGAAGTCATCCAAACCGTTGTCAACCTTTTTGAGGGAACAAAATCACCTGAAGAGGTGGTTAAAGAAATTGGTAAGCAATACAGCTGATACAGTTAGCAGTTAGCAGTTAGCAGTTAGCAGTTAGCAAGATAGATGACAGCTGACTCTTGTGTCGTGATACTTGATACCTGTATCCCAAAAACAATAACTCTTATGAATATCCATCCAAATGCCAAAGGACTGATTTTTGACCTTGACGGCACCCTTATCAATACCATGCCCGCCCACTACAAAGCTTGTCAGGCGGTATGCGCGGAGTACGGCTTTGAGTTCCCATTGGACTTCTTTTATGAATGCGCTGGCATGCCCACCTTGGTGGTCTTTGACCTGCTCATTAAAAAATTAGGACTCCCTCACGACCCGAATGAAGTCGGCCACAAAAAGGAGGAGAAGTTTTTCGATTTCCTGCATGAATGCAAGCCTATGCCTGGCGTTGCTGACTTGGCCATTAAATACCACGGCGAACTTCCGATGGCCATTGGTTCTGGCGGAATGCGCCACACCGTAGAGCGCACCTTGGAGGCCACAGGCTTCGACAAATACTTTGACATCATCGTTTCCAGCGATGACGTGGAAAAAACAAAACCACACCCTGAGACTTTCCTGAAATGCGCCGAGCTCATTAATGTCGAGCCACAATTCTGTGAGGTATTTGAGGATGGCGACCCTGGGTTAGTGGCTGCCAAGGAAGCTGGTATGATTGCTACGGATATTCGGCTTTATCAGTCTGTGAAGTAAAAATCCCCCACAACTTAGCGCCAAAAACGCAACCTACGTTTCCCTCTTTGCCATTCATGCTCCACCAGCATTGGCAGAGAGGGAATTGTTTTATGTATCCAAAAATACCACCCTACTGAAGCCACCATAAACACCATGGTCGTGTACACTAGGGAATACTGATGGTAGAAACCAAGAACAACCAGCACTACAAAATATTTCCAAAGGAGGTAGGCAATATGCTTGAAAGCATCTTTCATCAAAAAAGGAATCCACCCCAATCCTACCAGTCCAAACACCATCGGCATTGATAGATGAAACGCTTGATGAAAAGCCACTATGGCAATAGCGTGAAAACCCAACACCATCAATAAACCCATTTTTCCCAAGGTGGTAGCAAGGGTTTTTGTACCTGAGGCCAAATCAATTTTCAGGTCCCGATAATCTCCAAGAATATTCCCCGAAGCATCCATTAGGCTAACCCCTACGGCTAGGCACCAAACGGGAAAACTAGGTATCCACTGTTGTGTACTCGCCAGCACTACAGCTCCACCCGCCATACCTCGAAACACGGATGCTAAACCTGGATAGCATTTCAGCATACCGTAGAGCGCTGAAAAAAGAAAGGCTAAAAAACAGTATCCCATCGTCGGCATGGAAGATACTGCAAGCAAAAAGGTGAAAGCCAAGCCTCCAAAACAGAACCCATAGAAGAACAGCCCTTTCTTCTGCGTACGCTCAGGTCGCCCCACCGCATCCCTCCTTCTGTGCAGGTAATCATTCAGGACCACCCCCAAAATCCATATGGAAGGGCCAATCATCCCCGCCTGAAACATTTTAAAAGCGCCTGAATCCTCTGTCACGGCCAAATGGCCAAGCACACCCAACATGGCCACATAAAACAAGCTATATGGCCTGGACATTTTAAAAAGAGAGATGACAGCTTTCATTTCCTAAGGATAAAAATTCAGAACAGCTTCCTGCTTAGGGCCCTTCCTACAAATCGTAATTTTTCACGGAGTGGAAAACGGGAAAAGGAGGCTTTGGCCGCCCCCTTGGTCATGCATGTCTTACGACTGTAATCAATGGCCACCTCAACCAAAACTGGCTTTCCTTGTTGAGCAACCTCAAAGGCTTCTGAAATCACAGGCAAGGCTTCTGAGGAAGTCTCCATCATCCCAAAATATGCGCCTGTAGCTTGGGCCAATCCCTCAATATTCACCATGCCCAACTGGGTACAGGTTTTCTTATCATAGACCAACCCTTGGAACTGGCCAATCTGCCCCAGTTCCCTATCTGCAAAGACAAACACCATAATGCCTAGATTTCGAGCTGTTGCCGTCAGGAGCTCCATACCCGTCATCAACAAGGCGCCATCTCCCACAATCGCCACCACCTGCTTGTCGGGATTGGCCAACTTTGCCCCAATCGCCGCAGGAATAGCATAGCCCATGCAGTTGAAATCCGTGGGAGAGATGAATTGCCCTCCCTTATGGATTGGCATCAACTCAGCCGTCAAAAAAGTATGATTGCCATCATCCGTCACCACAATGGCATCAGAAGGCAACTGTTGACGCAATGCCTTAAAGAAGAAAGCAGGATTGACCAACTCACCCTTATCCTCCTTTAGCCACGAATCGAAATAAGTTTGTTTGTCAGAAGCGATTTGCGCTTGACGAGTGGTAGACTCCAATTGTGGCATATCCGACAACTCCTCCAAAAGGGACTGCAACACCTCCTTGGCATCACCACAAAGGCTCAACTTGGCGGGATAATTCTTGTCAAAAACCTCTGGGTTGATGTCAATATGAATCAGATTCTCCGATACATCCAACCCATAACTTCCAGTCGCCAACTCTGAAAAGCGCAACCCAATGGCCAATAGACAATCATGACCTTTGAAGGCGTTCCTCCCAGCAGGTACTCCGGCATCCCCAAACCCCATCCCTACATGCAAGGGATGATCCGCAGGAAAAGCGCCCAAACCCTGAAGCGTGGTCGCCACAGGAGCTCCAAGCAACTCTGCCAAGGCAACAAGTTCTTCCTTAGCGTTCACTGCCCCCCAACCCACATAAATTGCAGGCGCCTGGGATTGTTGCAGACACTTCACCACCGCCCTCACTTGCTCTTTTGACACTTGAGGTCTTTCCGGTACCACAGGTTCAATCATAGGCTCTGAACCGACAAACTTCTTGTAGTTCATCACCTCGAACGGGATTTCCACCAAAACTGGTCCTGGCTCACCCGAAACCGCCACCTTATACACTTCCCTCAATATATTCATCACCTCCTCGTGGCTCTCCACCAGAAACTGCGCTTTGGTGACACCTTGCGCGATGTTTTTCTGATTGATTTCATGCAACTGGTAATGCTTACCTAAGGTCCGCTTAATTCCGCCAGTAATGACCAGCATGGGAATGCCGTCCAGGTAAGCCTCACCTATTCCACTCATAGCATGGGTCAAACCCGCTGCTGGCACCAAGGCCAAACAGCCAACACTTGATGAGGTCCTGCTCACCGCATCCGCCATAAATGACGCCCCCTGCTCATGCGTCACCAAAACAGGAGTAATCTTGGAAGATTGATCGAGTTCGTCATAAAGCTCAGTGTTGTGTACACCAGGAATCCCAAACGTATGGGTTATCCCCAACTGTTCGAGGGCCATGACCGCCAGTTGCGCCCCCGTAAACTCCTTTCTGAAAAACATGGCTTAGACCGCTAAAGTTGGAGATACCACCTGCTGTTCCCTTCGCTTTTGGTAGAACACGTAGAGGAAAAGGTTGTCAAGCACAAACGACCCCACACAAAGGGTATGCAACAAGTAATCGCCTGTATAATGCAGGAACATGAAAACGGAAATCAGCCCCGTTCCATAAGTCCTGAGCCAATTGGCTGTTGGAGAAAACCCTTCGACATCCTTGCGGGAAATAATGAAACCTAGATAGAATCCACTCAGGATAAACTGGCAGACATAGGCCGTGTGGGAACCAATAGAAGTATCGAACCCTTGGACGACCATGAAATAATAGATGCAGGAAAAGAAGAGGATACTCGCCAAAGTTATCCACACACTTTTCTCGCGACTAAAATCAAAAGCAAACTGCTTATAGCCATAGCGGAACACACCGTAAATGATGTACAAATCAATAATAATCCACGCCTGATAGAACCACTGACATAACAAACCCATGTCCGTGTGGAAAGCAAAGCCCCAAATCCACTCCCAGGCAAAGTTGCTACCTGCGGCAATCACAGGCATCTCGATAAACTGATTCTTGTAGATGTTTTTGACATAGATCAAGTAAACCACTATCCACATGAAGCATCCCGTACAGAATAGGATAAGCTCAGGAATAGAATAATCGGTAGTGTTCAAAAGGGTATTCATTTGCTTAAAAACTGAGTAAAACGTCCACAAATGTCTATAACCTTACTTTGTTTTCAAAGTAATCTCACAATGCAATAAATCACTCACCTTCCTCCGTAAACTCCACTACATCAGCCTTCATGACTACCCGTACCTCGTCATGGAGAAACATTTTTGTCCACTTATAGTCCACACGAATATTGGTGTATTCTTCATGTGGTTTTAACGTGTATTTGCTTTCCATATCCTCTCGGGCCGCTGCCGTCAGTTTCTCCTGCCCAAAGCCACCCCTTGAAAACCACCTACCTGTTTTAGCAGTCCCCTCCACTGTTTTCACATAGCAAAAGTCTCCTTTGTCCAAGGAACAGCTGTTATCATAGTAACCGCTGTGGGTGGCACAGGCTGATATAGTCATACCAATCACCAGTCCACCAAGACATTTTTTTAAGCGTTCCATAGCGACATTCCCCCAAACTTTAAATCATCCTTTGAACGCCTCAGTCACATCAATAATCTTCCATATTCGACAAGACCTTTCAAAATAACGTTAAGCATCTTTGCGAAGATGACAGCGAAGGAAAACGAGAACCCAGGCATTTTTCCCTCATAAACAATAACATACACCTAACCCAATCTAAAGAGAAAAATGATCTGGACACTACCAAATAGTAAAGAGGACAACTTAAAGCAATAAACAGCGATAAATAATATTATTACACCTCTGCACTAAAACTCATACATAATCTTTTAAATTGCACATTAAAAATGGAATGAAACCAACATCGCTCCATTATGGTTCAACATATTTTTTCATCAAAATGAAAAATCTTTTAACTAAAATGAGACTCCTAAAATTAAAAACCAATTTCAATAATAAACACATAAATTTCAACCTATGTGTTTATTCAAAAAAACAGAATCTACTGTTTTTTATCACCTTAATAACATATCAATTAAGTATAGCACAAACCTTGGTCACCAACCACCACATCTCATGGTCAGCAACACAAGGAGTAAAAGAATACAATGGAGATTATCTACAAACAGATGGCAAAACAATTGAATACTACTCCCATGAGCTTGGTGGAGGAGCTACAAGACGATATGGACGCTATAAATTCGATCATCCAGAGATAAAAAACTCTAAGATAAAGAAGATAGTCCTGCAAATTAAATACAGTAGAACTTCACCCCTTAATGCCCCTGCTATAATGAAGGTTTCCATCCCATTCATACAATGCAACAACGAAATAAGCTGGGGACAACTATTATCAAATGACCTAGGAAACCTCTGGAGCTGTGTTCAAACTGGTAAAATAATTCAGTCACCAAGTTCTGAAAGTGGATTTGAAGAAATAAAAAACTTCATCATCCACGACCCAAACATCAACATCAACAATATTCATCTATTAGATCCAAACAGCACTTACACTACATTATGTTTCACCCCATGGCAAGGAACAATAAAAATTTCTTCTGCAAAATTAATTATTGATTATGAAACAGATCCTGATATTGTAGGAAACACAATTTGTTGCAATCAAAGTTTTATTGAAAAGGGCAACCCAAGTACCATTATTGGGAATTCCCCTTCTGGAGGAAATGGAAATTATTTATATCAGTGGCAACAAAGTACAAACGGAACCTCTTGGAGCAACATTTCTGGGGCTACTACAAAAGATTTTAACCCACCTATATTGACTTCAACACGCTATTACCGTAGGAAAATCACTTCCGGCACAGCAAGTGATTCTTATAGCCCTGCAACAACCATTTTAATTGAAGAATATAATAACACAATCTGTTGTGATCAGAATTTAACATCGGGTCAAGTACCATATTTAATTCAAGGAAACCCTCCAGCATCAGGCAACACATACACTTTTAAATGGAAAGAAAGTAGTAATGGGGCTACATGGAAATATATTTCTGGAGAAAATGAGCAGAACCTTACCCCCGTTAGCAAAGGATGGAGTAATTATTATTGTAGGGAAACCTTTTTAAATGGAACTTCATTAGGCCTTAGCAACTCTATTCACATCAACCACCCTAACATACAGAATAACACCATTTGCTGTGATAGAAATCATGCAATCCCAACAGACCCAATCATAATAGATGCTCCTACTCCAATTGGAGGAAATGAGATTTTCTCATTTTCTTGGGAAAAAAGTGATGATGGATCCAATTGGACAACAATACCTGGTGCAGATACTGAAGATTACGACCCATTATTTAGTGATAAGACAACTTATTATAGAAGAGTTATTGAATCATCAGGGATGAAAAACATTAGTAACCCTGTTCAAATAGAAATTGCATATTCAAATGAAATTTGCTGTAATCAAGAATTATCAAATGGAGATAGCCCTGTAAAAATTGATGGAACATCACCTACCTCAACTACTGCAACATTCAACCATGTTTGGGAGGCCTCAATGGATGGGCTTTTTTGGGAAGTAGTTCACAACCAAACAGGTGAAGATCTTACCCCACCTAGTAGTGGATGGAAAAGATTTTACAGGAGAAATGTCACAATAAATAATGGCGAGTATTTTTCAACAAGTAATACAATTGAAATAAATACTCCAGATTTATTCAATAATTCTATTTGTTGTGAACAAGAAATATACAAAGACCTTGGTCAAACATTCTCAACTTTAATCGGGGAAAACCCTTCAGGAGGATTCAAAGATTACTCTTTTCAATGGGAAACTTTAGTTAATGGAAATTGGGAAAATATTGATTGGTTTGAGAAGGATTACTTACCTGTTCAAATGCAAGATACAGGGATTTATAGACGAAAGGTTAGTTCAGGTGATTTAACTTCATATAGCAATGAAGTAGAGCTTAGGAAATCATACATAATAAATCTGATAAATACAGACGATTATGAATCCATTTCACCTGAAACAGAAATTAAACTTGATTTCACTGTAAAAGATGGATATTCCATTTCAGACGGGATACACTTAGAAATTGCAAATTCAGAAGATGATTTTGGCGAAAATGCACTTGTAACTCCACTCTCCATAGATCAATTTGGACGACTATCAGGAACCTTACCATTGGAAACATCTTATGGGGAAAAACTCTTTAGACTATATTCCAATAATGGATACAAGAGTAACACAGTAAAAGTTCAGATAAAAGAATCCACTATTTTAAACTTGAGCATGTCAAGCCTCACATTTAATAATAATGGAATTGTTTCTTTAAATGACCAGAGATTTTCTGTCGGTGAAAACACGATGCCGGTTTTATTTTTCACAGAGCTAAAAACACCCAACCTTAACAACATTCTAATTGAAAAGTCTATCCTTAAACTGGAACATTCAACTTATAATCTCACTGGACAAAATCTTATTGAGATAAAAAGAATTACTTCTCATAAGGATCTTAATGAAATATCAACACTTAATCCACCAGAAACTTCCAACAACGACACTACATTATTTGACGCAAATTTTTTTCAAGGAAAATTTAGACAATTAGACATTACTGATTTATTCAGAAATTCATGCCGAAGCGATGGACTTTATGGTTTCATAATGAATGCTATTAATGAAAATAATGGCCCAGCTATATTTGAAGGAAAAAGCCTTTGCATACAATTAACGTTTAAACCCAAAACAAATATTGATAGTCATTGGGAAAAGACTTTTGATTTTAAAAACGCTTTCCATAATCACCAATGGGGCGACTTAGATTATTTAACAGGTGATTTTGATGGCGATGGTCAAGACGAGATTCTAGTCTCTACTATAGATTTAGAAAGTGGTCATTCCATGGTGATGTATGATTTTGTTTCTAATGAATGGACACTAAAATGGATTGGTAGTACTGGCAATGACCCTATTGTAGATTATCGTAGAAAATTACAGGTTGGAGATATTGATGGTGACGGCATAGATGAATTAGTTGCTAGTGGAGATTGGATGCCTGTGTTTAAGTATGTTAATAATAATTTCCAATGGATAGCTGGTGGACATGTATCATCATCCTCAGGAATTTATCCTTATCGTAATAATTTTATTTTAGGTGATTTTGATGGGGATCAAAAAGCTGAAATTATCGGTATTGATGGATGGGTTACTGAATTTAATTTTTCAGGAGGTATATGGAACTGGGGCAGAAGCACATACGGAAACCCTACACCAATAACCCCATACAAAGATGATGAAATAAGAGTTGGTGATTTTAATGGTGATGGCATTGATGACGCCCTATGCTTAGGGGGCTGGGCTACATTATTCGGCTTTTTCACTTCTACAAATGGTGACTTCAATAGTAATATTTTATGGTCAAACGAAGGAGAGCCAAGTCTAGGTGGGTGGAAATACCCATTAGAAGATGAAACAGCGCTATTAACTGGAAATATAGATGTCGTAGACAACAAAGAAGAATTAATGTTTATTGGTAATTCATGGTCTACCACAATTGATTTCACTTCAGGACCTCAAAGTAACATCGAGTGGAGATGGTCTAATTATGGTAATCCTCCATTCATTAACGATTGGCCATTGAATAGCAAAAATAATGTTGATTTCTTGCTGATTCGAGTCAATCCTAATGAACCTAAACAATTATTAGCAATTGATAAAACCATAGAACAATATTCAATGTACCGTGTTGTTTCAGGAAAAAACATGCGGGTTGTTAATTCTGAGAGAAAAAATAAGAACATAATTCACATTTGTCCTGATGTAGATTTGAACCAAGAAAACGTTTTGGACCCAAGTCTTTCATTTGATTGGAGTTCTCTTGAAGAAAAAAATACAGAATGTAAAAACAGCTATGATAGACTAGAAAATAGCTTTGAAATTTTTGCCCAGCCTACACTATGTATTGATGGAAAAATTAATATATCGACTAATAAATTTAATTCAACTCCAATGATTCAAGTTTCAGTAATAAGCATGGATGGAAAAACCTTAAGGTCTTTTAACAATAATTCTAGAGTAGATGTATCTATGTCTGGACTAGAATCAGGAATATATTTCCTGCACATATCTATTGATGATGAATATTTGGAAACAAAGCAAATCATTTACACCCCCCAATAACACTATTATTCTTTGAATAGAGACCAGGTTGTTTACAACAACATGGATTTCTGTATCGTCTTAAAATAACGACACAGGTTTTATAAGGATAAAATTTCATAAAAAGAGTACTTGTACTGGGATTCCCCTAGTACAAGTACTCTTTTGGTCTTATAGGCTTTGGGATTGCTTGAACTACATGAATTGACAGATCTTTAATTAACGTAATATCAGTTAATCAGACTCCAATAGCTCACAATACATCAGGCTTTTATAACAAAATCAGTGAGACACAAAAAAACCCTCCATATCACTATGGAGGGCTATTTATCCAAAAGACCAGAACCAGGCTTATTTCACAAGGTCAAGCTCTTCTTTGTCAATCAATCCTTCTGCCAAAACAACTACTTTATTGGACAACACTTCGGCTACGCCACCGTCAATAAAGAGTTCTTTGTCTTCTTCTCCTTTGATCAAAACCCGACCTTTTTCCAAGGCGGAAATCAAGGGAGCGTGATTCGTCAAAACCTGGAAAGCACCACGAACACCAGGCAGGCTCACAGAGACTACCTCGCCTTCAAAGACTTTCTTGTCAGGTGTTACAATTTCAAGATACATGCTCAAATAGTTTAAATGGTATCAAGTATCAAGTATCAAGAGCTCTTGATACTTGATACTAACTACTTGATTCTTATTTGGCCTCAGCCATCATCTTCTCACCTTTGGCAACAGCCTCCTCGATAGAACCTACCAAGTTGAAGGCCGCCTCAGGAAGGTGGTCATACTTACCAGCCATGATGTCGTTGAAAGCCTTGATGGTATCCTTGATGTCTACCAACACACCTTTCAAACCAGTGAACTGCTCGGCTACGTGGAATGGCTGAGAAAGGAAACGCTGTACACGACGGGCGCGGTGTACAACTTCTTTATCCTCGTCAGACAATTCGTCCATACCAAGAATAGCGATGATATCTTGAAGCTCCTTGTAACGCTGAAGCAACTCTTTTACGTTCTGAGCGCAGTTGTAGTGCTCGTCACCAAGAGTAGCGGCGTTCAAGATGCGGGAAGTAGAGTCCAATGGATCTACCGCTGGGTAGATACCAAGCTCAGCGATCTTACGGGAAAGTACTGTTTGTGCATCCAAGTGAGCGAAAGTCGTCGCTGGAGCAGGGTCAGTCAAGTCATCCGCAGGTACGTAAACGGCCTGTACGGAAGTAATGGAACCGTTCTTCGTAGAAGTGATTCGCTCCTGCATCAAACCCATCTCAGAAGCCAATGTTGGCTGGTAACCTACCGCAGATGGCATACGACCAAGAAGGGCGGATACCTCAGAACCTGCCTGAGTGAATCGGAAGATGTTGTCAACGAAGAAGAGGATATCACGGCCACCACCTTGCTCGTCCTCACCACCGTCACGGAAGTACTCCGCTACAGTAAGACCAGAAAGGGCTACACGAGCACGTGCACCAGGAGGCTCGTTCATCTGACCGAACACGAGAGTGGCCTGAGACTTAGCAAGCTCGGACTTGTCAACTTTAGACAAATCCCAACCACCTTGCTCCATAGACTCTTCGAACTCCTTACCGTATTTGATTACGCCAGATTCGATCATCTCACGAAGAAGGTCATTACCCTCACGAGTACGCTCACCAACACCAGCGAATACAGACAAACCTTCGTAAGCCTTCGCGATGTTGTTGATCAATTCCATGATCAATACGGTCTTACCTACACCGGCACCACCGAAGAGACCAATTTTACCACCTTTCGGATATGGCTCAAGAAGGTCAATTACTTTAATTCCTGTGTAAAGAACCTCAGTAGAAGTTGACAACTGATCAAACGCTGGTGGCTGACAGTGGATCGCCTTGGTAGTCTTACCTTCTGGCTGACCGATACCGTCGATTGCCTCACCTACTACGTTGAAGAGACGACCCTTGATGTCTGCGCCAGTTGGCATAGAGATCGGAGCACCTTTGTCTTCTACTTGGATTCCACGACGCAAGCCCTCTGTACTCTCCATGGAGATTGCACGTACACGATCCTCTCCCAAGTGCTGCTGCACCTCAAGAACAACAACTTGACCGTTATCCTTCTTCACCTCAAGGGCGTTGAGAATCTGAGGAAGCTGTGAGCCTTCGCCCTCAAAACTTACGTCCACAACAGGGCCAATGACCTGTGTGATTTTACCAATATTCGCCATTTCCTTGGTGTATAAATTTGATTCTAGATGAACCGCAAAAACGAAATTTGGGCGTAAAAATAACGGTTAAATCCCCGTATTCCAACCAAGTGGAATATATTTTTCCTGCAATTCCACATCCCCGCCAACAATCGCTACAGGCTGATGTTCAACCTACTGAGCAAAAACCACTTATTCTCCAACATCGACAAAAGTGAAGCTTGGGTTGTTCTTATTACATGGGGGCGCAATGGCTACCCTAAAAGGACCGTGATTTTGAAGGATTATTGGATGGGCAGGATGCTCACAACTCCTCAAAAGTGTTATGAGCATCCCAATATCAATCTGCATCCTAACCATCCACTAATCCTTATATCCTGTTCTACCCCCACATTACATGGCGACTCAATTTGGTAAGAACAGGCGTGTTTTATACTAAAATTCAATGCCACCTCCAACCAAAAACAACGTCACCAAATTTCTTCTCGACATAGAATCTTTTACAATCCCTCCATGTCTCTATGGAAAGCGAAATATGACTATTGTACATCACTAATTCACCTTTACCATTTCTATAGCTATTTGAAGACTGATAAAAGTTGGAATAAAGTCTTTTATCATTAGTCATCACGTTCAATAAAGCCTCTTGGGCATCCTCTACATCAATCTTTGTCCCCTTAATGTTTATGGCATTCAAATAAGGCAAAGAGCCAAGATTTGTTGGCCATTCTTCCAACCCTGTGCGCTCCAAAGACAACTTTTCAATCTTACTATTGTTAATGTTCGGAGAAACGCGCGTCAGTTTTCTGTTATTGGATAACATTAAGCACTTCAAGTTGGGAAATTGATCGATCCAGTCGGGCACCTCACGTATGTCGCATTTTTCAGCGCCCAAAAAAACCAGCTTGGGAGAACCTGTGAAATGCGGTAATTCCTGCACGTAAGGCATTGCTTTCAAATCCACTCCCAAAAGATTCCCCAAGTTTTCACTTGGAGGAAATGACCGAATCCATGTTCCCGAAATCACGATTTCCTTGAGCGATTCCAACTCATCATAACTGGCGGGAAGTTCGGCAAGGAAACCGCCTTTGATTTCCAAGCTCTCCAAGGACTTCAAATCGCCTAATCGTTTGGGCAATGTGAGGCTGCTAAGCCCATTGAGCGACAGCTTTCTCAGCGACTTGATTTTCTCCACCCCACTCATGTCAAAGAACTGAACTTCTTCCCATTCCCTCATACTGGCTGAAGAAAGCACTGTGTCCAGCCTGATGTTATGTGCATATTCTTCAAAATCCTTCCCGTTAAAGGGCATGTCCATATCCACTTGAAAGTTGGAAAGTTCCAAGAGTTCCAGTTCTTGGAGTCCGGCAATACCTTCAGGCAGTTTGCCTTGCAGACCAGCTAAGCTCAGCCGTTTTAAGGGAAGTTCGGCAAAGCTCTTCGGCACCACCACCCTGCCATTCGTATGAAAGTACAGTTCCTGCAATTTTTTCAACTTCCCGATGTTCTCCGGAAAATGGAACGTACCGCCCTTCGGCGTTGCACTGATTTTCACGCGAATCAGGTTTGGACACTGTAGGATGTTTTGAAGTACTGCCTCATCGATGGATGCCCGACAAATTACCTCACGAACCTCTTTGAGCTCGGTGAAATCCACTGCATTCAAGAACTCCGGCCAATTGCCGTCTATGTACAAACTAACCGCGTTCTTGAACTGGTATATATCTTCCGGCTCCACCAAACGTGTTCCCTCAGCAATTCCAGTAGGCTTTCTGTCCAGATAAAGACGTTGTGGTTGCAACACCTTTTTAAGGTTTTCACCTTCATACTCATCTTCTGGAATGCCGCGCATGATTTTGTACCCATGCTCTCCAGCACGACCTTCAAGCACAATTTGATCGTACTCATGCTCTTTCAGGGTATTTTGACATGAGCTGACGCTAACCTGTAACAACACGAAAATGGAAACAACGAAAAGTCTGGTCGTAAAAACATTCATGGTATAAAATTACAATACTTTTAAATCACTCATCCAACACAATCCTAAAAGTCGTCCCAACACCAACCTCAGAGCGATGGACAAACACTTTTCCGTGGTGATAATCCTCCACAATCCTTCGGACCAGTGACAGCCCCAATCCCCAGCCACGCGTCTTGGTGGTAAAGCCAGGGTCAAACACGGTTTTGAATTTTGACTTTGGGATGCCCTTTCCTGTGTCCGTCACATCAATAATGACATTTCCACCTTTTCGGCTCACATCAAAAGTGATATCGCCTTTTGCCACCATGGCGTCCACAGCATTACGAGTAATATTTTCCACTACCCAACTGAACAGCGGCACATTGAGCCACACCATAAAGGGCGGTTCTTGCTCGTAATTAATAGTAATAGTCACATTTTGGGACACTCGCCCGCGTAGGTAATCAATCGTCCCCTCCAACACCTCGCTCAAATCTTCCTTATGAAGCTTTGGTTCAGAACCGATTTTGGAGAAGCGCTCTGCTACAACCTCTAATCGCTGCACGTCCTTGGCAATCTCCGTAATCGCCTCCTCGTTGGGGTCCAGTTTGAACTTGAGCAACTCCACCCAAGCCATAAGCGAGGAAATTGGAGTTCCCAGCTGGTGAGCTGTTTCCTTGGCCATACCTGCCCAAACCCTGTCCTGTTCTGCTCTTCGGGAAGTGTTGAAGAGAATATAGGCTGCCGCTAAAAAGAGGCCTATGATGGTAAACTGAATGAAAGGGAAAAAACGCAGTTGAGTCAACAACTCAGACGCCCGGTAATAAATATACCCCTGCCCTCCTTCCGGCAATTCAAAAGGGATAACATTCCCATCATCCTGCATGTTCTGGAGAATGACCTGAAGCTCCTTAATGGCCTCCGAACCATTGCTTAGCTCAAGGTTGCCATAGGCCAAAATATTCTTCTGCGTACTATCTGTAAAAATGACGGGGATACTTGCCGAGTTAATCACCACATCCGAAATAAAGGTTCCACCCAAATCATCCAACCGTTGGCGCAACTGACTCAAAAGGACCGACTCCCTGTAGAAAAGAAAGTTCTTCGTTTTATTCAGGATGTTGATTTCAATGGGCGGATGGTGGGCCGCCATAAGCTGAAGCTCCTGACGTAGCGCAATGGGATTCCGCTTTAATTCTCGCTCTACTCTTGGATCCAAGTTTCGGGAGGAGATGTACTTCCCCTTGGCATCCACCAAAATCACGGGCACTGTCTCGTTATCCTTGACCACCTCGAAGATAAAGTCCAAGTCCTGCCCAGGCCCTTCCGAAGAAACCAAGCGCTCCACACCCTTGGCCCATAACCGGCCTTTTTTCTGTTCCTCCTTGGCCATTTTCTCGAAAAGCTCATTGGTATATTTCACCAAAGCAGCCTTCCTTCGAGTGGCCCTAACCCACAAAAGTGCCTTTTGTTGCTCTTCCTTGGCAATCCGTCGGACCAAAGCGTTCGTATATAGCACGGATCCCATGAAAATGAGTCCACCCAATACCATCAAAAAAATCTTCCACCAACGATTTGTAAGATAAACCTTCATATTCAACCCTTCGTTCAAAAAACTGAGAACCCTTAAATTGCCTCTAAATAAGCACTAAAACTATATCCTAACAGGCCTAAATTCACCAAAATGGAACGATTTGGACCTCGGAGACCTTGTAGGTTTAGTGCAGAATTTCCAAAAATGGGACTCAAGCTGTAAATTTGCACGTTGGAAATGCAATAACTATGACGGACAGGTTTAAAGCACTCAGCCTTTCCTATAAGGCTGCCCCCCTCGACATCCGGTCCCTGCTCTCATTAGACGAGCCATCCACACGGAAGCTACTTGAATCTATCAAGGAGCTGACGGGGCTTTCCGATGTCCTTATCTTATCGACCTGCAACCGAACAGAAATCTACTACTCTTCTGAGGAAGACAAGAGTGATATTCTGTTGAAAATCCTTGGGCTGCATAAAAACATCCCATCACCATTAGCTTACCTCAAGCATTTCCGCATCATCCTTGATCATGACGAGGCGGTATTGCACCTTTTCCGAGTAGCTATGGGGCTTGAAGCCCAAGTTGTCGGAGATATTCAAATCAGCAATCAGGTGAAAACGGCTTATCAATACGCCGCGGATGCCGACATCGTCGGGCCATTCCTACACCGCTTGCTGCACACCATCTTCTTCACCAACAAGCGCATCAGCCAAGAAACAGCCTTCCGCGATGGAGCTGCTTCTGTGTCGTATGCCACGGTGGAGATGGTTTCCCAAATGACCCACAACATCCTTGATCCAAGAGTGCTTGTGCTGGGCGTGGGTGAAATGGGTGTTGATGTATGCCGAAATTTGCAGACCTCGGGTTTCAAAGATGTGTTCATCACAAACAGAACCGAGGAAAAGGCTACAGAAATTGCTGAGGAATGTGGTTTTGCAACCCTACCGTTTGATAGCGCTTTGGGTGTGATGGAGGATTTTGATGTCATCATCTCTTCGATTCCAAAGGAAATCATCAACGCAGCGACATTAAAGGATGTAAAAATCCTTTCGTTCAAATACTTCTTCGACATGGCCGTGCCTCGAAGCATCAATCCTGATGTGGAGCAAGTACCTGGCGCTTTGTTGTTTGACGTGGACGGTATTCGCAACCAAACCTCCGAAACGCTGGAGGCGCGCTTGGCTGCAGTTCCACAGGTGGAAACCATCATTGATGAGGCCATTGTGGAATTCAATAACTGGAGCCGTGAGATGGAAGTTTCTCCAACCATTCAAAGGCTAAAGAACGCCTTGGAGCAAATCCGACAAGAGGAAGTTGGTCGCCACCTGAAAGGTTTGGATGTCGCAGAATCCGAACGATTGGAAGCCATCACCAAGGGCATGATGCAAAAAATCATCAAACTGCCGGTGCTTCAACTTAAGGCCGCTTGCAAACGTGGTGAGGCAGAAACCCTCATTGATGTGCTGAACGACCTATTTGACTTAGAAGAAAAGATGGCTGTAGATAAGTAATCAACACCATCAATACATAGCAAAAGGAGCGCTGGATCTTTCCAACGCTCCTTTTTTGCTTTGGGGCAAATCAATATCAGCCTCCAATATTCATCACCACATAGACCTTATGGGTCTTATCATTCGTCACAAAAGAAATTCCGATATCCGTTCCTCTCGCGCTCAAAAGGTGTTTGCGGTTATAAGGCATTTGCATCCACAACTGAACAAGATAATCCCCCAATTCGCGATAGGTGGAGATCACAATTTTTTCCTTGCTATTTGGCAGATACATGGACCTACTAATCACAACGGTAGCCATATCCTCATAGACAATGGGCAAATCAGCACCAGCCGTTTGGGCACGAGTACGAGGATCTTTGTATTTCTTCTTATCCTGATAATGGGTAATCTTTTTCTTATCCTCCAGAAACTCGGCATGCTGGAGGCAAGCTTCATCCAACAGAGCATTTGGACGTAAGGAATCTAACTGAGTCGTGTCGCGAATCATGGCAAGCTGCTCAAAAATGTAACCTTTCAGCAAGCCAGCTTGAAAGTCTTTAAGATTGATTTTGTCATCCAATCCCTCGGCTTTCACATGGGTAAACAAAAGAAAAAATAAGGGGAGCGTAAGTAATGATTTGCGCATAAGCCTACATGTTTAAGTTTATTGAATGTGCACTGGGTCTTCCTATAAAGTACAATCCCAATTGATAAAAGTTGCCTCCTGAGGCCAATAAAAAATTAAAATAATCCAAAAACCCTGTCGCAAAATCCTATTTCAAGCAATGCTTGACGTATTTCAAACTGCCAGCATTGCATACAGGCAAATAGCCTTTTTCAAGCAAAAACGCCTCTGAATCCTTGATTTCCTCCCCTTGACCCAACTCCATCAAAAGCCGTTTTTCATAGCACCGCTGCCCATCCTTTGGGTCTATCCAAAAACGAGTTGGTGACATCACCGCCTCCAGCTCAAAGCCCAAGCGTTCATAACCCGCTCCATCGGACCAATCCCTGTCGGCGTAACTCATAATATCATCGGGCTGGATTTCCTTGACAAAACCCTTTAGCAACTTGCTGAGGCCTCCCACCACAGTAAACCCTCGTTTGTTACAAAACCGCAACAGCTCAAAGGATTTACATTCCTTGCCTTCTCGCTCAATAAACCGTGGACGACTAAAGGAAGCCACAGCCACCAGCTCATCCTTCAAAAACAATCCGTATTTGTACTTCGCTTGAGTGGCAACATTGAGGTGGTTTTCTTCCAGAAAGGCATTCAGTTCAGTGATGGAAATGCGCTTTGCCTTTGTCTGCCGACCATGAATCCGATTTGTCCTCCCCAACAGCGCCAACACTCTGGACTTCACCACTTCTGGCTTTTGACCCCAAGCATCCTCCCAGATGAAAACCAACCTGATTCCTTTACGGGAAAAATCGTCCTGAAGGTTTACCAACCAATCGGCTGATTTGACTTGGTTCTTTTCCCTTGGAAGGTGCATATAACAAAACGCCAAACCAAGGGGTGAATGGAAGAAAAGCCCGTCTTTAAACTCGAAATCAAGGGACTCAAAAAATGTTTTAAGGTCAGCTGGAAACACATGATTTTTCACCTTGCAAAGGTACGACTTTACCAAAGTCCTCGCCTATTACTTGATATTCAACACCTTTTTCCCGATTTTCATACATAAGTCGTTTTGGGCGCTTTTCATTGTTGTTTGCCATTTTTTGTCACTTTAACCCCCAAAAGACGATGGCCTGCTTTTTCCAGGATTTTTCCACTGGCCGACCAAATACAAGTTTAACGCACTAAACGCCACCCTCTTGGCACAGGCATCATTATGAAGAAAAAACTACGCATTGCCCTTCTCAATATTCATGGACTTTTGAAAGGCTCAGGCCTTGAAATCGGTCGCGACTCTGACAACGGTGGCCAAACGAAATACCTTTACGAATTGGCCGAAGCCCTCTCACAGCATGAACATGTAGAACACGTTCACATTTTTACCCGCCTCATTGACGACCCAGAACTTTCTCCAGAATATGCCACTCCCATTGAAATCCTAAATGAAAAACTCGACATCCGACGCATCGCCTTTGGCGGGAAGCGCTACAAGATGAAAGAGCAACTTTGGGAGCATTTGGACGATTTTGTGAACGGTGCCGTTCAACACATCAAAGCGCACAACATCTTCCCTGATTGGATTCACAGCCACTATGGGGATGCAGGATATTGTGCCGTGGAGCTGTCCACCATCCTGAACGTACCCTTCGCTCACACAGGCCACTCGCTGGGGATGCACAAGCAGTCAAAACTATTGGCGACTGGCATGACTCCCGATGAAGCCGAGAAAAAATTCAAGTTCAGCCACCGCATCATGGCTGAGGAGGCTGTGCTGGCCATGTCCGAATTCATCGTCACCTCTACGGAGCAGGAAATCTCCACCTATGATGTGTACGAAAACTGCGCTTTGGCCCAATACAATGTCCTTCCTCCAGGCATCGACACCACGAAGTTCACGCCTTATTACCAAAAGGAATTCAAGGACAAAGGCCACCAGCAGGAGGAGCTTCAGCGAAAATATTGGGTGAGTGAATCCATCGAAAAATTCCTCTCCAACCCCCACAAGCCAGTCATCATGGCGCTCTCCCGTCCCGACAGACGGAAAAATCTCAACTACCTTATTGAAGTTTACGGCAAGGACAAGGAACTCCAAAGCTTGGCCAACTTGGTCATCTTCGCTGGTATCCGAAAGGACATTAACACCATGCCGCCGTCTGAGAAGGAAGTCTTAACGAACATCCTGCTCTCGATGGACAAATACGACCTCTACGGCAAGCTGGCCATTCCGAAAAAACACGACGTGGAAAACGAGGTGGCCACGATTTATAAATACTGCGCTGAAAAGCGTGGTGTTTTTGTCAACCTCACCGACCACGAAAACTTTGGTCTCACCTTGATTGAGGCCGCCTCAACTGGCCTTCCCGTAGTAGCTACCAAAAATGGCGGTCCCGCTGAAATCATCCCGAAATGTGAGAACGGCTTCTTGGTGGACCCGAACAACTTCGACGAAATCAAGAGTTCCTTGGTAGAGGTACTCACCCGCGAGGAGAAATGGAAAAACTTCTCGAACAATGGCATTTTGAATGTCCAGAAGTACTTCAGCTGGGAATCCCACGTGGATACCTATATGAAATGGGTGACGGAGAACTTGGAGAACTCCAGAGGTATTGGCATTAAGAAGAAAAAATACCCTGAGGTGAACACTGGTCGCTTGCGCAACAACATCAATAAGCTGTTCGCTACCGACATCGACGGCACATTGATTTCCCCTGAGCATGACCATCCGGGTATCGAGCGTCTGAAAAAATACCTCGAAAACCGCAGCAAGAATACTGCTTTTGCCTTGGCTACTGGACGCAACCTACCGTTGGTGAGAGAAGTGTTGGAAGACTTTGACCTTCCAATTCCCGACGTGGTTATTTCCTCTGTCGGCACAGAAATTCATTACCTGTCGGAGAGCCATGAATTTGTTCAGGACAAAGGCTGGGCGAAATACCTGTCCTCTCGTTGGGACCGCGAAGCCATTGCCACACGCCTCAGCAGTATTCCTTGGTTGACCCTTCAAGAGGAAGAAGCCCAAAATCCATTTAAGATTTCTTATTACTACAAGGAGGGCAACTTCAACGAGGACCAAATCCGCCAAGTGCTTGGCCGCCTTTATCCACAGGTAAGCGTCATTCCTTCGCACGGCACTTACTTGGATATTCTACCCAAGAGGGCTTCAAAAGGAAACGCCATCAAATTCCTTTGTCAAAAATGGTCGATTCCGATGCAGAACGTCTATGCGGCAGGCGACTCCGGCAATGACCTTGACATGTTCCGTGGACCTATCAAAGGCATCGTAGTAGGAAATCGCTCCCCTGAGCTCAAGGACCTGAACCCGAAAAAGAACCTTTATTTGGCGACAAGCTTTGCCGCCGAAGGTATCTGTGAGGGATTGGAACACTATGGTTACAAACTGTAAACCATAAGTAACAGCCTGTAAATAGGAATTTGCGATTCTTGGCAACGAACTCATTTAAGGTTTTTAGAAAAAAAAGAAAGGAGGAGAGAAATGAACTTTCCCCTATCCTCTTTAGTAAAACCTTAAATCTCTTCAACCTAACAAACTCATCTAAACACAATTGACAATATGTATTCTGGAAGTGGTTATAGTGATTGGGAAATCGGTGATGTAGACGTATTTCTCCACGACGGAATATACCATTTGTTTCACCTCATCATTCCAAACCACGACTACATCGCCCATGCGACTTCGGAAGATGGCATCAATTGGAGGCGCGAGAAAAACGCCCTCTTCGTTGGCCATCCCGGCGAATGGGACGATGACATGTTGTGGACAATGCACGTTTCCAAGGAAGACGACCATTTCGTGATGTATTACACGGGATTGGCACGTAAGGAAAAAGGAAAGGTACAACAAGTTGGACGAGCCATTTCCCATGACCTTATTCACTGGGAAAAGGAAACAGCCTGTGGTTTACCAATGGGCTCGGATGGACCACATTACGAAAGCATGCAGAACAACCCTCGCAACTGGTTGAGCTTTCGTGACCCATTCCGATTCGATTACCGCAATGAAACCTACCTGTTGATGTGCGCCCGTGCTGCGGCAGGAGCCGTATCACGACGGGGCTGCGTTGGCCTTGCAAAACTAACCGATAAGGGATTTGAGCTTCAAAAGCCGTTGTTCACGCCTTATGTGTATGACGACGTGGAATGCCCATGCGTGATTGAAATCAAAGGAAGGTTTTACCTCATTGGTTCCATCCGAGAGGATGTGAAAGTTCGTTATTGGACGGCTCCCGAATTCTTGGATGAATACCGCGCCTTTCACGCCAACGTCCTTCTACCTCAAGGAAACTACGCTGCACGAATCATAAAGGAAGGTGACCACTGGATGGTTTACAACTTCTACTTCGTGGGCAATGTGAGCACCCTCCGCGTTTTGCCTCCACCAAAGGAATTGGACGTGGACGCCGACGGACGCCTGCTCCTCAAAAGTTTCCATCGCTGGAACGAGAAAATTCTGGGCACTATTTATCAATGTGCCTTCCCGCTAATCCACACCACATTTGGCAACCCAACCGCCTCCTTCCATCAGGATAAGGAACGCTGGGACATGAGCTCAAAAAGTGGCTATGAGGTCTTTGGCTTCCAAAAACCTGCTGCCAGCTTCATTTGGGAAGGTCGCCTCACCTTGGAAGGTATTGGCAAATGTGGACTTGTGGTGGACTGCGACCATGAAGGAAATGGCTATTTCATTTCCTTGGACTTTGTGCATGGCTTTGTGCAAATCCGCAGCTGGGGCTTCAACCCCGAAAATGTCCACAGCAACTTCGTGTTTGAGCCCTTGCAGGCGAACCAGTTTGAACTGGAAGACGACCGAAGCATGCATTTCAAGCTTATCCGCTTCGGACACTACATTGAGCTGTCCATCGACGGCATTGTAAAACTTACGCTCATCGACTACCGCTATTCAGGAAAACTGATTGGCCTTTACTCCTCTTCCTCGGACATTTCCCTCACAGATTCCGTATTACATATACTATCGGATCCCGAAGAGGAATATGGTTCTCAGGAAGAATCCGTAAACAGTGAACGTTGATTTTGCTATTAATCCCTTTTAAAACATGATTTTTTGTTTTGGAGAATTATTGATTGACTGCCTTCCTGAAGGCAATGTCATTGGTGGCGCACCCTTTAACGTGGCTGTCCACCTGAATCGCTTTGGAAGCGATGTGCGGATGATCAGCCGAATCGGCAAAGGTAAATTCGGTGATTTCGTGTGGAATTTTCTTGAGCAGGAACAGCTCACTGAAGGTATTCAAGTTGACTTGGACCGCCCTACTGGCCATGTGTCAGTGAACTTCGTGAACAACGAACCGGAATACACCATCCACACAAACGTGGCTTGGCAATACATTGAATTTCCTGAGCAACTTCCAACCTGCGATTTGTTCGTATTTGGAAGTTTGGCCACTTACTTCCCAAAGAATAAGGAAACGCTTTTGAAATTTAAGTCGGCCTTGGACTGCGATTTCCTTTGTGATCTCAACCTGCGAGATCCGTTTTATGACGACGAACATATTTTGTTTTGTCTGGAACAAACGGACATTCTCAAAGTGAATGAGGATGAGTGGAACACCTTGAGCAACCTGCTCAATTCCACCTTAGAAGCGCTACCTGCAGTTCTAAAGGAACGATTCAACATTAACCGCATCCTTTTGACCAAAGGCGCAGAAGGCATTGATGTTTATTGGGATGAACTCTTCTTCCAACAGGAGGCCGTTCCATTCCAAAAGGAAAACTTCAAGGATACCGTTGGTGCTGGCGATGCCTTTACCTCTGTGGTCTGCTGTGGTTTAGTCAACGGAACCCCTTTGAAAAAAGCAGTTAAAAAAGGGGCTGAGTTCGCCTCATTGATTTGCCAAAACAAAGGTGCCATCCCGAACTCTGATGCTGTGTACGCGATGTAATCCCTCACTTCTACTAAACTCAAAAAGGCTTGTTCTCCAATTGGGGAACAAGCCTTTTTATTTGGATAAACCCTAAAGCCCAATGAGCCTATTGAACAATCAACTTTCCTCTTCGTCTCACCACACCCTCCATGTCGGTGAAATGATAGAAGTAAATTCCTGACTCTCCACCCAACCTTACGACCTGCTCGTCTTCCACTTTGATTTCCTTCACCAATCGGCCTTGGCCGTCATAAAGTTGGAAAGTTCCTTTCTCAGCAGAAAGGATTGTTACTTCATCCGTAGCAGGATTAGGAAACACCTCTCCCCAGATTTTTCCCGCTTTAAAATCAGCTACACTGGTCACTTCGTTGGCGGTTAATAGCCGAACGTTATCCACAATCAGCACACTTCCAGTTTGGGCCTTGTTAGTTGAGAATCGAGCATCCTCATAACTTGAAGAAAATATAATGGTTCCAGAATCCGGCTTAAATCCCGTTGAATCTAAGAACTCATAATATCCAGATACATACTCCGAGGTGGACGATAGCTTATTGTGCAGCATGTAGTCGGTAATCTCGCGTTTGCCCTCTGTCGCATTCCAACGGGTAAGAATAAGCAATGCAAAGGCCGTATCCGTGCCCGATGGCTGATACTTATAATGATAGCGGAGAGCTTTGTAATCCGTAGTTCCAAGGCTGAATCCTGGAGTAACATCATCACCATCAATGGCATCGATTGGCGCCACTCCAATGGATATAGACCCAAGAGGTAAATTACTCGCATCCATCTTTGTTTCGATACGCACTGCTGTGGACTGATCCTGCGCGTCAGAGGATTGGGTCACTGTTGTTTGGGCTGCGGTATTACTTGTGTGCCAACCATCAGGACCTTGTACACCGGCCTTTAAACTAAAGGCTTCAAAACTTGAATTGGGGATTCCAGTTTGGGCCGTAGCCGAAAATCCCAAGCCTACAAAAGCTAAAACAGCTAATAGTTTTTTCATCTCAATAAAGGGTTTCGTTCTAATACCGTGTACGCATGAAAAATCGCCCAGAACGAAAATTCCCCTCAATTCGCTTCCCATGATGGGATTTTTCGGTCATTTAAGATTGTAGGAATCTGTCGTACCTTGCGCCAATCATGGCATCAACTCCCTTTATCACCATCCTTGGGCCGACGGCCTCCGGCAAGACAAAAGTGGCCGTAGCTTTGGCTCAGGCCATTAATGGAGAAATCATTAGCGCTGATTCCCGACAGGTCTATAAGGGCATGGATATCGGCACGGGCAAGGACTTGGACGAGTACACCATTGAGGGCCAAACCATCCCCCATCATTTAATTGATGTCCGAAATGCAGGCGAGGAATACAATGTATTTGCCTTTCAGCAGGATGTAGACCAAGCGTTGGAGGGCATTGAAAAGCGTGGAAATACTCCTATTCTTTGCGGAGGCACAGGCATGTACCTTTCTGCCGTATTGGGGAGTTATCAACACACCAAGATTCCCGTCAATAATGCCTTGAGAGATTCTCTTGATACTTTTTCCAAGGAAGAATTGCTTGAGCGGTTTAACGCCACTCCCCAACAAGGCCTTTCCTTCGATACCAGCACTAAAAAGCGCTTGATTCGAGCCATTGAAATCTTGGACTACTTGGCCCAACATCCGCAAGACTCCAAGTCTGAAAACACGCCCAAAAGCCTCATTTTTGGCATTGACATCCCACGGGAAGTTCGTCGTGAGCGCATCACAAACCGCCTTCATAAACGCATGGAGGAAGGCATGATTGAGGAAGTGCAAACCCTCCTCTCCCAAGGCGTTTCACCAGATACCTTGAAACGCTACGGACTGGAATACAAATTCATCACCGAACACTTGGAAGGCGTTTGGAGCTTGGAAGAAATGACCAAAAGGCTGGAGGTGGCCATCCACCAATTCGCCAAGCGCCAAATGACCTATTTCCGGAAAATGGAAAAAGACGGTCACGACATCATGTGGATAAACGGCATGTTATCCACACCCGAACTGGTTAGTTTGATTACTGAAAAAATACAATCACATTCCACATGAAAAGAATAACCCTACTTTTCGCTCCTTTTCTACTTTTTGGCTGTGGCGAGCCCAAAACCAAATTCTCCAGTCCCTTTCCCAAAAAGCAGATCATTAACCTGAGTAAAAAACTGGGCGACACCCTTCGCATTGCCAATAAGGAAGACACCTTGACCTACACCATTCTTTTTGATAAGGCAAGTAAGAAAAACCTAATTACCTCCATTCCTGATGGGGACACCAGTTTTTTGGGTTATGCACACAAGTACCATGGGCTATACTTTTTAAGTCGTCCAATTGATGAAGAAGAGTCGGCTTTCTACATCCATGCCCTCGAAACAAATGGCGATTCCATTAAGGGCTGGGAAACAGAATACTTCCAGATGTTACTGGTGGATACTTTAAGCCAGTTGCCAGAATATGCTATGGAACAAACTGTTATCGATAGCAATTCAGTGGCCATCGACCCCGAAAAACGTCGATTGCTGAAACTTTATTCTGCCGTGCTGGACAGCCTACCAGCGTTTCCCATTATTCAGGACAGCCCTCCTGTGACCTTGGACACTGAAAACCCAGAAGCCTTGGCCGTTATTTACCCTAACCCAGCCACGGAATACTGCCATATTGACTTAAAAAAGGAAGGGGAATACTTATTGGAGATTACCCACCAAGGGAACATTCTGCACTCTCAAACGATTAAAACTAATACGGCGCGTGTCAATCTGTCGGACATGCCCAAGGGAATGGTCCAATGCCGAATCTCCTCCTTGGAAGGCAAGGACCACATCGTCAAAACCTTGATTATTCGCTAATGGATTACGCTTCCGCATATGCCAAACTCTACGACTACGAGCTGATCAACATCCTGCTCGAGTCCGAGAAATACAATGCCCAAGCCATTGAAATGGCATTAAAGGAAGTGGAAAAACGTGGCATCCGTCCTCTGCTGGACGATAAATGGCGAGAGAAATACGAAAAGACAGTCGCCTCACAGAATCAGCAGTTACAACGCCCACTAAGCACCTGTGCCATGTGCGCCCCCGGCCGTGGCGACAACACCATCAGCTTTGACGGCGACAGCATTCTTCATGCAAAGTTTGAGGAGCGCATCACTACCGAAGGCCTGAAATTCGAAAAGCGAGAAGTGTTGGATGTCTACTTCCCTTCCATCCACTTCACCTTTGCGCCATCCGATGTCGCCAGAGCCGAAGCCATCTTGGGCGAGCTGGATGACAAAGCCTCTCAAAAAAGGGAAATCAAGAAAAACGGTCGTATCGGAAAAAACATGATCAACACCCTTTTCGCTTTTGTGTTGATTGGGATGTTCCTGATCGGGATGATCCTGTGGTCGGTGAAATGATGGTTTTTCGGTAATTTTAAGATGGATAAGTAGACCTGACAGGTTTCCAAAACCTGTCAGGTCTACTTATCCGTCTTAAACTATTTATCCCCCTTGATCCACTCCACCCAAACCAGCATCCACATCGGCCAGCAGGCCGGTAAGGAACTGTACCACGCCATCCGCAATGCACAGGAAAGTGTGCGCATCATTTCGCCCTACACAGGACCTGATTTGTTAAAGGAATTGGTGCGTCTCAGCAAAAATGGTGTAGCGGTGGAATTGGCGACTACGGAGGATTTTGAACGCTTAGCCACCACGAACAAGGGGCGGACAACCGTAGAACAATTGGTGATTCAAGAAGTCCACACCAACAAAAAAGGAGTTGCCCTAAAATACCTTTATCACCTGTTAACAGGGCTTTGTGTTGTGGGGTTAGGCGCCACTATTTTTGCCTTAGTTAGCCACCTTTCACAAGACAATCACAAACCTCCATTCGTGCTAGGCACCGGCATTTTGCTCATTCTCTTTTTCGCCATCTATTTTGCGGTGCAGGCACGGCAGGTCATTGTGGAAAGTTTCAGTTACCAAAACCTGTTTCCTATCAAGGCATTCCGCTCGCCAAAGGGAATGGGAGGAAACCGACTTACCCCACTTATCCACAGCAAAATCTATTTGATTGATGATGAACTGGCTTTTTTGGGCTCACTGAACTTCACCTCGGCGGGCTTCAAGGATAACTTTGAAACATGCATCAAGGTGAGCGACCCAGTGGCCGTGGCCCAAATCATCGAGCAAGTGGACCGTGTCTTTACCGAAGAACTTTTTGAGGAATTGGGTCCAGATGAATTGGGTGCGAGGCTGTATGAATTGGAGGAGGAAGAGGAGTGATTAAAAATTATCCAGCCAGATATAAATCCCCATCGCTACCACAAAGGAAGCACCAATACCAATCGCCCAAATCATTTTTATGCCTTGTGGCAAATCGGAGATATAATCGTCCCAATCAAATTCTTCTGCACTAAACACCATTTTTGGTCCTGGGAAGAATATCAAAACAAAGCCGAACAAAAACATGAGAATTCCCAAGGACAACACTGTCGGGAGATACCATCCTGCCTCCGTCAACACATAGTAATTGCCATAGCTCAACATTGCCCCAACAATGCTTAGGGCCATACCCATCCGGCGTACAAAATGAACTGAATCCAAAGGTGCCATTTGCCTCTTTCTATTAAAGATTATCAAAAAATATAAACAGGCCAAAACCTACTAAAACACCAAAAAACAGCCCTATCCCCCATATTACTTTTAGGGAATTGGGCATCTCTTGTGTGAATTTCTCCCAATCATATTTACCGTTTACTGGTTCCAAGTGTGGACCGGGAAAACATAGCATAACAACACTAAAGAAGATAAGCACGCCAGACAAAATCATCAACAAAGGCACATACCAACCAATAGCTGATAAGCCAAGAACATTTAATCCACTGATCACAACTCCAGTCAACAGGGTGCGGAAAGCAGAAAGACGTACTGGATGAAAGGGCTTTAATAGCGACATAAGAACAAAGTGTGATAAAAGTCGGAAAGATAAAAAGACTAATCCTCTACTTCAACTAAGCCCCTCGCCTTCAACACCTCATATTGAGCAAGCGTCAAAAACATAAATCCATTGGCCTGACCATCAACATTCACTGGATAAAAACGCCCTTCCACATGTTGCTCTTCCAAAGCATTATCAATCAACTCTAAAAACTCTGGGGAATACCAATCGCCCATAACCTTCATGGTTGTGGCGTATTCCTTTCCGTTCAAGACAAAGCCAAAATGAACGGAATCAGCGACATAATTAAAGTCATCATAGATTTGGGTTGGGGAAAACTTCCCTCTGCTAATGGACGCCAAACTTTTTGTCACCGATAAATATGGCGTATTCAAATCCGTCATTTCCCAATCAAAGTCATAGATCATGGAATCCAAGCTTGGGAGGATTTCCTTGACCTCCAAAATGCCCTGACGGTTTATTTCCTGATAGCGTCGTACTGATTGCTCACCAAAGAGCCCAAGGTTATCCAAAAAATCAAACGCCTCCTTGACCTCCTCGGTGGTCAGCAACGAAAAACCTTCATTGACATTCACAATCAACTTGTACCAGTTAGGATTAAAATAGGTGTAGCCACCATCCTCTTGGCTGTTGACCAAAAATTCATATTGCGCTTTGTTCAACTTGACCAGAGAAACTCCCCCATCGTTTCGCCAAAGCGAAAACAGCCTGTAATCACTTCCTTGATCAGTCAGGATGCGATTAAACAAGGTCAAGACCTCCATTTCCGCACTGTAAACTTCATCCACTCCATCATCAAAAAAACTCAGTCCATATGAAATCCCATTTTTTGAACAGGAAGCCGTGACACGTTCAACCTTATCGCCTCCATCAACAGGGATACTCTTGACTTCAAGGTTTTCAACTTGAAGGCTGGCATCCATCTTCACGACTGCTTCCACCAACTTTTTAACGAACTGTTCTTTTTGTTGAGGAAGCTCTTCTTCTGGAATGAAAAGTGAATTTTCCAAGAATAGGAGCAGGTCTTCTTGAGCGGTGACTTCACCTCTGGAATAGGCTTTATTGAGGCTTTTATACTGCTTTTGACTCAACAATCCATTCTCTTTCAATTCCTCAAAGTAGCTCAATAAGTGATTTTCATGAAATGACTCCAGCTCATAGGCATACCACATAATGGCTTCCCGATTGTGCATTTTGGATGTACCTCTGGGTGTTTTAAACTCTCCTTTCACCCCATCCACCAACAACCTCGTAGTCTCTGATGAAATCACATGATTATTGGATAGACACCCAATCAGCCGAAGCATTACTCCTTCTTCCTCTTCAATCGAAATACTAATAGGCAAAACATTAAACGTGGGAGAGTAATACTCTAAGTATGTAGTTGGCCCCAAGTACTCCTTCAACATTCTCTTTCTAATCAAGGGAATCATCTCCCCTAAAAGATGTTTTCGAGAATAGTCATTTACACTGCCGTGAAGCTCCTGAACATCACTCTGCTCCAAAAACTTCATGGTAACAAGGCTTTCCATCAAGCTTTCAAACTGCTTTTGAGAAACTTCTTGATCACCTCTTGTCTGCCCCAAGGCACAAAACCCCAACATCCCCACCACAAAAACCAAAATCGCTTTTCGCATTACCACAGCCAGTTAATTCAATCCCGCAAGTTAGCCCCATACCGCTTCCCAGCAAAAAGCCGTACCTTTGCGCCAAAGTAAGTTTACACCAAGGCCCTTTAGGCAATGACCAACGAAATCTCGGAATTTGGCGCCATGCTCCTGTTCATTATTGGTGGACTGGCGGTGGTTGCTGGCGGACTGTTTACGGGGCGTATCATACGCTCGCATAAGCCGAATGAGGAAAAGCTGACCACCTATGAATGTGGTGAGGAACCGTTGGGTGGCGCTTGGGTAAACTTCAACCTCCGCTTCTATATTATCGCCTTGATTTTCCTGCTATTTGATGTGGAAATCGTGCTTCTGTTCCCTTGGGCCACGGTTTTCGGCCGTTCAGAATTGATTAACAACCCTGAGGGCGGACAATATTTATGGGGTTGGTTCTCCTTAACAGAGGCCTTCATCTTCGTCTTTATTCTGGTGCTTGGCTTGGTGTACGCTTGGGCCAAAGGCCATTTGGACTGGATTCGTCCGGTGCCGGAGCCTACGCCATTCAAAGGCAAGGTGCCAATGAGCTTGTACGAGGAGGTAAACAAAAACGTGAAATAAGATTGACAAATCTGATTTAGACCTGACAGGTTTCCAAAACATGTCAGGTCTAAATCAAACTTGTCAGCTGAACAATACAATGGGACTCTACGACAAACAATTTCAATCGGGTGGGATGATCGTCACCAAGGTGGACGACCTGCTCAACTGGGGACGACTGTCATCCTTATGGCCGATGGGCTTTGGGCTGGCCTGTTGCGCCATTGAAATGATGGGGTCCTTTACGACGGGCTACGATTTGGACCGTTTTGGCATCACGCCACGCTCCTCCCCTCGTCAGTCCGACGTGATGATTGTGGCGGGAACGGTGACCTTCAAAATGGCCGACCGTGTACGTCGCCTTTTTGAGCAAATGCCCGAACCCCGCTATGTGATTTCCATGGGTTCCTGCTCCAACTGTGGTGGACCCTATTGGGAACACGGCTACCACGTGGTAAAAGGCGTGGACCGCATTATCCCTGTGGATGTCTATGTTCCGGGATGCCCGCCACGCCCCGAGGCTTTGATTGGTGGCTTGATGAAGCTCCAAGAGAAAATCCGTGGAGAAAGCCACATGGCCCCCGAGGCCTTGGAGAAGTTGATGAAGAAGAGCTAATCAATGGGACACAAGTATCAAGTAGCAGGTAGCAAGACCGCTACCTGCTACTTGATACATGCTACTTGATACCTACCAATGACCTTCCAAGAAACCGTTGCACACCTTCAGGAGAAGTTCGGCCCTGAGGCCATCCTTTCCAGCGAACCGCAAGGTCTTCAGGAAATGATTACCGTTTCCGTGGACCGCTTGGCGGATATTTGCCAAGAGCTGTATGCCCATGAGCAATGCTATTTTGACTTGCTATCCTGCATTACGGGCATGGACAACGGCCCAAAGGAAGGCACCATGGAGGTGATTTATAACCTGTATTCCATCCCTTTCAATCAACCGCTTTGCCTCAGGGTGATGTTGGAAAGGAATGCGGAAGACCAAGAAGCTCCTTCCGTCCCAACCGTTTCCCATATTTGGAAGACGGCCAACTGGCACGAACGAGAAACATTTGACCTGTTCGGTATCCGCTTCGAAGGACATCCTGACCTGCGCCGAATCCTTCTTCCCCATGATTGGGACGGACATCCACTCCGCAAGGATTACAAGGAACAGGAAAAGTATCACGGCATTACGGTGAAGTATTAAATGGGACGTTAGACATTAGACTTTAGACATTAGCTCCCAGCATGGTTGAAAAGCTAATGTCTAAAGTCTATTATCTAATGTCTCCCCAGACCATGACCAAAATCCAATACCAATACGACCCCAAGCATTTTGAGAATTCTGAGCCGACTTTCTTCAAGGAGAAGGATTTGACGGCTGAGGAGATGGTCATCAACATTGGGCCACAACACCCCTCCACGCACGGGGTGTTGCGCTTGGAAGTGGTCACCGATGGCGAGGTGGTCAAGGATGTGATTCCACACATCGGCTATCTGCACCGTTGTTTTGAGAAGCATTGCGAGGCATTGCCCTTCAACCAAATCATCCCCTTCGTGGACCGCATGGATTACCTTTCGGCCATGAACTCTGAGCACATTTACTGCTTGGGGGTGGAAAAGATGTTGGGCATTACTGAGGAGATTCCCCCACGTGTGGAATACATTCGGGTAGTGATGGCAGAGCTAAACCGACTGGCCTCTCACTTTGTGGCGGTTGGTGCTTATGCGATTGACTTGGGAGCATTTACAGCCTTCCTGTGGATGATGCGCGACCGTGAGCATATCCTTCGAATGCTGGAATGGGCTTCTGGAGCTCGGATGCTTTACAACTACATTTGGGTGGGTGGCGTCTTTTACGACCTACCTGTTGGTTTCGAGGAGCGTTGTCAGGAATTCATCGACTACCTGCGTCCGAAGCTTCAGGAGCTTCAGGACATCGTCATCTTCAACAAGATTTTTATTGAACGAACCGCTGACATTGGTGTATTGCCTTTGGATTTGGCTATCAATACAGGTTGCACGGGCCCAATGCTTCGTGGCTCAGGCCTCAAGCTCGACTACCGCAAAACAGACGGTTATTCGATTTATCCAGAATTGGATTTTGACGTTCCTGTTGGCGAAGGAAAAGTGGGCACCAAAGGTGATTGCTGGGACCGAAACTACGTGCGTGTGTTGGAATGCTACGAGTCATTGAAAATCATTGAGCAATGCTTGGGGCGCCTTACCACTGATTTGAAACGCACCCGTGACTTCAAACCTCACCAAGCCGTTCCTAAAAAGATTTGGCCTGAGAAAGGCGACCTCTATTTCCGAGGTGAAAGCCCAAAAGGTGAGCTTGGATTCTACTTCCGAGCACAAGGAAAACGGGATGTTCCGCTTCGCGTAAAAGCGCGCTCCGGAGCCTACTCCAACTTGTCGGCCATCGGAGAGATTTCAAAAGGCGCCCTTGTGGCGGATTTGATTGCCATCCTCGGCTCCGTGGATATCGTCCTCGGGGAAGTTGACAGATAAGCATCAAGTGGTCGTAGTTAATACGGCCACTTTTTTTGTACCTTTTTAGTCCATCAGACGCATTACGCACATGGAATACTGGGGTATCATTTTCACCTGTCTTTGGATGACTTGGCCCATTTTTCTACTGCTTTTCTTCACAAAACGAGTGAAAGGCTTCTATTTCTACGGCCCCTCCAAAAGGAAAGCATTTTTGGAAAAATTCAATGCCAAGGAAACGATTCCCCTACTTCACAGAAATATCTACTATCGAGCACCTCTCAAGTTTTCCTTCTTTTTAGGGGATACTTCAATCAACGAATACGGCATCAGGTTTACTCATAGCCAGACATTTTCACAACGGGCTGGATGCCTGATTTTCTTCTCACAGGAAGACCATGACCGCTTAATCCCTGAACTCCTCCCTCCAAGTTCAGCCGTGATAAAATCCATCAAAGCAAACAAGTCGAACAATGGTCTCACGATAAAAGGCCATTCCACCAGAGAGCTTTTTAATGCCAGCTTCACCTTGGAGATTTCCCCTGTTTCAGAATCTGAACTGTATAACATTCGTGCTATCTTGAAGCGCCGTAAAGCTTCTCAAGCATCCCCATTGCCCATATAGACTTTTATGAAGATTCTTTCCTCTGCTCAAATCCGCGAGCTTGACCAATACACCATTGAACATGAACCAATTCGCTCCATCGACCTGATGGAACGCGCCTCCCAAACTGTCACCGATTGGCTGATTTCAAGGATAAGTACTAGCCCAAACAACTTTGAGGGCACTTTCCATATTTTTTGTGGAAAAGGAAACAACGGAGGCGATGGCTTGGCAATATCTCGTCAGCTTTTGAAGGCTGGCTTTGAAGTACGGTCTTATGTGGTAAACTTCTCAGCTGATAGCTCGGATGACTTTTTGGAAAATGGCCGTCGACTGGAACGCCTGAGCCGTGTATTGGCCATTTCTGATGTCGGAGATTTCCCTGAGATTGGCGATAATGACATTATCGTAGACGCCATTTTTGGCACCGGACTGAGCCGACCAGCCGAAGGAATTGCCGGCACGGTCATCAACAAAATCAACCACAGCTCGGCGCAGGTCATTGCTGTGGATATTCCCTCCGGCCTTTATTGCGAAGCGCATAATGAAATCGGCAACATCGTTGAGGCTGATTTCACACTTACCTTCCAAGCGCCAAAACTCGCCTTTCTTCTCCCTGAGAATGAGAAGTTCATTGGAAAATGGGAAGTGATGGACATTGGGTTGGATGCTGAAAAATTGGCCTCGACTAAAAGCGCCTACCGATTCTTCCAAGAGGAGGATGCGCTGAAAATGTGGAAACCTCGCAAACGGTTTTCTCACAAGGGCACTTATGGCCACGCCCTTTTGATTGCAGGGAGCCAAGGAAAAGTAGGTGCCGGTGTGTTGACATCGAAAGCCTGTTTGCGAAGTGGTGTGGGATTGCTGACCACGCATATCCCTCAATGTGGATATGGCATTTTGCAGGGCACCGTTCCCGAAGCCATGGTGAGCGTGGACATTGCCAGCGCCTGTTTCTCTCAGGCCATAGAGTTGGAAGGTTACTCGGCCATCGGCATTGGCCCCGGCTTGGGCCAAAATGAGCAAACCACAAGGGCTTTGGAGGAAGTCCTCCAGAATGCTTCTGTTCCCTTGGTCTTGGATGCGGATGCACTAAACCTGATGAGCCGAAATCCTGAATTGTTGGAGGAACTTCCCCAAAACAGTATTCTCACCCCACATCCCAAGGAATTTGAGCGTTTGACTGAACCCGCCTTGAATGACTATCACCGCTTGGAGCTTTTGCAGAATTTCTGCCAAACATGGAGTGTGTATGTCGTCCTCAAGGGTGGAATTACAGCCATTTGCAACCCTGAAGGAAACATCTCATTCAACACCACAGGCAATCCCGGCATGGCCACCGCAGGGAGCGGAGATGTGTTAACAGGCATCATCACTGGACTTTTAGCACAAGGATATTCCCCTGAGGAAGCCTGTAAACTTGGCGTTTTCTATCATGGAAAAGCAGGTGACAAAGCCATGGAGGAATTCGGACAGACGGCTATGCTCGCTGGTGATATTATTGACTGCTTAGGAAAGGCATTTCCGAACTAATGAGCCTTAACACTGAGGTTCTTTTCAGGTGAATGATTCTTACCTAAATATATCTCAACCCACGAATACCTCATGGATAAATTGACACCAGAGATTATTCAGCACATCCAATATCTCCTAAATTCTTACGAGCTGTTAGTGGGGAATCCGCTGTTTGAACGCACAGGCAATCCTGTGGAGGAAGCCCAACGTATTTGGAACCATCCAGACAGGATCCTAGTGTCTCATGGCACAGAGGCTGAGCCTATCCTGAATTTTGGCAACCAAATCGCTCTGAAGCGCTGGGAAATGACTTGGGAGGAGCTTACCTCTACTCCCTCCAAGAAAACGGCGGAGACAGACCTTAGAGAAGCCCGTGAGAAAATGCTGAAGGATGTGGCCGAAAAAGGATTCTGCGAAAACTACAACGGTGTTCGCATATCGAAAACCGGCAAGCGGTTCTGGATACGGAACACCGTCATTTGGAATGTGTTTGATGAGGCGGGCAAGCCTATTGGACAGGGCGCCAGCTTCCTTTACTCCGATGAGGAGGTTTAATTCCCCCCCACAAATATTTGTTGGCTAATCACACCACCCTCATGGGTGAGGTGAAGGATATAAATTCCATAAGCACCCTCAGGTAAGGTCAACGGTAGCTCTTGGCGCTTTGAGTCATTTCCTTTGTGACTTCCTGCATTGACCTTGACACCAGCCGGCGTATAAAGCGAATAGTTCACCTCTCCTTTCACATTATCCACTACCAACACTTTTCGGTGCTCATCCGCTGGATCAGGAAGCACTGAAAGCGAAACTTTTGGCGCTGGAGTAATGGATTTCACTGCACTCTTGTGGGATTTGCCGTCATGGTCAATCTGATTTAGGCGGTAATATTTGGTTCCCTTTGGAGCCATTTCATCCACAAAGGAATAGCTAAGCAACTCTTGGGAGTTTCCAGCTCCTGACAACTCACCAATCTTCTCAAAGTGTTTTCCGTCCGTAGAGCGTTCAATTTCAAAGAGGGCGCTATTGCGTTCTGCAATTGTTTGCCATACCAATGTCACTTTTCCACCTTCCTCGTTGTCTATCCCAAAGGACTTATAACGGACAGGTAGCACAGCCCATTGCTGTTTGATACAGTCGGAAATAGAACCACCTCGAGACGTATCTGTTGGGGAGGCATACACACCAACTGAAGCATTAGCTTGGGCGTACTCAAACGTTCCCCATCCATACCCACTCATCTGGTCTGGAGCATAGTTAAGGGAATAATTCCCGCCTCCATTCGATGCGGAAACTGGAGCAGATAAACCAAAGTTTGTGAAATGATCATCAAACATTAAGTCTGAACTCCTGCCATAGCCTCCACTCTGGACAAACAAAGGCCCATCCTTGGAAATAAACTTGTCCCCCTGAAGCGGAGTGTCATCAATAATCCAAACGTTGTTTCCAGAGGCCTTATAATCATTGGGAATATTGGCATGCTCATGCACCCAAAAAACGGTACATGTACCAGCCGGAGCATCAATCACCGAATTGGCTCCACCACCACTCAGGTCCAAATCCTTGGTTTCAAACAGCGCATAAGATGCTGTATAGACTACTCCTGTAGCCTTAAAGGCAATTTCCTCGCTGGCCGTGATGGTTCCTCCGTTCTTAACTTGAGATTCATACTTAGTGAAATAATCCACAGTCACTGCTCCTGTATTTAGAAACTCTGTGACACTTGCTGTACCACCAACCCCTATATCCAATACAGAAACATCAATGGAACCCGATGTAGTAAATGAGATCTCATTAGCCGTCTGAAATGTTCCTGATGGAATATTTATAGCTCCATCATTAAAGGAATCATTGAGTTTATGAAGTGTCAGCATTCCTGAAGAACCAAGCACCGTTGCCCCTCCTTGGTTATAAAAAGAGGTGTTTGGGCGTGAATTCCCCGTAATCAACAACGTCGATGAACCAATGTCCAAAGTCATGTAGTTGTTAAAATCCATTAACTGCCAAGTATGACTTCCTGAAGCCAAGGCCAATTGAGCAGAGTTATTCACCTCAAGAGCATCACTGGATACCCAATTCGCTTTGAACAAGGTAGTAGGAACTGTAGCAACCGCTGAGCTTGTGGTCGTGTCCTGCACAAAACAAACTTGACCCGCTCCATTTTGATTGATAGTTCCAGAGAGCGTAAAGTCCGTGTTGCCTGTTACCCGAATGCAATAAGACTGGCCTGCTGTTACTGTCAACGTCCCAACACTCGGGCTGGCACTTGATACAACAGTTGTTCCGTTGGCACAGCTACACTGTGCCTGAACCAAATTTTGGCCCATAGCCAAAACTCCAAAAAGACTAAAAGCAACAAGTTTTTTCATAGCAAAAACAGGTAAAAACCAACATCCCATCCCTCCTTAGAGAAATACCATCAAATCCCTGTTTAGTTTCATTTCTTAACAAAGAAAGGAGATACTCTCAAACCAACAAACACAATAACACTCTTACTATAAAGGAGTTACCTCAGAAGTAAACAAGGACAGTGGTTTTGACACGAAGACTACCACTCCAAAACCTCCTTTAAGTACATGCAATGACAGAAAACACTGATAAAAAAGGAGTTACGGCACTCAAAAAATACCAGTGAAAAAAAATATTAATTTTTTCTTAGCTCGCTCCATTTCACCGAAGCCAGACAGAAACAAAAAATAACAATGTGAAGGTTTTATTACACCCTAGATAAACTTCAACTCAACAAAATGCTTATCTATGTTTTAGGGTCTGAAAATCAAATAAGTACAGGAGTTGTATTCTTTGTCTCTCAATTGTGATCCAACTATAATTCCATAGAGAACAAACTATACTCGTTTATGATTTCAATAAGATTTTTATCAAAAAAAATGCCATGAAGCATTCCGCTTCATGGCATCTTCTACAATTGATTGGAAGGAATCCTTCCAAAAAGATTCTTACTCCACAATCAGTTTCTCGGTAAATACTCCTGAGCTTGTTTTGGATTGAATTACATAAACTCCAGCCTCCAATTGAGAAAGATTGATTTTCACCTCGTCAGAAGAAACCTCACCCTGCAAGATTTCAACTCCTTGAGCATTAAACAAGGTATACTCTACTTCCCCTTCTACGTTCACCCACTTTAAGCTCAGCTCCTCACCCAAAAGTGGGTTTGGATAAACTACCATATTAGCCTCAGTCTCTACTGCCTCAACACTAATGGTCTTGCTAAAAGAGGATCTTCCATCAAAATCGACTTGGTTCAAACGATAATAAACGACAGCAAATGGAGCACTAGCATCCATCTCTACATAGGAGCTTACTGAAGAGGTAGTTCCTGCTCCAGCAACTTCACCAATCTTCTCAAAAGTGAAACCATCCGTAGAACGCTCAATCTCGAAATAATTGTTTTGACGCTCAGAGGCTGTCAACCAATTCAAACGTACAGCACCAATTTCATTCCTGAAACCAGTAAAGGACATAAATTCTACAGGAAGGATTTCGAACTGTTCCTTTGCACAAGTTGCGAATGCATCTCCACGACCTGTATCAGAAACTGAGGCATAAATACCGATATTATTGGCTACACCATATTCGTAGGTTCCCCAGCCAAAACTACTATGAGAACTAATCGAGAACTTCATTTTAACGGAGCCATCACCATTTACAGTTTGCACTGGAGAAGTCGGTGCATCATGATAATCTAAATACATCTGATCTTCAGTAAGTCTCTCCCAATCAGCTCCTGAGTTTATAAATAATGGTCCTTTATTCACCCCTGCAAATTCATCCCCATCAAAAGGAGTGTCATCCAAAATCCAGACATTACTTGATTTGCCCTTATAATCACTTGCAATATCCACCTTATCATGGACCCAAAACACAGAGCAAGCGGTTATAGGCGCCTCAATTCCAGAATCTCCACCTCCACCAGATAGCGTTAAGTTCTCAGTTTCAAATTTTGAATAACCATTTGAGTACACTACCCCTGTTTGAGTAAAGCTAATCAAATCATCAGCCCTGATAATCCCATCATTATTGTAAATCTGAGCTTCCTGCTTTGTAAAATTAGTTACCTCAACCAATCCTCCATCGTTGAGAAAAACAGAGTTTCCAGAGCTGATATCTCCTCCATTACCCACGAGCATATCTGCAGCTTGGATGGTGCCTGTGTTCGTGAGGTAGGTGTTGTTTTGAGTAGTGAGATCTCCAGTTAAAGTAATTAAACCATCGTTTGTGGCTGAAGACACTTCTTTTAGGATGAGCTCTCCTGATCCACTACCATTCGTACCTGTAACGATTCCAGTAGAATGATTATAGAAATTTGCTTCATCACTAATCCCATTAATTGTGAAAACCCTTAGATTTCCAATTGAAATAGTGCCATAATTTTGCAGATCTACACCTGACACCGTGGTATTTGAATTCACATATGTAGAGGTGTAATTATTTACTATTGTTAAAGGTCCATTATTAGCAAACAAACTCAAAAGATTGACAGTTTCTGCAGCCCCCCCAGTTTCATTATAAATACACAATTCACCACCTAGAGTATTAATGGTACCAGTAGGCCGAAATATCCCATCTCCCTGGATTTCAATACATTTTTTTTCCCCACTTGAAACATTCAGCGTACCTACATCCTTACTACTATTTGAAATAGTTACCGTCCCATCACTACAATCACACTGCGCAAAAGCCCCGTTCACCAAAAAAACGGAGAGGAAAAACAAACAGAAGCGATACAAACCTTTCATGGATGACAATCAAGAATATTTTTCAGAAACCAATGTATTAGCACATCACACCACAGGGTGATTAGTAAACATCCTCCCCTGATTTTTTGTAAAGGACTAACCTACAGGAGATGGACGCGCAAATCTACTACCTTTTTGGACAATTAACATACAAAAAGCCCTACCGGAAATTTCCGATAGGGCTTTAAATTTCTGTTAACTCTTAGAAGAATCTTACAGAGTGTTGATATTGTTCAAGTCCTCGAAAGCACTCTTCAAGCGCTCAACGAAGGCAACCTCACCAGCACGCAACCATACGCGTGGGTCATAGTACTTCTTGTTCGGCTCGTCGTCACCTTTTGGGTTACCGATTTGGCCTTGCAAGTAGTCGTGGTTTTTAGCCTCGTATGCACGAACGCCATCCCAGTAAGCCCACTGAAGGTCAGTGTCGATGTTCATCTTGATAGAACCGTAAGAGTTAGCCTCACGAATCTCTTCAACAGAAGAACCAGAACCACCGTGGAATACGAAGTTGATTGGCTTCTCACCAGTGTTGAATTTCTCTTGAACGTAGTTCTGAGAGTTCAACAAGATTTTTGGAGTCAACTCAACGTTACCTGGCTTATAAACACCGTGTACGTTACCGAAGGCAGCAGCGATAGTGAACTTGTCGCTCACTTTCATCAACTCTTCGTAAGCGTAAGCTACTTCTTCAGGCTGAGTGTAAAGACGTGAGCTGTCGATGTCAGTGTTATCAACACCGTCTTCCTCACCACCAGTTACGCCGAGCTCAATTTCGAGGGTCATGCCCATTTTGCTCATACGCTCGAGGTACTTTTTACAGATCTCGATGTTTTCATCCAATGGCTCCTCAGAGAGGTCAATCATGTGAGAAGAGAACAATGGCTTACCAGTCTCAGCGAAGAATTTTTCACCAGCGTCGAGCAAACCGTCAACCCATGGCAAAAGTTTCTTAGCACAGTGGTCAGTGTGAAGAACAACAGTTGCACCGTAGGCCTCGGCCATAGCGTGAACGTGCTTCGCACCAGAGATAGAACCAGCGATAGCCGCTTTTTGGTTCTCGTTGGAAAGTCCCTTACCAGCGTAGAAAACACCGCCGCCGTTGGAGAACTGAACGATTACTGGAGAATTAACAGCAACAGCAGTCTCGATCACAGCGTTGATGGAGCTGGAAGAAGTAACGTTTACTGCAGGAAGTGCAAACTGCTTATCCTTAGCATATTGGAAAAGCTCTTGAAGCTTGTCGCCGGTAATTACGCCAGTACCGACCTTATCTCTCAATTCGCCCATAACAATGGATAGTATTCTGTTTGAATGGATAACGGCGCAAAGCTAACAATTTATCGGGGTATGGGCTAATTTTGTGTACCATGTATTAAGTATTGTGTACAAAGGAGAGACGAGCATTGTCGCTTGAAGCTTGCTAATTTCACATAATACATTGTACATAATACTAATTATGAACAGCTCCCTTCCACCTTTGGCGGAACGCCTACGCCCCTCAAACATTCGGGAATTTATTGGTCAAGAACATTTGACGGGTGAAAATGGCATTCTTCGGCGCATCCTCGACTCAGGAAGCATCCCCTCCATGATTTTCTGGGGGCCACCGGGAACAGGAAAAACAACATTGGCCAACATCATTGCGAACCAAGCCAATGCCCAATTTTTCAAACTAAACGCCATCAATGCCGGAGTAAAGGACATTAGGGAGGTTATTCAAAAAGCAAAAGGCTTACAACGCTGTGTTTTATTTATTGATGAGATTCACCGCTTCAACAAATCCCAACAGGACGCATTATTGGGCGCTGTGGAAAAAGGCCTCATCCGCTTGATAGGCGCCACAACAGAGAACCCCTCCTTCGAGCTGAATAACGCATTGCTCTCTCGCTGCCAAGTCTACACCTTGAATCCGTTCGGGGAGGAAGAACTATTGGAGCTTTTGGACAAGGCACTCACCAAGGATGCCGAGTTATCGAAAAAGGATATTGTATTAAAAGAGTACAATGCGCTGCTGAGCATCTCTAGCGGAGACGGTCGGAAACTGCTGAATTTATTGGAACTCGTCGTGGACGCAAGTCCAAGCCAGACCATTGAATTAACAGATGATTACGTGAGGGGAATTGCCACCAAGCAAACCCTCAACTTTGATCGGGCTGGCGACATCCATTATGAAATCGCCTCTGCCTTCATCAAATCCATTCGTGGTGGTGACCCTGATGCCGCACTCTATTATATGGCCAGAATGATTGAAGGTGGCGAGGACCCAAAATTCATTGCCCGCCGCATCATTATTTCAGCTTCAGAAGATATTGGCAACGCCAACCCTACTGCCTTGGTCATCGCCAATGAATGTTTCCGCGCCATTGAAGTGGTGGGATGGCCTGAAGGCCGAATCATCCTTGCCCAAGCAGTCACTTATTTGGCTTGCTCTCCAAAAAGCAATGCCGCCTACAAGGCCATCAACCAAGCGCAAAAAGTAGTACGGGAAACGGGAAACCTCCCTATCCCACTTCACCTCCGTGGGGCTTACACCAAATTGGACCGCGAACTTGGTCATGGCGCTGGCTACCTCTACCCGCATGACTATCAAGGAAATTTTGTCAAACAAGATTACCTACCAGAATCATTGAAGGGGACCAAATTCTATTACCCTGAAGGCAACGCACGAGAAGAAGAATTCAGAAAACGGCTTTGGGAATGGTGGGGACAGTGATCAGTTAGCAGTTAGCAGTTAGCAGTTAGCAGTTAGCAGTTAGCAGTTAGCAGTTAGCAGTTAGCAGTTAGCAGTTAGCAGTTAGCAGTTAGCAAGATAATGCCTCCACACCCAATACCACCCCCTTTCTGTGTTAACTGTTAACTGTCCACTGATAACTGTTGTTTTCCCCCTCTCCATGTTAACTGTTCACTGATAACTGTTAACTGTATTGACTGTCTTGGGAAATATCCTATTTTTGTGGGCGGGTAAGTTTGTCTTTTGGACAGACTTCTTCCAAATGCATTAAGATTCTATCGCTATAAACCAGAAATAAAATGAGCGTACTGGTCAACAAAGACTCAAAAGTGATCGTTCAGGGTTTCACTGGCTCTGAGGGTACTTTCCACGCCACCCAAATGATCGAATACGGCACTAACGTCGTTGGTGGTGTTACACCAGGTAAAGGAGGTCAATCTCACCTCGACCGCCCTGTTTTCAACACTGTTGCTGAGGCAGTTGAAAAAGCAGGTGCTGACGTATCTATCATTTTCGTGCCACCAGCATTCGCTGCTGACGCTATCCAAGAAGCCGCTGAAGCTGGTATCAAGGTAATCGTTGCCATCACTGAGGGCATCCCTGTACGTGACATGATTGCCACTAAGGCTTTCGTTGACAAGAAAGGCGCTACTTTGATCGGCCCTAACTGCCCAGGTGTTATCACTCCGGGTGAGGCTAAGGTTGGCATTATGCCTGGCTTCGTATTCAAGCAAGGTCGTATCGGTATCGTTTCTAAGTCTGGTACATTGACTTACGAAGCTGCTGACCAAATCGTGAAAGCTGGTTTCGGTATCTCTACTGCTATCGGTATTGGTGGTGACCCAATCATTGGTACTTCCACTAAAGAAGCTGTTCAGCTTTTGATGGAGGACGACGAAACTGACGCTATCGTTATGATCGGTGAAATCGGTGGTAACTACGAGGCTGAAGCTTCTTACTGGATCAAAGAGAACGGCAACAAGAAACCAGTTGTTGGTTTCATCGCTGGTCAGACTGCTCCAAAAGGTAAGCGTATGGGCCACGCTGGTGCAATCATCGGTGGCGCTGACGACACTGCTGAAGCTAAAATGCGTATCATGCGCGAGTGCGGCGTAGACGTTTCTGAATCTCCTGCTGAAATCGGTGCTACAATGGTTAAAGCTTTGGAAAAAGCTGGTGTTACTGCCTAAGCTTTTCTGAAGAAAGCATAGTAAAAACGGGCTGTTCCATTCGGAACAGCCCGTTTTTTCATCTGTAGAGACAAGGCACTGCCTTGTCTTAAGACCATGAATTTTTTCAGCAAAGTATTTTACACTGGTACCAAATCACAAAACCAGAATCCCATACTTTTCTTGGCGGGCTCACTGCCACTGCAGGTATCATCCTTATCCTTGGGCGCCTTGTATTCCCTGAATACTTTTTCTCCAATCTCAAAAGGAATCGGCTTTTTGAAAACAGGCCCCTCATAACAAAAGGTATGAAACTCCCCGTTCTCTCCACAAGGGTCTACATTGTCTGGCAAATCATTAAGGAAATCCTCGTCAATGACACGACCTACAAAACTTTCATCCAAGAACTCTGCTTTGACGCAGACCACAATGGTCTTGTAGCCCAAGCCGATAAACTCACGCACCAATTCTTTAGTATCTCGCTTCCAGATTGGGAAGTGAGCTTTGAAACCTTGGCTAGCCAACTTCTCCTCACGATAATTCTTTAGGTCTTCAAGATAGATATCCCCAAAGATGGAGTGAGTATAACCCTCTGCTTTGACTTCCTTCATCATGTCAGCCATGATTTGCTCATACTCAGACATGGAAGGTTGCTCTGGCAAACGAAGCTTCTTTAATGGCAATCCCAAGCTTTCGGCCTGAGCATCCAACAGCTCCTCACGAACGCCGTGCATGGACACCCTTTTGTGGGCCTCATTCACCGAGGTCAGCAAGGTACCAATGTCAAAGTTTTTATCCTGCAACACATGATGGAGGGCCAAGGTGCTATCCTTTCCTCCACTCCAATTAAAGATTGATTTATGCGCCATTACTTAGCTATTCTGCTTTTCTATCCAATTTGAAATGATTCGATGAAGCTCCTCTAAACCTTCCGTCAATGAAGCCGGACCAGGCTGAAGAATAATGGATGAATCCACCTCATACAAATCATCATTTTGCACGGCCGGGATTTGATTCCAACCCTCACGGCTCAGCATTTTATCCTTTTTAAACATCTTCCCGCACCACGAGGCGATGATGATGTCAGGGTTTCTCCGAATCACTTCTGAAGGGTCAGCCAGGATTCTATCCTTGGCCAAGGATTTCTCTCGTAATTCAGGAAAAGTGTCTTGGCCACCGGCCAATTCAATCAACTCCTCCACCCACTGGATTCCTGTAATCAATGGGTCATACCACTCCTCAAAATACACTTTGGGACGAATTTCCCACTTGGAAATAATTTCCTGAAGTTTACCAACTCGGTTCTTAAAACGGTCTACAATTTCAATCGCTTCAGCCTGCTTTCCAACCAAAGCCCCCAACTGAACCATCATTTCCATAATGCCCCGCACACTCCGGTGATTATTCACCCACACCGTAACACCCTCACTAATCAATTGCTGGGCAATATTGGCCTGAATGTCTGAAAACCCAATGACAAGGTCTGGCTTGAAGTCTAATATCTCATCGATATTGGCATCCAAAAAGGTGGAAACCTTGGGCTTTTCCTTTCGGGCCTCTGGCGGACGAACCGTAAAGCCAGAAATGCCTACGATGCGGTCTTGCTCCTCCAAAAGGTAGAGCATCTCGGTACATTCCTCCGTCAAACAAATGATGCGCTTGGGAGAGTAATCGTTTCCCTTTCCCAATAATGGATGCTCCATGATAACCCTTATTTCTTCTTCCTTCCGTAAGGACAATGCCTGCACCCATTGCCACAACATTTTCCACGTTTCAGGTGATACCATTCGGTAAAGACATGAAAACCTCCTTCAATATAAAAATCCAACCCTTCGCGTAGCTGTTCTCCTGCCTTTCGGTATTTGGGGGCGATGTTATCAATCTTCCCAGCCTGAAAATCCCTGACAAAGGATTGCACGCTCTCCTTGACCTTAGCCTCCAAACAGGAAGGACACAAACATTGTCCCTCAAGCGACATAATCATTGGCAACTCATTGCACCAACAATCGCTGGTGGAACAGCCAAAACTCACCCCACAAACCTCGCAGTTTTTCGTCCTTAGCATCTCCAATTTTGGATAAAAAAATCCCCACCGCCTTTCGGCAATGGGGATTTGAAACTTTATCAAGTTCTAATTAGTGGCTTGCAGCGTCAGATTCAGTACCCTCGGCAGCAGGCTTAGCAAGAACATTACCTTTGATGGTCAACACAACTGTTGGAGTAGTTGCGTTAGTAGTCAAGGTTACTGTCTTCTGGAACACGCCCAAACGGTTGGTTGCGTACTTCACCTTGATAGTGCCAGACTCACCTGGCATTACAGGCTCCTTGTCATAAGAAGGAACAGTACATCCGCAAGAACCTTTGGCATGTTGGATGATTAAAGGGGCACTACCAGTGTTTGTAAAGTGGAACTCACGAACACCGTTGGAGTGCTGTTCAATCGTGCCATAATCAATCACCTTGCTTTCGAAGGTAATTTCTGGGCCACTAGCTTGCTGGGCCACGATGCCGAGAACGGCAACAAACAAAATGGAAAAGGTAGCTATCAGCTTTTTCATCACAGACTGGTTTTTAATTTTCAGCAATACAATTTCTAAATAAACTCCACCTTTTGCAACAATGCTTTTCAGGTGGATTTGGTTCCCACATTTTCAAGATTAATGCCAAAAAGAAAACAGGGCTACTCCCTATTACGGGAAAGCCCTGCTCAATGTGTTAGACCAAAGCCTATTTTATCTTAGCAAAAGAAAAACAATAAGCTGCCCCAGTCGTCTTGTTCTTTTACCCGCTGTTCGTAGCAACTTGATTTGCGATAGCTACGGCTATCCCTGCATCAACTTGCCACAAACAGCGAACAAAATAACTGTGCCTTAGTGGGCCAGTTTATTATTTCACTTTTGCTTAATCTTCATCCGAAGAAGGCTTGCCCTTCTCCTCGCCAGAACGGGCGATGCTGTCACGCATTTCCGTATCAGACTTGATGTTGTTCATCTTGTAGTAATCCATGATGCCCAAGTTGCCAGAACGGAAAGCCTCCGCCATGGCCTTTGGCACCTCAGCCTCGGCCTGAATTACTTGTGCCTTGGCCTCTTGCGCCTTGGCTTTCATTTCCTGCTCTACGGCTACAGCCATCGCACGACGCTCCTCAGCTTTGGCTTCAGCCACCTTCAAGTCAGCGTTAGCTTGGTCAATCTGGAGTTTCGCACCAATGTTTTCCCCAACGTCGATGTCAGCAATATCAATGGAAAGAATCTCAAAAGCAGTTCCCGCATCCAAGCCTTTCTCCAACACGAGCTTCGAAATGCTGTCTGGATTTTCCAACACCGCCTTATGCGACTTGGAAGAACCAATGGAGGTTACAATACCCTCACCTACACGCGCCAAAATGGTTTCCTCACCGGCACCACCAACGAGGCGAGCAATATTGGCACGAACAGTAACACGGGCTTTTGCAATCAACTGGATACCGTCTTGGGCAACCGCAGCCACATTTGGGGTGTTGATCACTCGTGGATTTACAGAAGTCTGAACCGCTTCAAAAACGTCACGACCAGCCAAATCAATGGCTGCCGCTTGCTGGAATTCCAAAGGAATATTTGCCTTATCGGCAGAAATCAACGCGTTGGTTACCGCCAGTACATTACCACCCGCCAAGAAGTGAGCTTCCAATTCATCACGAGTGATTTGAACCAAGCCCGCCTTGTGGGAAGTAATCATTGCCTGAACAATAGTTCCTGGAGGCACCTTACGAAAACGCATGATGATCAGCTGGAACAAGCTGATGCTAACACCAGAAAACAATGCAGACAACCAGAGGCCAATAATCTGGAACATCATAATGAAGATGACCAGACCAACGATGGCAATAACTATCGTTAGAATAATTTGTGGAGTCATGATGAAAATTGACTAAAAACGTAAAACAAGTTTAGCTCAAAGGCTCAACAACAATCCGTTGCCCTTCAATGGCAACGATCTTGATTTTTGATTCAGAGGCAAGATAGTTTCCTAAAGTGGTAACCTCGTAATATTCTCCCTCAAAATCTGCGGTTCCCATTGGCCGTAAGGCGGAAACGGTGATTCCTTCCTGACCAACAACCACAGAGGTGGACTTATTCCCTACGACCCTTCCATCCACATTCTTCTTCAGGGCAAACCATTCCCACACCCTGAATTTGACGGCAAGCACAACGCCGATCACAGAAAAGACAACCGTTCCCCCAAGGAGCAAGTGGCCTGTTTGTGTTCCGAAGTCCTTATAGCCCAAATACAACCCAGCAAGGGTCATTCCTGCCCCCAAGAAACCCACAATGGTGGTGCCCGGCACAAAGATGACCTCGATGGCAATCACAATCAGACCGCCAAGTATTAAACCTATGACTAAAACCCAATCCATAAAAAAAGAGTGTTGAAGTGCTGGGGTGTTGAAGTGTTAAAGTGACAGTCCGAACTCCAACACTTCAACACCCCAGAGCACTTAATTAATAAGCCTTAGCAAACAACACACGTTGTGTAGATGGCTTGCCTGAATAGATACAAACGCCATCCTCAAGTTTGTTATCCAAAGGAATGCAACGAATGGTCGCCTTGGTTTCCTCCTTGATTTTAGCCTCAGTTTCTTTGGTGCCGTCCCAGTGAGCAGACACAAAACCGCCTTTCTTCTCCAACACCTCTTTGAACTCCTCGTAGGAATCCACTTTAGTGATGTGCTCGTCGCGATAAGATTTGGCCTTGTTGTAGATGTTTGACTGGATAGCCTCCAACAAGTCGGCAACAATCTGGTCGATGTTCTCCAACTGGTAAGTGTTCTTCTCCTTGGTGTCACGGCGAGCAACTTCTACCGTGCCATTCTCCAAATCGCGGGCGCCAAGCGCCAAACGTACAGGAACACCTTTCAACTCATACTCAGCGAATTTCCATCCCGGACGGTGAGTGTCGCGGTTGTCAAACTTCACGGAGATTCCACGCTTGCGCAAAGCAGACTGAATCTCAAGCGCCTTTTCGGAAACCTGAGCCAACTGCTCCTCGCCTTTGTAAATCGGCACGATCACCACTTGGATTGGAGCCAAGTTTGGAGGCAACACCAAGCCCTCGTCATCAGAGTGCGCCATAATCAAGGCACCCATCAAACGTGTACTCACACCCCAAGAAGTTCCCCAAACAAGGTCGAGTTTACCGTCTTTGTCAGCAAATTTCACGTCGAAAGCCTTGGCGAAGTTCTGCCCCAAGAAGTGGGAAGTACCCGCCTGAAGCGCCTTGCCGTCTTGCATCAACGCCTCGATGCAGTAAGTATCCAAAGCTCCAGCAAAACGCTCGCTCTCGGTTTTCACACCTTTTACCACAGGAACACCCATAATGTCCTCGGCAAATTCGGCATAGACGTCAAGCATCTGCTTTGTCTCAGCAATCGCCTCGTCTTTGGTCGCGTGAGCCGTGTGGCCTTCCTGCCAAAGGAACTCGGCAGTACGCAAGAACAAACGTGTACGCATTTCCCAACGAACCACGTTCGCCCATTGGTTCACCAAAATCGGAAGGTCGCGGTAAGACTGAATCCACTTGCGGTACGTGTTCCAAATCACCGTTTCAGAAGTTGGACGAACAATCAGCTCATCCTCCAATTTGGCCTCTGGATCCACAACAACACCACTGCCGTCCTCTGCATTTTTCAAACGGTAGTGCGTTACCACCGCGCACTCCTTGGCGAAGCCCTCCACGTGGTCAGCCTCCTTGCTGAGGTAAGACTTAGGAATGAACAGCGGGAAATAGGCGTTGGTGTGGCCCGTTTCCTTGAATCGGCGATCCAAATCCTGTTGCATTTTCTCCCAAATGGAATAACCGTAAGGCTTGATCACCATACAGCCCCTCACATCTGAGTTTTCAGCCAAGTCAGCTTTCTTAACCAGTTCGTTGTACCACTCCGAATAGTTTTCGGAACGGCTTGGCAGTGCTTTCGCCATAATACTTTGTCTTTGGGGACATTAGACGTTAGACATTAGAGTTTAGCCAAACCTTGAACGGGAGCTAATGTCTAACGTCTAAGGTCTTATCGTCTATACTTAAATACTATTTCTCCACAATGGAACGCCCACAAATGATGTTATAAGAATAGGAGGCTCCGCCTCAAAACAGCTGTTATTATGCGACTTCTTTCGCCACATACCCTGCTTGTCTTACTGCTTTGCCTTCTGACACCTTTGTTTGGCAAGGCGCAAAGATACGATTTCGACGACCTCTATTTCAATTCCAAAGACGAGCAAATCCGACAAGAGGCAGAACAGCGCACCAATGAGCTCCGACAACTGGAGCAACAATACCAATCACAATACACCCAAGGGAATTACGCCATCACCGAAAGGCCCTATGATACCATCATCGTTCCGAGGGATCAAATCTATGATTGGAACGACTATTATTACCGCACCCAACCCGCTTGGTACATGAACTACACATGGGGCTATCCCTATGCAGGATGGAGTGTTGGCTGGGGTTGGGGATACCCGAATTATGGCTGGGGATGGGGTAACTGGGGCTATTCGCCATGGTATGGAGGCGGATGGTATTATCCATATTACCATGACCATCACCACCGACGTCATTACAACTATGGCGTGAGGAACCGCTACCGAAGCAGTTATTCTGGTTCAAGGAATTATAATTCTGGAAGCAAAGCAGACTATCATCGCTCCAACAAACAACGGAATTATTCCCAGCCAAGAAACAGGCGGTCTAACCAAGGCTCTTATCGCCCTGCGAATCGTCCTCCACAACAATCGTCACCCTCTTACCGTCCAAGCAATGGCGGAAACCGATCAAACTTTAACCGTGGTGGCGGAAACAGAGGCGGTGGCGGAGGAGGTAGCCGAGGAACACGTGTGCGCCCACGATAAGGGTTTCGGCATTTTGACCTGAGCTTCCGTATAAGCAAACAAAGGCTCCCATTAAAACAGGAGCCCTACTACTTATGCGACTTTTAACCCGACTTTTCCTTCCCGTTTTATTAATCGGTTTTGCCCTAACGGGAAAAGCTCAAATCGACCCTAATGCCACAGGACTTTTCGAAAACGGATTAAAATTTTCCCGAACCTTTATCGGTGGAACAGCGCGCATCCAAGCCATGGCTGGGGCCCAATGCGCATTGGGCGCAGATATTAGCACCACTTTGGTCAATCCAGCAGGACTTGGTCTTTATCGCAGGTCAGACCTTTCATTCTCCCCTGCCTTGACCTTCGTCAACACAGATGCCACCTATACCAGCCCAAGCAACACCTCCACCACATCCAGCGGAAAAACGCCTTTCCAAATCGCCAGCTTTGGCTATGTATTCAATGAGACAGATTACAGCAAAGATTGGCGGTCATACAGCCTTTCCTTGGGCTTCAACCAAAACAATAACTTCAATACCCGTTCCCGCTACTCAGGGCGAAATGCCGATAACGCCATGGGCGATTTTTTCCTTGAGAATATGCAAGGGCAATCCTTTGACAACTTTCTGACCGACCAGTTTGGGGGAGCCTTCGATATTTTCGGACTGGCCTATGACACATGGCTGGTCAATCCCAGCACCTTGGACCTCTCTGACACCACCTTTGTGGACGACGGAAATTACTTTTTCTTTGATGAGGACGCACCCGTCATTCAAGAGGAAATCATAAAAATCAAAGGAGCCACAAGCTCCATGGACATTGGCTATGGCGCCAACTACAAAGACCGCCTGTTTCTGGGCGGTAGTTTGAGCTTCGTATTCCTGAGGCATGACATTGAACGCACCTATACCGAAACCACCGAAGGAGGCATCCAACTCAATAATTTCACCTATGTCTCCCAAGAAAATACGGATGCCACAGGCTTCAACTTCAAATTGGGTGGCATTTACAAGGCCTCGGACCTTGTGCGTTTCGGGCTTTCCTTTGAATCCCCAACATGGTATAACCTCAACGAGGAATTCTATTCGAAGATGACCGCCAATTATTTTCGGACGGACATCACCTATTCCGATGGCACCAACGATGTCACGATTTTCATTCCCGAAAACCCGATTTCCTCCAGCACCACACCTTTTCTGAGCGAATACAAATTGCAAACGCCCATCAAAGCCACCTTTGGAACGGCTTTCTTTTTTGAAAAAAGAGGATTCATTTCTGGGGATGTGGAATATGTGCCTTACCAAGGCATCCGCCTTCGTGCCTTCGGTAGTCCCCTCGATGGGGATAACCAAACCATCAAAGACAACTATAAAAATGTGTTTAACCTCCGATTTGGAGGGGAATTGCGCTTCGACCTGCTTCGCCTTCGCGCGGGCTACGCCTTCTATCCAGACCCCATCAAAAACTCACTTATCCACACCAACTTGGAGCGTCACATCATCTCTGGAGGCATTGGCATCAAAACAGAGGTTTTCTATGTGGATTTAGCCCTTATCAACCAACGCTTCCACACAGGCATTCTTCCTTATACCCTGAGCAATGGAAGAGAGCCGACGGTAGACGTGAAGAATAATGAACTGCGGATGGTGATTACGGGCGGGATTACTTTCTAAAAACCATTATTTATCAACCTCTTGAGGTTGGATATAAACACTATCTTCTTTCACAATACATTCTGTTATTCCTTGTCCTTGCCCAAGGATAACACCCAACTCTTTAACTTCCCCTGACCCAAGTCCTAAATTATTTATTTTCAATACTTTAAAACCAAAATATTTTATAGTCACATTATAAACGCCTGCATCTAAGTCAATTTTAAAATTACCATCAATATCTGCACAGATATCTTTATAAAGTGAATCATCAATAGATTGAAATCTTATTAGGGCTAATGGTAATGTGTCAACAGATATAGAGTCACCATAACTTGACATACCCAAAACCTGTCCACGAACAAACGCCACCGTTGTATCCGCAAATCCCACAGTCTTAAACTTTGAGACTTTACCATCAACGGATTCCATATTTGTCAAAAAGGTATTTCCGCAAACGTATTCTGTCTTCTTTGACTTACATGACACTAAGCTAAACAGCACCAGTAGTAGAAATAGAATCCTCATTTTTGACCAGCATTTTTTTGGCTTACACAAAGCTCCCCAGAAAACCCAGCAACACTCCCATCCCAAATCCAGCCCACACTTGCTTTGACGTATGAGCTTGCAACCAAAGACGGGCAAACATCACCACTCCACCAACCAGCAACATGCCCAAAAAGCTGTACAACAGCCATGCATTGTCTGTGCTGAGATTCAGGCGCAACAACATCCCAACCACACCCCCAACCCCAACACTATGGGCACTAATTTTCCACCATCGGGAGATGATGGCAATCAACGCGATGGCTACCGCCATCAAATAAATCGACTTGGGGTAAATGTCTGGGAGAAGCTCTGTCCATTCCATGGAAAAAGCTGAAATCCCGTAAATAATGGCTGTAAACAGCAAAGGATGCCAACGCTCTTCCTGCTTCTCTAATTGGATGGAAGACACCATTCCCCGTTTTTTCAGGGCCAACACATAGCCCACGGGAATCAAAAACGTGCTTACCAACACATAAGACCAAAAAAGCCATTGCACCGAAGGGTGAATGGCTGTAATAAATGAACCCGCTCCCAACAGCAATCCAAAAAAATAAGTCGGCATCAACAATGGATGCAGAATGACGGATATGGCTTGGGCGAGTTTGTTCATTAAGTAGTAAGTACCAAGTACCAAGTATCGGGTACCAAGTTCAGCCATTCGGGGCTTGGTACTCGATACTTGGTACTTGGTACCCTTTATAGTTCTTTCCGCATCCTCGCGACTGGAATCCCGAGTTGCTCTCGATACTTCGCCACAGTCCGTCGGGCGATGGAATAGCCCTTTTCCTTCAAGGCAATCACCACCTTGTCATCGGAAAGTGGTTTGCGCTTATCCTCCTCGCTGATGATGGTTTTCAGAATGGCCTTGATTTCACGGCTGGAAACATCCTCTCCAGAGGCGGAATTCACACTTTCCGAGAAGAAGAACTTCAATGGGAAAATGCCGAAGTCAGTTTGCACAGACTTACTGGAAGCCACACGAGAAACCGTGGAAATATCCATCCCAATCTCGTCGGCGATATCCTTCAAAATCATCGGCTTGAGCAAAGCCTCATCACCATCCAAAAAGAACTCCCGCTGACGCTGAACAATGGCGTTCATCGTCTTAAGCAACGTTTCTTGGCGTTGGCGGATGGCATCGATAAACCACTTGGCCGCATCAAGCTTCTGCTTCACAAACGACACCGTTTCCTTAAGCTTTTTGTCCTTTTTATCGGACTGCTGGTAGGTTTCCAGCATTTCGCTATAAGAACGGCTGATTTTTAGCTCTGGCGCATTTCGTGAGTTTAGCGTCAAGCGCAAATCATCATCATGGGTCGTCAGGATAAAATCAGGAACGAGGTATTGTACACGTCCCGGACCTGTCACCGCCGCACTTCCCGGCTTTGGGTTCAGCTTGACAATCATGTCAACAGCATCCTTCAAAACCTCCTCTGTGATACCCAATCGGGAAATAATCTTCTTGTAATGCTTCTTAGTGAACTCCTCAAAACAATCCTCAATGACCTTGATGGCTGTTTGAACCACCTCATCAGTAGGATCTTTTTCAAGCTTACGCTCCAACTGTAGCAACAGACATTCCTGTAAGTTGCGCGCACCGATTCCCGGCGGGTCGAAGCGCTGGATCTTCAAAAGAATCTCCTCCACCTCATCCTCATCGGTCATTACGTTCTGCGAGAACGCCAAGTCGTTGATCACAGCTCGGAGCTCGCGTCGGATATAGCCGTCGTTTTCGATGCTACCAATCAATTGCTGCGCAATGGCCTTTTGGCGCTCGTCCAAGCGTAAAAAGCCCAACTGGTCAGTCAATGAATCAAACAAGGACATGCCACCCACAATTGGGCGTTCGCGGTCCTCATCGTCATCGCTCCAGTTATCGCTCTGCATTTTATAGCCCGCATAATCATCCTCATGCAGGTACTCTTCAATGTCCAGCTCCTTTTCCGGCTCAACCTCCTCCTGAGAATCATCATCCTCATTCTTGGTTGATTCCTCCTCGCCAAAAGTGATTTCCTCCTCATCATCCGGCCCTTCTTCCAAGGCGGGATTGATTTCCAACTCCTGCTCCACACGCGCCTCCAACTCAATGGTAGGGACTTGTAACAGCTTAATAAATTGTATTTGCTGAGGAGAGAGCTTCTGGCTGAGGCTCTGCTTTAGTCCAAGTTTTTGCATAACGATATATCAACGGTAGGGCGTTGCGTGTTGGGAACACGGCCAGCGGCCCTAAAGTTCGGATTCACACAACTGGAATTTTGTACAATGTATCGTGTATTGTATACAATGACACCCCACAAATGAAGTCATTGTACATGATACATTGTACTTAATACACAATTGCCGAGCAGTGTGCTATTCTGTTCTGAACGGAAATATAGTTAGGCGAAGAATATCTCTCGGCCTACCGTGGTGAAGATTTTTGTAACTTCGTCCGAGTTTTGGGATTTATTACATTCCCAAATCTACATTTTGAAACTGAAATCTCTTTAACGAAGTAGCAAGGTGGAACGGATAAAAATAAACAATCTGCTCGAAAGCCCGCAATTTGGCGAGCAGGTTACTGTCAAAGGTTGGGTGCGTACAAAACGTGGTAGTAAGAATGTTAGCTTCATTGCCCTGAACGACGGCTCAACCATCCGGACCGTTCAAGTGGTGGCCGATGCCGAAAAATTCAGCGAGGATTTGCTTCGTCGCATCAACACTGGCGCGGCCCTCTCCGTAACGGGAGAAGTGGTAGAGTCAAAAGGCAGCGGACAGAGCTCCGAAATCGTAGCTGAAACCATCGAGGTGCTCGGTGAGGCTGATCCTGACAAATACCCTATCCAGCCGAAAAAGCACTCCTTGGAGTTCCTTCGTGAGAATATGCACTTGCGTATGCGCACCAACACCTTTGCGGCGGTGATGCGTATTCGCCACAACTTGGCTTTTGCCATCCACAAATTCTTCAACGACCGTGGATTTTATTACCTCCACTCCCCTATCCTGACGGCCTCTGACGCCGAGGGTGCTGGCGAGATGTTCCAGGTGACCACTTTCGACTTGAAGAACCCTCCAAAAACGGAGGAAGGTAGTATCGACTTCAGCCAAGATTTCTTTGGACAGCCGGTAAACTTGACGGTTTCTGGTCAATTGGAAGGAGAATTGGGCGCAATGGCTCTTGGCGAGGTGTATACCTTCGGTCCAACGTTCCGTGCTGAGAACTCAAACACCAGCCGTCACTTGGCGGAGTTCTGGATGATTGAGCCTGAGGTGGCCTTCAACACCTTGAAGGAAAACATGGATTTGGCTGAGGACTTCTTGAAGTATGTCATCGAATACGCCATGGAAAACTGCAAGCACGACTTGGAGTTCCTCCAAAACCGTGAGCTCGATGCAGAGAAGAACCTTCCGAAGGAGCAAAAGCACGAGATGCCGTTGTTGGATCGCTTGAAATTCGTCATCGAAAACGACTTTGAGCGCATCACTTATACTGAGGCTATCAACATCCTTCGTAACTCCAAGCCTTACAAAAAGGGCAAGTTCGAGTACGATGTGGAATGGGGCATCGACCTCCAGAGTGAGCACGAGCGCTTCTTGGTGGAGAAAAAATACAAGAAGCCGGTCATCATCACTGATTACCCGAAAGATATCAAGGCCTTCTACATGAAGCTCAACGATGATGAAAAAACGGTGGCCGCCATGGACGTATTGTTCCCAGGCATCGGTGAGATCGTCGGTGGTTCTGAGCGTGAGGCTGACTTGGAAACCCTCCAAAAATTAATGGACGAGAAAGGCGTTCCACAGGAGGAAATGTCTTGGTACTTGGACACTCGTCGTTTTGGTACAGCACCACACGCAGGTTTCGGTCTCGGTTTCGAGCGCCTTATCCTCTTCGTGACGGGCATGACCAACATCCGCGACGTAATTCCTTTCCCAAGGGCTCCAAAACAAGCTGGATTCTAAATCACAGTATTTGATTTATATACCAAAGGCTGTTCATCATTGATGGACAGCCTTTTTTTATTTCCATCCCCCGACTCTCAACTCAAAGAAACTCTTCCCAGACTTTCACACACGAAAGCCAACAGCTACGTCGTTATAAGGTCAGCGACGAGAATACCCTGTCCTATTTGGGGAAAAAATTTGGACGAGGATTTAAACGGCAACCAGCGTGAGTGAGATAACCAACCCTAAGATCTTCATCGTTGAGGACAATCCGACGTACCTCAACCTACTGAACCTGAGTCTCCATGAGAACAACTATGACGACACGGAGATGTACAGTTCAGGCGAGGAATGCTTATCCAATTTGCACAAGGATCCTGACATTGTGATTCTTGACTACCAATTGGGAGGCATGAACGGCTTGGACGTGCTCAACACAATCAAAAAAGTCAATCCCAAAATTCAGGTCATCTTCCTGTCCGCCCAAGAGACTCTGGAAGTAGCCATCAAATCACTGAAGCTAAAGGCCTACGATTACATCATCAAAGATGAGCACGCCTTTGACAAGCTCTTTGAATTGATCGCCAAAATCACCCGACAGGGGAACCTCCGTGAAGAGGAGGATAAGCTCAAAAAGCTCAAGACCATCTTCTTCATTTCTCTGTTGGTGTTGGCAGTCCTGACCATCATCATCAACAAGTTGCTTTATTAAAAGAAAACCCCGCCAAGTGAGATATTGGCGGGGTTTCTTTTTAATTAAAACCATGACTTGAAACCCTTACTTAAAAAAACTAAACCCAAAATACTTAATCCACACCTCTTGGTCTATTCCATAGACTGAGTAACGACCATTATCAACAGTTTTTGAATTTATGGGATGAATACCAACTAACTGATTCCGATAATTAAAAATTAAATCAGAAGTTACTATTTGCTTGGCGCCCAACTCATCACGAATTTTAAATTCAACACAAATTGTATACTTCTCACTCTCTTTTGTTTTCACTCCAGAAGAGGCACTGAATGAAGGCCTTACTGATCCAGCTTTCAATAACTTAAAGCTTTCAGGATATTTGGCAATACTATCCACCCATTCTTTGAACTCATTAACTATACTAACCTTATTTGAATCCCTTACATCTTCAAAGGAAGTACCATCGTTTAAAAATTTATTAACCCCCATATAATTCCCAAACCTATCATAAATTAACTCCTCCCTAGCCACTGACACATCTAACAGCTCGGAATTGTTCACTTTTCGACTTACACTCACCAATCTCTCCCCTTTATATTTATACTTGACCTTAGGGAAATATTCTAACGTATTAACAATTGATTTTTGTTCTTCATTTAAATACCTCTCTTCAAGCAAACGACCATTCTCATCAAACTTTTTCCTACACACAGCATACCCAAACTGATTTTCAAAAAGATGAGCGTCCGAGTCATAAAACAACACTTCAACTAAATCACTATCACTATACTTATGAATTTCATAGGACTGAAATTCATTCTTGTAATTACCTAAAGGAAAAACATAGGACACCTTAACAACACCTTCACCAACTGTATCTCTTTCAACATTTGGCTCAAAGCCATCTATACCTTCCCTTTCATTCACCTTCAATAACTGGATATAATTACTATCTCTAGAAGAAATTAACTTCAAACCCATTTCTGGGTAGCCGAAATTAAATTGGCTTGGACGAACGGAAGTCCCATATGTATTTAAAACCAAATCCACTCTAAAACTATCAATAACCCGAAATATCCCATTCATTCTCTTTAGTTCACCACCATCCTCTTTACTGGAAAAAACAAAATCCACTTCTTGTGGATTCTTCTCCAAGTTCAACTCATACCTACAGACGACACCAAACTTATTATTACCATAGCCGCCTAAGGTATCTTTTCCTGAGAGTAACTCTACATACTGATTAGGCATGAAATTGAATTGTTCTCCTTTTGAAGACATCCCGTAACTATAGAAATGCCCCATTGGAATCTGAGAAAAACCCAAATTTGAAATCAGAAATAAAATCAAAGTAGCAAACCGCATCGTTTATACAATTTTTATTTTCAAACTTATAATTAGCCATGAAATAGACAGACAAATTTACAACAAGTATTCTTCTCAGAACTCACAATCTCCCCCCAACAGCAAACCCCTGCTTAAACACCTTTCGATTTCCATTCAAATCAAAAGCCTCCACATAAAGAATGTATGGCCCAATCGAAGCCTTTTTATTACCATCAGTGACCCCATCCCAAGTCAACATTCCCGAGGCTCCCAATAAGGCATTATTCTCCAAGCTTTTCACCTTTCGGCCATAGCGGTCAAACACAGAAATGGTGGCCACCCAACCCTCTTCTCCGAAATCATAATGGATGGTCAAATAATCCTGATAGCCATCCTCATCGGGAGAAAAAACGGAAGGAGAAAGCTCAAATAAGCTGGAAGATACAGGAGCATCGGTAGCCTGAGAATTCTCACAAGTAGGCGTGGCATAACCTGAGGTAGAGGACGCCGAATGCCAATTATCTTGGTCTTGGGTGGGAAGCTGAAAGGAAATGCGCTCCAAAGAAACACCATCCAACTCAGCCTTGTCAAACAGGGAAAAGTGCCAATCCTCTGAATATTGGAGGGCATCAATACGATATCCCAGCGTATCCAGCAAAATCACCATCCCCTCGTCATTATTATAAGAAGGAAGATTAAGCCTCACCACACTCTCTGGCGAGCAAACCACATAATCCTTCTGGAGTTGTTCTGGATGACTGGTCAGCACCACATACTCATGTGGAAAAAGTAGAAACATGGCTTCATACAACGCCTTTACATCCTTCACCTGACCTGTCTCCGTGCCATTTGCCAAGCGAAATTGCCGTAGGTCAATCACCTTGTTGCTTCGGTTGTAGAGCTCCACAAAATCAGGCCCTTCATCGATAGGGTTAAATAGCACTTCACTAATCAGCACATCCGCTGAATCCGCCTTTTCGGGCAGACCAACACGAAGCTCTTCCTCAAAGAGATTTCCATAGCAATCGGTCAAACCCTCGACTGTCACCTCATAGGTTTCCCCTGAAACCAACCGTTGTTCAAGATGTAACCAAACAGCCTTTCCATCAGAAAAAGACGTATCAAGCTCAATCCCTGAAAAACTGGTTTGTTCAGAAATTACACGTTCATCAAAGGCCAGTTGCAAGACAGAATCCTGATGTGGATAAAAGCCCAAAAGTTTGGGGAAAACTTCGTCAGGAAGGGCATTGTAAACAGAATTTGGGGCATTGGGCGTACCACCCTGAAAATGGCTGGAAGCCAAAAAGTTGTTTTGCTGACCGCAGAAATTCTCTGGATTCACCATTTCCAACGACCAGCCTCCCTCATCCTTATCGGCATCTCCATACCATGAAGCATCAAATTCAATGGCATGGATCTCATTCCCTTGATTATCCAACAGCCTCAAGCGTTCACGATCATTATTGATACTTGGAAAGTCACCTGAAATGACATTTCCACTGAAAAAAGACGCATCCTGCTCATCACAGAGCAATATCAATTCCTGAGGAGCTAAAGCATGGGCAGGCAACACGAAATTGGTTGTGCCATCGGTAAACACCCAACCTTGCAAATCAATGGTGTCCGCAGAACGATTGTACAACTCCACATATTCTGCCTCTGGCAAACCAATCGCTGGCGAAGGGTTGGCCATGACCTCGTGAATCAGCACGGAATAAGGCTCAAAAACGGGAGGATTAACAGCCGTAAGCTCTTCTACCTCTAAATCCCCGAACCAAAACAGAGTACTCCGCGTGGAAGTATAATGGCAGGAAAATCCCGACCAGCGCAGGTTTTCATGAGAGTTATCCACATAAGTACCTTGCGATTGCCAGCCTTGCCCAACATCAACAAACACCTCCCATTGGCCATTCTGGACCACTTTGACCTGAAAGCTATCCAAGGGATTGGCAAAAAGGCCATCCGTTCCCCGAAGCAACAGGGTTTCAGAAACACCGTCTTGACGATACAGCTCAATGGCATCTTGACTGCCACTCTCCCCAATTTTCAGGAAATAGCCATTGGCATTGCCCTCCAAATCGGGAGCATCCACAGCCAAATAGACCTTCAAAAAATTACTCCCGCTGGGCGCAAAATCCATCCTCGCCCAAAACCGCCATTCTCGGTGATTTCCGGACGGAATAGCTACGCTCATCCAAGAAACATCCGATTGGGCAGGAGCATTCAACTGCCAACGGGAAACCCCTTGTCGCTCAAAAAGACTGGTGTCTCCCGCTGTGAATTGTTGAATGGATTGGGCTGTAAGGGAAAAAAGTGTGCTTAGGAAACAAGCAACAAAAAAGTAAAGGCGCATGGCAATCTACATTGACCTCGTCTTGAAATCACTTTTCAAAACGCGGAAAGCGTCATGCCTTAAACCCACAGCATCTCAATGTCCTCGTCATCGAACAACACCTCTGACAAGGTCGTTGGACGTTCCCCAGACGCTTGTTTGGACGCCTCCGGCATGTCAACGCTGACGCTATTCTCAGGACGCTTCACTAAAATTCCCCGAGCCGAAAATTCCAACTCAACCTCTTCGCCAAGCTGGCAAAGTTCTACGGCCTCCTTAGGTAATTTTACAGCCAATTCTCCATCAATTTGAACGGTGGAAACTTGAATGTTTCGAAGGTGGAAAAAGTGTGACATAGGCACAAAAAGTTTGGTTAACAACACAAAAAATCCTTGAAGTGAATTACGTAAGCCTCATTTACAAAAGCAAACTTTAACCCCTTAAATAAGAGCGATTTAAGATCAAAACAAGATTTCTAATTGAGCCTTAACATTGGTTCGTTTAGCCCCCTGAATTTCATCCGTTCCTGAACCCATACTTTCGACCCCAGCATAAGCCGTTCGGGCGTACTTCAACCATAGAACAAACCAAGGCTTCGGCTTATAGCGAGCCACCAAATAAAACCGCATGCCTTGCTGATAATAAACAGGCACCGAAAAAGCATATTGAACATCATGTTCATAGGAATAAAAGCCCGTCTGATAGCTCTCGGTATCAAAATAGGCGACCCGCGTTGTAAACTTCAAAGGAAAGCGGGGCACCTGCCATCGGATATCCTGATACAGCAAAAAACCCTGCTGATTTTCCTCCTCCCTTCTGACATTTGAATAAGCCAATCGGGTATTTAAACTCACATATCTGGAGACCTGATACTGCAAATGATAGCGGAGACGCAACAACCGCTCATCCACTAAACCCACTACAGGCCCATCAGCATCGCTATCACTCAGCGATTTCTCCTCCCATTTCACCCGCCAATACATACTCAACTGCTCGCGGGGACAATAGCTGAGTTGCCCAAAATACTCTCGCCCATCCGAAGGCGCCTTGGCATCCGACTTCAACCACAAGTGTTGATAGTGGTCCACATAAAAATTGAATTCCCAAAATGGCTTTGGTTGCCAAGTCATGCCAAGGTAAAGCCCTTGTTCATTGTTTGGGGAGGAACGCTCTGTAAAAGCCCGTCCATAAAAGCTGGTATAATCTGGAGAAATCGAGCGTCCCAACAGGTTAAAAGAAATGCGGGAATCGGAATAAAACTTAAGGCCGTTCAACACAGCCGTTCCACCATTGGACGAATAACCAAATTCACCAAAAGCTTCCCATTTCCTACCAATCCAGCGATAATCCACACTTCCATTCGTCAGTACTTTTCCTTCAAAAAGGAAGTGATTATAGGGTTGTTCGCTTCGCTCCAAAGCTTTATCCAATCGGCTTTGCAAAACCTGAGTTCCCAACCGAAAACGATGAAACTCTTTGGCTAATCGACCGCCCCAAACGGTTTCCTGAAGCGCGTCCTTGCCAGCCAACTCACTTTGGGTGCGATGCAATCCAGAGGTTCGAAAACTGGACACCGCTAAAACACTATCCCCAACCACCGTAGCATCCCTTTTTTTGTGAGAGACCCAAGCCAACATTTCCCAACCCCGATGTTTTAGGCGAAGCGCCCCTCCCCTAAAAAATCTGTTTTCCTCTGCCGAACGATAGGCATATACTGGGATCCCTTTGGAATCCACATTCATAGCCCATGGCGACTTGCCCATTCGAAAACCCGTCCAAGCCACCAAGCCTTGCCCCAGATTCAAGCCATAATCTCCAAGCATTACATCCTGAACAATGCCTCTTGGACGCCAATGCACATGGCCGGACAGATAATCCACACCTCTTTCACCGGCATCCTTTTCCATGGTGAATCCAAAACCCAAACGGTTGGCCAATTGATAGCTATAGCGCAAATAGGTTTTAAAAGGACTTCCAACAAATGCTTTGGACGTGGAATCGGGTTCAAGAAATCCCTGCTGAGGCTCCAAATTGCGCTCTGTTCGTAACATGACATGATGTTGTCCCTTTTGAAAGGTTGCCAAGGAAAGTGGATACGCCTCCAGCCCCACACCAATTGGCCGAACGCAGATAAATGGCTTCAACACCGCAACCTTCTCCGGCGAGAAGAACACTAACAACTCATCCTCTTCCACAAAAAAGCCATAGGTTTTTCGGTGCTCAAGAAGCAGGTTGATTTCCCGTTCAGAAAGCAATCCAAGAGCTAAAAACTCCTCTTGTTCAGCGCGGTTGAGATCTAACGGATGGGATTGATAATAATCTAAAGCCTCCGCCCATTGAATGGTTTCTACATTTTCTTCTTCAATGGATTCCAATTGTTGGGGAATATCGGTTTGACCCCAAGAAAAACTGGCTGTGGAGAATAGGAACAAGCATAGTCCCAACCGTAGAAGGAGCTTGAAAAAATGGGGGATATTTTGAGTAGTGGGATGCATTAAAATGGGGTCAACCCCTCCTCTGTACTCCCCTTTCTAAGGGAAGAAGATTGTTGCTGATTACTCAATCATTGCTCACTGAAACAGGCTTTAATCCGATCCAAAACCCCTTCGATGTTTTCGAACACTTCTTCATTCCAGAAGCGAATAACCCGAATACCACAAGAGTTCAAAAATGCGGTGCGCTCTTCATCATAAATCAAAGCCTCATCTGAAAGGTGGGTTTCCCCATCCAACTCAATACACAGCTTTTCGGATGGACAGTAGAAATCCAAAACGTAGAACTCAACAGAAACCTGCCTTCGAAACTTTCGTCCTTCCAACTGTTTATTGCTCAGCCTATCCCAAAGCTTAGATTCTGCCTTTGTTGGGTTCAAGCGTAAAAGCTTGCGCTTTTCTTCCATATCCTTTCGATTAAAAATGCGATGGTGGCTCATAAAAAAATAAAGCTACTGTGGATAAAAATCTACGGGGGTCAACCCCACCCTAACCCTCCCCTTACCAAGGGGAGGGAAAACCATCAGCCCACTGTTATCTGTAACATTCTCCTCCCCTTAGAAAGGGGAGGACAGAGGTGGGGTTGATTATAGCCTCCACCCCACTCCCACTGCCGGACTCAGCCCCAAAACCTGATGCCAGTCCACAGAAAAATCAACTGCCAGTTTCTTCCGCTCCACTCCCAACCCCAAAGCCAACACTCCGTTTGTGGACACACCAGTTCTTAAAAACACATCCTTTATTGGCTGATATTCCAAACCTGCTTTTAACAGAGTCACTCCAGAGAAATGTTGTTCAACCTCTGCCAACAACAAACATTTCCCCTCTTGGTAGCTGGCTCCAAGCCTTAGCCAAGAAGCCAAGTAATCCACAGCAAACTCTGATTCGGCCACCTTAGGCCTTATAGGATTCGCCAAATGCCCACCCAAACGCACTTTCTTCGATAGCTTGGTCTGAAAACCAAGAGCAAAACTCAACACATCTTTTCGCCCATATTCCCCCAGAGAAAGCCCAACATGACTCAATTGGAGGGAGACATCAAAGTCCTTTCCCAATGACCGCACGTAGCATAAACTATTCTGATTTTCACGATAACCATCAAAGCCAAACAAAGTGGTGGAATAACCCAAGACGCCTTTCCCCAAAGGAGAAGCCATCGTCAACGCATGGGACGAAAAGTTGCCATAATGCACAGCCGACTGAAAGCCGACAGCAAAATGGTCTAAACCAACCAATCCGACCTGATTGTCAAGCACGGAGGTAAAACCCTGTTGGGAAACGGTAGCGGTTGCAAGGCCCTGACCTCTCGCTCCCCGAAAAATGTCAGCAAAGCCGAACTGGGGAGCAAGTGTCAAGCAGGCACACATAAAAAACATGCAACACGATTGAATAATATTCAAGCTTAAAAAATAACCGTGATACATGCCGTAATCAATCCTGAGCAAATTGCCGTATTGACCCTTTTTACGAAATACCATTTTTGGACAATCACGGACTTTTTTGAACGCGGATTTCTCTCAAAAACAGCCGTTTAAAGGCTAAAAACGCACAAAACCACGGACATTTTACCTCATCCCTAAAGCATAGGTGTTTAAACACCTTTCTTAAAAACCAGAGCTTTCTTTAACTTGCGTACGTTTTACAAAGAACAACCCTTTTACCTCTACGGTCATGTAATCTTGATGCATAATCCCATACGACTTTTCCCTGATGCCAACGGATAGGGTATACAGGCTGGGATTCGTGCGTCAACTACTATCCTTCATTTCAGGGCAATCCCTTCCTTCAATTTTTGAAGCATGGAACAGTTATGCCCTGCTCAAAGGAAAATCCATGAGCCGTAAATATTCGCGGACTTATCACTTCCCCTTTTCTCCGGGGACAACCAGTGATGACCGCATCAACCACCAATTTTGGGAAGACCTTTCCCACATTGACCAATTGGTTCATACCGAAAAACTGGACGGAGAAAACACCTGTCTAAATCGCTACGGCGTCTTCGCCCGCTCGCATGCTGCGCCTACCCAACATCCTTGGGCGGGCTACCTGAAAGAGCGCTGGGAAATGCTAAAACACGATTTGGGTGATTTGGAAATCTTTGGGGAGAACCTTTATGCGGAACATTCCATCCGCTACACAGAGCTTCCGTCGCATTTCTTTGTCTTCGCCATTCGAGAAAATGACCAATGGCTGAGCTGGGAAGAGGTGAAATTCTACGCCTCCATGCTCGACTTCCCTACCGTTCCTGAGCTGTCCTTTGAGAAGCCGGAACAACCCGAAACCTTTAAGCGCCATATCCTTGATTTGGTGGCAGAGCCAAGTCGTTTTGGCTCCACCGATGTGTGGACTGATAAGCCTTGCACGATGGAAGGGCTTGTCAGTAGAAACGTAAATGGGTTTCATGTCAATGATTTCTCACACCAAGTCTTCAAATACGTGCGAAAAAACCATGTAAAGACCGACCAACATTGGTCGCGCAACTGGAAACGCGCACGCTTGGCTTGGGAAAAAAGTAATAATCCATGTGGCAAATAGATCAACACAAAACTTGGGACTCCCTTTGCCAACGGTTTGAATGGATTCGAGTCTTGGAGGAAATTCCCCAAGACCCCATCCACCATGCGGAAGGCAATGTGGCCATCCACACCCAAATGGTATTGGAAGCGCTGGAAGGTCTGCCTGAATACCAATTGCTTGATGCCGAAGCCAAGGAAATACTTTGGGCTTCGGCCTTGCTCCATGACATCGAAAAGGCTTCCACAACGGTCATAGAAGACGATGGACGCATCACTTCAAAAGGGCATGCCAAGAAAGGGGCGCAGAGTGCGCGAGTTATCCTATATCGGGAAATTCCTACTCCGGCTAATATTCGGGAGCAGATTGTCCATTTAGTACGCTTCCATGGCCTGCCACTTTGGATTATGGAAAAACCTGATCCTCGAAAAGCTTTGTTAGAAGCCTCGTTGAGTGTCAATACCGAGTGGCTTTACCTGTTGGCTAAGGCTGATGCACTAGGACGTATTTGTCAAGACCAAGACGAGCTTTTGTATCGACTGGAAATCTTCAAGGAATTCTGCCTTGAAAACAATTGTTGGGGACAGCCCTACCCGTTTAAAAATGGTTTGGGGCGGTTCACTTATTTCCATAAGGAAGACAGTCTACCAGACTATATTCCTTTCGAGACAAATGATGTTTTTGAAGTCATCATGCTTTCAGCGCTTCCGGGAACCGGTAAGGATTACTTCTTAGGGAAACGCCTGAAAGAAATGCCTACTCTTTCGTTGGATGAACTTCGAAGATTGATGAAGGTGTCGCCTACAGACAAAAAAGGAAACGGACGCGTGGTGCAACTTGCCAAGGAAACGGCAAGGGAGTTTCTTCGGAAGAAGACCTCCTTTGTACTGAACGCCACCAACATCACTCGGCAGATGCGTCAGTTGTGGATTGACCTGTTCGTAAGCTATGGAGCGCAAGTGAGGATTATTTACCTCGAAGTTCCATGCGCCCAACTTTTCAGACAGAACAGCCAACGGGAACATGCCCTTCCAAACGCTGTGCTTGAACGATTAGTTGAAAAATGGGAACCGCCAACGGATAATGAGGCGCACTATGTTGAGCGCCATTTCCTCTAAACACAAAACAGCCCACTCCAAACATTTTGGAGCGGACTGTTTTATTTATTTGAAGGGGAAGCCGATTACTGAGCTCCCAACCAAGCCTTATACTTATCAGCCAATTCTGACTGTTGTTGAGACAAGGCAAAGCGATACAACATAGTCAAGTCCTGCTGTTGCTCGCTGATGCTCTGACCTTTCGCCTCACGGTAATCCATCATTTCCTTAGTGCGACCAGCAATTGCCTCGGAAAGCTCATTTGCGTCTTCAGTCAAATCACAAGCATAAAGCTCCTGAACAAACTGCAAACCGAAGTTGCGGTAGTGAATTGAATTGTCTGGCATTACTGTCAAACAATGCTTCAACACTTCCTGCGCCTTCTTCTTATTGTTCTCCACTTGACGGAGATACTGCGCCAATTGCAAGAAGGCCATTTTTGGATGCACCAAGCTACGGTCAACATATACGTAATCGTAGAAGATGTTCGGATTATCAAGTCCGCGCCACTGGCAGGAATCACCCAAAGCATTTGCCCCAACCATGTTGTCGAAGGCTACCTTGGTGTTGATGTGTCCGCCATTGGTCTTCACTGGCAATAGGCGATAAGCCAAGCCCTCCAAGCTCACATAATCATCCAAGCCCAAGAACTGACGACCAACCGTTCCAGAGAAATAGATTGGACGTGTCCAGCCATTCTTATTGTTCTCAGAAATCAAATCAAGCACCAAAAGATCCTTTTTGTAAAGACTTCCTGAAACTGACCATTCCATCTGAGGAGCGATATTCTCTCTCAAATCAGAAGGAATCCAATCCAAAGATGAAATCTTATCGGTATCAAGGCTCAACTTGAATGTTTTGCTCGGAAGAATGGTGTAACCATCACGACCTTTTACCGCGCCACTTCCCTTGCGTACCAATTCGATGTATTTGTCCAAAGGAATGGCCTTTTTCGACTTCGCATCTAACTGGATGTAGTCGTTAGTGCCTTGCATGTAATCCTTCGGCTCCAAAGAAATTGGCAATGGATCAGACTTATATGCCTGACGACGCATTTGGTCAATGTACCAATCGGTATTCGCCAAGCTGAAGTTACATACGCGCACATCCGTACGGTAGCCCTCTACTTCTTGCAAGTACCAAATCGGGAAGGTATCGTTATCTCCTGCCGTAAACAGGATGGCACCGTAAGCACATGAGTTCAATAGGTTGCGCGCGGAATCAACCGAATAATAACGACCAGAACGGTTGTGGTCATCCCAACCCTCAGCAGCCATGACCGCAGGCACTACACCTGAAAGGCCCAAAGCCAAGACGCCGGCAAGCATTTTCTTACCCAGCAAATCATATAGTGCCATCACGCCCAAACCAATCCAAATACAGAAGGCGTAGAACGAACCGACATAGGCATAATCTCGCTCCCTTGGTTCCACCGGCGGAACGTTGAGGTAAAGAATAATCGCCATGCCCGTCATAAAGAACAACAGCGCTACGATCAAGGCATTCTGACGATCCTTCATCACTTGGAATACCAAGCCCAAAAGACCGAGCAACAACGGCAAGCCATAAAACGCGTTTCGCGCCATGCTGTCCATTTCTTCTGGAACCTTTTCAAAGGAATCTCCTGGCCACAACACGCCGGAACCCTGCACATCACCTTGACGGCCTACAAAGTTCCATCCGAAATAGCGCCAGTAGAAATACCCAAACTGACGGTCGAAGAGGAACTTCACATTCTGTCCGAAGGTTGGAAACACCTTCAAACCATAAGAACCGTCGCTTTTGCGTTCCAACCATTTACCTCCAATGGCCTTGACAATTTCATGGTCAGGATAACCAGCATTTTTATACTGCGTGTATGTGCGAACGTAAGCCGCATAATCCTTGAAATAATCCTTTGGCAAGCCTTCATATTCGGCCATCAACTCAAGGTACTTGCTCACATGGTGGCCTTGGTGGCTGTGCATCCGTGGGAAAGTCATCACGAAACTCGGATCCCAAGTGTTCTCGATTTTATGGTCATAGACCACATACTTCCCAGAAACGGTGTCTTTGCGATACAAAGCCTCTCCTTGATCTTGGGCAGTCAACGGTGCTGTGAACGTTGCACCCTTGCTCAATGGACGATCACCATACTGCTCACGCAACAAGTAGGAAATGAATCGAGGACCGTCTTCAGGATTGTTCTCGTCAATCGGCGGATTGAACTGGGAACGCACCAATACGATGCCGTAAGAAGAATAACCAATGATGATAAAGGTCAATCCCAACAAACAGAGGTTGAGAATGCGGTGGCTGATTTTGGTGGAATAATAAATCCCGAATGCCAAACCGCCGACCAACAATAGGAAAAAGAAGATAATCCCAGAGTTGAAGCCCATACCGAAGGTATTCACGAAGCTCAACTCAAAGGCCATGGCCATCGACGGAAGACCTGGGATAATACCAATCTGAACGACTAAGAGAAGGACAGAAGCGATACCAAAAGTGGCCAACATGCCAGCCAAAGTCGGTTGCTTGTATTTTTTGAAATAGTAAATGAAGCCAAGTGCTGGAATCGTCAAGAGGTTCAACAAGTGAACACCGATGGAAAGGCCAATGCCATAAGCAATTAACAGCAACCAACGATCAGCGCCTTCCTCATCCGCCACGGACTCCCATTTGAGCATTGCCCAAACCACAAAGGCCGTGAAGAAAATCGACATGGCATATACTTCTGCCTCTACCGCCGAAAACCAAAACGAATCAGAGAATGTCAACGCCAAGGCACCAATAGCACCTGCACCTAAAATGGCAATCCCCTCGCCCACAGAATAGGCACCATCCGTGGTCTTCTTGACCATTTTTCGAGCCAACAGCGTAATGGACCAGAACAGGAACAAAACGGTAAAGGCACTGGAAAGAGCCGACATGGTGTTAATCCAATAGGCCACCTTGGTCACATCGCCTCCGGCAAAGAAGGAGAACATACGACCAGTGAGCAGGAAGAATGGCGCACCCGGAGGGTGAGGAACTTGAAGCTTGTCAGCACAAGCGATAAACTCACCACAATCCCAAAGACTCGCAGTGGGTTCCAAGGTGAGCATATAAGTGGCGATGGCTACCAAAAAGATGGCCCATCCTGCCACATTGTTGTACAACCTAAAAGCGGAGGCAGAAAGCATTTTTCTCGATTAAAAACTTCACGTACTTATTCGTGAGACTTTAGAGCTTAGACATTAGATTTTAGCTTTCTCGTACTTGGCTAAGGTCTAATGGATAACCTCTAAAGTCTCCTTCACAATCGACGAAAATAATACTTTCAAGGAGAACAGTTGGCAGATAAGCCAAACTTTAGGGTTTTCAGAAAAATTGGCTGGAAGAAGACTGCTACATAAAACCTCTTTTGGATCGTAGGGCGCAAGGCCCTACGCAACGGATGGATGACAGCGAACAACTCGTAAAACAGCTATGACTGCCAAGGAGGTTAAGGGTACACAACAGATGGATGGGAGCAAACAACACCTCTGCCTGTCCGTAACGTAGGGCCTTGCGCCCTACGCCTTGTGCCCCGCACACTCTGGTGCCCTGTGTTCTAGTCTCAGTGTCCTGTGCTCTGCTCCTTTTGCACTGCGCACTTCCCTTCACACACAACAACTCCTCCAATCACCCCGCCCAATTCGCCCGATCCAAGCTCCGATACTGAATCGCTTCAGCCAAATGCTCAGGCAGAATCTCTTCACTACCCGCCAAGTCTGCAATGGTGCGAGATACTTTTAAAATCCGGTCATAGGCTCGGGCTGAAAGCCCTAAACGTTCCATAGCGGTCTTCAACAACTTCTTCCCCAAAGGATTTACCTGACAAACCTCTTGGGCCACCTGCGTGGGCATCATCGCATTGGAATACACACCTCCAACACCCATTTCCACAAAACGCTCTTCCTGAACTTTCCTCGCCTGAACAACCCGTTCACGGATATTGGCACTTGACTCCCCCTCCTCTCCTGCCGTCATCTCATCAAACGAAACAGGAGTCACCTCCACATGCAAATCAATGCGGTCGAGCAATGGCCCACTTATTTTGTTCAAATAGCGTTGCACACCACCTGGCGGACAAACGCAATCCTTCTCGGGATGGTTGTAGTAGCCACATGGACATGGATTCATGCTGGCCACCAACATAAAGTTCGATGGGAAATCCACCGATACACGAGCCCGAGAAATACTCACCTTCCGATCCTCCAAAGGCTGGCGCATCACCTCCAAGGCTGTGCGCTTGTATTCAGGTAACTCATCTAAAAACAGCACACCGTTATGCGCCAATGAAATCTCACCGGGTTGGGGATTACTACCTCCACCAACCAAAGCCACATCCGAAATCGTATGATGCGGTGAACGAAATGGCCGTTGCGACACTAAGCCCGTAGCCTTGCCCAACTTTCCGGCCACCGAATGAATCTTGGTCGTCTCCAAAGCCTCATGCAAACTCAATGGCGGAAGAATGCCTGCCAAGCGTTTGGCCAACATGGTTTTTCCCGCTCCTGGCGGTCCAATCATAATGACATTATGCCCTCCGGCAGCAGCAATCTCCAATGCACGCTTGATATTCTCCTGCCCACGAACATTGGAGAAATCCGCCTGAAACTCTTCCAAGCGGTTAAAAAACTCATCACGTGTATCAAATTGCACAGGGGATATGTCCTGAGTTCCCTCCAAAAAATGGACGGCCTCACTCAAATCCTCTACCCCAATCACATCCAACTTATCCACAATGGCCGCCTCCTGCACATTCTCCTTTGGCAAGATCAAACCCTTAAAGCCCCGCTTTCTAGCCTCGATGGCAATGGGCAGTACGCCTTTAATCGGACGAAGATTACCATCCAAAGCCAACTCCCCCATAATCATATAATCCTCCAACCGCTCCAACATTGCTTGTCTGGACGCTTTGAGAATGGACAGCACTATGGGCAAATCAAAACCCGAACCCTCCTTGCGGATATCCGCTGGCGCCAAGTTCACCACCACCTTTCGGCGGGGCATCTCATAGCCATTAAACTTTAGCGCGGACTCTATGCGGTGCTCGCTTTCCTTCACGGCGCTATCAGGCAGTCCTGACATGAAAAACTTCAAGCCTGTAATCACACTGACCTCAATGGTAATCATCACCGCGTCCACACCGAACACGGCGGCGCCGAAGGTTTTTGCAAGCATATTTTTGAGAACTTTGAATTTAGAGATTAGACCGCTCCGCTTTTTAAGAGCTTGTTCCCGATAAAAAATGTGGATAAAGACCAAATGGTTCGGGAACATGAATCCTTTACGTGGGGAGGGCGAGAGAAGTTTTTTTTCAGTTAGCAGTTAACGGTTATCAGTTAACCTCCTTAAGAATTCCAAATAGTGAATTGTCATTCTGGTGAAGGAAGAATCTGAAAGTTAAGACCAACCTATCGTTGGCGAAAACGGAATACCAATGAAACAACCAACTGATATAGAATAAACATTGACCAAATAACTGGAAGCAAAAAGAAAATGTTTTCGTAGAAGTAACAGGTGTAAAGATATACCCCTAAAAACCCTAAAACACACAGTCCCAAAATCAATTCTAAGATCCAATTTGTAAAGAACCGATATAGGACATAAACCCCTAAGAAGCCCCCTCCAAAGTAAACCAACAAGTATTCTGAATCATAGCCGTGACCTCCAAGGATTCTAATCCAGTCTAAAAGAATCGACCCCAAAAAATGAAGAACCACATATACCAACAACCAATTTTTCATCGCTAAAGAATCATGTATTACACAAGCAAGACGCTTGCGCTAGTTTGGATTGTCATTTTTTAATCCAGCCCTCTTGCTCTGATTCAGTCAAGTTCACTTCCTCAAAGTAAAAAAGGCATGGACCTATTGACGTTGTTTTGACCAACCGAGATGTTGGATGAGAATCTCCTGCACCACAATCAATCTCCCTTTTTCTTATTTCATGCTTTCCACTTTCATGTATAAACAATGGCTCTGAAAAACGCCAACCACAAAACGAAGAGAAGAAATTTGACACCAATACCAGGCCCAAAGAGAAAAGTATCCCTAACAAACTGCCAAGAACTTTGACTGGCCTCCACCCATCCTGTGGCCTAAGCCTGCGAATTAATAGAAACCCAATCAAAACCGGAATAATCACAACCCACACTTTCCTAAAATTGGCCTCATAATCTGGCTCAGAAAAATCAATATTTACCCAAGCAAACATCCACGGACGTAGCAAATAAAGTCCAACCAAAAACAGCGCGACATAGTCCAAAGTAGACCAACTACGTTTCATCATTTTCATATAAAAAGCTCACAGTTTCATTTCACTAGATCCTTCGTTACACTCAGGATGCAGCCGTGATTTAGGCTCCTGATACACCAAAGAAAAATGGTGCAAGGAAAACCCCGCACCATTCAAAACTCTTCCTGTGATAACTGTTAACCGCTAACTGTTAACTGACCTTAGCTGACCGATTGCATCTTACTCAGCTTCTCATACAAGCCACCAAGAGCAAGCAACTCATCATGGGTGCCTTGCTCCACAATCTCGCCTTGGCGAAGCACCACAATAATGTCAGCATGGTGAATCGTGGACAAACGGTGAGCAATGACCACGCTGGTACGACCACGCATCAACTCCTCCAAAGCTTTTTGCACCAACTTTTCAGACTCCGAATCCAAGGCAGAAGTTGCCTCATCCAACAAGAGGATTTCTGGGTTGCGCAAAATAGCGCGGGCAATGGTCAATCGCTGGCGCTGACCACCTGAAAGCTTCATTCCTCGGTCGCCCACCACAGTTTGGTAGCCTTCCTCCAAATTCACGATAAACTCATGGGCATTGGCCATTTTGGCGGCCTCTTCCACTTCCTCCATGGTTGCCTCTGTACCGAATGCGATGTTGTTATACACCGTATCATTGAACAGAATAGCCTCTTGGGTCACAATGCCCATCAAGGCGCGCACATCATGCTGTGAGCAATCACGAATGTCTTGTCTGTCGATTTTTACCGCCCCGGCACTTGGGTCTTGGAAACGAGGTAACAAATCCATCATCGTGGACTTACCACCTCCAGACGGCCCAACCAATGCCACAGTTTTTCCTTTTGGAATGGTCAGGTTGATATTCTTCAAGACATTTGTCCCTTCCTCATAAGCGAAGGAAACATTTTCGAAGGTGACCCCTTCATTAAATTCTTTCAACGGAGTGGTGTGCTCTTCGTCTTGAATTTGAGGCGTAGCATCCAACAATTCAAAAATTCGACTGCCGGCAACCAAACCACGCTGGATATTACTAATGGTCGTTGAAACTGCCTTAATCGGAGAAATCACACTGGCAAAAAGAATGATATAAGTAAAGAAGGTGGCAGGCGCCATCTCCCAGTTTTCCTTCAACACCAAAGAACCGCCATAATACATAATCACCGCCACGACGGTAACCCCCATAAACTGAGATAATGGGGAGGCCATTCCACGTTTACTTTCAATGGACTGCACTGTCCTGCCGTAAATGCTATTCGTTTCCTCGAATCGCTCTGTATAAAACGACTCCGCATTAAAGCCTTTAATGACACGGATACCACCAATGGTTTCGTCCACCATACCCAAAATTCGGCCGATGAAATCCTGTCCTTTTTTGGACTTGCCCTTCAAACGGCGAGTCAGCGTACTAATAATCGTTGCGGACAATGGGAGTAAAACCAAGGTGAAAATGGTCAGCTTGGCCGACATATAGAACAATGCGATAAAGGTCAGTAAAACCGTCAATGGCTCTTTAATCAAAGCCACCATGGTAGCAATAATGGTGTTCTCCACTTCCTGCACATCGCTCACCGTCCTTGAAATCACATCACCACGGCGTTGCTCATTGAAATAGCCTGGATGGAAAGCCAACAGCTTTTGGTAAACCGCCATTCGCAAATGACGAATCACCCTTCCCTTGACGTGGGAAAGAATGTGTGACGCCAAGAAGGTAAAGAGATTCGAGAGAAACACTGAAATCACCAAAACCACACAAATCAAGAACAGGGAATCCGTTTTCTCTCGGTCAACAATCAACCAAGACATACAGAAATTACCCAAGGCCTTGAACCAGTCCTTGCTCAGCTCAAATGGTGGAAGCTCGGTAATAATATCCATGCGCCCCATTTGGTCGGCATCGAACAACACGTTCAAAATCGGCGCAAAGATGCCAAAGTTCAACACGCCAAAAACAACGCTCAACAATACTACCGGCACCAAGAACGGCAAAAAACTGCCATAGGGTTTCGAATAGGATAATATGCGGAAATAGGTTTTCATTCTTTATTCTTGAAAAGACTTTAGAGGAGAGACCTTAGACATTAGCCCAAGAATACTGGGAGCTAACATCTAAAAGCGTAGCGGTCTAAAGTCTAACATCTATAATACTTAATACTCATCCGCCCTGCGGGCCACATTCCATCTCAGGCTGAGCGCCGTGTAGAGGGAATTGCCATCAAGGGCATCCAAAACATTATCGTCCTTGCGGTAGGCCTGTTTCAGGTCCACAAAGAGGTTATGGGCAATGCGATAGGAAACGGTCAAATCCAAGTACATCAACTTGGAAGTCGCCCCTTGGCCAATCTCATGGCCATATTGCCCCGACTTAGCCTTGGTGGACACCAACACATCCGAGCCGTAGCTCACCGAAGAGCTATCACGACCGATGGTTGCGAAAATGCCTTTGCCCACGATATTTACTCGCTTATGAGGCTGATAACGGACAATCGCAATAAACTCTGTAAAGTTTGCGCCCATCGGGTGCGCCAACGGCTGGTGATAATGGGTATAGCTGGTTTCCTTGCGGTCATGGGCGTACATGTACGGACGCACAATATTGGTCTCTAACTGAAGGTCCAAATTGCTCACACCTCCCACATTAATATATTTCAAACCCAACTGGCCAGCCTGTTTGTTGGCCCACCAGCCATTGCCCGCTTTCACTTCCGAAAGGACAAACTCGTCCAACACGAACTGTCCATAAAGTGAAAAACGGCGAAGGAAGTTCCATTTGAAATCCAAGCCCAACAGCGCATTGGCACCGCCACTTCCCAAACTTTGCTCCACAGAGCGATAGAAGATGATAGGATTCAAATATTGTAAATCCCACCCCTGATAGGTGGAATCACTGTAAATCACCGACTCAAACAAGCCGATATTGAAATGCTTTCCAATGTTCACGCTCAAATGGTGATGCGCCATTTTCTTGCGTGGATATTCCCCCACCCTCGGAACGCCATTCGCCTGCGTGTACACATCGGCAATCATGTCGGCAAACATGGTGGAATAACGCAGTTTCCATACTTGCACCGATGCTTTCACAAAGGTATATGAAGAGGCATTGTCCGAAAGAATCAACGAACGATAACCATTTCCGACAAAATGCTTGTCGTGTCCAAACTGGACATTCGTATGCTTAGTCGGGTTGAACGTGATATAACCTCGGGCGGAAAGGAAATCCACTCCATCTTCCTTAAAGAATTTCCAAAATCCCTCACCATGGATAGCTCCGCGACCATAAATCTGGTCCGAAATGCCTGAAGGGAATCGGGCTTGGTTATCCGTCAAGTAAGTATAAAAGCCAATCTTGTTATCAATCATCCCGCGCAATTCCACGCCTCGGGTGTTGATGTAATTCATGCCATCCACGCCTCGCTCCTTGCCCAAACCGAAATAAATCACGGGATTCAGGTGCAAATCAAACGCTGAGGAATGATGGCTGTAGAAATCAGATTTTTGCTGATAAAGGTATTTGAGGAAAGGCTTTTTGCTGACGTTGGTATGCTCTGGACTGAACTCCCAATTGTCATTCAACAGGTACTCGACATTCGCCTCGTCTATGGGAGAAAGGCCTCCCTCCAATTTGCGGTGATAAGCCAAGGCACTAATCGACTGCCGTTGATAAGGCTTTTGGCTCGAAAAATAAAAATCCTGCAAGGTGTCTCCCTGAATTTCCAGACGGTCCACCCAATGGTAATAGTCCTGATTCAGAGGCGCATAACTTCCCTGCGCAAAAAGCCCTTGGGACAACAGACCCAACGAGATGACAACCAACAACTTGACAATTCTGCTGTGCATCTTACAAAGATACGGGGAGATTGAAGGAATTTCGCATTTTCGTAACTGAATGTTACGCGGAGCCCTAAACTCGCCAGAAATCTATGGCCATTTACGTCTTTTCCACCGTCGACACCCCCAGATTGCGCTATGCGCTACAACTGATTTTCTCGGATGTATTGGGCATTGGGGTCAATTTGACTGACAATTGGGAAGTTTTTGAACAGTGGGAAGGCCCAAAACTGGAATATGGACATTCAAGAATCGGGAACGAACTTTTCATCAAAGCCCACAAAATCTTAGAGGAAACAGAGATAAAGCCACAGCCAATTTCTGTGGAAAAATGGAATGAACTCCACATCTTCTTCCAAACATCGAGTGAACATTCCGCCTTTCCCTTCGACCCCTTTTCAGCCAGCTTTTATTTGGCCAGCCGTTATGAGGAGTATTTGCCTTTTGAGGAAGATGCCCATGGTCGCTTTGAGGCCAAGCAAAGCATAGCGTTCCGAGAAGGTTTCCTGCAAGAGCCATTAATCAACCAATTTGCTAAGCTGATAAAACAGCTGATTGAAGAGCGGTTTCCCGATTATTCATTCCCAGAAAAGCACTATCAGTTCACCCCCACCATCGATGTGGATAACGCCTTTGCCTACAAGCACAAGGAATGGTGGCGTATTCTACTCTCATTGGCCAAGAAGCTAACCAAGTTCCAAATCGGACAATTCTTTCGCCAGACGCAGGTGCTTTTGGGATTGACCCAAGACCCTTACAACAGCTTTGAAAAGCTTGCCCGCATCCACCAAGAAACAGGCACAAAGCCTATCTATTTCTTCCTTTTAGGTGACTTGGCCACCTACGACCGTGGATTGCCCTTCAGCTCTAAGGCTCTCAAAAAAATTATTTTGAATGCGGAGCAAGAGGGACATGTCGGTATCCATCCCTCCTACGCATCCAACAGTTCTGAGGAAATCCTCAAGTTGGAAATCCAACGATTGAGCGATATTACCCAAAAGCCAATCAACAAAAGTCGTCAACACTATCTGAAGCTTAAATTCCCAGAAACCTACCAACGGCTGATTCGCCAAGGCATCAAGGAGGACTACACAATGGGATATGCCAGCCAGATTGGTTTCCGAGCAAGCATTTGTTCTCCCTTCCATTTTTATGATTTAGAAAATGAGCAAATGACTGACCTAAAACTCTACCCATTCTTCGCGATGGATACTGGCTTGAAAAGTTATAGCATGGTAGCTCCCGAGGAAGTCATGGAGCATTTAACTCCAATAGTTGAAAAAATCAGGGACGTAAATGGACTGGCAATGGTCCTTTCCCACAATGATTCCATCCATGGAAAAGAGGAATGGAGTGGCTGGGAGAATGTTTATGAAAATGTGGTAAAATCCTTCAAGGCTTGAGAAGTGACTTCTTCAACAAGGGAAAACCACTTTGATTAAACTCAAAGTATGGCTCGTCCACTGCACCGAAACTCTCAAAGAATTTTCCAATCGAAGGAATTGAGGAGCCTTCAAAATCCAGCACCCAATCGCTATCGGCGTATTTACGTATGACCTCATTGATGATAAGTGTAGCCGCCTCTGTTTTTTTCCCCTCCGAATTGGCAACCAAAGACACTTGAAACAACCGCTTATCATCTAAAAGGTAAACCGCATAGGCAACATCTTCCTTCCCTAAGCTTGCTTGCGCCACCAAAAGCTGACCACGTTTTTCAGCTTCGTTGAAAAGCCGAGTCATGAGCTCGAATTTCCATGTCTCCAACCCAATCTGTTCCAGTTGGTGTTTTTTGTAGAACGCTTGCCATTTAGACACTCCTTCCGAAAGGAAACTAATAGTAAGCCCTTTCTTGATTGCCTTCCTAACCTTGGTTCTCCTCCCGCTAATAAACGCACTAAAAAGCTCGTCATAAGTTGGTTTCAGGGGTAAAACCTGATTCCGCTTTTCCTCCCACCGAGAACCTTTTGCCAGCAATTTATTGTTCGCATTCAATCGGAGAAAGTACTTGCAGTAAAAAGCAGGAAGTTTCTGAAGAAATGCTCTGGCAAGTTTCTCATCAATTTCAATGGTAGAAAACAGCCCTAACTGCTGGGAGAAAGCTGGATTGCTGACAAACGGTATCCCGTATTTCCGCTTAATAACAAAGGGAAATACGGCCTTATAATCATCCAAAACCAAGGCCTGCCAATCTGAAGTTTGAACTTGCAAATACCACGATTTGGCATAAACCATGGGGTATTGCGAAGCTGAAATACAGGCATCCCATTTCTCAAAATCTATCTCGCTGTTTGTAAGGTGTCTGATGAGCATGCAACAAAATTAGATAAATGCGAAAAGTCATTGTAGGCTTTTGCCAAAAACACGAAAGAATGAACCTTAAATTCTCGTATATTTGAGGATTAAAATCAAAACTGGGGCTCCCCGATTAGTCAGAACGCTTGCTTTTCATACATTCTGCCGTTCAACAACTTGCAAGTTCGTTCACTGAGCTTGACCTATCGGGTTCCAATTCATGTAAGTATCTTTTTTTTATGGAGTTAGAAAATTTTGCTCTGCTGGTCGGTGGACTGGTCTTCTTGGTTTTAGGAGGCGAGTTCTTGGTCAGAGGGGCTGAAAAAATAGCCGAGAATTTGGGAATTTCTCCTTTGGTTGTGGGATTGACGGTTGTCGCCTTTGGTACTTCCGCACCAGAATTGATTACAAGTTTGACGGCGGTATTGACGGATCCAGCCACTGGTGGCGACTTGGCTACTGGTAACATTGTTGGATCCAACATCTGTAACTTGGCCTTAGTGCTTGGGGCAACGGCCTTGATTTACCCAATTTCCATCCAGTCACAATCAATCAAGATTGACTGGACAATGGCCATGGGCAGTTCTGTCCTCCTGTTCTTCTTTGTTGGTTTTGATCAGCAAATCACCACCTATGAGGGCATCATCTTGTTCTCCATCTTGTTGGCCTACACTTTCTATTTGATTCAATCCTCACGGAAAGAACAAGCAGAAAAAGGCGAAGACGAGGATGAGGAAAAAGAGGGAATGAGTTTTAAGACCATTTCTCGTGACTTATTCTTTATCGCCTTGGGTTCTGCAGGACTCTACTTTGGAGCCGATTGGTTTGTGAGAGGAGCTTCTCAAATTGCTGAGAGTTTCGGGATTAGCAAGACAGTAATTGGTCTAACAGTAGTTGCCTTCGGCACCAGCCTTCCTGAGTTGGTAGCATCTGTTATTGCAGCCAGCAAAAAGGATACAGACATGGCCATCGGTAACTTGTTGGGTTCATGCATCTTCAACATCCTATCGATTCTCGGCATTACAAGTATCGTTCAAAACTTGAAGGTTCCAGACAAGCTGATTTGGAACGGAACCTTTGACCTCAGTAACATCAACTTCTTCGAGATTGGTGACATCTGGTGGATGCTTGCCATTACCTTGGTGGTCTTACCAATGATGATTACTGGACGCCGTATTTCCCGAAAAGAAGGCGTGATCCTTCTGGGCATCTACGGTAGTTACATGTACTTTATCTCTGGAACCATCTAAGAGATTTGAATAACAGACTTCCAAGCCCATCGAGTTTTCGATGGGCTTTTTTCTTGCCTTTTCATGAAACACCCAAGGAAATATTTTAGGCTTTTTCTTCGCATCCTCCTGAACCTTTTGGGCCTTATCTCGCTTTACGTCCTTGCGGCGATTACTGTCCCAATGATTCCTTCTTCTCCAAAAGCATTTTCTGGGGAGATTAGCCAGCAAGCCTTTTTGGCAAGCAATGGCGTTCATACGGACCTCATTCTCCCAAAAACACTGCTTCCAGAAGCCTTTGAAAAGCAGTTGAATCTGGAACCAAGCATTCAGTACGTCGCCTTTGGTTGGGGTGATAAAGGCTTCTATTTGGAAACCCCTACGTGGGCGGACCTAAAACTGTCCGTAGCCTTGAATGCGGCGCTGCTTCCCAGCCCAACGGCTATGCATGTGACCAGATATGCCAATCAAAAACAACATTGGCGACCACTGGCATTGCATCAGGAACAAGTAGACATCTTGCTTGATTACCTCAACCAAGGCTTTGAGAAGCAGCAAAACGGAAATATTATTCCCATTACGGGACATACCTATGGAAACAATGACAGGTTTTACGAGGCTACAGGCCACTATAACCTATTCCTCACCTGTAATGAGTGGATTAACAGAGGACTAAAAAAGGCTGGTTTGAGAACCGCCATTTGGTCTCCCACCGACAAAGGAATATTGAGATACTTTCCGCCCAAGCCCAATAAACACCCCATAGAATAGAAACATTGGCTGACCACTTTGGGAAAAAATTCAATTTCATTTACTAACCCACCCCCAATAAGCGTTGTGCCTAATAAAGACTCTTTAATTATAGCCATGGATATTGTTTCAATCTTGGACAACCTCCCCCATTACCCTGAAATGTTCTTGGGGAGCATGATCAAATTTGTGACAGCCCCTATTTTAGGCTCTATCCACGGGGTCTCGGTGACTGAAACTGCCCTGATTACAACCATTGCCTGCATGACATCCGTAGGCATTGTATTACTGGTGGGAGAAAATGCGGTAAGAAAGCTGCAGGATAAACTGCGCTTTAGAAAAAGTAAGAATGTAAAAAAACAGGCGAACAAGCATCGCCGAATCAATTATATCTGGAAGCGTTACGGGATTTTAGGCATTGCCTTCCTGACTCCAATGCTATTCACTCCTATTGGTGGGACGTTGATTGCCCTCAGCCTAAGAGTGCCACGCAGAACTATTTTCTCGTACATGTTCCTGAGCGCATTCTTCTGGAGTTTCATCCTTTCTTTCGTATTTCATTTGGGTGGAGAACAATTATTGGGATAAAACTTCGTTTGGTCAGATACTTGCAGAGCGGGTTCCAGAACAATTAAGCAAAAGAAGGAAACACTTTTTATATATCTATGTTATCTTGCGAGATTGCCAAGGGTTTTGCCCCTCATTATCAGGCTGTCTAATTAGACCCCTGAAAATCAAAGCGAACACCATGAAGGCTTACAAGCATTTCATATATAGCATGTTCTCCATCTGTCTTTTCCTTCTTTCATTTGAAAGTAATGGACAGACCTTAAATGGAGAGGACACATACAATCCCAACTCAAACCGCGAGTACCTTCGTTCGGATATTGTTTTCCGTCGTTCGGTAGTCCGCATGTTGGATCTCAGGGAAAAGCATAATCTTCCGCTCTTCACCGAAGGTGAAGAATTATCCAAATACATTTTGGAGGCGGCCATGAAGGGAGACCTTAAGATTTACGCTAACGACTCCCTCTTAGAGGATCAACAGCTTAGCACTCGTGAGCTGAAAGCGGCCTTGGAGATTCCAGAAGACCTCCTCTTCTCAGAAGAAAACATCTATCTGGAGGATACTGAACCAGACGTATCCACACAACAGACCCAAAAACAAGAAAACACCCAAGATGATTGGGATGATGACTGGAGTGACGGCGATGATTGGGAAAACAGTTGGGATGAACCAGCCCAAGAAACCGTAGAAACCACTCCAAAGGAACCTGAATTTGTTGGCTCAGGAGAATATTTCGAAGCAAGGGATCTCTATCAGTTGCTGCTTTACGAAAACATCATCATTACCAGAAAAGCAGATGCTACTGCGGATTATGAGACTTATGCAATTGCTCTCGTAATTCCTGGCGACCACCCTGATAACATTAAGGCTGTAGACCAACCAGTAGCATTCTTCTCTTATAAGGAGATCGTGGAAAAAATCTTCCGCCAAAACCCTGAAGCTGTTTGGGTAAACCCTTATGATGATGAGCAGAACCAAAAACTGGAAGACGCTTTTAACATGCGCCTCTTCTCCTCATACATCATTAAAGTCAACAACCCACAGGACGATCCTTTGATGGACCAATATCAAGGCACACCCGAAATGGGAATCTTGATGGCAAGAGAAAAAATGTATGAACTCCTCGAATTTGAGCAGGAGTTGTGGGAACACTAATTCAAAGAAATCATTTCAAATCCCCCAGCCTTTGGTTGGGGGATTTTTTTGTCTCTACAAGGGAATGTTTCCATGTCGCTTTTTAGGCATGGAATCCACTTTGTTTTCCAACATTTTTAACCCCCTCGCTACCTTCTTGCGTGTCTCTGAAGGCTGGATTACCTCATCGATATAACCTCGTGACGCAGCGATGTAGGGGTTCTCAAACTTATCGGCGTATTCTTGGATCTTTTCAGCCAACTTCTCGTCGGGGTTCGACGCTTTCCTTATCTCGCTCCTAAAAATGATTTCTGAGGCTCCTTTGGCTCCCATGACGGCAATTTCAGCCATTGGCCAAGCAAAGTTCAAATCAGCGCCTATGTGTTTTGAATTCATCACATCATAAGCACCCCCATAGGCCTTTCTTGTAATCACCGTTATTCTCGGAACTGTGGCTTCGCAAAATGCATAGAGCAGCTTAGCACCATTTGAAATGACACCATTCCATTCCTGATCCGTTCCAGGCAGAAAACCTGGCACATCAACCAACACCAGAAGAGGAATATTGAACGCATCGCAGAAGCGCACAAAACGAGCTCCTTTGGCACTAGAATGAATATCCAACACACCAGCTAATACCATTGGCTGATTCGCCACGATTCCTACACTTCTCCCCTCTATCCTGGCAAACCCAACGATCATGTTCTCTGCAAAATCCTTTTGGACTTCAAGGAAGCTATCATCATCCACTATTCCATCCACCACAGAACGCATATCATAGGGTTGACTGGCCAATGCAGGAATCACCTCATTTAGCGCAGAGCAGTCCTTTTCCCCTACTTCATCATAAGAAAGTGATGGAGGAAGTTCCTCACAGTTCTGTGGAATGTAGCTGAGTACCTTTTTCAATTCCTCTATGCACTCAACATCATTTGCTGCCGTAAAATGAGAAACCCCACTCGTGGAGGCATGAGTATTTGCTCCACCCAGCTCTTCGGAAGAAATCTCTTCATGGGTTACCGTTTTCACGACATTCGGGCCCGTAACAAACATGTAGGAGGTTTGCTCTACCATAAAAATAAAATCAGTGAGCGCAGGAGAATATACCGCGCCTCCAGCACATGGCCCCATGATGGCAGAAAGCTGCGGAATAACACCCGAAGCCTTGGTATTCCGATAAAAAACATCGGCATAGCCTCCTAATGAAACAACCCCTTCTTGAATCCGAGCCCCGCCAGAATCATTCAACCCAATGATCGGTGCACCATTCTTTATAGCCATATCCAAAAGGCGACAAATTTTTTCGGCATGAGCCTCAGCCAGGGACCCTCCAAAAACGGTGAAATCCTGGGCATACACATAGACCATTCGCCCATTCACCAAGCCATAGCCCGTCACTACGCCATCACCTAAAAATGATTCCTTATCCAATCCAAAATCAGTACACCGGTGAGTTACAAAACGGCCAATTTCCTCAAAAGTCCCTTCATCCAATAAAAGCTCCAAACGCTCTCTGGCAGTAAGTTTGCCTCTCTGGTGCTGCGCGTCAATTCGCTTTTGTCCCCCTCCCTGTTTAGCCAACCGGTTTTTCTCAGCAAGTAATTGTGACTTCCTTTCTTTGTCCATACCTCTGTTGTACGGGAAAATCCCTCTATGGGAAACAAAATCCCGACTAAAAATCGTATACCCATTGTTTCCCCCTACTTCAAGGAAAAAAAGCTTGGACCTAAAAGCCATTTAAATTGATGCCTTTTGAGAAATTTGCACCCTAATCCCTGATTCTATGGAAATGGAAAATAGAATTGCTGTTATCGATATCGGCACAAATACTTTTCACCTTCTTATCGTCCGCCAGGTCGCTGGTAAGCTCATTACGCTTTACCGTAAAAAGATTCCTGTAAAAATTGGACAAGGGGGGATTCACCGAGGAATGCTGACGCAAGATGCCGTTGACAGAGGTATCCAAACACTTTTCTATTTCCGTACCCTAATCGACGAATTTAACGTGACTACCGTTAAGGCAACTGCAACCAGTGCAGTACGCAACGCCTCAAACGGGAAAGAATTCGTGGAAAGAGCACTCCAGGAAACCGGTATTCACATTGATATAATCTCTGGGGAGGAAGAAGCTCAACTAATTTACGAAGGTGTTCGCACTGCAGTAAACATGGAGGACAACACAAACCTCATCATGGACATTGGAGGTGGCAGTGTGGAGTTCATCATCTGTGATTCGAAAGAAGTCCTCTGGAAGCAAAGTTTTGAGATCGGCGGACAACGCCTTTACCTCCGGTTCCACCAAACCGACCCTATTGCAAGCACTGACTTGGATGCCCTTGTCATTTATCTTGAGGACGAATTACAATCCCTTTGGCAAGCCACAGAACACTTCAAACCAAAAACTTTGATTGGTGCATCAGGAGCTTTTGATACCCTTTGCGACATTTACCACATTAAAAAGGGGTCCTGGATGTTTGAGCAGAATAAAACGGAATACGCATTGCCGTTAGACAAATTCCACGAGATCAGCAAAGACATTGTTAGCCGTGACCGCGATGACAGACTTCGTATTCCAGGGATGATTACAATGCGAGCAGACTTAATTGTAGTGGCATGCGCCCTAATTGAATGTGTGCTTCAAAAAACCAATATCGAAGCAATCAAAGCTTCAACACATTCATTAAAAGAGGGCTTAATTGAGAGAGCCCTAAAAACTTTAGAAAAGAAACACCAATAACCTTCCTCACTGCACAGAGGTGGAATCATCGGTAACAAAAAGATATACCTCCTCTCCGTCTTTTCTTAAGAAGTACTTTTCCCGCGCAAATTTCTCCAATGCAGCATTACTTGAGCGAAGCTCTTGACGCTCCTGCCTCAATCGCTCAAGTTCTTGCTCATAATACGCCTTCTCTTCCTTTAACTGGTCAAATTCATCCAGTTGGTCAAAGCGCGCACTTAGGTTGTTCACATCAAACAACCACATCCAAATCAAGAAGGACAATCCAGAAAGCACATAAAAGTTGCGCAACCATTTTGGAGCAACCTTTAACCAGCTTTTGAGCCGACCACCTATTTCATTGACCAACAAGTCCTTCATTGATTTAGCTTTTCTCAAAAATACAAAAAAAGCCCGACACGAATGCCGGGCTTTTAGTGAGAGGCAATTCTCTCTATTATCTTATTTCAAGATAGAGCGACCTGGGTAAACAGCAGTCTCTTCCAACTCCTCCTCGATGCGGAGCAATTGGTTGTACTTAGCCATACGGTCAGAGCGGGAAGCAGAACCCGTTTTGATTTGACCACAACCCAAAGCAACAGCAAGGTCAGCGATAGTGTTGTCCTCAGTTTCACCAGAACGGTGAGACATTACAGACGTGTAACCAGCTTTGTGAGCCATTTCAACAGCAGCGATAGTTTCGCTCAAAGTACCGATTTGGTTAACCTTGATGAGGATAGAGTTACCGTATCCACCTTCGATGCCTTTAGAAAGACGCTCAACGTTAGTTACGAACAAGTCGTCACCTACAAGCTGAACTTTGTCACCAACTTTCTCGGTAAGAAGCTTCCAGCCTTCCCAGTCATTCTCGTCCATACCGTCCTCAATAGATTTGATTGGGTACTTCTCAGAAAGCTCAGCAAGGTAACCAGCCTGCTCAGCAGGAGTGCGAACAGCACCTTTGTCGCCTTCGAACTTAGTGTAGTCGTAAACGTTCTTCGCTTTGTCGTAGAACTCAGAAGAAGCAAGGTCAAGAGCGATAGTTACTTCCTCACCTGGCTTGTAACCTGCGTCCTCGATAGCTTTAAGGATAGAATCCAAAGCATCCTCAGTACCTTCCAAAGTTGGAGCGAAGCCACCCTCGTCACCTACAGCAGTGTTCAAGTTGCGACCTTTCAATACCTTTTTAAGGCTGTGGAAGATCTCACAACCCATGCGGATAGCAGTAGTGAAGTCAGGAGCACCTACAGGCTGAACCATGAACTCTTGGAACGCGATAGGAGCGTCAGAGTGAGAACCACCGTTGATGATGTTCATCATTGGAACTGGAAGCGTCTTAGCGCTTACACCACCGATGTAACGGTAAAGTGGAAGACCCAACTCCTCAGCAGCAGCTTTGGCAACAGCCAAAGAAACACCCAAGATAGCGTTAGCACCCAACTTACCTTTGTTAGCAGTACCGTCCAATTTGATCATCAATTGGTCGATAGCTTCTTGCTCAGTAACGTCAAGACCGATCAACTCAGGAGCGATGATCTCGTTTACGTTAGCAACAGCCTTCAAAACACCTTTACCAAGGTACTCGCTACCACCGTCGCGAAGCTCAACAGCTTCGTGCTCACCAGTGGAAGCACCAGAAGGAACAGCAGCGCGGCCAAGAACACCGCTTTCAGTGATTACGTCAACTTCTACAGTTGGATTACCACGGGAGTCAAGAATCTGACGCGCGCGGATTTCTTCAATCATGCACATAATTGGGCCTGAATAAAGGTTAATTAAAGGGTTCAAAAACGAAATAAGGAGTCAAGGCCTAAGGTCAAACAACTCGTTCTTCGCTTATGCCTCAACTCCAGTATTTTAGAAGACTTAGGAGTGACTCTAAAGTCTAAACTCTAATGTCTCTTTTTACTTTGACTTTGCCAACAATTCAACAAAATCGTCGAAACTCCTTTGTGAATCGTGTGGTCCAGGGGCCGCTTCAGGGTGGTGCTGAACAGAGAAAGCATTCTTACCCTTGATGCTAATACCCTCAACAGTGTTATCGTTAAGGTTGATGTGGGTAATCTCTACGTTATCGCTCTTCTCAACATCCTCACGGCTCACAGCAAAACCATGGTTTTGTGAGCTAATCTCACAACGACCTGTCAAAAGGTTCTTAACAGGGTGGTTCAAACCACGGTGACCGTTGTGCATTTTGTAAGTACCAATGCCATTAGCCAACGCAAGAATTTGGTGACCAAGACAGATACCGAACAATGGCTTATTAATCTCCAACAAAGCCTTTACTGTTTCAACAGCATAAGCAGTGGCAGACGGATCGCCAGGACCGTTAGAAATAAATAATCCATCAGGGTTCCAAGCCTCCATTTCAGAAGCTGGCGTCGTTGATGGAAAAACTTTCAAGTAACATCCACGAGAAGCAAGATTGCGAAGGATATTGGTTTTCACACCCAAATCCAACACGGCCACTTTATAAGTAGCATTCTCCTCCCCCATGAAATAAGGCTCAGAAGTGGTCACCTTGCTGGCAAGCTCCAAACCTGCCATGGAAGGGATTTGCTTAACCTCTTCTTTCAATGCCTCAACATTGTCATTATCTGATGAAATCAAAGCGTTCATCGCTCCCTTATCACGGATATGACGAACAATTTGACGTGTATCAACATCGCTGATACCGACGATTCCGGCATTAAGGAAATAGTCATTCAACGTTCCCTCAGCTCCGTAACGCGAGTGCATTGTTGAGAAGCTCTTACAGACCAATCCGTTAAACTTCACAGAATCGGACTCTATTTCCTCACCATGCACACCGTAGTTTCCGATGTGAGGAGTTGTATTTACAATGATTTGGCCGTAGTAAGAAGGATCCGTATAAATCTCCTGATAGCCGGTCATACCGGTATTGAAGCAGATTTCCCCCTTAGTAGTGCCAATCTTTCCAACTGCGTAACCTTCGAAGACGTTGCCATCTTCCAGCACGAGATAAGCCTTGGAACGAGAAGTGTATTTCATCAAGATTTGGCTTTTGATTCCCTTTCTTCACTGTCTAACCCCTTCTTCCGAGAAGTCAAACTGCGCAAAATTAAAAAGGATTGAGCGGAAAGCCCAATCCTTTTCGTTAATCCTGTAAAGAAGGGAAGCAAAAACTTACTCCTCAGTCTTTTCTTCTGAAGCTGGAGCCTCACCTTCTGCAGGTTTCTGCTCAGTAGTAGCTTCAGCGGCAGGAGCAGCCTCAGCAGCCTTAGCACGGCCACGACGAGTACGCTTCTTACCTTCAGATTTAGATGTTGTCAACAACAGCTCGTTGTAGTCGACCAACTCAATGATGCACATCTCAGCACCGTCACCCAAGCGACGGCCAGTTTTGATGATGCGAGTATAGCCTCCTGCACGGCTTGCAACCTTCTCAGAAACCTCATCAAACAAAACTTTGATGGAATCTTTATTCTGAAGGTATGCGAATACAGTTCGACGGCTGTGTGTGGTATCGCTCTTTGATTTAGTAATCAAAGGCTCGACGTACTTACGGAGGGCTTTTGCCTTGGCTACCGTTGTAGAGATCCTTTTGTGGAGGATCAAAGAGGAGGCCATATTGGCAAGCATTGCCTTCCGGTGAGACGCCGTTCTACCCAAGTGGTTGAATTTCTTACCGTGTCTCATCGCGGTCTTTAGTCTTCGTCGTCAAGTTTATATTTTCCCAAGTCCATCCCGAAAGAAAGACCTTTGTCAGCCACTAGCGCTTCAAGCTCAGCCAAAGATTTCTTACCGAAGTTACGGAACTTCATCATGTCAGAAACCTCTAGGGCGGCCAAGTCGCCAAGCGTTTGGATATTCGCTGACTTCAAGCAGTTGTAAGCCCTAACTGACAAATCAAGGTCAGCAACAGGAGTCTTCAACAACTTGCGCATGTGTAGGATTTCCTCATCCACGGTATCCTCTTCCTCTGACTTCGTTTTCTCGAAAGTCATCGTCTGGTCAGAGAACAACATGAAGTGTTGAATAAGGATGTTAGCAGCCTCCTTCAACGCATTCTCTGGGTGGATAGAACCGTCGGTTTGGATTTCCAAAAGCAACTTTTCGTAGTCCGTTTTTTGCTCAACACGAGTATTCTCAACAGAGAACTTCACGTTACGGATTGGCGTAAAGATCGCATCAATCGGAATGAAGCCGAATACCTGCTCAGTAGGTTTGTTCTCCTCAGCTGGCAAGTAGCCACGACCTTTCTCGATGGACAACTCAATCTCAAGCTCCTTGGACTCGTCCAAGTCACAAATGACAAAGTCTGGGTTTAGCACTTCAAAGGCCTCTGTGCTATCAGAGATATCCTTTCCGGTGAAGGCTTTCTTTCCTTTGAGGGAAACGACAATCTTCTCCTTAGGCTCAACCTCTTCGGCCACCTTCTTGAAGCGAACTTGCTTGAGGTTTAGAATGACTTCAGAGACATCCTGAACTACGCCCTCAATCGAAGAAAACTCGTGGAGAACGCCAGGTACTTTGAAACCAGTTATGGCCCAACCTTCCAAAGAGGAAAGCAGGATCCTCCTCAAAGCATTGCCGATGGTAACGCCGTAGCCCTTTTCAAGAGGCTTGAATTCGAAGAAGCCGAGGAAGTCATCGGCTTTTTCCATCGTCACCTTTTCAGGCATTTGAAATGCTAAAATTGACATTTGGTGAAAAGGATTAAAAGAGGGTTAATTCTTACTTAGAGTACAATTCAACAATCAACTGCTCGTTGATATTCTCTGGAATCTCAGAACGATCAGGGTCGTTGATGTACTTTCCTGAAAGAGTGGACTTGTCCCACTCAACCCAAGAATAGCTTGAAGCTGTGCCGCGAGACACTGCCTCTTGAATAGCCGTCATAGTCTGGGACTTTCCACGAACAGCGATGACGTCACCTGGACGTACGCGGTAAGATGGAACGTTTACCACTTGGCCGTTCACCGTGATGTGACGGTGAGATACCAACTGACGAGCTCCGCGACGAGTGTTAGAAACACCCATGCGATAAACTGTATTATCCAAACGCGCTTCGAGAAGCTTCAACAAGTTTTCACCTGTGATGCCTGTCTTAGCAGCTGCTTTCTTAAACAAGTTGGAGAATTGGCGCTCCAATACACCGTAAGTGTATTTGGCCTTCTGCTTCTCCATGAGCTGGATAGCGTACTCAGATTGTTTCTTCCTACGTCCGCGACCGTGTTGTCCTGGTCCGTAAGGCTTTTTTTGGAGGGCTTTACCCTCGCCAAACACAGGCTCGTTGAACCTTCTTTCAACCTTGCCTCTTGGTCCTGTATATCTTGCCATTGCCTTTTTCTTAAATCAATGATGCAATCAAACGCCTCAAATCAAACCCTTCTTCTTTTTGGAGGACGGCATCCGTTGTGCGGAAGAGGTGTTACGTCACGAATGGACATTACCTCTAGGTTTGCAGCCTGCAACGCCCGGATAGCGGCCTCACGACCAGAACCAGGACCTTTCACAAACACGTCTACCTTGCGGAGACCGTAGTCATATGCTTTCTTCGCGCAATCAGTTGCGGAAGTTTGACCAGCGTAAGGTGTGTTCTTTTTAGAACCACGGAATCCCATCTTACCAGCCGATGACCAGGAAATCACTTGTCCTGATTTATTCGTGATGGAGATGATGATGTTGTTGAACGTCGCCTTAATGTGCACTTGGCCCACTGGCTCAACGACAACCTTTAGCTTCTTGGCTTTCTCAGATCTTTTCTGTGCCATGTAATCCTACTTGTTATTTAGCAGCTTTTTTCTTGCCCGCAACAGTCTTCCGCTTACCCTTACGAGTACGGGAGTTGTTTTTGGTGCGCTGACCCCTCAAAGGAAGGCCTTTACGGTGACGCAAGCCACGGTAGCAACCAATGTCCATCAAACGCTTGATGTTCAATTGGATTTCTGATTTGAGGACACCCTCGGTTTTGTACTCCTCGGAGATGATCTTACGGATAGCCAAGTACTCCTCGTCGCTCCATTCAGCAACTTGCTTGTCCTTGTCTACACCTGCTTTGGCCAAAATGTCTTTTGCCAAGCTGCGACCAATACCGAACACATACGTAAGCGCGATTTCACCGCGCTTTTTGGTTGGGATGTCAACCCCGGAAATACGTGCCATACTCGCTTAACCTTGTCTTTGTTTGAACTTGGGGTTCTTTTTGTTGATCACGTAGAGCTTGCCCTTCCTGCGGATGATCTTGCAATCAGCGCTACGCTTCTTGATAGATGCTCGAACCTTCATAACACTTATTTGTAACGATACACAATCCTACCTTTTGTCAAATCGTATGGAGACATCTCCAATTTGACCTTATCTCCTGGAAGAATCTTGATGTAGTGCATCCTCATCTTTCCAGAAATGTGGGCAATCAACTGATGGCCATTTTCCAACTCAACGCGGAAGCGTGCGTTAGAAAGAGCCTCGGTGATTACACCGTCTTGCGTGATGGAAGCTTGTTTAGCCATTCTTCTCGCTTAAAGCTTGCTCAATAAATTCAAAGGTGGTCAAGACATCAGCCTGACCTTTCATTACTGCCACTGTATGCTCAAAATGAACAGAGGCTTTACGATCTCGTGTTCGGATAGTCCAACCATCACTCTCATGAACAACCTCCTTTTTTCCGAGGTTAATCATGGGCTCGATGGCTAACACAACGCCTTCTTTAAGCTTTGTGCCCTGGCCACGACGACCATAATTGGGTACTTGAGGATCTTCGTGAAGCTGTTTTCCAACTCCATGACCAACAAGTTCTCTCACAACCGAGTAGCCCTTTGACTCAACGTAATGCTGAATCGCAAACCCTACATCGCCAATGCGATTTCCCGCTACCGCTTGTTCAATTCCTTTGTAGAGCGAATTCTTGGTTTCTTCCATCAGGCGCAACACCTCTGGAGCAACCTCACCTACCGCATAGGTGTAAGCGCTGTCGCTATGAAAGCCTTTATAAAAGACTCCACAATCAACAGAAAGAATATCACCATCTTTTAATGGCTCATCTGTGGGCATCCCATGAACAACTTGTTCATTAGGAGAAACACAAAGGGTGGCTGGAAAACCACTATATCCTTTAAAAGAGGGAATCCCTCCGTTATCACGGATGAATTCCTCTGCAACTTTATCCAATTCTTTTGTTGTCACCCCTGGCGCTATAAGCTTTGCCACTTCGGCATGTGCTTTACCAAGGATAACTCCGCTTTCACGGATCAACTCAATCTCCTCTTCTGTCTTGATGTAAACAGCCATCGAATTAGATAGAAGCAGAAGGAGCTCCTTTAAACTTTCCTGACTTCATCATTCCCTCGTACTTGCGCATCAAGAGATAGCTCTCAATTTGCTGAACGGTTTCAAGAACAACACCCACAATAATGAGGAGTCCAGTACCACCATAGAAGTCAGCAAAACGCTGATCTACACCAGCCAACTGAGCGAAGGCAGGAAGGATAGCAACCAAAGCGATAAATACCGCTCCAGGGAAAGTAATCTTAGACAAGATGCCATCAATGTAATCTGCAGTTGGCTCACCTGGCTTCACCCCAGGAATAAACCCACCGTTACGCTTCAAGTCATCAGCAATCTGAGTCGGATGAATCACGATTGCAGTGTAGAAGAACGTAAAGAGCAGAATCATAACAGCAAAGAAGAGGTTGTACTGCCATGACAAACGATCGCTAAAGATTGTAGCGATATTCTGTCCTACATCACTACCTTCCCAGATTCCAGCTACCAAAGCAGGAATAAACATTAGGGACTGTGCAAAGATGATAGGCATTACACCTGCAGTATTCACCTTAAGAGGAATGTACTGCTGTTGCTGGTTAACCACTGCACGATTTCCTACAACTTGTTTTGCAAAGTTAACAGGAATTCTGCGAGTTGCTTGCGTGAGCATTACTACACCCATCACAATCAGAACCAAAACAACCAATTCAATGATAACAAAAAGAGCACCGCTCATGCCTTTAGAACTAAGCTCAGCAAACAAGCCAGCAGGCAAACGGGAGATGATACCAATCATAATCAGCATGGAAATACCATTGCCGATCCCCTTTTCTGTGATTTTCTCACCAAGCCACATGCAGAACATGGTGCCACCAGTGAGAATTAACATGGAAGAAATTGTAAAAAACAATGTCTTTCCGCCAATTACCATCTCTGGTTCAATAGTGGCCAAGAAGCCAACTGATTGAACTAAACAAATTGCGATGGTAAGAAAACGGGTAATCTGGTTAATTCTTTTGCGTCCAGACTCCCCTTCCTTTTGCAGGCGTTGGAAGTATGGTACTGCTACCTGCATCAATTGCAGGATAATAGATGCCGAAATGTACGGCATGATACCTAAAGCGAAAACTGCCTTTTGGTTAAAGGCACCTCCCACAAAAGTATTTACCAAGTCCAAAATACCTTTTTCACCACTTGCAGCTGCTGCCGCAATGGCTGCCTGTACTTGGTCGTAATCGATTCCTGGCAATAAAATATAAGAACCCAGTCTAAACATTATCAGATACCCGAGGGTAACTGCAATCCTAGACTTGAGTTCTTTTATTGCAAGAATATCTTTGATTGTCTCAATCAGCTTCATCAGACTCAAACGATAGTCGCCTTGCCTCCTTGTTTTTCGATGGCCTCAATGGCGGATTTAGAGAAAGCGTTGGCGGAAACCTCCAACTTCTTGGTCAACTCACCCTTGGCGAGAACTTTAACCAAAGAGTTCTTGGAAGCAAGGCCGTTAGCCTTGATATCCTCCAAACTTAACACCTCTACACCCAACTTCCCAGCCAACTCTTCTAGTGTTGACAAGTTGATTGCCTGATACTCTGTCCTATTTGGAGAGTTGAATCCGAATTTAGGCACACGACGCTGAAGCGGCATTTGTCCACCTTCGAATCCAAGCTTCTGAGAGTAACCAGAACGTGATTTAGCACCTTTGTGGCCACGAGCGGCAGTACGGCCCTTACCGGAACCGATACCACGACCAATGCGCTTGCTTTTCTTAACTGAGCCTTCAGCAGGCTTCAAATTACCCAGGTTCATAATCAAGCTTCTGTTACCTTCACCAAATGACTTACCTTATCAATCATTCCTTGGATACTTGGAGTAACCTCCAATTCCACGGTTCTGTTGATTTTACCCAATCCCAAAGCTTCAATGGTCTTACGCTGTGTAGCAGGACGACCGATGAGGCTTCTTACTTGAGTTACTTTAACCTTAGCCATTAGAATAGTATTATCCGTTGAAAACTTTGTCCAAGGAAACACCACGCTGCTTAGCAACCGCGTATGGGTCGCGCAACTTCAACAACGCGTCCAAAGTCGCCTTTACTACGTTGTGAGGGTTATTAGATCCTTGAGACTTTGCCAAAACGTTTTTCACGCCAAGGCTCTCCAATACTGCACGCATCGCACCACCAGCAATAACACCTGTACCAGGTGTTGCAGGCTGAAGGAATACACGACCACCACCGTATTTACCTTTTTGAGCATGAGGAAGAGTTCCGTTCAACATTGGAATCTTCACCATTTGCTTCTTGGCTTCTTCAACGCCTTTGGCGATTGCGTCCACCACCTCGTTGGCTTTACCAAGACCGTGTCCTACAGCACCGTTGCCGTCGCCTACAACAACGATAGCGGAGAAGCTGAAGTTCCTACCACCTTTGGTTGCTTTGGCTACACGTTTGATAGCAACAACGTGCTCTTTAAGTTCCGTTTCGGCAGAAACCTTAACTTTCTTATCTACTGAGCTCATCTTGTGCTTAGAATTTAAGTCCACCTTCCCTTGCTCCTTCAGCCAATGCTTTCACACGGCCGTGGTACAAGTAACCATTACGGTCGAAAACTACAGTCTCGACACCTTTAGCAAGAGCACGCTTAGCAAGCTCCTGACCGACAGCTTTTGAAACCTCAACCTTTGCACCAGCAGTTTCAACGTCCTTCACGGACACACTAGCCAAAGTAGCTCCAGCAACATCATCGATCAACTGGGCATAAATACCCTTGTTGCTACGGAAAACAGACAAACGAGGTCTTTCAGCGCTACCAACAATCTTCCGACGAATGGAACGCTTGCGTCGTAGACGCCTTTGAATATCTTTATTCGTTGCCATTTCAGATTATTTTTTAGCGCCAGTCTTACCAGCCTTCCTGCGAATTTGCTCACCAACGAAGCGAACACCTTTACCTTTATAAGGCTCAGTCTTGCGAAGGGACTTAATCTTTGCGGCTACTTGGCCAATCAACTGCTTATCAGCAGACTCCAAAGTCACAATAGGGTTCTTACCTTTTTCGGTCTTAGCAGAACCTTTCACTTCCTCAGGAAGGGTCATGAAAATATTGTGAGAGTAACCGAGGTTCATCTCAAGAACACTCCCCTTGCAGTCAGCTTTGAAACCAACACCTACGAGCTCCAAGTCAACCTTGTAACCCTCAGTAACGCCCTCCACCATGTTGGAGATCAATGAACGGTAAAGACCGTGCATTGCTTTGTGACGCTTCTGGTCAGTTGGTCGAGCTACACGCAATTCGGCAGCTTCTTTATCAACCTCAACAGTCAAATCGCTGTCAACCTTCTGGGTAAGCTCTCCCTTAGGGCCTTTTACAGACACCAAGTTACCAGCACCCACAGTTACCTCTACCCCTTTAGGTAGCGCAACCGGTTTTTTTCCGATCCTTGACATTCCTATCTAATTAATAGACGTAACACAATACCTCGCCCCCAACATTGAGGTTACGAGCTTCCTTCTCCGTCATCACCCCCTTAGAGGTGGAGAGGATGGCGATTCCCAAGCCATTCAACACTCGTGGAAGAGTGTCAGCAGATGCGTACTTACGCAAACCTGGCTTACTGATGCGGTCAATCCCAGTGATAGCAGACTGTTTTGTCATTGGATCGTATTTCAACGCGATCTTAACAACACCTTGCTTGTTATCATCTTCGAACTTGTAGTTCTGGATATAACCTTTATCAAAGAGAACCTTGGTAATCTCCTTCTTCAAGTTGGAAGCCGGAATAGACACAATACGGTGATTGGCCTGGATGGCATTCCTAACTCGAGTAAGATAATCCGCTATTGGATCCGTATACATGCTCCTCGAACTATAAATATACACTAAAGCCCCCTCCTAAAAGGGGACGTAAAATTAGGGAAATTATTAGAAGTTACAAAAGCTTACCAGCTTGCCTTTGTAACTCCTGGAATCTTCCCTGCGGAAGCCATCTCACGGAAAGTCACACGGCTGATACCAAATTTCCTCATGTAACCCTTTGGACGGCCAGTCAAGCGGCAACGGTTGTGAAGGCGAACTGGGGAAGCATTCTTAGGAAGCTTATCCAAACCTACATAGTCACCTGCCTCCTTAAGAGCTTTTCTTTTGGCGGCATACTTGGCAACTAACTTTTGCCTTTTGCGCTCTCTGGCTTTTACTGATTCCTTAGCCATATCGTCCGAAGATTATTTTTTGTTAGCGTATGGCATTCCAAAGGCCTTCAACAACTCGTAGCACTCTTCATCAGTTTCCGCAGTAGTTACGAAAGTGATGTTCATACCAGTGATTGTTTTCACCTTTTCAATGCTGATTTCAGGGAAAATGATCTGCTCCTTCACACCGAGTGTGTAGTTGCCGCGACCATCAAAACCTTTATCGCTTACGCCACGGAAGTCACGTACACGAGGAAGGGAAATGTTGAGCAAACGATCAACAAATTCATACATGCGCTCGCCACGCAAGGTAACTTTAGCTCCGATAGGCATGCCTTCACGAAGCTTAAAGTTAGATACAGATTTTGTAGCGATAGTAGCTACTGCCTTCTGTCCAGTAATCAAACCCAACTCCTCAAGGGCAGTGTCAATTACCTTTTTGTCGGCTACTGCGCGACCAAGCCCTTGGTTGATGATAACCTTCAAAAGCTTAGGCACCTGCATGGAAGACTTGTACTGGAATTTCTCCTTGAGAACCGGCACAACTTCTTCCAGATATTTACCTTTCAATCTAGGATTCGCCATGACTTATTTCGATTCTGGGATAAATTCACCTGTTTTCTTCGAGTAGCGCTGCAATTTTCCAGCGTCGTTAAGCTTACGACCTACACGAGTAGCTTCACCCTTAGCATCAACCAACATCAAGTTACTGATGTGAACAGAAGGATTGAGTTTCTCAATGCTTCCTTTTGGGTTGTTAGCCGTTGGCTTAACGTGTTTTGTCAATTGCTTGATGCCCTCACCACTGATGACGGCGCGCTCCTTGTCCACAATCATACGCTCGATTGTGGCGATCTTTCCTTTGTTTACGCCAGCGAGGACTTTCACCTGATCGCCTGAGCGTACATGAAATTTCTTGTTCGCCATATCACAAAACCTCTGGAGCTAATGAAACAATTTTCATGAATCCTTTGTCACGCAACTCACGGGCAACAGGACCAAAGATACGAGTACCTTTAGGATCGTTGTTGTTACCGAGCAATACGGCTGCGTTATCGGAGAAGCGAATATACGAACCGTCTTTACGACGAATTTCCTTCTTGGTGCGAACTACCACCGCCTTAGAAACCGTACCCTTCTTCATGTTGCTTGAAGAAAGAGCGGATTTCACAGTTACTACGATGATGTCGCCAATGCTAGCGTACCTGCGTTTGGTGCCTCCAAGCACACGGATGCAAAGCACTTCCTTAGCCCCACTGTTATCGGCTACACTGAGCCTTGATTCCTGCTGTATCATGGTTACTTGGCTTTCTCAATGATTTCTACCAGCCTCCATCTTTTCTTTTTACTCAGCGGACGAGTCTCCATGATGCGAACAGTATCACCGATACCTGCTTCATTTTTATCGTCATGAGCGGCGAATTTGGTCGTCTTGGAAACGAACTTACCGTACATAGGGTGTTTCTTCTTAGTTTCCACCGCTACGGTAATGGTCTTCTCCATCTTGTCACTAACGACACGACCAATTCTCTCTTTACGTAGGTTCCTCTTTTCCATCTTGCCCTTACTTGGTGGTTTGCTTTTGAACCAGCTCAGTCCTCAGACGAGCGATCAAGCGTTTAGCCTGACGAAGCTGCATCGTGTTATCCAAAGGAGTCACTGCATGAGCAAACTGGAGGCGCTGCAAGCTGGACTGCTCCTGAGAAATCCTTTCCTGCAACTGCTCCGCTGTCAGCTTCTTGATTTCAGCTTTAATTTCGGAAGTTTTCATAATGCTTACGCTTCAACGTAGTCCTTACGAACAACGAATTTAGTTTTCACAGGCAACTTCTGAGCAGCCAAACGGAGAGACTCCATAGCCAACTCTTGGTTTACGCCACCAGACTCGAACATGATAGTCCCTGGACGAACAGTTGCCACCCAGTATTCAGGGGCACCTTTACCTTTACCCATCCGAACCTCGGCAGGCTTCTTGGTAATAGGCTTATCAGGGAAGATACGAATCCAAACCTGACCTTCACGTTTCATGGCCCTGGTCACAGCGACACGAGCGGCCTCGATTTGACGGGAAGTGATCCATCCGGCTTCAAGCGACTTGATGCCGAAAGTACCGAAAGCAAGCTGGTGACCACGCTGGGCGATGCCCTTCACACGTCCCTTCTGCTTCTTCCTAAATTTTACTCTTTTAGGCTGTAACATCTTTTCTCAAGATTTTTCGTTAAACCAGCGCTTACTTCCTTCTGCGACGATCGCCTCCACCAGAGCGACGGCCACCGCCACCACGCTTATCGTTGGAGCCTTTACCCGCATTCAAGCTAAGGTCACGCTTACCGTATACTTCGCCTTTGAAGACCCACACTTTGATACCGATTTTACCGTATACGGTGTCGGCCTCAGAAATTGCGTAGTCAATATCAGCACGAAGTGTGTGCAAAGGAATACGACCCTCCTTGTATTGCTCGGTACGGGCGATTTCAGCACCACCCAAACGACCACCAACCTTGATCTTGATTCCTTTACAAGCGTGGTTACGCATTGCGTCACCGATAGCTTTCTTCATCGCACGACGATAAGAAATACGTGCTTTGAGCTGCTGTGCGATAGATTCACCAATCAACTTGGCATCTACCTCTGGACGCTTGATTTCGTAGATATTAATCTGAACGTCTTTGCCAGAAAGGTTCTTGAGCTCTTCCTTAAGCTTATCAACTTCAGCACCACCTTTACCAATCACAACACCTGGACGGGCAGTATGGACAGTCAATGTAATACGCTTAAGCGTGCGCTCAATAACAATCTTAGAAATACCACCCTTAGGTACACGGGCGTAAATGTATTTCCTGATTTTCTCGTCTTCTACGAGTTTATCGGCAAAGTTCTTTCCTCCGTACCATGCAGATTCCCAACCGCGGATGTATCCGAGACGAAAACCTACGGGATTAACTTTTTGTCCCATTTCCTTTAAGATCTTCTAAGGTTAGGCCTCCTTTTCTTCAACATTCTCTTCACCAGCGGCGAGGCTATCGACCACCAAGGTGACATGGTTAGAACGCTTGCGAATGCGGTGCGCACGACCTTGAGGAGCAGGCTGAATACGCTTCAACATGCGACCACCGTCAACAGCTACAGACTTGACATACAAGTCAGCAGTTTCAACGCTGGCACCCTCATTCTTGGCCTCCCAGTTGGCAATTGCAGACAACAAAAGTTTCTCAAGAGGACCGGAGGCGTGCTTTGCCTCGAATTTGAGAAGAGCAAGAGCTTTCTCAACCCTTTCTCCGCGAATAAGGCCGGCTACCAACCTCATTTTGCGAGGGGAGGAACTACAGTTCCTCAGTTTTGCAACAGCTTCCATATCCTCTTATCTTTTTCCTTTGTCTTTCTTAGCAATGTGACCACGGAAGTTACGCGTAGGAGCGAATTCTCCGAGCTTGTGGCCTACCATGTTCTCTGTAACAAAAACAGGGATGAATTTATTCCCGTTATGCACTGCGAAAGTGTGACCCACGAAATCAGGAGAGATCATGGAACGACGAGACCACGTTTTGATGACCGTTTTCTTTCCGGACTCTTCAAGCTTCTCAACTTTCTTCTCGAGACGGAAGTCGATATATGGCCCTTTTTTGAGTGAACGTGCCATTCAATTACTTTTTATTTTTTCCAATGATCAGCCTATCGGAATACTTGTTAGGCTTACGTGTCTTCTGACCCTTAGCAAAGAGGCCATTGCGTGAACGTGGGTGACCGCCAGAGGACTTACCTTCACCACCACCCATTGGGTGATCGACAGGGTTCATAGCTACACCACGTGTACGAGGACGGTTACCCAACCAACGATTACGACCAGCTTTACCAAGCCTAACGTTCATGTGGTCACCATTGGAAACAGTTCCAATAGTTGCATAACAAGCTGCCAATACCATACGCATCTCACCAGAAGGGAGCTTGATGGTTACATACTTGCCTTCACGAGCCACCAACTGAGCATAAGCACCAGCACTACGTGCCAATACACCACCCTTAGTTGGGCGAAGCTCAATGTTGTGAACGATAGTACCCAATGGAATGTCTGACATTGGAAGAGCGTTACCAAGCTCAGGAGCGATTCCCTCACCAGAAAGCAACTCTTGACCAACTTCCAAACCTTCAGGAGCAATGATGTAACGCTTCTCTCCGTCTTTGTAGAAAAGAAGAGCGATGCGTGCGCTACGGTTCGGATCATACTCGATCGTCTTCACCAACGCAGGAACACCTTGCTTGTCGCGCTTGAAGTCAATTACACGGTAACGCTTCTTGTGACCACCACCGATGTTGCGGGTAGTCATCCGGCCTTGGTTGTTACGACCACCGGATTTTTTAATAGGGGCCAAGAGCGATTTCTCAGGAGCTGAAGCTGTCAGCTCGTCAAACACTGGGGCTACCCTATGACGTTGACCTGGAGTTATAGGTCTTAATTTCTTAACTGCCATCGTTCAAACTCTTTAAATGCCGCTGTAGAAATCCAACACCTCACCGTCAGCCAACTTCACGATGGCTTTCTTGTAAGTGGAAGTACGTCCGGAAACCATTCCGCCACGAGTGTAGCGATTCTTTGGCTTACCGATAGCAACCATAGTATTCACATTGGTTACTGTAACACCGTACATTTCTTCAACAGCCGCTTTAATTTGAAGCTTATTGGCCCTCCTGTCTACGATAAATCCGTATTTCCCTTCGTCGGCCAAAGCCGCCACCTTTTCCGTAATCAGGGGCTTAATCAGTACGTTCATGTCCTTCTCAGGCTAAAATTTCTTTGATTTTGTCAACCGCACCTTCAACCAACACCAACTTTTCGGCGTTCAACACGTCGTATGTGTTCAATTGATCGGCAGTCACAATCTTGTTCTTAGGCAAGTTGCGACCAGACAAATAGAAGTTCTTATCCTCAGCAGCCAACACGAAAAGTGTTTTGGAACCAGCCAAAGACAATCCGCTCAACAAAGAAGCAAACTCTTTTGTCTTAGGAGCAGCAAAGCTTGTAGCCTCGAGAACAGCTAAGTCCCCGTCCTTCACTTTATAAGCGAGAGCAGACTTACGAGCTAAACGCTTCACCTTCTTGTTCAATTTGAAGGAATAATCACGCGGTTGTGGACCAAATACACGACCTCCTCCACGGAAAACAGGAGACTTGATGCTACCCGCACGAGCAGTACCAGTACCCTTTTGACGCTTCAACTTGCGAGTAGACCCAGTAATCTCAGATTTCTCTTTCGATTTATGAGTACCCTGACGCTGATTTGCCAAATACTGTTTAACATCGAGGTAAATCGCATGATCGTTTGGCTCAACACCAAACACCTCTGCTGGAAGCTCGACCTCACGGCCTGTTTCCTTCCCGAGCTTATCTAAAACAGCAACTTTCATCTTACTTCTCTACGATTACGGTTGAATTTTTAGCTCCAGGAATAGATCCGCTCACCACCAAAACGTTCTTATCCTCAAGCACTTTAAGCACTTGAAGGTTTTGAACCTTCACACGCTCACCACCAGTTTGGCCAGCCATGCGCAATCCTTTGAATACGCGAGACGGCGTAGCACAAGCACCAATAGCACCTGGCGCACGCAAACGGTTGTGCTGACCGTGGGTAGCTTGTCCAACACCACCGAAACCGTGACGTTTTACAACACCCTGGAAGCCTTTACCTTTTGATGTACCAACAACGTCAATAAAATCACCTTCCACGAAGATATCATTGACTTTCAGCACATCGCCAGCTTTCAACTCCTGTTCAAATTCTTTGAACTCAACTAACTTGGCGCAGTTTTGCACTCCAGCCTTTTCGAAGTGCTTCTTCAGAGCAGCAGGAACGTTCTTTTCCTTCTTTTCTCCGAATCCAAGTTGAACAGCCTCATAGCCATCCTTTTCCAGTGTCCTTACCTGCGTAACGGGACATGGACCAACTTCAACAAGCGTACACGCTAAGTTGCGTCCATCTTCCGTGATGACACTGGTCATTCCGATCTTTTTCCCAATCAAACCAGGCATCTTACATTTGTTTACTGTGAATGTATGAATACATTTCACCCTCCATTACTCCAAAGAGAATGCAAAGATAGATTTTTTTCCAGAGGTAACAAACTTGTTTGATGTTTGTTTTTCAGAGACTAAGCCCTAAGCCCTCAGGAGTAGATTCCTTCCCTCTCAAAAAGAATGAACCTCTATTCCCCTTGATGCAAACGCAAAAAAAAGGACCAGCCTTTCGACTGGTCCTTTTTTTCTCAAAGAGGGAATGATCAAACTTTGATCTCTACCTCAACGCCGCTTGGAAGTTCCAACTTCATCAAGGCATCGACAGTGCGAGCACTTGAAGAGTGAATGTCAACCAAACGCTTATATGTACAAAGCTGGAACTGCTCACGAGATTCCTTGTTCACGTGTGGTGAACGAAGAACAGTGAACTTCTCCTTGTTTGTTGGCAATGGAATTGGACCGCTAACTACGGCTCCAGTTTGCTTCACTGCCTTAACAATTTTCTCACAAGACTTGTCAACCAAGTTATGGTCGTATGACTTGAGTTTGATGCGAATTTTCTGATTCATAACGCTTCTTCCTTTCTACTTATTTGCCTTGTTGCTTGGCGATAACTTCCTCCGCCAAGTTGTTTGGCAGTTTGTCATAGTGAGAGAAGGTAAGCGAAGCAGAAGCACGACCAGAAGTGAGCGTACGAAGATCGGTTACATAACCGAACAGCTCAGACAAAGGTACATGCGCCTTGATGATTTGAGCACCACCTTTCGCATCCATTCCCTGCATGATACCACGACGTTTGTTCAAGTCACCCGTCACACTACCCATGTAGTCTTCAGGAGTAACAACCTCAACTTTCATGATAGGCTCGAGCAACTGAGCACCAGCTTGTTTAGCAGAGTGCTTGAAGCCCTGAATAGCCGCAACCTCAAAGGAAAGGTTATCCGAGTCAACATCGTGGAAAGATCCGTGGAAAAGACGAACCTTCATGGAATCGATTGGGAAGCCGGCCAAAACACCGTTCTTCATCGCAGTTTCGAAACCTTTCTGGATGGAAGGAATGAATTCCTTAGGAATCACACCACCTTTAATTTCATCCACAAATTGAAGACCCTCTTTTGGCTCTTGACCTTCTTCAGCATCATCGCGTGGACCGATCTCGAAGCTGATGTCCGCGAATTTACCGCGACCACCTGACTGCTTCTTATAAGTCTCACGGTGCTCAGTATTAGAAGTCAAGCACTCCTTGTAAGCAACCTGTGGAGCACCCTGGTTGATTTCCACCTTGAACTCACGAACCAAACGGTCAATGATGATTTCCAAGTGAAGCTCACCCATACCACGAAGAATAGTCTGACCAGTTTCCTCATCAGTATTCACACGCAAGGTAGGATCTTCCTCAACAAGCTTAGCGATAGCCATACCCATCTTATCCACATCGGCCTGTTTCTTAGGCTCGATAGCGTATCCGATTACAGGCTCAGGGAACTCCATTGATTCCAAGACGATTGGGCTCTTGAGATCAGTGAGGGAGTCACCAGTTTTGATATCCTTAAAACCAACAGCAGCACAGATATCACCAGCCTCAACCTTGTCGATTGGGTTCTGCTTGTTAGAGTGCATCTGCATCAAACGAGAGATACGCTCCTTCTTACCAGTCCTGTTATTAAGAACGTAAGAACCAGCCTCCAAAACACCAGAGTAGGCACGGATAAAGCAAAGACGACCAACAAATGGGTCAGTTGCAATTTTAAATGCCAACGCTGAGAAAGGCTCATTCACATCAGCCATACGAACCTCAGGCTCACCAGTCTCTGGATTAGTACCATCGATCTCAGGCATATCCAAAGGAGATGGCAAGAACTCACAAACAGCATCAAGCAAAGCCTGAACACCTTTGTTCTTGAAGGCAGAACCACACATCACTGGAGACATGGACATGTCCATTACAGCACTACGAATAGCAGCGTGCATTTCCTCCTTAGTGATTGAGTCTGGATCGTCGAAGAACTTCTCCATCAACGCATCGTCATAAGACGCTACAGCCTCAACAAGTTGCTCACGATAAGTAGCAACCTCGTCAACCATATCCTCAGGGATATCGATAACCTCGTAGGTCATACCCATATCCTCCTCATTCCAAACAATTGCTTGGTTAGTGATAAGGTCAACAACACCACGGAAGTTCTCTTCAGCACCGATTGGAATCTGCAAAGGAACTGGGTTAGCACCCAACTTCTCTTTAATGTCATTTACGGCATTGAAGAAGTCAGCACCTGCGCGGTCCATTTTGTTAACAAAACAGATGCGAGGAACTTTATATTTATCAGCCTGACGCCACACAGTCTCAGACTGTGGTTCTACACCAGATACGGCACAGAACAAGGCAACAGCACCGTCAAGAACACGAAGTGAACGCTCTACCTCTACAGTAAAGTCAACGTGCCCTGGAGTATCAATAATATTTACCTTGAACTCTTCAGTCGCTGGAGTTGGCTTACCCTGCTCAGTTGGGTATTTCCAGGCTGTAGTTGTTGCAGCAGAGGTAATCGTGATACCACGCTCCTGCTCCTGCTCCATCCAGTCCATGGTAGCACCACCGTCGTGCACCTCACCAATCTTGTGTGTCAGACCGGTATAAAAGAGGATACGCTCGGTAGTCGTCGTCTTACCAGCATCAATGTGAGCCATGATGCCGATATTTCGAGTGTGTTTAAGATCAATCTTAGCCATGTGAATTAGAATCTAAAGTGCGCGAACGCTTTGTTGGCTTCAGCCATACGGTGGGTATCGTCCTTCTTCTTCACAGTGGCACCTTCACCCTTGGACGCAGCAATGATTTCAGCGGACAAGCGATCTTTCATCGACTTTTCATGACGCAAACGTGCGTACTTGATCATCCACTTCATACCCAAGGAGACTTTACGCTCTGGACGGACTTCGGTAGGTACTTGGAAAGTAGCACCACCAACGCGACGGCTGCGAACTTCTACGCCCGGCATCACATTGTTCAACGCTTTTTTCCAAACCTCCAAGCCGTTCTCCCCGGTCTTCTCTTCTACAACTGCAAGGGCATCGTAGAAAATACCATATGCAAGCGACTTCTTGCCGTCAATCATCAAGTTGTTGACAAACTTTGTCACCTGTACGTCCTTAAACTTAGGATCAGGTAGTACGTACCTCTTCTTAGGTTTTGCCTTTCTCATCTCTGCTTAATTACTTCTTTGGTCGTTTAGCACCGTACTTAGAACGACGCTGTGTTCTTCCTTCTACACCTGCTGTATCCAACGCACCACGTACGATGTGATAACGAACACCTGGAAGGTCTTTTACTCGTCCACCGCGAATCAACACGATGCTGTGCTCTTGCAAGTTGTGACCCTCACCTGGAATGTAAGCGTTCACTTCCTTGCCGTTTGTCAAGCGCACACGAGCAACCTTCCTCATGGCAGAGTTAGGTTTCTTTGGCGTGGTAGTGTACACACGTGTACATACCCCTCTTCGCTGCGGGCAGGAATCCAAGGCAGGAGATTTCGACTTTGAAATCTGCGCCTGTCTACCCTTTCTTACTAGCTGCTGAATAGTTGGCATTATTCCTATTTTATAGTAATCGGAATTAAGTCTGCAAATTTACGGAAAGCATTTCGCTATACAAAACGTGGCGATAAAGAAAAAGATACCTCAACTCAATTCAGTAAATTTTTCCTCCCAAAAAAGGAGGAAAGTCCCCGCATAAACCACTCTTCACGACTAAAAACGATATTTCGAGCTTACACCATTCACAAAAAATCACCAAAAAGACCACAAAAAAACCCTCTTGGAACTTAATCCAAGAGGGTCTGTATTAGGGTTGGCGGCGTCCTACTCTCCCACATGTTACTGCAGTACCATCGGCGCTGTGGGGCTTAACTTCTCTGTTCGGGATGGGAAGAGGTGGAACACCCACGCAAATACCGCCATTGCCTTG
>JAUIJC010000006.1 GCA_030431525.1 Bacteroidia bacterium | reverse complement strand
ATGACGATTATCGAACCACAAGAATAAATTCAATTTTCAGCGTAATCCCCTCATTATCAGTAAAAAATAAGCATAAAAAAAACGGGAATAAAACTGAAAATTCAGATTATTCCCGTTTAGTACTCCGTAGGGGAATCGAACCCCTGCTACCAGGATGAAAACCTGGCGTCCTAACCCCTAGACGAACGGAGCGTTGTGCTTTGTTGACACAAAGGTAAGGACAATTTTTAATCTTACAAATCTCCCCTCCCAATTTTAAAAAAATCTTTCTGGGCTTTCTAAAGGAAGAATTCCGAACTTCGTATGCTCCAAATGGGTAACCTGAGTATGGAAAGAAAGACGACAGAAAGCTTCTACACCCTCAAATTTGGATTGCTCTGCCTAAGTTCACTCCTCTTCTTCAGTAGCTTCAACCTTATTGTTCCAGAACTGTTTGATCACCTAACCTCTTTGGGTGGTGCTGAATACAAAGGCTGGATCATTGCGCTTTTCACGCTTACAGCTGGGTTCTCTCGTCCCTTTAGTGGGAAATTGACAGACACGATTGGTCGTGTGCCCATCATGATTGTCGGCACCTTGGTTTCAGCCTTGGCTGGAGTGCTCTACATTTTCGTGGGGACAGTCATGGCCTTTTTTGCCCTGCGGATGTTTCATGGTTTTTCAACGGGCTTTAAACCAACTGGAACCTCTGCCTATGTCGCAGACATTGTCCCGAGTCACCGTCGTGGTGAGGCCATGGGCATCATGAGTTTGGCTGGAACATTGGGAATGGCATTCGGCCCAAAACTGGGAGGCTTTTTAGCCAATAATTACGGGCTAAATGTCATGTACATTGCTTCCTCTTGCTTGGCCCTCCTCTCCATTCTTATCCTTGCAGGAATGAAGGAAAGCCACCCAAACCCCAAAAAATTTGAGCTTTCCGACCTGAAGATCAACAAAAGTGACTTGGTAGAAAAGAGTGTCCTTCCCACTTCATTGGTCATGTTCCTTTGCCTGCTATCCTTCGGGACGGTCCTCACGCTTATCCCCGATTTTAGTGCTCACTTAGGCTTAGAAAACAAGGGAGACTTTTTCTTTGTCTTTGCCCTGTCATCTGTACTTACACGATTTCTTGGCGGTAAAGCTTCCGATATTTTTGGGCGCCATGTGGTTGTCCTGATTTCAACCCTGCTTCTCGGGGTTGCCTTATTGGCAATCGGCTTTTCAACGACCAAGACCATGTTGCTTTGGTCAGGAGGATTATTTGGGTTGGCTGTTGGAATGAACAGCCCAGCACTCATGGCTTGGGCAGTAGATCGTAGCCCAAAGGAAAAAATCGGAAGGGCACTTTCCACCATGTATATCGCCCTTGAAACAGGCATTGGTTTGGGATCATTGATTTCCGCCTCCCTTTATGGGAACGACGCAAGCAATTTCCCAAAGGCTTTTGGCTTTGCTTCCGTCGGCTGTTTGACCGCATTTCTGCTTCTTTTGTTCCAAAAGAAAACCGCTCGTTCTTAAGGATGGAAAATTACCTCATCACCATCGTCGGCCCCACTGCCGTTGGCAAAACCAATATGGCCGTTGAAGTAGCCAAGCATTTCCAGACTTCAGTCTTGTCAGCGGATTCTCGGCAATTCTTCAAAGAGATGTCTATCGGAACGGCCAAGCCAACCAAGGAAGAAATGCAAGGTGTCCCTCACTATTTTGTGGACTCGCATAGCATTCACGAGGAATACAGCATGGGGCATTTCGAACGGGAGTGCATTGATAAGGTGGAAGAATTATTCCCAGAGCAAAACCCTTTGGTACTTTGCGGAGGAACTGGGCTTTACGTCCAAGCCGTTCTGGAAGGCATTGATGACATGCCTATCCTTGATCCAAGCATTCGTGCAACGCTTATGGCACGTTTGGAAACCGAAGGACTGAAAAAACTCCAAGAGGAATTAAAAGCCCTTGACCCTGTTCATTTTTCTCGGATGGACACCCAAAACACACAACGGGTGGTGCGTGCACTTGAAGTTTGTTTGGGGACAGGCAAACCCTTCTCTTCTTTCATGACCAAAAAGAAAGTGGAACGAAACTTCACCCCTATCAAAATCGGCTTGGAGATGGAGCGACCTGTACTCTACGACCGCATTAATCGACGGGTGGATTTAATGATGGAAGCTGGCCTTTTGGAAGAAGCCAAAGGACTTTACCCTTATCGCGAACACAACGCCCTGAAAACCGTGGGCTATCGCGAGTTTTTTGACCTGATGGATGGTGAAACGCCAGATTTGGAAACCGCCGTGGAGCTTCTCAAAAGGAATTCCAGAAGATATGCCAAGCGCCAACTTACTTGGTTCAAACGCGACTCTGAAACCGAATGGTTTAACCCGAAGGATTTAAAAGGCGTTATTGCCTACTGCGAGCAAAAAATGGGCTTGTGACCAACACAAAGTAAAACGGGAGGTACAAGATTTTGTAGCGCGCCAATGTCCCGAAATTCGGGGTTGATAGTGCTAACAAGCTCCCTGCGAAAACGATAAACCCCAAAAGCACCAATCCATCGAAGGAGAACTTGATGCGATTTTTCCAACAACCAATCGCTCCCATTACCCCTAACCCAAACAAGCCCAAGGATTCTAAGGCATTGAGGACTGCTAACGCATTTTTTGTCTCCCAAATAAATGGCCTAAACAACGAGGCTACCAATGCCTTGGGGAGATTTTTCAACAAAGAAATCCAACTCTCGTCCAAGTTGTAAACAATCACATCCTCGTGGTTGGAGTTGGACACCATCGTTTGGTGGTTTTGAACCAAGGCCACCAGAAAGCGGTCAAGTGAAAGGTTTGGATGAGCCAATCCTGCCATCAGACCTAAGATGACCAGAGGCACCAAAAAGAACATACTCTTGATTAGCATTCCCTTTCCGAATCGACTTAAAGCATACGGGAATCCTACAATGACTACCATCCCAAAGAAGTAGTATTTCAACCGAAGGAGAAACCATAGCGAGAACAGAATAATCAAAAGGTCTATCCCTCCTTCCTTGAAACCGATTTGGTCGCTCTTTCCCCAACGGGATAAAATACCCAAGGGAATTAGGAACATGCCAAACGCCAAGGACTCCTTCATCAATCCAGCGCTCCAGAAAACCACCGAAGGAAGAAAAAAGAAAGCCAGATGGAAGGCGCCTGAAAAATCAGGAAAGGACTTCTGAAACTGACGGAATGCGAAGTAAATCAGGAGAAAGCTAATGACCGAAAACGCCACACTCATCAGCCAATAATTATTGCCCAAAAGCAAGCCGATTATGGCAACCCAACGAACGAAGAAAAATGCTCTTGGCTGATTATCCAGCCATAATTTTTCGGCTAATGCTTGACCACATCCCCCGCTCCAGATGGTCGAAAAAAAATCAAGGGGACGCTCCCAAAAGAGCTCCCCTAAAATCTTAGAGTCGTGGTGAAAGGCAAAGGTATCACCACCCTGATAATGATATTTATAAAGCAGGCCCAATAACAGACCGCAGAAGACTTTAAGCCCCAAGGCAACCCAAAAGGCGGATTTCCCCATCCCTTTCTCTCCCTCCAAAATCCCAAGCCGACGGTTACCAAGCATGCAACGAATTCTAATCTTTTCGCATCAAACTTAACCCGATATTGCAACTCAGACAACGCCTTGGTTCACAAAAGTTCCGATAAACTTCCAAACCCGCTTGGGTGTCAAAGGCGTGCTGAAAGGAAAACCCGCCCTGTTCAAGCAACCTGATGTACTTATTATTCTCTGGTGGAATCGATGTCAGAAGGTCTTGAGCGCGATTCAAAAACTCATATTCCTCCTTCAATTTCCCATAAGCGGTGAGCAACGGCGCCAGCGTATTGATCAATAAAACATCTACACTACTTTTCCCTAAGGCAGGTACTGGTTTAGAAGACGATTTTCCAAAACGATAATGGCTTTGCCAATATTCTGAAGGTGTCAGCGCGAAAAGGTCCCCAAGCACTTTCACATCCTCGGTCTCAAAGAACAAGGCCAGCAAGTTGGATGATTGATGCAGAAAAGTAGCAAACTGCGCAATCCTCAAGGATGGGAAATTCGTTGGTCGCATCCGAAGAAACTTCCACTCCACTTTATCCAAATGGTCTTTGGCCAAGGCGTATTTCTTCGACAAAAATTCATATTCATTTTTCAGAGCTTCCTGATAATCGTCCTGCGGTTCCTCCTCCAAAAAACCCGCTTGTCCAAACAGCAACGCCTCAAGTTGAAACAGGTGATCCCGATGTTTCAACAAATACTTATAAGGCAAAGACCTGCTGAGATGCAGAAAAGGAATTTTATTGACATTGAATCCAAACCCCTGCGCCAAGACCTGATAAGCAGTTTCCTGCCAATCTCTCCCACTCGCCTCAAACAGCATTCGTATCTCAGAAGCTTTATTCTCCAAACGCTTTACCAACGCTTTGTCAAAAAGGGCGATCCGTTGAATATCGGGCACTCGATCCAGATGAACGGAACAAGGCAAATCCTCCCGTTCCTTCATTTCCCTGTATTTGTTCACCAAATTCTCATCCACCCTTGACTTCATCTCCAAGGTTGGCACCAAATGTCCGTGCTTGTCCTTTACGGGATGATTGTCCTCCCACACGACATGAAGGACCACATTATCATAGGAATCGTCTCGGTTGTGACCGTGGGCATACCATTCGGAAGATTTCATATGAATCTCCACATTGCCAACCCATTCCAAACCGTCAATTTTTACGTGTACATTAAAAAAATCTGGACCTGCATCTGTGTTCAATTGACCGACCGTTGCCACCTCCAACATTCGATGCTCCGTGGTTTCCAGATTCAACTTATCGAAAAGCTGATACTGCCAGACAAAGCTTAAAAAATCCTCGCGCATAGCTTAAAAAATAAAACCAACAAAAAAGGAACAGAGCACAGAAGACGACATGAATCACCTTCCATACTCTGTTATTCAGTATTTAAAGATACTGCTCCAAGTATACGGACATTTCGTCCCGAAGTTTCTTGGCTTCGGCTCTGGCTACATCAGCAAAGTCCTCCCCTTTAGAAGCATAGATAATTCCACGTGAGGAATTGACCAACAAGCCACACTGCTTGTTCATTCCATACTTGGAAACCTCTTCCAAGCTTCCGCCTTGAGCACCAACGCCTGGGACCAAAAGGAAGTTATTTGGCGCATGCTCCCTGACTTTCTCCAACAGCTCAGCGCGAGTGGCGCCTACAACAAACATCAAATTGCTGTCATCACCCCATTCTTGGCTCTTGTCCAATACTTTCTCAAAAAGCTGTTCGCCACCAACATTCAACACCTGAAAATCTTGGCCTCCAGCATTGGAAGTAAGCGCCAAAAGAATCACCCATTTCCCATCAAACTCGAGAAAAGGCTTTACTGAATCGGCACCCATGTATGGCGCAACTGTCACGGAATCAAAATCCATGTTCTCGAAGAACGCTCTGGCATAAAGGCTGGAAGTGTTTCCGATATCACCTCGCTTAGCATCTGCAATGGTGAAAATATCATTTGGAATGTACTCCAAGGTCTTTTGAAGGCTTTCCCAACCTTTTGCGCCCATTGCCTCATAAAAGGCAATGTTCGGCTTGTAGGCCACACAATAATCAGCCGTGGCATCAATGATTTGCTTGTTGAAAGCAAAGATGGGATCCTCCTCCTTGAGCAAATGCTCAGGAATCTTTTTCAAATCCGTATCCAAGCCCACACAGAGGTAGGAACCTTTCGCCTTTATTTGCTCAAAGAGCTGTTCTTTGGTCATAGCACACCTTTTTCAATAGAACCACAAAGGTCGTTTCTCCCAAACAAAAGCACAAAAAAAAGTAGGTTATCCCCTTAAAGGACAGCCTACTTTTTCATAATGAAGAATATTCTAACTACTTGACAAAAACAGCCATAGACCGCGGACCCAGCAAATATGAGTTGTCCGTAATGATTTCCTGTCCTTCTGGAAGTACATCATGTGGAGATGGTAATTCGGTATTAATCACCCTACTCCACTCACCCTGCTCCTGAAATTCGAATTGGACTGCTCCCCAGTACGAGTTGATCATGACGTAAATATCCTTGTCATTCAAGCCATAATAAGGATTGTTTCCTTTCAAATAAAAAGCTAAGGTGCGGGATAAAGGAGAATAGTCAATGCTCCCTCGTGGTCCAAACCATTTCACATCCTCCCGCCAGAAGCGACTCCTGCCAATAGATGGATGCCTTTTTCTGAAAGCAATCATCTCCTTGAAGAAACGGAACATATCTGGAAATTCATCCACTCGGCTCCAATCCATCCATGTGGTATGGTCATCCACATTGTATGGGTTGTCATTTCCATACTGTGTCTGAAGAAACTCATCTCCGGCACGGAACATTGGAGTACCATTTGAAACCATAAGAATAGCAAACTCATTTTTCATGAGTCGCTTCCGTAGGCTCATCACATCTGACGGAACATTTTCCACCCCTTCATAACCACAGTTCCAAGACTTGTTATGGTCTGCCACCCGACCATCGTTTGAATAGGAAAAACAATCATAGAGCGTCAACCCATCATGCGAAGCCAAATAGTTTAAACTTTGGTAGCCACGGTTGGCATTGTAAGGGTCACCAGGGAAAAGGTCATCACTGCCATAAATTCGGGTAACCATTGCCCCAACCAAACTTGGATCACCTTTGCCAAAGGATTTGACATCATCACGGTATCGGGCATTCCACTGTCTCCAACGAAGACCTGGGAATGAGCGCCCCAACAAATTGGCGTAAGGCTCCCAAGGTTCCGCAATCAAGATGATGTCCCTGAGGACAGGGTCCATGGAGATTTCAGCAAAAATTGCCGGGTCCTGCAAGTTGAAACTACCATCCGAGTTGCGGGCAAATATGGAGGCAATATCGAACCTAAAGCCATCCACGTGCATTTCCTTCACCCAATAAGACAGCGACTCGACCACCATCTTCCTAACAGCCTTGTTGGAACAGTGTACCGTATTCCCACATCCAGAATAATTGGAGTAATAATACTTTGCATCTGTCCCTTCATTGGACATGTAGTAAGAGCTGTTATCAATGCCCTTGAAGCTGTAGAGTGGCCCGTTCTGATTTCCTTCTGTGGTATGGTTAAAAACCACATCAAGAATCACCTCGATATCATTACGATGTAACTCTCGAACCAAGGTTTTGAACTCCTTAATAGCTCCGCCAATTTCCTTGCTACTGGCATATTGTTCATGTGGCGAGAAGAAATTCAAGGTCATATAACCCCACTGACTCCCTTCCTGAGGATCCCACTGATGGATAGGCATCAGTTCCACAGCTGTAATTCCCAAGGACTTCAGGTATGGAATCTTGTCAATGATACCTTGAAATGTTCCTTCATTTCCAGCGCCTACCTTTGAGTTGGCGTTGGAAGTGTATTGCTTCACATGGGTTTCATAAATCACCAAATCATGCCCATGCCTTGGTGGGGTTACACCCTGCCAATCAAAAGGCTCTGGTTCTGGATTTAGAATCCCAAGGGGTGCTTTACCATCATTCGGCCCTGCTCCAACAATTGCTGAACCACGGTCAAATTCCTTTGGAAAATGAACCCCCTTAGCGTATGGGTCCAATAGGATTTTTTGTGGATCAAATGCCTGAAACTGGAAATTGGGCGCAGAATCCGGACCCCACATGCGATAAGCGTAAAACGCTCCACCAGCGATTTCCTCTTTTGCTACCCGACAATGCCAAACTCGGTAAGACTTGTTGCGGTATGGATTTAAACTCTCCTGCCAAATTGGTTCTACAAGATTATCCTCGCCGTATATCAGCAAGTCAACCCTGGTCGCATATTTGGAATAAATCGCAAAGTTGTAGACCTGCGAGGCTTGATCAAAGGTAACCCCCAAAGGAAAGGGGTTACCTTCTACAGTTTGCCAGCCGTCTACTTCAAAAGATACCCCAAGGGCATCTTGTTCGAGTAACGCTAATTCTGACATGATCAAACAGTTACCTCTTGTGCAAGCTGGATTTCTTTTACCAATGTATTAAGAAAAACATCTATTACACCGGTATGACGACCTGTCACCAAATTACCATCTACAACACAATCCACAGTGTCTTCATCCTTAAATTGGACGATACCACCAGCATTCTCTACATCGCAAATAATGTTGTGAGCACATGTTACCTTCTTGCCTTCCAGCAACGCTTTATCTGCACAATAAAGCCACAGACTATGACAAATTGCACCAATTTTCAAGCCTTCTACCTGAACAGACTTTCTTAAAAATTGAAGAGCCGGAGCATTATTAACCTGTTTTGGAGAAACACTTACTTGATACCTTAATCTATCCATAGCAAAAGCCCCCATAAGAATGACAGCTTGATAGTCTTCAGGCTCTACATCCTTAAAATCACGAGCAACAACAATCTTTGCTTTCACTTCACCCTCATCATTGGGACTTGCATAAAATGTTAATGCATCTTGTCCCCATAAGTAGCTAACGTACTCAACCTGATACCCTTGTTCTGGGAAAAATGAATTGAAATGAACCAACTCGTGATACTCAAATTGGCTTTCCATCAACACCGCAATCTTTCCCTTAATTGGAGTACCAACAGTATCTGAATATATCTCCACTTTTGCTTCGTCGACCTTGCCAACTATGGTATCTGTAAACTCTGCAATTGCTGAATTAACAGAAACCTCTTTTTGAATGATTACAGGTGAAAGCTCTACTACAATTTCTGAACCTACTTCAGAGTCATTCAATAGGATTTGGTAGTTATATGGATCTGCCACATTTTTCTCAATTCCATTCACCCAGATTCCGGAAACCTTCACTGCCTTTGGCGCCATAAAATCAGGCAGAACGTTGATAGACCTCACTCCATTATGTTGTGGTTTGAAGTGCAGACACATTGGCTTCTGTGACACATAATTGCTGGTATAAACATGAGCCAAATAATTCAACTCAAAAGCGTGATAACCAGAGATGGCGTGTCCGCCTTTGTCAGCGAAACTACCGTTCAACACAGGGTTTCCATCTTCAGTCACACGGAAGAAGAATCCCCCGTTATCATGATCCAAATAGTGTAGATTCCAGAAGGAAGCCATCTCTCGGGCAAGTGACAAATACTCATCCTCTTTGAAATAGCCATAGTTGATAAGATAGGCTAACAAGGCCTGCTCCTGTTGCCAGAAATCCTTGGTGTTCCCCCAAGCAAAATCAATCCACTCACCGTTCTTTGGTTTGCGTTCTACAGTATCGAACAAGCCACCCCGAATCTGGTCGATGCCCAATACAGCCAAATGGTCTGCAAGGGTTTTCGCCAACTCAAGCAATGGCTCACTGTCCTTACCAATTGAATCGTAATAATTAGCAACCCTGAGCAGGTTCCAAGAGATTTTTAGGTTGTGACCGCAAACTGCCCTGTTCTGTTGCCAGCTGTATGTTTGGTCTGGAGTCCAATCCTGATAAAAACGTTCATTGACGTAAGGGATTTCTGGATCAGCATCAGGGAATTTACTGATGACCAAGGAGGTGCATTCAAAAAGCATCTCCTTTAGCGTATCCAAGATATCAGCGTACTTCGCTCTGTCCTCAGAAACTGGAAGTGGCTCCAAGGCAAGAATCACATTCACCAAATAAGCTGGAATATGATCACCAATAGAGTTCCAGTTCTTTTTCAGCTTGTTGATGCCCAAGTAATCGGTATCCGCCGTAAAAGTCGCTGGGTCAAGGTGAGAAAAGTATCCTCCATCCTTTTCATCACGGAAATACGCATTGAAAGCGTTGACCGTCATTCGGATATCATTGAGCGTTTCCCAATCCTGGGTTACACGATAATATTGAGCAAGGCCAGCGAGTGCATAAATCTGTTCATACAAAGGAATTGCTCCAGCATCATCTCCATTTTGCGAAGGAATAATCAACTTCCCTTTATCAGCGGCTGAAGCCCAAATGATGTTTTTTCCATTATGGGTGATGAACCTAAAATTGTTCCTCTGGTATTCTACCCCAGATTTGGCGGCATCAAGGTAACGGTTGTTACCGGTCAGAAGGTATGAGGAGGAGAACCCATAAATCAAGCGGGAAAGCGTAGCGCACTCCTGCACCGTGTTGTCCTCAATCGGCATTCCCGTGATGCCAATATTGGTTTGGTACTTTGAGAAATCAAAGGTTTGGGAAGTGCCAAAGAGGTCCTTCAACCAAGTGTCGGAAAAACTTCCGATTTGCCTTAGCCACCAATATGAATGCTCAAATACAAACTCCCCATTGGAGTCTTGCAATAAATAAACATTCCTTACATCAAATTGCCTTTGACTGCCATTAAGCAACACAATGCCATACAACGAGACCAACTGGCCAACTTTGATGTACTTCTCAATGTTACTCGATGGGCTACCATTAAAATTCTCAGGATTCGTGTATCTGTCCTGATTAACATCATCAATGTTATTCAAAACACCGAAGGTTGTTTCAGCTCCCACACTAGCGCGGAATTGATTGTTTGCTCGCGTTTCGATTGTGAAACACTGGTTTGTGGCATCCACATTCCTTACGATTCCCATTAGGGAAGTCGACTGCGTAAACAGATTCATGGGCTTGTTGGTTAAAAGTTGACAAAAAATGTCTGTGTGCTCCGCCTAAACCTAAAATTGACTGTTTAGTCTGCTTAGACGTTTCCAACCAAGATAGAGATATTCAAATAGGAGAGATAAAAATCTGATGCCTTAACTGTCCAAAAACAACTTTAATAAAGTTCTCAAAAAAACATCTCACATAAGATAAAAGCGCCGATTGCTTAAAAATTCATTTAAGCAATCGGCGCTTTAGTAGAAAAGTATTTAACTACTATATCCTGAATTAACGCATATCCTCCACAGTCACTCCTGGATGCTTCTTGATATCAAAGGTGAACTCTGTATTTGGAATATTAACGTTTGACTTAAAGCCTTTAATCTCCACGGAGAAGCGGTTGCCATTCTTTTCAAAAATCTTCCACTTCTTCAAGATATTTTTCGACTGGTCAACATGAAGACGAATCTTATACACTTGGTTGTGCTTCTTTTCTTGTGGTGACAAATCTGGCTCCAAGTCGATGATGGTATACTTTACACCGTCCATCACTTCATCGCCTTTCAACCAATATTTGTAGCCTTCCTTATACATGTCAGCTACTTTCTGTGGCGAATTCAAACCACCTTCTTCGGGATCAACCTCATAGATGGTAACGGTATTCCCTTGATCTTCTGGATAATAATCCCAGATACTCTGGCCATCACAAATCATCTCATGTCCATCGGAGAAAGTGATATGGTATTTATCTCCTTTCACCTTGAGCTTACCCGTGGTTTCTTCCTTGGTGCCGTTTGACTTATTCTCAATCAATGAGGTGAACTCCGCCTGAAAAGAGGAATAGGAACGGATGGTTTTACTAACCTCATCCAAAATGGCTTTCACCTTTGGATCTTTACCCATCTGGGCAAAAACTGTGAACACTCCTAAAAAGGTAATTGCCGTGATTACAAACTTTTTCATTTTTGAAAATGATAAAATTGATTTTCTGATTCTTGTTTCAAACTCATTGACCGAGGCTATCCAACAACTGTTCCAAAGCATATTCATCGGGCACTAAAACTTCACGGGCCTTACTTCCTTCAAACGGTCCTACGATGCCAGCTGCCTCTAACTGGTCAACGATTCGTCCCGCTCGGTTATAGCCAAGCTTTAGTTTCCTTTGAATCAGGGAGGTGCTACCCTGTTGGTGTTGAACAATCAAACGAGCGGCCTCCTCAAACATCACATCGCGATCCTTAAGGTCAACATCCACTCCTTCTGATTCGTTGTCAACATACTCTGGCAACATAAAGGCCGAAGAATATCCTCGCTGGTCACCAATGAAATCCACTACGTTATCAACCTCTGGGGTATCCACAAAGGCGCACTGAACGCGAACCATGTCCGAACCTTGGCTGAAGAGCATGTCACCCTTACCAATCAACTGTTCGGCACCGCCTGCATCCAAAATTGTTCGTGAGTCAATCTTTGAGGTTACACGGAAAGACAAACGCGCAGGGAAATTCGCCTTGATGATACCAGTAATGACGTTCACGGAAGGACGCTGCGTGGCAACTACCAAGTGAATACCAATCGCACGAGCAAGCTGAGCCAAACGGGCAATCGGAGTTTCTACCTCCTTACCTGCCGTCATCATCAGGTCGGCCAATTCGTCAATTACCAAAACGATGTATGGCAAGAAACGGTGCCCCTTTTCAGGGTTTAATCTTCGCTGCTGGAATTTCCTGTTGTATTCTTTCAGGTTACGACAACCTGCGTCTTTCAACAAATCATAACGGGCATCCATCTCGATACAAAGAGAATTCAAAGTATGAATCACCTTTTTGGTATCGGTAATAATGGCTTCCTCGCTGTTTGGCATTTTCGCCAAGAAGTGTTTTTCAATCCTTGAGAAAATGGAAAGTTCCACCTTCTTCGGGTCAACCAACACAAACTTCAATTCAGAAGGGTGCTTCTTATAAAGCAAGGAAGTCAACAACACGTTCAAACCCACCGACTTACCCTGACCCGTAGCACCAGCAATCAAAATGTGAGGCATTTTGGCCAAATCTACCATAAAGACCTCGTTGGAGATGGTTTTACCAAACACAACTGGCAAGGCCATATCTGTGCTCTTGAACTTCTCGCTGGTCAAGGCAGTTCGCATAGCCACCATTTCTGGCGTCTTGTTCGGCACCTCGATACCTATGGTACCTCGCCCTGGAATTGGGGCAATAATACGAATCCCCAAGGCTGCCAAACTCAAGGCGATATCGTCCTCAAGGTTTTTAATCTTAGAGATTTTCACCCCTGCTTGCGGCACAATCTCATAGAGGGTGACAGTCGGGCCAATGGTCGCCTTGATACTGTCAATACCAATCTTGTAGTTGGAGAGCGTTTCAATGATGCGGTTCTTGTACTGCTCCAACTCCTCACGAGTCATTTTCTTGGCACCGCCTGTTTCATAGGCCTGCATCAAGTCAATGGTCGGGAACTTATAATGCGGGAGGTCCAAATGTGGATCATACTCACCTGCTTGTTCCAAGAACTTATTGGCAGCCTCCTTTGGTTCCTCCCCACCTTCTTCTCCTACCTCACCTTCATCATCAGGCTCATCGGTAATATCCTCAACAACAAAACTTGGTTCGTTTGAAGGTTTTTGATTTGGAATAGTTGGCGTAACGGTTTCTACTGGCCCATTTTCCACCTTCAATTCCATTCCCAGATCGTCCTCCTCTTCTTCATCATCCTCAATCACCAACTGAGGTTCTTCTTTTCTTAGCCCTTCATTTTGATTGGCCAAAACAGGATTAAGCGGATGTTCATCTTCAGGCTCATCTTCTGGGAAAAGTAAATCATCCTCAGAATCGTCCTCTACTTTCAATACCATTTCAACCTCATCATCCTTTTTCGATTCAGGCTTATAGGTTTCCTCAGGTTCCTTTTTAGCATCCTGAGCAATGGACTGAGTAGTTGTCTCAACTTCTGAATCTGAAACCACATCATCATCATCCTCAAAGTCCTCATCGTCTTCCTCATCCTCGAGGTTTTTACGATAACCCAAAGGCCAAGAAACTGGAATGGCCTCCAAGGAGAAACTCTTTGGATTGAAGGTGAAAATCACGAAAACTGTAGGAAGGAAAAGCAGGACCAAAGCGGCTCCCCAACTGAGATAGCTATTCAATAAATCCGCCCATTCAAAACCAATACCTCCACAGATATAGGCCCAAGCAGAATCTGGCCCTGAAATAGTCGCAAAATAACCAAGCGTCAAACTCAAATAGAAGAGCAGGAACACCGAGGTTCTAAAGATCTTACCAAGAAATGGGATGTTCTTGCGGAAGGCCGTTATCAATCCCAATAGAAAAATGAATGGCGGAACAAAAAAGGCTCCCAAACCAAACCCTTTGTAAACAAAGAGATGTGAGAAATATGCACCCAACCAGCCCAGCGCATTCCTTGCTTTATCTGGCTTATGGGATGCTTGCAATACTTCAACAACAGCTTCCTGATAAGCCTGAACACCCTGATCCTTTCCAACCTCACGAATGGCCTGACGAACAGCCTCCATGGTGGTGTCATTGGAAGCCATTTCTGAAATGGCGCGGTTCACCTCAGCCTTTCCCAAAGAAAACAGCGCCTCGTTCAACATCTCCTCGGATGCCAAATCACGGGCAGCCTGCACAGTACTGTCCGCATCAAAAGTCATTTCCGTGAGGAACAACCGCTGATCCGCCTTCCCTGTTACCAAATAGGAACAAAACGCCAGAAAAAGGAATAGGGAAAATCCAAGGAAGAAAATGCCGATTACCTTGCGGTAGCGATCATCTTCCCAAGGACGCGGAAGCGAAGAAACCATCCCTTTTACATCAGGCAGTTTTCTTCCTTCCTTGTGGGCTTCTTCAGCCTCAGGAGCTGATTTAAAAGTATTTCTTCCCATATCCTTATTGCTTTATCTATCGAAACACAAAAGCGGAAAACCCCTTGGGACTTCCGCCAAATGTCGAAGGATTACTTCAACAACATCTTATTGATTCCCTTCACCAATGCAGGGCCTTCATAAACGAATCCAGAATACACCTGAACCAAGGAGGCGCCAGCCTCAAACTTTTCAAGCGCATCCTTTGGGGTCATAATTCCACCAACACCAATAATTGGGAAAGATCCATTTGATTTTTGGTAGAGATAGCGAATAACCTCAGTGGAACGCTTGGTCAACGGTTTTCCACTCAAACCACCAGCTCCAATCGAATCAACCGTCTCTTTGGGAGTAGCCAAACCATCCCTTGAGATGGTGGTATTCGTTGCAATCACTCCTGCAATACCAGTTTCAGCCACAATGGCGACAATATCATCCAACTGCTCATCAGTCAAATCTGGAGCAATCTTCAACAAAATCGGTTTTTGCTTTGGCTTCTTGCTATTCAAAGCCATCAATCCAGCCAACAAGTTTGTCAATGGCTCCTTATCCTGAAGCTCACGCAAACCTGGGGTATTGGGCGAACTCACATTGACCACGAAATAATCGACATAGTCGAACAAGGCGTAGAAGCCTTTTTCATAATCGCTGAAAGCCTCCTCATTCGGAGTTACTTTGTTCTTGCCAATGTTTCCACCAACCAGCACTGAGGATTTCCTTGCCTTCAGACGCTTGACAGCCTCTTCCAAACCATCATTGTTGAACCCCATTCGGTTGATGATCCCTTGGTCATCGGTTACCCGAAAAAGACGTGGCTTATCGTTTCCAGCTTGGCCTTTTGGCGTTACCGTTCCGATTTCAATAAATCCGAATCCCAAGCAGTCCAGCTCGTCAATGAGTTTGGCGTCCTTGTCGAATCCAGCAGCCAAGCCTACAGGATTCTTGAATTTCAAGCCGAATACCTCTCGCTCCAATTTTGGATCCTCTACCTGATAAAGGCTTTTTAGAAAGCCACGGCCCAAGGCATTGCCTGCCATCAGCTTGAGAAGCTTTGCAGATAGATGGTGTACCTTTTCAGGGTCTATTGAAAACAAGAGGGGTCTTAGGAGCAACTTATACACGGGCCTTCCTTTAGTTTGGGAGCTTTTTTCATAAAAGTCCCAGTAATCCAACAATCACAAATTCAGGGCACAAATATAGTCAAGAATGCCCAAAAGCCCTTAGCAAGAGCCTTCCGAAGAGACTGAATCAGTTGCTTTTTTTACTCTCTTAGATATTGACCTGTGATTGCCCTTGCTCTTTTGAATGCATTTCTTAATTTCCGAAATGAAGTGCTCAGACAGTCAACTCTTAACAATAGAAATGCACGTTTGCACTTCCATTTTTTAAGTAAGATTCGGATCCGTTTTCAACGATGCTTGGTACTAAACCACTTCTTCACCTTGGCATTATTTGGCTTTTAACGAGCCTTATGGCATGCTCCCCCCAAGGAGGTCAGGTAAAGAAGCCTACCCCCAACAATGTTCCCTCATTCGCTGAACACCTTAACCTAAAGGCTGTTCTGAATCAGAGCCTTCAAGTCAATAGCATTTCAGCACTTGAAAAAAGCCTGAACAACCCGAGTGGACCAAACAATTTGGATTTAAATGGTGACCAAGTGGTGGATTATATTCGGCTTGAATATTACCTCACGGGCACTTTCCATGGCATCAGCCTGTTGGTGGACAATGGTGACGGAGAGAGCGAAGTGGCAACCATTGAAATGGAAAAAACACCACAGGACAAGATTCGCATCAACCTGATTGGTAATCCTCTGATTTTTGAATCCAGTATTTCAGTCACTCAATCCCCAGAGAATTTCCCACTGTGGAACAACCTCTTAGTCCAACACGAAGATTACACCAGCCCTTATTACTACGGTTATTACCCTAAGGGCTACATTCCATTTGCCACGGTTTCCCAAAAAACCTACAAGAGACACATTTCAGCCACATCAATGGACGTAGCTGTCCAAAAGGCGAATCCAAAATCCCACTCCCCTAACCGAGGAAAAACCTGTAGGTATTTGTCTGAAATACTGGCTCAAAACCCAGAAGAGGAAACCCAACCCACCAAAGAAGCTCGCACAAGCCTGAACAACCATTAAGTACCTTTTTTTGAAGTTCCATCGTTGGATAACAAACCATCCTTCTCAAAACCATGGAACAACAGCAGAAAACGGTTGAAAAACTGAACGAGCTCCTCTGTACTTATTCCGTCTTCTACCAAAACACAAGAGGGTTTCACTGGAATGTAAAAGGCCCACAATTCTTTGAACTCCACATTAAGTTCGAGGAACTATACAACAGCCTCCAGACCTCTATTGACGAAATCGCTGAACGGATTTTGACCCTTGGGGAAACTCCACACCATACTCTCAGTGATTTCCTGAAGCACTCAAAAATTGCCGAAGCTTGTGGCCTCACGGAAGGTTCCCGCATCGTCGAAGTGATTTCCAACTCGCTCACCAAACTGATTTCCATGCAACAAGAACTTTTGGAAATCACCGATGAAACAGGTGACGAAGGAACGAATAGCCTAATGAGCGACTATATCCGCGACCAAGAAAAATTACTGTGGATGTATTCTGCCTATCTGGGACGAAAGCCTCACATTCAAAATCTAAGGAAAAGCGCTTAACTAAGCATTTAACTCCTCGGATGGTATTCTTGCACAACTTGTTGCAAGTAAAACCTATCCAAATGGGCATAAATCTCTGTGGTCGTAATTGACTCATGCCCCAACATTTGCTGAATAGCCCGTAAGTCCGCCCCCCCTTCCAAGAGATGTGTCGCAAAAGAATGACGGAAGGTGTGCGGACTTACTTTTTTTGTCCAGCCCAAGGCTCCAACAAGGCGTTTAATAATGGTGAAAATCATCACCCTTGTTAACTGAGCTCCTCTCCGATTTAGGAACACAAAATTTTCGTAACCTGCCTTAATGGTCAATTGCGCCCTATCTCCCTCCACATAAATGCGAATCTGTTCCAACGCTTCCGAACCAATCGGCACAAGCCGTTCCTTCTCCCCTTTACCAATCACCCGAACAAAACCTTCATTAAAAAACACATTGGTCAACCTGAGGTCCACCAATTCTGAAACACGAAGCCCACAACTATAAAGGGTTTCCAAAATCGCCCTGTTTCTTTGACCTTCAGCCTTTGACATATCAATGGCGCCAATCAGCTGTTCAATTTCATGGTACGAAAGTGTATCAGGAAGCTTCCTCCTATTTTTTGGGCTCTCAATCAATTCCGATGGATTGGACGACAACACATTTTCCTCCACCATAAATTGGAAGAAACCCTTGAGTCCTGAGAGAATTCTCGCTTGGGATGTTACCTCAAGCCCCATTTCATTGAGGTAAGCCAAAAAGTCTGAAACACTACCTGCATCTACCTGCGAAGGCATCCCCTCCACATTGGATAATTCGAGGAACTGCTTTAGCTTTACCACATCTCGGAGATAGGCATCAATCGAATTTTCTGACAATCCTCTCTCCAAGCGAAGAAAATACTCGTAGTCGTGAAGGGCTTGTGTCCAGTTCATAAGGGTCCCAAAAACTTTCCACAAAGTTACCCCAAACAAGTCAATCCGCCTTTCCCATTGATAATATGAAAATTTTGGTGATGAACGGCCCTAACCTCAACCTGCTCGGGGTGAGGGAAAAAAGCATATACGGTGACAAAAGTTTTGAGGAATATTTCGGGACACTGAAATCTGATTTCCCTGCCATTGAACTGGAATACTTTCAGTCCAACCATGAGGGTGCCCTCATCGACAAACTCCATGAAGTGGGATTTTCCTATGACGGCATCATCCTAAACGCAGGGGGCTACACACACACCTCAGTAGCATTGACGGATGCCATCGCTGGCATTCAAACCCCTGTGGTCGAAGTGCACATTTCGAACATTCATGCGCGGGAGTCATTCCGCCATCACAGCTACCTGACCAAAAACTGTGTGGGCATCATCGCAGGCTTTGGCCTCAAAAGTTACAACATGGCTATCTCCTATTTGACAAACGCATAATGAACTTTTACCCAGGCCCATCCAAAATTTACCCTCAGGTCAAAGACTATTTCAATGAGGCTTTTGAGCAAGGTATCCTCAGCCAAAACCATCGTAGCCCCGCTTTTGAGGCGATGTATGAGGAAACTATCGAGGCCTTGAGGCAATGGCTGAAAATCCCACAGGATTACACCATTTGCTTTGTCTCATCAGCCACCGAGGCTTGGGAAATTGTCGCGCAATCGTTAGTCAAAAAGAAAAGCTACCACATTTCGAACGGAGCCTTTGGAGACAAATGGTTGCAACGCACCATGCTATTGGACCGTGGCGTATTTGCCCATACTTTCGGCATCGATGATGAGCTAATACCTGAGGAATTGGATATTCCTGATATCTGTAATGCCATTTGTGTCACGCAAAATGAAACCTCAAACGGCACCCAAATTCAACCAGCAGATATTCGAGCCTTGAAAGAGCTCTTCCCAGATAAGATTGTAGCCGTAGACGCTACTTCATCTATGGGTGGAATTGCGTTGGATTTTGGCGGAGCTGATGTTTGGTTTGCCTCGGTTCAAAAATGTTTTGGCCTCCCTCCTGGGCTCTGCATCTTGGCATTCTCGCCATTCGCTTTGGAGAAAAGCTGGAAAATTGATGAAGAAAGGCATTATAACAGTCTACCAAGATTGTATGAAAATGCCCAAAAACTGCAAACCAGCTACACACCAAACACCTTGGGCATCTACTTGATGGGGCGATTGGCAAAAGAACTTCCTTCTATCGAGGAAACAGAGAAAAGGCTGAACAAACAGGCCGATGACCTCTATTCCTATTTTGAAAACCATTCGGAACTTTCTCCATTGGTTTCAAACCCCGCCACTAGATCAAAAACGGTGTTGGCGATTCAAGGACAAGCAGAAAAAATCAAGTCAATCATGAAGAAGGCTTCAAGTGCTGGAATTACACTTGGCAAGGGCTATGGACAATGGAAACAGGACACTTTCCGCATTGCCAACTTTCCGAGTATCACTAGTAATGAAATCGCTGATCTAAAGACCTTTTTTGATTCTCTTTGATTGATTTCTCAGGCACAAAAAAAACCGTCTGCCTTGGAGGTTATAACTCCAGGGCAGGCGGTTTTTCTATTCACTCGACTTACTTGTCTACTACATCATGCGGCGGCGCCCCATTCGTAGCATTTTACAATTTTTTGACAAGATGGATCAAGGACGATAATGTCAGGCTCGAAATTCATGATATCAAATACGCTAAACACTGTTGGAATGAAGTGTAGCTCGTAATTTTGATAAGCCTTCAAGAACTCAATCAACATTGGGCTCGCTTGTCTTTGGTCAGACGAAACAAACACCTTGAACTTTCGGGAGGAGGGCCTTAGGTTCATAACTTTAGAATTATCCATAAGGAGTGAAACGAAAAAATACATACCTGGTTGCTTACCAGACAATTAACCTGCCAATTTAAAAATCACTTTTACTTTTCTTCCCTTTTAAAAACCACACCCGACTGTTCCAATCGAGGAAGGATTAAGGAATAGAGTAAACGATGCGTTGGAATTTGTACCCCCGTAAGAGGGATTTTGCCATCCAAAAAAAGTTCAACTGCAAATGCTAAAGGTAAGCCAACGGTTTTCGCCATTGCCGTATGCCCTGCAGTGTCACCAAAAACAATAGTGGAATATACTACTTTTTTTCTTACATCATCAAGCCTAAAATCAATTTGATGTTGCATAGCCACCAAATCTTGGTCTGTATTGGTAAAGACCCACTTTTCTTTTAGCAAACTTTCCAAAAAATCCGCTGGACTCCCTCCTTTTACCTCGAATGAATTTTCCGTTGATAACAGTCCCAGCCAAGCCAAGGGCTCCAATTCTTCCTTCAAAGGGTAACCTAAATATTCCTCTAATCTATTTTCAATCGTCCCCTCTCCAGCTGGTAGAAACATTTCCAGAATTTCCTTTCCAGACCAAGTACCCTCTGGTAATCTCAGCCCGTTTTCATCCGTCATTCCCAAGGCTACCAATACGAACCACGCCTTACAATAGCCCTTCCAACGCAGGCTACCACGAATCACCGTCTCTGCCTCTGGGATATTATACAAGGACTGATAGAGCAAAGAATCTCGATTGGGATAAGCCTCAAAATCACCCAGACCTTCAAAGGAAACCTCCTCCAAACGTCGAAACACTTGATGGTGTGGCAATAACTTTAATGAGCCTTCCTTTAAATATTCGGCACCTTCCTGCCCAGCGAGAATGACATTCCTCGGATTCCAGGTAAACTTATAATGCCAAGGGTTATCATTTTTTCCCAATACAGGAACCCCTCCAGTAAATGATTTGAAGGAAATCACCTCCCCTCCTTGGTCATGAATCTTGTCTATTTCTTGCTGAGCAGACATGTGGTCAATGCCTGGATCCAGACCCATTTCCATTAAAATGAGACTTCCCGCTTTTTCAGCGGAATGATGTAATGCTTGAATTTCTGGAGTGACATAAGAAGCCGAAAACATGGGTTTGGCAAATTCTACACAAACCCTGGCCACCAAAATATGCTTCCTTGGAGGAAGCATCGAAACCACTACACTGGCTCGTCCAATAAGCTCTGACAAGCTCTCCTGATCCTCGACATCCAGAAACAAAGCCTCTCCATTTGGAAAGTCTCCTAATAGCTTCTGAGCTGATTCCAGAGAATAATCCGCAATCAGCATCCCCATCCCTCTTTGGAGACAGAGTTCTTTTAGGATTTCAGACAAACGACCTACAGAACGACCTGCACCAAGCAATAAAACATTTCTCATAAACCAAGGTGCAATTTGGGGATTTACCCCTTTCCTCCCAAACGATGAGGAACCGTAGCAAGTACAAAGTTGTTTACTAGATGATGAAAAAACTCTTCTTCATACTTGCTGGATTAAGTCTGTTAGTATTTCTCTTTGAAAACAACAGCGATAAAACGCCCACGCTCGGGTATCGTGAATATTCTCAAAAGAGCATATTGACCTCAGGAGACTGGCATCTGGATCAGGCCATCGTATTTGATGCTTCAGATGATAAAGTCGAAGTCAAGGAAAAGGATATTACTGTGAAAATGAACAACAAGGGAGAATACAAGATGAAACTTAAGGAAGATGCTGGATCTAAAGCCCGAAAGGGAAACTGGCAACTTTCGGACAGTACCCTTGCTTGGGAGACCATATCAGGAAAAGAACAGAAGGGAACCATCGTTACCATCAACGACAGCCTTTTAGTCATGGAATATCCAGACGCCAAGGACAGCACAAAAACCATCAAGAGCACCTTTAAAAGAGTAATGCAATAATTCCTTGGTATTGAAAGTGGCCAAATTTTGAAGCAAATTGCCCGAAAAATCTCGAACACGACATAATGGACATCACAACCTTCCGCCAAAAACTGGACGATACCCACAAATGGCCAGACACTTATACCTATAAATTCATTGTCCCAAACGATGAAGAAAAGAAAACCGCAGTCCTCAAACTTTTTGGAGAAACTGCAAAGCTGGCTTGGAAGGAATCTGGAAAAGGCAATTATATCAGCCTTACCGCCCAAAGAGTGGAACTTTCAAGTGAACGTATAGTGGACACCTACCAGGAAGCCACCAAAATCAAGGGCCTCTTGGCCCTATAATTTTCCCCGCACTTCGGGAACCATTTTGACTTGGCAATGTTTAGCAAGAGTCATGAGGTGCCAAGTAAACCAGCATTGGTTCTACTGGGCACCTCCTTAAACTCTTGCTTATGAAAAACGCCCTACTACTCTCCCTATGTCTTATTGTACCTGGGCTCTTCGCACACGCTCAGGAATTCATGGGTCTGACACGAAGCCATATCAGCCCAGAATTGAAAAACTCCACCTTGTTGGTTATTAAATACAAGGCTGAGGACACCAATTCCGTCAACTTTAACAACAGAATGGTGGACAGGAAAGAACAACAAGCTTTCCATGAAAAAATCAATGACCAAATTGACAAGCTTAACCACCACCTTGAACAAACTTTCAAACATTATCATTACAATGTTATATTGATTGACGAGGAAGATTTGGACAAGTATGATCCAGAAACGTATCGCTTCGTCTATGATCGCTACATGGTTCGGATGTCCCTAAAGAAAAAACCCAAAAAGGGGTATTTCACTTATTCGCATTACTTCAAGGACAGAAGTACTGGAAGAACCTTTCGAGACATTGAGCTATATTCTCCAAATAAGGCCGAAGCGGACCGCGTCATTGTAAAGGAACTAAACGCCTTCCTTCTTGACCCTATAACGCACGAGGAAGAACTGGAAGAAACTCCAACTCAAGAAACCGAGGAAAACACAGAAGAATCCAACCCTCGATACATCAGAGAGGACGATCACCCTCACCAAGATTGATTAATTATCAGAAAGCCTGTAGAACCCCTACAGGCTTTTTCTTTGCTCCTCAGCAAAAGCCATCAACTGCTCAAAAAACAAAAAGAACTCCGATTCAAAATCAGAATATTCCTCCCGAATCAGCTCCAAAGAATCGCCAAAAGGAATTTTTCCAGATGACCTACGGGACATGCTTCGCAACGACCGTCCAAAGCCTTCGTCAAACAACTGGTAATGGTATAGCCAGTCATACTTGCTCATTGAAGCAAACACATCCTGTCCACGCTCTGGAAAGGATGAGGCATAGGGTTTCAAGTTTGTATATACTGAGGCAGAAAACTGCTGAAGTGATGCAGTGGCAGAATAACGACCAAAGTGCTTGGACAAAAAGTGGTCATAGAGCAAATCCACAATGACACGTGAATAATGCCTATAGTTGGTAAACAACCTCAGTCTACTTTGACGAACAATGTCATGCGTATCGGTGAACTCATCAATCTGATGATGCAACTGTATTCCTTGCTGAATTCGTGGAGAAAACTTTTCCCAATCTTTCCGACGGACAAAATCGCCCAAAAAACTTCCGACCTCCAATTCGGCCTCTCCTCCCGATAAATAGAAATGTGCAAGAAAATTCATAGACCTAAAATAGAAAAGGCCCACATAGTATAACTATATGAGCCTTTCTAATCATTGTGCCCAGGACCGGAGTCGAACCGGTACGAGTGTTACCTCATTGGTGTTTGAGACCAACGCGTCTACCAATTCCGCCACCTGGGCCAATACTTTCCTGCCGAACCCCTTTCGGATAAGGCTGTGCAAAAGTAGAAGTTTTTCTACTAACTGCAAAATAAATTCAACAAAATTGAAATGGAGATTCCTCTGTACCGACAGGGGGAGTCGAACCCCCACGCCCAAAGGACACTAGAACCTGAATCTAGCCTGTCTACCAATTCCAGCACGTCGGTAAAATGTGCCCAGGACCGGAGTCGAACCGGTACGAGTGTTACCTCATTGGTGTTTGAGACCAACGCGTCTACCAATTCCGCCACCTGGGCAATACCTTTGTTGAAGCCTTATCCCGAATGGTTAAGACACTGCAAAAGTAGGAGGCTTTGCCATTGAAACCAAATACAAAACTCTCTTTTTCGCATGAAAAAACCCCAAGGAAAGCTGTTTCCTTGGGGTTCAATAAGTTACGAGAAACAATTTCTTAAACTAAAACTCCAGCTTCTCCTTCAACGAGCTTTTCAACCTCGATTTCACCCTCAACAAAGACCTGTGAAAGGGAAAGATCGCGCTCCAAAACAACCAAGTCAGCCACGTATCCTTTCTTCACTTTACCGAATTTGTCACCGACACCTAAGTACTCGGCTGGGTATGTAGAAGACATACGAACAGTCTCCTCAAGGGAAATTCCCACCTTCAACACACAGTTCTGTACAGCATCCAACATGGAGATGGAAGAACCAGCAAGATTGCCAGCTTCTGTGTAGAAATTGCCGTCAATGTTTTTCAATTGGAAGCCGTCAAACTCGAACTCTTCCAATGGGTTTCCTACAAACGATGCATCAGACACCAAGAACAACTTGCCCTGCTTCAAGCGCTGAGCAACACGTACAGAAGCGATGTCAGCGTGAACACCGTCAACGATGATTCCACCGTAGACATCTTTGTTATCGAAGAATGCACCTACGATTCCAGGGTTACGGCTATTAAACTGAGACATGGCATTGAACAGGTGAGTCACTTTGTTCACACCCAACTCAAAGGCACGCTTCGCCTGTTGGTAGTTGGCATTACTGTGTCCGCAAGAAACCTTGATTCCAGCTGTAATAAGTTGCTTCAACAACTCTTCTGGACATTGCTCCGGCGCCAACGTCAAAATCTCAATAACGCCATCCTTACCCGCCTCAATGATTTTGGCGATTTCCTCCTGCTCAGGCTTACGGATGAATTTTGGATAGTGAGCACCTTTCTTCTCCAGATTGAAGAACGGTCCCTCAAGGTGCATTCCCAACACCCCGTATTTACCTTGACTCTTGCATTCTTTAATCACCTCACAGGCTTTCATGATGTTCTCATGAGAGGTGGAGATCAGAGTTGGGAGATAACGAGTGGTTCCAAAGTCCAAATGTGCACGGTAAATGGCTTCAACGGCCTCTACCGATATATTCTTCGTGAAAAATTCTGTTCCACCACCGTTAACTTGGAGGTCGATAAAACCAGGCATCACATACTTGCCTTTCATATCAACCACCTCACCATCAAAGCCTTCAGGCACACCCTCGAAGACGTCCTGAATTTCACCAGATTCAATGAGAATGGAATGATTCCATAGCTCCCTCTCCCCTGTGAGGATATGACAGTTGGTTAGAAGTTTTTTCACGGTTGTAATTAAATTTCAGTGCGTTAGCAATATTTTCACCAAGACCTTTAATCATAAATCCCCTGATTTACAGCACTTAGCGAATGAGTTACAAAAATAACACTTCTATTTGATTCCACCTAAAAACACACCCCAGTGGTCAAGGAAAACCCACGTAATATTTCAGAAAACCTGTTAATCTTCCTGATACTCGTTGGCCAATTTTTCCTGCCAATTTTCCACCTCCACTTCTACCCCATTCACATAAATCATCTCAACATTACTCTGCATGGCATCCAGCAAATCGCCTTTGACCATCACAAACGAAGCTTCCTTTCCAACTTCCAACGAACCAATTCGATAATCCACGCCCAGAATTTGGGCGGTATTTAAGGTCACAGCACTTAATGCCTCTTCCCTACTAAGCCCATACGCAACAGCAGTTCCCGCCAAAAATGGCAGACTCCGTTGCATCATCACCTCCATCTCACCATCATAATCAAAGCAGAACAACACTCCAGCGTCCTTTAATTTTTTCGGAACGAAAAACAACGAAGCAGGCCCATCATCCACTCTTGTTGGAAGGTCCAGAATTCTTGAAAGGACGACAGACACCTTATTTTCCACCAAAAAATCAGCAACCATCCAAGCATCCCTCGCCCCCACAATCGCCATTCGCTTGACATGAAGCCCTTGAAAAAATTGGACAGCAAGCATGATTTCCTTGGCATCCTGAACATGGATAAAAAGGGTTTGAGACGAATCAAACACACCTTTCATGGCCTCCAATTTTAAATTGGAAACATCATTTCTCTCCTGAGCTTGATAGGCATCCTCAAAAAAGGATTCCAACTTCAGTAAATGCTTCTCCCTGCCCTTATTCGATCGAACATTTGACTGTCTTGTAAACCAATCAGATTGATAAAGTGCGGACGGCCAATTCACATGAACCCCACCTTTTCGCTCAACCAACACCTCATCAATATGATCGCCAGCAAGCCGAACAATACTGGCCGTACCCGACAACAAGCCTCCTCTTGGCGTTGATTCGGCAAACAAAACTCCATTTGAAAGAGTAGTCGGAATAATCCTCGAATCCACATTATAGGCCGTTGCCGAAACCACATGAGGATTTAAATCTCCCACCTCATCAAAGTCGCGGGAGGCGGGAACAGATTCCACTTCCACCAAGCCCAAACTTGTGTTAGGAGCAATCAGCCCCGGATATAGGTCTTTTCCCTTGGCAGAAATCACCTCAAAAGTTGTATCCAGCAGGCTTTCATCAAACTTTCCTACAAAAGCGATGGAATCACCACGAACAACGAGCATCCCATCCTCAATCAGCTCACCATTACCCACGTGAATTGTCCCGTGGACAAACGCTTTCTGCGCAAGGCAAGGCACCACAAGAAAAAAGGCCATGACGATGCACAGCCTTTTCCATAGGAAAGAAAATTTCATCATGCCCCAAACCTACCAAAGAACGATGAACTACTCAATGCCTGAAGTACACTTTAGCACGCTGACGCTTCAGGCTAAACTTTTTGTTTTTATTCACCTTAAACTTCAGGACCATCAAATCGTCCTTGAGTTTTCGGATTTTATGCTCAGTGGGCAAATCACGCCCCTCACCATCCTTTGAGGTTTTTTCAACCAGCAAAATCAGCTTCTTCCCATTAAGGCGCCAACGGCCTCCCTCCATCATATTATCGTTCTTCTTGATCGTGAAGGTCTTCTCCACTGTAAAATCCCATTCCTCCCCTACTTCGATTCCCCGCTTCTTCTTTCCATGCTTCACGTCCACCACCATCCATTTTTTTCCTATCAACAAATTCTCTTTCTTGGAAAAAAACTTATTCTTCTTGGGTTTTGACTGGCTCATGCCCATTTGGGCGAAGAGTGTGCAAAACACTAAGGTCATTAGAAACTTCCACATCGCTTTTGGGGTTAGTACAATAAAGGGCGAAGCCCAGAGCGCTACACTTTTGTTTTTAACGTAATTCTTTTCCATTCCTATACCATGCTCCTTGAGATCAACCACCTTGAAGTCTCCTTTCCAAGTGAAAACGGCTGGAATACTGCCGTCCAAGACATCTCCTTCTCGGTGGACCACGGCCAAGTCTTGGGCATCGTTGGTGAATCTGGATCAGGCAAATCCGTTAGTTCCTTGTCCATTATGGGCTTGGTGCAAAAAGCAGGTGGACGCATCAGTCAAGGACAAATCCTTTACGACTCTCCCACTTTGGGAAAACTTTCCTTGGAGCATGTTCCACAGGAAATTCATCGTCAAATCAGGGGCAAGGAAATCGCCATGATTTTCCAAGAACCCATGACTTCCTTGAACCCACTGATGACCTGCGGACAACAGGTGACAGAAACCATCCTGCTCCACCAAAAAGTCTCTAAGGAAGAAGCAAAAAATCAGACCATCGCCTTATTCGAGCAGGTTCAGCTACCAAGGCCACAGGCCATTTACGAATCCTTTCCGCATGAACTCTCAGGTGGGCAAAAGCAACGGGTGATGATTGCCATGGCCTTGTCCTGCAAACCATCCTTGTTGATTGCCGACGAGCCGACCACCGCTTTGGATGTTACCGTTCAAAAGGAGATTCTGGAAATGATGCGGGACTTGGTGAAAGAATACAATACCGCATTAATTTTCATTACCCATGACTTGGGCGTGGTCGCCGAAATCGCAGACGAGGTTTTGGTGATGTATCGTGGTGTGGCTTTGGAACAAGGAAAGGTCAAAGACATCTTTGAAAATCCGCAACACCCATACACCAAAGGCCTAATCGCCTGCCGACCAAAACTTGAAAACAATCCCAAGCGGTTGCCAACGGTGGCTGATTTCATGGAAGGGCGAGAAATCATTCAAACGCCAGAAATTGCTCCCAAAAAACCAGAGACCTTAATCCCAGTTCTCGACATCAAAAACCTGAAAACCTATTTCCCCTTGGACAAGCCTTTCTTTGGCCAACCAAAAAAATGGGTAAAAGCCGTGGATGATGTCAGCTTTCAGGTAATGAAAGGCGAAACCCTTGGGCTGGTGGGAGAATCTGGCTGTGGAAAATCAACCTTGGGGCGAAGTATTCTTCGGTTGGTCGAGCCGACTTCGGGAAATATTTTCTTTGAAGGAAAAGACATTCGAAAGTTGGGCACCAATGATATGCGTGCCCTGCGCAAGGACATCCAAATCATTTTCCAAGACCCCTACTCATCACTCAACCCAAGGATGACCATCGGCGAGGCCATCATCGAACCGATGCGGGTTCATCACATTTTGGAAAACGATACCCAGCGCCACCTGAAAGCCGTGGAACTCCTTGAAACCGTTGGTCTTCAAGCAGAACACCTTCAACGGTATCCCCATGAGTTCTCGGGTGGACAACGCCAACGCATCGGCATTGCTCGGACCTTGGCTTTGAACCCCAAACTCATCATCTGCGACGAATCGGTTTCGGCCTTGGACGTTTCCGTGCAAGCACAGGTTTTAAACCTTTTAAATGATCTAAAGGAAAAGTTTGGCTTTACCTATATCTTTATCTCACACGACCTCTCCGTGGTAAAGTTTATGGCCGATCGACTTGTCGTCATGAGAAAAGGCAAAATTGTTGAACAAGGAGAGGCAAAAGAAATTTATAAGTCCCCACGGGAAGAATACACGAAGGCATTAATCGACGCCATCCCCGTGGTACATTTTGAAGATTAAGGACGGATAAGAATGAATAGAACCACCTTTTGTGCCCAGCACACCGTCCTTCGTACAAATACCATATGAAACAAACGAAGCGAAAGGACAGAGGCAGAAGAGAAACCAAATTGGCAAATCAGCTACTTTCATTTCTCAATAAACACACTGGACAAACTTTTTCAGCGAAACACCTTAGCCGACAGCTTAAGGTAAAGGCCAAACGGCGCATCGCCTTGGTCGAAGACACCCTTGAAACGCTCATCATTACGGGAACCGTTAAAAAAATTGGTGACGAATATACCAGCACCCATGAAGCCTCAACGCTGGAGGGTGTGGTGGACTTCGTCAATCCACGTTTTGCCTTTATCGTTTGCGAAGGGCAAGACAAGGACATCAAGGTTTCGGCCTTGAACTTGGCTACGGCCCAACACGACGACCGTGTGAAAATTTCTGTTTTCCCAACACGCCACGGCCCTAACCCTGAGGGTAAGGTTGTGGAAATTGTGGAACGCAAACGCGATGAGTTTGCTGGCTTGTTGGAAATCTCTGGCGAGTTTGGGTTTGTCGTTGCCGACAACCGAAAAATGCACACCGACATCTTCATTCCGAAGGAAAGAATCGGAAAGGCACAGCACGGAGACAAAGTAGTGGCCAAGGTGTTGGAATGGGGCAAAAAAGGGAAAAACCCACTCGGAAAAATCACCAAAATTTTGGGTGAGGCGGGAAGTCATCAGGCCGAAATGCATGCCATCATGTATGAGTTCGACCTGCCAATGGAATTCCCTCAAACGGTGCTGGATGAGTCCGAGCGCATTCCTTCTGAAATTTCAGCCGAGGAAATCGCCAACCGAAGGGACTACCGTTCGGTACCGACCTTCACCATCGACCCTGTAGACGCCAAGGACTTTGACGATGCCCTTTCCATTTTCAAAATGGACAACGGCAACTATGAAGTGGGCATCCACATCGCCGATGTGACCCATTATGTTCAGCCAAAATCACAATTGGAAAAGGAGGCCTTCCGCCGTGCTACCTCGGTTTACTTGGTGGACCGCGTAGTGCCGATGCTCCCAGAAAGGCTGTCCAACGGACTTTGCTCCCTTCGTCCTAATGAGGACAAGCTGACTTTCTCTGCCATCTTCGAACTGACACCAGAAGCGCACGTGGTGAACCAGTGGTTTGGTCGCACCATCACGCATTCCAACCGTCGATTCACTTACGAGGACGCCCAAGAAATCATCAAGGGTGCCGAAGGTGATTACAAAGAGGAAATCCTTACTCTCAACGACTTGGCCTTTAAGCTGAGGGACCAACGTTTCAAAGAAGGCTCCATCGCCTTTGAAAGCCCTGAGGTGCGCTTCAAACTGGATGAAGAAGGAGCACCAATTGAGTTGGTGACCAAAATCCGCTTCGAAGCCCACAAATTGGTGGAGGACTTCATGCTGTTGGCCAATAAGAAGGTCGCTGAATTTGTCTATAAACTGGGCAAAGGAAACCACACGATGGTTTATCGAACGCACGATGATCCAGACATGATGAAGCTTGAGGCTTTCGGAAGATTTGCAGGAAAGTTCGGTCTGAAGTTTATGCCCGATCAAAACGGCCTTTCCAATGCCTTGAACGAAATCATGACCACCATCGAAGGCAAGCCTGAAGGCGATGTATTACAACCATTGGCTATCCGTGCGATGGCAAAGGCAAAATACACGACAGAGGGCACCCAGCACTTCGGACTTGGTTTTGAGCATTACACCCACTTCACCTCTCCTATTCGCCGTTACCCTGACATGATGGTGCATCGCCTGCTCCAGCATTACTTGGATAACAAGAAATCTCCAGACAAAGAGGATTGGGAAAGCAAATGCGAACACTCCTCTGGTCAAGAAAAGATGGCCGCTGACGCGGAACGTGCTTCCATCAAATACAAACAAGTGGAATTCATGTCCAACGAAGTGGGCAAAGCCTTTGAAGGCGTAGTCGCTGGAGTAACTGAATGGGGCCTTTTCGTAGAGATTACCGCCACAAAATGCGAAGGCATGGTTCGAGTTTCTGACCTCAACGATGACTACTACGAGTACGACGCAGACAACCTTGCCTTGATTGGTACCCACAACAAACGAATGATTGCCTTTGGCGATAAAGTAACCGTTCGAGTGACAGGAACTGACTTACAATCCAGAACGATTGATTTGGAGTTGTTGAATGAAGGAGAAGAATAATCCGTAAAAATATTCCACCAAAAAGAGGCTTGCATTCACCATGCAAGCCTTTCTTTTTGCAAAAAATGAAATGGGTTATAATCCCAGTTTTGCCTCGATAAACCTTAGGCGTTCCTCAATGGAGCTTTTTGGAAGCTCGCACACTTCGAAGCCAAGCCTGACGTAAATTTCCTTGATGACCTCATAAACAGCTTGGGCCTCATCAAAAGGCTCAAAACGCTGATCGTCGTTGATATAGATTTCCTCCCAAGGTGGCAACAAAAAGACAATACGGCTGTAGTCGAGTTCTCGCAAACTGTCCAAGTAAATGTCCCCTATCTCATCGCCTCGTTGCTGTAAATAGGCAATGATATCAGGCACTCCTCGGTCAAAAAATAACACCTCCCAGTTCTCCTGTCCATAAGGAAACTCGGTCAATATACGGTCAAGAACCAATTTGCTAAACGAAGCATTATCCGCCCACGGTAAAAAATTTGTCCCCTGCTCCTGTTGCTCCTTAATCACCTTTCGGGCCACCTCCTCAAAACAACGATATCCCTTCTGCTTTAAGGCCTCCAACAACTCGCTCTTCCCAGACCCTGGCCCGCCAGAGATAATATATTTATGCATAAAAAATTCCTACTTGATGGAACACATAAAGTTAGCCGAGTCCAGCAAGTAAACACAAGTCCTTGCAGAGAATTTTTGGGCGCACCGTGCTTTTCAACTAATTTTGCGCTCAGGTTACATAATGTAGATTTCCTCGATTGCCAATTACGGTAATAAATCATGAGGAAAACCATTATGGATCGATCACCTCACATTTATTTAAATCATGGCCACACACAAGGCAGGCTTTGTCAGCATCATTGGCAAGCCAAACGTTGGTAAATCCACGCTAATGAACCAATTAGCGGGATTCAATCTCTCGATCATCACCAACAAGGCGCAAACTACGCGTCACCGCATCCGTGGAGTCATCAGCGGTGATGACTACCAGATCATCTACTCCGACACCCCAGGCATCATCAACGCCAAGTACGAGCTTCAGGAAAAAATGATGGGCTTCGTGGAGGAATCCCTTCAGGACGCCGACCTCATCCTCTTCGTAACGGACATTTACGAAAAGTTCAACGAGGAGCAAGTGGTGGAACGTCTCGGAAAAACCAATCTCCCAATTCTCCTGTTGATCAACAAAATTGATAAGGCCAAAAGCCAGCAGGAAGTTGTCGAGAAGATGGAGTACTGGAAAGAGAAGCTCCCAAACGTCAAGGAAGTCCTTCCAATTTCAGCGCTGGAGTCGTTCAATTTGGATAGCGTCATCGGCGTGATCAAGGACATGCTTCCAGAACATGAAGCATTCTTCCCAAAAGACACCTTGACGGACAGATCAGAGCGCTTCTTTGCCTCCGAAATCATTCGCGAAAAAATCTTCCTTAACCTTGAAAAAGAGGTTCCCTACAGCTGTGAGGTCATTATCTCAGAATTCAAGGAGGACGAAAAAATTATCCGCATGAGGGCCGAAATCATTGTGGAGCGCGACTCTCAGAAAGGCATCCTCATCGGAAAGGCTGGTTCCATGCTCAAGCGCATTGGCACTGCCTCACGAAAAGACTTGGAGCAATTCTTCGACAAAAAGGTCCATTTAGAAACTTACATAAAAGTGGAATCCAACTGGAGAAAAAAGGACAAGCAACTTAAGCGCTTCGGCTACGAAGGATAATCTCAGTCTTAGACGTTAGACGTTAGCCTAAATTAACAGCTAACGTCTAATGTCTAACCTCTAAAGTCCCCTTAATAATAGTCAACGGTCATCAGCCGAGGCATCGCCTTTGGTCACTGATCTACTAAACACCGTTACGGAACAACAATGTCTTCAAACATTATTGCTATCGTAGGACGCCCAAATGTGGGCAAGTCCACCCTCTTCAACCGTCTTATTGGTCAGCGCCAAGCCATCATGCACGATGAAAGCGGAATTACCCGCGACCGTCACTACGGCCATGGCCACTGGACAGGAAAATATTTTTCTGTTATCGATACGGGTGGATATGTCACTAACTCGGATGACGTATTCGAGGGTGCTATCCGCGACCAAGTGGATCTCGCCATTGACGAGGCCAACGTCATCCTCTTCATGGTGGACTGCCGAACAGGCATTACCGACTTGGATAAGGACTTTGCGCATGTTCTTCGCAAGAAAAGCGGAAAGCCCATTTATATCGTGGCCAACAAAGCCGACAACGCAGAGATTGGCTATAATTCCACCGAATTCTACAGCCTTGGCTTTGAGCATGTTTTCCCTATTTCTGGGCAAAATGGTTCAGGTACGGGGGAATTGCTCGATGAAGTTGTAAGCCATTTCCCTGACGAAGGTGTTGAGGATCCAGACGCAGGCATTCCAAAAATTGCTTTGTTGGGACGTCCAAACGCTGGTAAGTCATCCTTCCTGAACGCCATCCTTGGTAAGGAAAGGAGCATCGTTACTGACATTGCGGGAACAACACGTGATAGCTTGAACACGCGTTACACGCTTTACGGCAAAGAATTCATTATTGTCGATACGGCGGGTGTACGTAAAAAGCAGAAGGTGAATGAGGATGTAGAGTTCTTCTCCGTTATGCGATCCATTCGCGCCTTGGAGCACTCTGATGTTTGTGTGGTTATCGTTGACGCCACCCGTGGACTCGAATCTCAGGACATCAACCTGATTGGCCTCGCCCAGAAAAACAAAAAGGGCATTGTCTTGCTCATCAACAAATGGGATTTGGTTGAAAAAGACTCCATGACGGCCAAGAAGTACGAAAAGGAAATCTTGGAAAAGCTTGCCCCTACAACCTACATCCCTGTCATTTTCATTTCAGCCTTGACCAAGCAACGTATTTTCAAGGCCATTGAGACTGCCACAGAAGTGTATGAAAACAGGGACAAAAAAATTAAGACGTCCTACCTCAATTCGGTTATGCTTAAGGAAATCGAGGCCTTCCCTCCGCCGAGCGTAAAGGGCAAAATGATTTCCATCAAATTCTGTAACCAGTTGCCAACACCAACGCCAACCTTTGCTTTCCACGCCAATCTCCCTCAGTACATCAAGGAATCGTACGAGCGTTTCTTGGAGAACAAGTTGAGAAAGCATTTTGACTTCACAGGCGTACCTATCAAACTGGTTTTCAGGAAGAAATAACCTTTCAAAGCCTTAACCTACACATTGCCGGTATTTCAACAAGAGATGTCGGCAATGTTTTCTTCGTATTATCACTTTTTTTCCTCGCTCAGTCCAACAAAATATTCAATGTAAGTTTTGTTGGATTACAACAACTTCTGCCTATATTGGAAGAGCGTTAAACAACTAAAACTTTTAAAGCGATGAAAAAATCTTTCTTGATCCTTACTGCAGCCGCTTCAATGGCTTTGTTCTCTTGCAACAACACTGCTGAAGAAAAAAAGACTGCTGACGATGCACAAGTAACTGCTCCAGCTCCTGAAGCTGCTGCTGGTGAAGAAGCTGAAGCTCCTGTAGCTGACGAAACTACTGAAGTAGTTGAAGGCGAAACTGCTGAAGCTCCTGCTGCTGAAGGTGAAACTTCAGAAGTAGTTGAAGGCGAAGAGCAAGAAGTAGCTGAAGAAGGTGAAGTTTCTGAGGAAGCTGAGCCACAAGCTGAAGAGTCTCATGACGAGCACAACCACGCTCACTAAGTCGAAAGACTTTGAATAAAATTCAAAAAGCACACCTTTTGGTGTGCTTTTTTTATGCCTCAGATTCAATTGGAATCGATTTTTTGTTAAATTTCTCTAATGCAAAATTCCGATGAACTTCCATTTTTCAGCCGGGGACAATTAGCGCTACGAAATGGAAATGACAAGCCAGAAATTTGGTGCGCTTACAAGGGCATCATTTACGATGTATCCAAATCAAGGATGTGGCGAAATGGAAAGCATTACGAGCACTGGGCTGGTCAAGACCTTACGGAGGAACTGGCTGATGCCCCACACAATGCTAATGTCTTTGACAAGTTCAAGGCGGTAGGCAAATTGGTGACAAACAATTCAGATACATTATGATTTTAATAGCAGATAGTGGTGCAACAAAAACGGATTGGTACTTTGTCACTCACAATGAGATCATCCGTACCTTCAAAACGGAAGGCATCAACCCCTTTCTTCAAAGGGAAGATGAAATTGACCATATTCTGCTAAGCAGTGACCTGCCATTGATTGCCCAACAGACCTATGATGTCTTTTACTATGGCGCTGGCTGTAACTACGAAGACAAAATTGCTACGGTCCGCAACAGCCTTAAAAAGGTATTCTCCTTGGCTGACATTACGGTGAATCATGATATGTTGGCCGCTGCACGGGCACTCTGCCAACAGGAAGCAGGACTTGCATGTATTTTGGGAACGGGTTCTAACGCCTGTTTCTATGATGGTGAAAACATTACATGGAACTCCCCTTCTTTGGGTTACATTCTTGGGGACGAAGGAAGTGGCACCTACCTCGGTAAAAAGCTTCTTCAGGATTTCATCTATGGCAACCTGCCAGCCAGTTTGAAAGAGAAGTTCTGTGAGACGTTTGATTTGACCACAGATGCCATTTTGGACAACGTCTACAAGAATTATCTGCCTAACCGCTTTCTTGCCTCCTTCTCAGCATTTATCTACGAAAACATCAAGCACCCATACATGTATGGCTTGGTGTACGAAAGCTTCTACGATTTCTTGGATCGCCACGTGGTGAAGTATGACGGTTATGAAAATTACAAAACCAACTTCATCGGCTCCATCGCTTATTACTACCAAGACATCTTGAAAAAGGTATGTGCCGATCTGGAAATCACTTCCGGAAAAATCATTGAGGCTCCAATTCAGGAATTGACCAAATACCACCAGAAATTACTCAATGAGTAAAAAAGAAGTGGCCAAAGCGTTGGCACAAAAAACCATTTCCCCTAATATTGCGTTCCCTTTTAGGGCAGGGGCTTAGCTTAAGCCTAACAATCTCGGGGCCGACTGGATTTGACAGGCTGAGTGGTCACGGGGGTAAGCATGCAGGCTCATAGGATGAGAGCCTTGAAAGATATTCCTAACACTTTGATTGGCGAGTCTAACTACGCTATGGCTGCCTAATCGGTAGAACTCAGGTTCTCCGGTTTCTGGGTTGAGCACTACGCTCCCCCAGCCACATCCCTCTAATTCTCCGTTCCATGGAGTTGGGCTCAGGGGTGTCATCTAGTGGAACTGGCGAGAGTGGAGCCGTGACATTCTCGTGAGATTTAACGGATAAGGCTTGGCCTTGGATGTCGGTGACCGAACCAAGCTCGAAAAACTAATATTCGACTAAGCATGTAGAAGACTCGATGGTTGCCTTCTCTGGACCGGAGTTCGACTCTCCGCGGCTCCACAAAAACCCGCTTGGAAATTTTCCAAGCGGGTTTTTTCATTCCTACCCTTTGATTCAAAATTCACAATTAAGATGGTTTTTCTTACTTTAACCGAATGATGAAGACATGGTTAAGCGATTTGAAACTTCTTAGGGTCCCTTTTTCCATAGCCGTAACAATCATTTTTTCGGTTTGTCTTCTCCCCCTTCAGCTTCAGGCCCAACTCCCCGAGGTCACCAACTACTCCAACGACGACTATACAGGACACCCCACCAACTACGCTATTATTGAGGACGACTCGGGACTTATTTATGTAGCGAATGCCTACTCCATTCTGGAATTTGACGGCATCACATGGCGCTCCATTTCTACCAATAATATCAGCCCATCAGCCTTTACGAAGGATAAATCAGGGAAAATCTACGTTGGGCTCTATTCTGATATTGGCTATTTGGAAAAGGATGCCCGAGGAGAAACCAAGTTTGTTTCCCTTGCAAACAAGATTCAGGAATCTGACATCAAAAAGCATCGAATCACTCAAGTCAAAGTCCATAAAGGGAAAGTCTATTACTGTAGCATCAACCTCATTTATGTTTATGACGGAAAAACGGTAAGCTTGATTCCTGCCCCGCATTTTGAAGATGGTTCCCAAGGAGTTTTTGAATGTTTGAACACAATTGAAGATGAGCTATTCGTCTTTGACGACGTTCATGGCTTGGAAAAAATTGAGGGGAACAGCCTTTTGCCAAAGGGTCATCCGGAAGTCAAAGGCTGGCTTGTAAACTTCTTCAAGTTCCAAAATCGAATTCTACTTGTCACCAGCAGAGGCCTCTCCTATTTGAATGATGGTCAATCCAATTTGATTCCCATCAAATTTCAAGGAGAAAAAATAGAGGTCAAAATCCTTCACGCCACTCCGCTTTCCAATAACCGAATTGCCCTTGGTACCAAGGATGCTGGCATTCTCATCTGCGACCATCAAGGCAATGTCCTTCGCTCATTTAACAAAAGCTCCGGCTTTCAAAGTCAGGAAATCAACTTCCTGTTTCTGGATAGCAAGGGAAATCTTTGGTCGGCGCTGAACAATGGCATTTCGGTGATGCAACCGCATGCGCCCATCGAGTATTTCTCGGAGCTTCAAGGATTGGAAGGCATGGGCTACTCAAGCGCGCTTTTTAATGACACTCTTTATTTGGGCACCTCACAGGCTCTTTTCTACAGCCCCAATTGGTCACTACATCAGCATTCTACTTTCAATCCCGTTGATTCCACCAAGGGCCTGATTCACCAAATGAGGGTCGCCAATGGAAAACTGCTGGCTTCTGACGTTGGGGAATTCTATCAAATAGACGGTACCAAAGCCAACAAGATTTCGCCAGATACATGGAACAGTACGTGGACTTTTAGGAAGATTCCCAACAATGATTCACTCATCCTTTGTGGTACGTATTATAACCTTCGTGTCTTTGCTTATCGAAAGGGAAAATGGGTCTACCGAAATACCATCGAGGGTTTTGAGGAATCGGCTCGAATGTTTGAATTCGATGAAAATGGCACCGTTTGGTTAGTTCAAGGCCTCGCTGGACTTTTTCGAATTGAACTGGATACTGATTTCAGAAAAGTAGTTTCCGTAACAAACTACGTCGATAAATACAGTTTCAAACCCGACCATTTCAATGATGTGGTGAAGATTGAAAACCAACTAAAAATCGCCACCTATGATGGCATTTTCACCTTAAACACCAAGGATGAACTCCTTGCCGACTCCAGCTTCTCAGCGCTTCCCTTTGTGCCAAATCGGATTCGGAAAATTGAAAACACTAAAGACGAGCTTTATTTGATTGACAACGACCGTCCCATTTTTATCCAACTGGAAAATGGTCGATACAAGGTGAAACCCAATACCCCTGCAAATCTGCGGGACAAGCTTGTCGGTAGTGCTGAACACATTAGCAAACTGGATGAAAACAATTACCTCATTGCCACGCAGAAAGGATTTGCCCTTTTCCACAGCAACATCCAGCGACAAGAAGCTATTCCTCAATGTTTGATTAGGGAAGTTAAAACAGTTCATACAGAGCAGGACACCGTTTTTCTTTTTGGTACAAATACCTCATTTAAGGCAAGCTTTGAACAAAAGCACTTGGCTTTTCACTTTGCCCTTCCCCTTTTCGGCAGTTACAAAAACATCCTGTACCACACTGAAATCCTCACTGCTGACGGAAACAAAATCCTGTACAAGAGCGCTACCAAAAACCATTTCAAGGAATACACCAACCTCAACGAAGGCAACTACATTTTCAGAGTTTGGGCTGATGTAAATGGCAAAAAAAACCAGCCTGTGGCCGTTACCTTCACCATCCTTCCGCCTTGGTATCGTACCCTTTGGGCTAAGACATTATTCCTGATTGCCTTAATTGGATTGGGTTTAACCATCATTTGGTTCATCCATCATCGCTTTCAACAACAGGCATTCAAGCTTGAAAACAAGCGCCTAAAAGAAATTAAAGACAAGGAACTCCGACACAGAGCTGAAATCCTTGAACTGGAGCTTCAAAGCAAAAACGAGGAGATGGCCTTTTTGGCCCTTCAGGTTTCTGAGAAGAAAAAATTCTTAGGCGAGCTCACCGAGGAACTCACCAGCTTCTCATCTCGCATAAAGGACGATTCTGACAAATCGGAATTCCGCAAACTCATCCGCTCCATTCACCTTGATGAACGTGATGAAGAAAACTGGAGCAACTTCCAGATGCACTTCGACAAAAACAGCGACAACTTCTTCCAAAAGCTCAAGGAGCTGGACCCAAAAATGAACGAGTCCAACCTGCTGATGTGCTCCTACATCAAAATGGGCAAGTCAAACAAAGAAATCGCTGAACTGTTGCACATCTCTACCAGCGCGGTTGAAAAGCGGAAATACCGACTTAAGGAAAAGCTGAAACTGGAAGGTGAAATTTCTGTCACAGAGTTTATCGCAAGTCTGTAAACAAGGATTTTAGCTTCCCATCAACAGACAAAATTCTGAATAGAGTTTATTGACCACAGAGGGCTCAGAGGAAAGGAGAATAGGAGGCTCCATATTCTCAAAATATAGTCTGTTTAGAGAATGAGAGTCTCTTAAAACTCCATTCCTCTGTGTGCTCTGTGGTAACTGACTAATGAGAGAAAGGATATAGTCTAACACTCCTCCTCTCTTTTCATAAGCACTTAATTCCACCTAATTTTAGGTACGTACCAACCCTCACTCTTCAAACTTTCACCATGCTGAAAACAATTAGGTTGATTTCATCAACATGCCTATTGGTCGCACTTACCATTTTCCATGGTAATGCGCAAAACACGAACCTGAGTACCTTAATCTCGAGTAGTGAATGGGAAGCCTTGTTCCCAAAAAGGGCTGGTACATCAGGTAATCATCCACAAGGGATTTCCACTGACTTCTACTCCTACGATAATTTGATTCAAGCGGTAGACGACTTGTCCGATTTTGTGATTGAAATCACACGAAAGGATGGCGTCTGGGGTGAATACATTACCATCACCCGAAAATCAACAGGAAACACATACGTTTATTCTGATGTTGATGCGTGGTGGCATTCGAATAATGGTGAGGAAACCGTTGTTACTGTTGATTTTGGCGATTTCTTAAACCGCCCATCAGCCACCAATAACAAGCGAGAATTAGCTTCTTTCTTAGCGAATATCTCCAAGGAAACGACTGGTGGATGGGAGTTTCCAGTGGGTGGCGGTTCCTTCGGAGATTATGCTGATTGGGGCTTGTATTATGTGTATGAATTGGGCATAGATACCGCAAATAGCGGAGGAACCTATTCCAATGCCAATACTGAATATCCGCCGAATCCTTCCGTTGGGTATTACGGTCGAGGGCCAATCCAACTCTCCTACAATGAGAATTACGGTCAGTTGAGTAAGTTTCTCTACAACGATGCCTCAATCTTGTTGAACGACCCAGACAAACTGAGAAAAGATGGTGTGCTGGCATTCAAATCGGCGATTTGGTTTTGGATGATGCCACAATGCCCAAAACCATCATGCCATGAAGTGATGCACGATTTATGGGAGTCTGACCCTGCAGATGGCGATTACGCTTCAGGAAGTAAGATGTACGGCAAAGGATTCATGCATACCAACAACATCATCAATGGCGGATTGGAATGCCGAAACACCTCAACCAGTGCCTTTACCGAAAAGGTGGTGATGCGCTCTGAACTCTACAAGTACTATCTGGGAATCATGGGATTCTCGGCCAACGAGATTGCCTCGGAAAACCTAAATGGTTACTCAACATCTTGCCATGAAGGGTCCAGCAATACCATGGAAGCCTACCAAAGTTGTGAGCTTAAGGAGAGTGTTGTGACTGGAACCGATGAAGTCGTAGACATTAACCCGCAGTTGGATTATTACCCCAACCCAATCACCAACCAACTGACACTGCAACATGAGGAACAAATTCAAAGTGTTCAATTCATCGATGCTTTTGGTCAGATTGTTTTCTCAAAAAATGTATATGACAATCAGGCTGTCATCTCTGTAGAGACAATAAAGGCTGGTTACTATACCCTTGTGGTGCAAACCAATCAAGGAATCACTAATTATAAGGTGGTGAAAGAATAAATAATCACTCAGCAAGTGATGATTCATTCCCGCATTGGCTGGCCCAATGTGGGAATTTTTGGTTTCCAGCCCCTTGAAAACAGCAAACCCCAGCGTTATACCTCAAACCGCATCACCATGGGATTTCTAAAAAGTAAACTGGCCAAGGGCATTCTCATCACTATCCTGTTTATCGGAGCGTTCCGCTTATGCCTTCCCCATGCCGTCAAATGGTTCCTGAACAACAAGGCCCTGAAAACCATGGAAAGCTATCAGGGATCGGTGCAGGATGTGGAAATTTCCTTTTTGAAAGGCGCCTACGCCATCGACAGCCTAAAAATTGTCAAGATTGAGGGGGAACACAAAGAGCCTTTTGTGTCCATCAAGCGGATTGACTTGGGCTTGGAATGGAAGTACTTGTTCAAAGGAAAAATTGTGGCTGAAATCATCTGCCAACAGCCCATCATCCATTTTGATTACAGCGACGTGCCCGAAACGGCACAAACGGGAACCGAACAGGATTGGCCAGCTATGGTAAGGGAATTCTTCCCTGTCGAGATCAACACTTTTGCGATGCGCAACGGCGCCATCTACCTGACCAATTTGATGACCGACCCCAAAACAGATTTTGCCTTGGATTACTTTGAATTCGAAATCAACAACCTGCAAAACGTCATCACGGACACGACGGAAACCCTACCCACGAACATCCTGTTTCAGGCGAGTTCACGTGAATACGGCGCCAAAATCGACTTCAAAGCCAAGGCCAACCTTCTGAAGGAGATTCCTGATTTCGACTACAACTTTAGTGTTGAGAACATCGAATTGACCGCCTTTAACAAGCAGGTGGAACACTACACGGACATGACCTTAGAAACGGGGAAATTGAGTCTGTTCAGCGAGATGGCCATGAAGGACAAACATTTCAAGGGCTACCTAAAACCATTGGTCAAGGACATGCGCATTTTCCTACCCAAGGAAGAAGGAAGAACCATCGGAGAATGGTTCAAAGAACTTTTCAGCGAGGGCGCGCAAGAGATTCTTGAAAATCAGGACTTCCAGCAGTTTGCCACCAAAATACCCGTTGAAGGCGACTTAGAAAATCCAGAATCCTCGGTGTGGACCATTATCGGGAATACGCTTTACAACGCATACGTGGATGCTTTGAAACACCAATTTGACCGAACGATTGACCTTGAGGATGCGGAGAAGCAGAAAAAGGAATAATGTGAAATTTTACCACAGAGGGCACAGAGGGTAAGAGTAAAGGAGAAATCACATGCTCTTCACCTCCCTTCCTCCTAACCTCTGTGGTTCCTTGCTTTTAGAACATCTTGGAGGTCTTGTCCAGCATTTGTCCTACCTCAAAAACGCCTTTAGAACAGAATATTCCCCACTTTGTTTAAAAGGATAAAACACAACATTATGCTCAGGAACTCTACACTCTTTTTCTGTTTGACGGGACTTTTGATGCTCGGGCTACTCTCCCCTGCATTCTGCCAAACCATCATGTTCGACGACTTTGACTATTCGGGCGTGGATGACCCCGAGTTTTCAACTTTTAACAAATGGCAGGTGATTGACGGGCAGAATGGACCGCCGTATGGTGCCCAATATTCAAAAGACAATATTGAATTCATTCAAGATCCTGAGAACGCAAATAACAGTTTGGTCACGCTTAGCACCACGGTGAATGGGGCAAACCAAGAAAGCACTCAGGCCCGCATTGAAACCCAAGGCTTTGAATACTTCGAAGGAACTTATGCCTCACGCGTCTATTTCACGGACACCCCAAACGAGTATGAGGATGCAAATATCCAGACGTTTTACACGATTGTCAGCTACCTCCATGCAGAGGATGGCTCGAAATACAGCGAGCTGGATTTCGAGTATATGGCTTCCGACAAATGGGGAATTTCTCCTAACAATCCAGTGATGTACCTGACGGCGTGGAACCGCTACATCGCCGACCCTTGGCAAGCTTGGAAACGCTACTCCGCCTACGATGAATCCTTCGAAGGCTGGCACACTTTCATTGTTTCATGCACCGATGGCGTGAACGTCAATTTCTGGATTGACGGAAGCTTTATGGGTTCCATGGCCACTACCGACAGCGACGGTACCTCGGTGTATCCGCGTAGCCCGATGCAAGTCGCCTTCGCCAACTGGATTTGGAACCATGCGGTGGGCAATAGCACCAACGACCGAAAAAGTACCATGAAAGTGGATTGGGTATTGTTCCAAAAAGACACCGAGCTTACGCCTACCCAAGTCGATGATTTGGTCAACGGTTTTAGAACGGAAGGCATCAAGCGCCGAAACCTTGAAGGCGAGAGCCTGAAAGTGACTGAACCGCTTTCAGTAAACCGAGAATCTTCTTCCAGCGAACCATCCATTTACCCTAATCCTGCCAATGAGCAGATTTGGATTCAAGGCATCGATGAGGAGACCAAAGTAACCATTCTGGACCTGACGGGAAAGGTAGTGTTGGAACAACAAACTCAAGGAAAATCTATTGATGTCCGTGGGCTTCCTTCAGGCGTGTACACCATCACGATTCAATCAAAAAACAGGGTGAGTTCGACGCAGTTTTTTAAGGAGAGATAAACATCTACAGAAAGTAAGAGACTCATCAAAAAAACCATATAAACCTCCATGGAGAGTGATTTTCAAGTGCTGTCCGGTTTATGTCCAGTCTTCTTTTCTGTTAAACCTCGATGAATTTTATACTCTTGATTTACAATGTCTGAACCCCAACAAATTTGTGTTGCATTCCATAGGTCATCACAAAAAACACAGCGTTTTATGAACATCAGATTTCTACTAATCACCATCCTTTCCATAGCATCATTGTTACCAGTTGTGACAAATGCGCAAAGCCAAACTCCCGTTGAAATCAACGGCCAGCTCCAAGTGATCGGCAAGCAACTCTGTAACCAATACGGTAAGCCAATTCAGTTGCGAGGAATGAGCACCCACGGCATCCAGTGGTACCCTTGGGGTGATTGCCTGACCGAGGCTTCCTTGGACACTTTGGCTTATGGTTGGGGAGCGGATATTCTACGAATTTCCATGTACGTGCAGGAAGGTGGCTATGAGACTAACCCAACTGCCTTTACCAATCAGGTGAAAACCTTGGTGAATGAGGCCACCGAACGTGGCATGTATGCCTTGGTGGATTTTCACCAATTGAGTCCCGGCGATCCGAACGCCAACACGGAAAACGCAAAGACTTTCTTCACCGAAATCGCAACGACATTCAAGGATAACAACAACATCATTTATGACATCGCTAACGAGCCTAACGGTGTGGTTTGGGATACGATTCACAAGTATGCCGTGGAGGTGATTCCTGTGATTCAGAATATCGACACAGACGCTGTGGTCCTTTGTGGAACGCATGGATACGCCACTTTTGGCCTTTCTGGTGACGGTAATTTACAGGATGTTTTGGACAATCCTCTGCCCTTCAACAATGTGATGTATACCTTCCACTTCTACGCCAACAGCCATCAAGATTACTACTACAATGGCTTGGATAAAGCTTCTGATGAATTGCCTGTTTTCGTGACGGAGTTCGGCACACAGGATTATGATGGCGATGGTGACAACAACTTCACTATGACCCAGAAGTACCTCGACCTGTTGGCCGATAAGAAAATCAGCTGGTGTAACTGGAACTACTCCGATGATTTCCGTTCGGGCGCCGTCTGGAAAACGGGTACTTGTGGAAACGGTCCTTGGTCCACGGAAAATCTAAAAGAGTCTGGTCTTTGGATTCGCGAAAAAATGCTGGAACCAGCGGATGATTTCCCTGTGGATGAGGTGACCGCTACCGAGAATGAAACTGTAGCTGACTTCTTGATCTATCCTAATCCTGCCGATGAGAACCAGTCTGTAATCCTACAAGGCATTGAGGGAAAAGTGGATATGAGCATCTACAACCAAACCGGCCAATTGGTGTTCAGCAAAAAAGCTGTTTCCGCTGACCAAGCTCTTTCAATCAATAGCCTTGCTTCAGGCATTTACTCTGTGATTTTGATTGGGAAGGATGGGAAGATGTTGTCGCAGAAGTTGGTGGTGGAGTAAGTCAAGGATTCAACCCCTCCTCTGTCCTCCCCTTATCCAAGGGGAGGAGAATGTTACAGAGAATACTAGCCAAATGTTATTGTAAACCTTATGCTGGTGGTTTCTCCTCCCCTTTTAAAGGGGAGGACAGAGGTGGGGTTGCCCCAGAGTTTGAGTTTTCCATCCCTTACGCAACAATTCTGGCAAACCTGTATGTCTGCCAGATATTGAAAAAAGTGGACACATAAGGCCACCCCTACCAACGTGGACTAAAAACCAAAAAGCCCTTATGCTTCGGGAAGGATAAAGGCTTTTTGACAAATCTATATTCTCTGAAACATCTCAATGGATGTCATCTCTTAAAACTCTAGTGTCCCTAATTCTGTAGGACAGTCGATCATAAATCCCCCCTTCCTCAGCAAATTCCAGTGAAATAACCTCTTCATAATTATCACGTGTTGACTGCCATTTCCTATTTGTCAAAATCTGATTTCGGACAGCATCTTCTTTTAAGTAAGGAAACTTCCACGCACTATCCATTAAAGCCTCAATTGTCTTTGACTCTCTATCTGGAAGCTGAAAAATTACAACTACCGAAAACTCAACCAATCTATTCTTCACAGTCACACAAGATAGAAACGGCACTGTTTCCTCCTCATTGAATAAAAAATGTTCTTGCGAAATGTCTTCATAATACTCTACCCCTATTGTATCAGGCATATTGTTATTGGATACCATATGGCTCCACCTCCAATCTACATTAGAAGCATTAAGGTGATCATTTAAGTACAGATCCAGATTCTTAGCATCATAATTCACACGTATTCGATCCTTAACTTTCTTTTGGTCCAATACAATTTTCTCTTTGGACTCCACTTGGCTTTCACCTCGTTCTGTAGTACACGCAATGAGCCCAGAAACGGCAATTAGCAACAGACCAACAAGTTTTTTTCCAGTAATCATTTTTTCAATTTTCAAGCTTCCCCCGTCTTAATCAACCTCACCTCCCCAGTTCCCACCTCAAAGACCATCTGCTGAACAGTAATTCCCATCATAACACTCTGGTCCCTTAAAATCTCAAAATACTCCTCGAAAGTTGTGGGCAGGTTGCTGGACAACAGACTTTCCGCCCGTTCATACCTGCCACAAGAGGTTGACTGAAGCTCACTTTCTTCTGAAAAGTTATTGTCAATGAGTTTGTAGTCGTTCGTAACGGCGATGCGATTATTTTTTGAAGTTCTGGTGGCACTTCTCGTCGGGGTCCTTTCAATCACCACCATTTCATCTGCCTTGGTGCCAGTCAGCAAAAGCAGGCAATCACTCGCAATCTTCGTTTGCTCCAACACTGATTGCGCCTCTCCTAAAGAGTTACACTTTTCAAGTACATCCCTAAGAAGGAACGAGACAGGCATCGCAAGTTCAGCGCTATCGTTACTTGAAACGGCATTCAAGGTGATTGAAAAACCATTGGGCTTTATTCCCGAAAGGGCTCCGATAAACCCCAGCCAGCCCACAGTTTTGAAAACCGTTTTTCCTGCCCGCTGAAAAAGAAATATCCTTGAATGGCTACTCAAAAGGTTATTGTCCGTCCACCAATCCAAGTTTCGCGCATGGAAATTCCCTTGGGGCGTTTCAACAGCAAATGCGGTACAGCCCAAATACAGTTTTAAAAAATCATAATAGAGGTTTGCCAGCAAAACCTGATCTGCAGTGTAATCAGAAATGGAAGCAATGCATTCAATCTCCTCCAAATATTCGGAGGAAACCACAGTTTCTTTTATCGCTCCAACACCTTCAAACAAATCTTCGGCGCCCACAAAGTCGCTCAAATAACACTGAAGCAACTCATTAACCTCCTCCTTGTAATCCACCAAAAAACTCCACCGCTCCCTTGCCGGCAGGTCTAAATTCACAACAAGCTCCTCCTGATTCATCTTCTTTTGGCTATTAGTTTTCCAAAGGTAAAAAGGAACAAAAAAATCCCAACCGCTTTTCAGCGATTGGGATTTGATATGCTTAAATAAATGAGGTTTTACACCTTCCCCAACACATACATCTCCGACAACGTCGGTGATTCCACACCACCCTCATCTTCCAAGGTAACGGCAAACGCCTGAGCGCCCTTGATGTTTTTCACTTTTTGGAAGCCCTTCTCTGTGGAGAGGTCAAACACGCCCATATCGGTCGGTTGTCCATCCACAATGCCCCAAAGCTGATACTGCTTGCCTTTCGGCGCCTCCGGCAAATTGGTCACATTCAGGTAGGCGGTATTGGTGTTCGTGTTCCAATAAACCGTGGCGTAAGCCTCCTCAGCCTTCTCGGGAATGCCCTTCATCGGCACCACCTTGGTGGCAGTGTCAGCCATAAAGCTGAGCAATTGCTGCACTCCCGTATAGTTCTCCTCCAAAGCGGCAATCCTGCCTTCCAGATTGGACTTGTCCTCGACAATGCCGGCGTAATCCGCCTCCAAAGCCGTCGTCTCACCGCGCTCCTTGAAGTACATGCCCCCGAAAGTGGCAGCCAACAAAACGGAAGCGGCCACAGCCACATTCGCCCATTTGAAGGACTTCTCGGGAGCGTCAAAGTCAACACCTCCTCGTTCAACATTGAGTTTTGGAGCTGGAGGGGCTTGTTGCTCCTCTTCTTCGGCTTCCTCCTCTTCGATTTCAGCGAAGATGGCATCCTTCAAGGATGGTGGCGGGGCCACAGCGGAAGCTTGATGGTATTTCTCAACCGTGGACGCCAAGGACTGCAATTCCTGAGCGATCTCCTCATGGATGGAGGACATGCACTCAACTTCCCGACGTTCTTTGTCGGTAGCAGTACCAAGCACGTAGGCTTCGAGGATACCCGATTCTATGTATGCTTGAATGTCCACAGCTTAATCAAATAACTTACGTAAATGTTTCAACGCCGAACGCATCCGCGACTTCACGGTGCCCAATGGCAAATCGAATTTTTCGGAGAGCTCCTGTTGGGTGAATCCCCCAAAGTAGGCGGCGTCGATCAACTCCTTTTGCTCGGGAGTCAATTTATCGACAGCCTCTTTCAACCCGATGGTATCGGTGTTGAGCTTGTTCTCTTTGGCCTTCTCCGAATAATCTATAACAGATACGCTCTCCTGAATATCTTGGATTTCAGGACGGCGTTTTTCGCTTCGAAGTTTATCGAGACAACTGTTTCGGGTAATATTCAGAAGCCAAGTGTAAAGCGTGGCTTTGTCGGGATTGTAGGTATCGATTTTCCTCCAAGCCTTCACCATGGCCGTCTGAAGGACGTCCTGAGCAAGTTCCTCGTCGCGGAGAAACCGAAGGCACACCCCATACAGGGCGCCGGAATATTTGTCGTACAAGTTCCCAAAAGCCTGCTTATCACCACTCTTTATGGCGGCAAGGACACGTCGGTCCTCTTGATGATGCGCGGTTGCGGTCATGGGTAAAGCAATGCGTTGAACCTACGAAGAAAAGGCTTTTGGACGATTTTGCACACGAATCGGGTGGATTTCTCACAATGCGGGGATTTTCTCACATGGTTGAAAAGTAAATACCCCCCCTCTGGTTCGAGAGTTAAGCGTAGCGCTCTCGGACCCAATTCCGCTAAAGTCTCCTGACCTAATCCTGTCCCATAACTTTTCTCGGAAAATTAAGAAGTGTACTCAGAGCATTTTTTTGCCAAAAACGTGTAAGAATCACTTATAGGCTATTCTCATTACTTGATCAATTACCTCATTATTTGGGCTGTGACGATAGCCAAGATTTATGGGACAGGATTAGGCCAGGGAGGGGTTATTAGTTGAAATTGACAATTTGAAAGGAAATCTCCTCAAAGGATCACAGGTCCGTTTACTGGTCCATATCCTCTTGATTAAACAGATAAACACCAAACCTGAATCCAGTGGCCAAATGTAAAATCATGGAATCATCCTCCCGAGTGAAATTATTAAAGTCTAATGAAATTAAATCCCCTCCATTTCCTTGAACAACAGGATTAACCACATCATAATAATCTCGTCTTCTTCTCGCGGTACCAAGCCCCACATAAAAGTCAAAATCCACACGTTTTGAGATAATAACCTGAGTACCAAACTTAACGTGTACCCCTTGTTTCAACTTCCTGTATTTGGCAGATTCAAAGTCAATATCATCACCATCTATGTCTGTATAAGAGCTATTGGTAAATTGATCTTGAGTTGATTGATGGAAAAATTCCAACGCAGTGTACAAACTTGTACCCCCTCTCTTCGAACGATAAAAATGATATCTAAATTCAGGGCGGATTTCTAAGAAACGGTATTGGTCACTCCATTGATTCTCCCAGAAACTTCCTCCTGTCAAGCTCTTTCTCCCATAGCCTACGTCAAGGCAAACGCTAAATAGATCATTAACAGTATAGGTGGTTCCCAATCGAAGTCTGGGTGAAAAATCCAACAACGAAAGCGGCATCACATGCACTTCTAATCGTTGGGATCGAATGGATAAGTCTTGGGCAGATAATAAACTGGTGGAAACTACTGATAATAAGACCGTCAGAATTAATACTTTCAATTTTTTCATTTTTCGACAAAAACATTTTAAAAATTTATTCCCTAAATAAAAGGGACAGGCAAGTTACACATTTCTACTTATATGACTTTCTTCTGTTAAATCTCCTCTGGTTTGAGAATTAAGTGTAGCCCTCTCGGAACTAATACCTTCTAAACAACAAATACACCCCAAGCACCAAAACCGCTGCTCCTCCTAAAAGAGTTGATATCGTGATGATGCTTGCCGCTGCAAATTCAAGCCATGTCATCAAGGGCAACATGAAAACCAGTCCTCCCAGCATCATAAAGAAGCCCAACCAACCGAAAGACTCGGTCTTTGTCAGAAGGTTAAAACCTATAACCAACAGAAGAACAGCGATTAAAAGGCTACCAAACACTTTTTCGGCACTAGGTATTCCCCATAGCTCAAAGCTCAACCTCCTAAAATACCTTTGGTATGCCCATGCAGGCATTGAAACGCCCATGATTAAAGCTGTGAATATGTATTTCTTCATTATTATTTCCAATTAGAATAAAAACAGCCTATCCCTTCCTAAAATTTCAGATAACCTTATATCAGGAAAACCTAGAAACCATTATCCTATTTCTATTCAACCTTTAAAATTTTCAATCTTATCCCTAACACTCCTGTTTTCAAGGCTTATAACCCCATCATTTGGGGATTCATCAATCTCAAAAACAATCTTATCACCGAAATCACTTTTTATCGCTTTATAAAGAGTATTTATCTTCCCATAGTCATCAGATGACGCTACTGCTACATAAACATCATCAAACAATACTTTTAGACAAAGTTCACTGGAGTAATTATCAGTCGCTTCTTCTACTCTCCATGAGATTACTATAGTAGGACGATCAACTCTAATCTTCTTTTTGTTTAGAAAAACCCCTCCCAATTGCACACCATACTCACAAACTCCATCTTCAACATTCACCGTAAACCTCTTCTTCTCCAAAAAAATTAATACAATCACAATTGTTGAAATCACAAAGAAAAAAACATTAGAAAACCATAAAGACACCAACAACGCAACTATGGCTCCCAATAATCCAGACAAGGAATCTCTCTGATCAATATGAAACCCTCTTTTGCCAGCTTTTACATATTTAAACCCTAAACGCATATTTAAATCTTAAAAATCCAAATCCTTTGTTAACTCACTTAACCAGAGTTGAATCACATTCAAAACTGCCTAATTATTTTAGGTGCAATAAATGGTTTCAATAAGTTTATTGAAACGGCTAAAGTCATTCCGTAAAGCTAAAAGAGCCATTTCAATGCCCCTGATACCCTTCCAAATCCTCACAATGATAATGGGATTCAGGAGTTGGGGCTATAGGCTCCGGTTTGTCGCCATTCTCTGTGGCCTGTAGCATCTGCTGGCTGAGACGGGCCTTTTCCTTTTTGACCAAAGCTTGTCGCACTTTCTCCTTTTCAATGCTATACAACTCACGTCCGTCCACAAAGGTGCGCTCCACCAATGAATAGGCGGACAGCGGATTGCCGGACCACAGCACCACATCGGCGTCCTTGCCTTGTTTGATGCTTCCCATTCGGTCATCCAAATGGAGGGTTTTGGCGGGATTCAGGGTCACCATTTTCCATGCCTCCTCTTGGCTGATGCCTCCGTACTTGACCATTTTGGCGGCGTCCATGCTCAGCCTTCGGCCTTCCTCTGGGAAATCGGAATTCAGAGAAGTGAGCACGCCATGCTTATGAAGGATTGGGGCGTTTTGCGGAATTGCCTCATTCACCTCAAACTTGTAAGCCCACCAGTCAGCAAAGGTTGAAGCCGCCGCGCCATGCGCCTTCAGCTGTTCGGCCACCTTGTAGCCCTCCAGCACATGGGTGAACGTGTTAATTCGGAAACCGTATTCCTCGGCCACACGCATCAGCATCAAAATCTCAGACTGGACATAGGAATGGCAAGTAACATAACGTTTGCCGTTAAGGACCTCCAAAACGGTCTCCAAGGTCAAATCCCTGCGTGGAGGAAGGGCCTTTTTGCGCTTCTTCTTGGACAAGGCGTTGTAGTCCGCCCACTCCTTTTGATAGGCCAAGGCGCGATCAAACACATCGCGGTAAACCTGCTCCACGCCCATTCGGGTCTGCGGGAAACGCTGGGTATAGCGGTCTCCCCAGTTGGACTGTTTGACGTTTTCGCCCAAAGCGAACTTGATAAAGCCTTCGGCATCAGTCACTTTTAGCTCCTCCGGCAATACGCCCCAACGCAGTTTGATAATGGCTGACTGGCCTCCCACGGGGTTGGCAGAACCATGCAAGAGCTGGGCGGCGGTTACTCCGCTGGCCAATTGCCTGTAGATATTGATGTCCTCGGGGTTCAGCACATCACCAATGCGCACCTCGGCGGTAACGGCATGACTGGCCTCGTTCACGCCTCCGGCCACGGCGATATGAGAATGCTCGTCGATAATGCCACAGGTCAGGTGCTTGCCCGTCGCATCAATAACGGTGGCGCCATCCACCTGAAGGTTTTGCCCGATTTGGGTAATCTTACCATTGCGGATCAACACATCCGTGTTTTCCAGAATCCCCTCCTGCTCATTGGTCCAGACCGTGGCATTTTTGAATAAAACAAAGGACTGTTCGACGGTTTGGCGCTTTGGCAGGGAAAGGAAGGTAACGCTGTCCTTTTCTTGCTTTGCCGTAGTATCCGCCTCGATATCGCCCAAATAATCCAAGCGCCACGAAAGCCAGTTGCCCTTTCCATCTTGGAGCCTTCCCCTGAGCTTTCGCTTATCATTGGCGAGCCCCGCCATTCGCCATGTGCCGGAGTTGCTGTCGGGCTGAAAGACCAAATGCAACCAGCCTTGGTCAAGCTTCAACTTGCCCTTGAGCTTGGTGCTGTCCAGCGTGTAGAGCTCCACCCCAAAGCCTTTCGGCTTATCCTTCAAACTAAGCCAAAACAGGGCGCTGTCCACCTGAAGGGAGTAGTTGCCAGCCAAGTCGGCCTTGTCCAAATCCACAAAGGAATAAGCCTTGCCCAATACCCAGTTCTCGTGGATGATGGATTTATCCTTAAATATGTCGTCCGAGGTGATAATGAAATTGGCGAGCATTCCTTCCCGCAGGGCACCCAAATCAGAGGCGCCAAGCAGGTTTGCCGGCGTATGGGTCAAGGCCTTGAGGGCATCTTCTTGGGAAAGCCCAAAATGAACGGCCTTACGGAGGTTTTTCAAGAAGTCTGCTTTCTTCTTCAGTCCATCGGTCGTCAGTGCAAACGGGATGTTTTGCTGGGCCACAAAACGTGGGTTCGATGGAGCCAACTCCCAATATTGGGCGTCTTTCAGGGGCAACCACGTGGCGTCGTATGGATCGGAAACCTCGGTAGGCGCAGGGAAATTCAACGGCAAAATCATCGGGGAATTCAGCTTTGCCAAAGCGTCCAAGATTTGGTATTCCTTGCCATCTCCCCGATAAATAAAGGACAGGTTAAATTCCTGAGCGACTTTGGAAGCGCGTAGCACATTGTACTTTTCTCTGGCATCGAACACCAATGGCAAATTCTTTTTGGAAGCGCCAGCCTGTAGCGACAAGTTCAACGGCAGCTTGCCCTCGTTTTGGGCATACCAATCTAAGTCTAAGAAATAGCTTCGGAGCAAGGCGATGCCACCCATCAGGGAACGTGGATACTCCTGACGGGAATTGCCTTTGTAAAATGAAAAATGCTGGGCGGCCTGCTCTTTCAACACCGCCTTCTTGTCGTCGGAAAGGGATACCAGCATAGAGGTTCCCCTAACAATGCCGTTATGGGCATGCGTCAATACTGTTCCAAAGCCAGCCTTGCGCAGCTCCCCTGCTTCCTTGCCATCATAATGATAGGCGCGAAAAGCATCCTCCTCGGGATGCACGGCTTGGTTCCAATAATACGGCCCCTTCTTGTTGGACTCATACTGCAAACCGCTTCTGTTATCCTGATCGGCCTCCACCCCAAAATGGCTATCCAAGTCAATAAAGGAAGGATAAATGTGCTTCCCCTTGAGATCAATCACTCGAATGCCTGAGGGATAGGAAATATCCTTTCCAGCCTGTTTTACCTTGCCGTCCTCAATCCAAAGTGTGGCGTCCTGAAGCGTAGTCTGATAATCCTGATGCAACACCGCATTGACGAAAACCACGGAAGTTGGTCGCTCATCTGAAACGCTGGAAACAGGATATGGTGGTTGGGCGAAGGCAATGGCCGCCAGTAGGCAAAAACTGATTAGGAGAAGCGTTCTCATGTAATCGTGTAAAAGGAAACGACTCAAAACCATGGGCCTTGAGTCGTGGAATATTTTGAGGAGAGTGAATGATGAAGGTCAGGGACCACAGAGGTCACAGAGGTCACAGAGGAAGGGAGATAAGGAGGCATTTACTGTTTGAACAATTTAAGCTCTGTGCCCTCCTTTCCTCTGTGAACTCTGTGGTCATCCCAGTCCTAAGGGATTCTTACCTCTTAACTCTTATCTCTTAATTCTCTGAAGGCTTCACATTCTCAATCACCAAGTTGTGGTTGGTGTAGATGCAGGTATCAGCGGCAATGGTCAAGCCCTCGCGGACCATTTCCTCAGCTGTAAGATGGGTTGCGTGTTTCTTAAGGGCCAAAGCTGCAGACTGCGCGTACATGGCTCCAGAACCGATTGCTGCCACACCATTATCCGGCTCAAGAACATCTCCTGTTCCGGAAATAATCAATGCCTCTTCCCCATCAGTCACGACCATCATGGCCTCCAAACGGCGGAGGTAGCGGTCCATGCGCCAGTCCTTGGCCAATTCGATGGACGCCCGCTTCATATTTCCCTTGTAGGCATTCAGCTTTTCCTCGAAGCGCTCCAACAAGGTGAAGGCATCTGCGGTGGAACCAGCGAAGCCAGTCACGATCTTTCCGTCCAACAACTTTCGGATTTTGCGGACATTGCTTTTCGCCACATAGTTGCCCATAGTAGCCTGTCCATCAGCGCCAATTGCTACTTCCCCATTATGTACAATGGCCAAAACGGTTGTTGATCTTACTTTCGTCATATCAAATATTAGTATCGGAATGGTAGTTTCCCTTCCTCAATGAATTGCCTAAAACACAAAAAACCTTCTGTAAAAACAGCAATGCTGAATTTACAGAAGGTTTTTTAATGAAAGTAGTAAAACTGGGCCTTACTACGATTTATTGCTTAACGGCCTTCCTCGACAACGCCCATTTTAGAGAACTTGTCGATACGCGCCATGATGCGCTTCTCAGCCTTTTCTTTCTTCAACTCTTTGAAGTTGGCCATGATGGCTTCCTTCACATAGGCAAATGTCGCCTCGTAATCGCGGTGCGCGCCACCCAATGGCTCCTTGATGATACCATCAACCAAGCCAAAGGAAGTCATGTCGTCAGCGGTCAAACGCAAAGCCTCAGCTGCTTTCTCCTTGTGTTCCCAGCTTCTCCAAAGGATGGATGAGCAGGACTCAGGGGAAATTACGGAGTACCAAGTGTTCTCCAACATCAACACCTTGTCACCAACGCCGATGCCCAACGCACCACCAGACGCACCCTCGCCGATGATGATGCAAATTACTGGCACCTTCAAACCGAACATGTCGCGGATGTTGCGAGCAATCGCCTCACCTTGACCACGCTCCTCAGCCTCCAAACCAGGGAAAGCTCCAGGAGTGTCAATGAAAGTAACAATCGGCTTATTGAACTTCTCAGCCAAACGCATCAAACGCAAGGCCTTGCGGTAACCCTCTGGGTTGGCCATTCCGAAGTTGCGGAACTGGCGCTGTTTTGTGGTGCGGCCCTTTTGGTGACCGATGAACATGAAAGTCTGTCCGTCAATCTCACCGAAACCACCCATCATCGCCTTGTCGTCGGCCACGTTGCGGTCGCCGTGCAATTCGATGAAGTTGTCCACCATTTGCTCCAAGTAATCCCTTGTATAAGGACGCTCTGGATGGCGAGACATCTGTACTTTTTGCCAACGGGTCAAGTTTCCGTAGGTCTCAGCCCTCAGGGTCTTGAGTTTGTTTTCCAAGGCCTCAATGGCCGTGTTCATGTCCTCATCTCCCTCGGTGCTCATGGCACGCATTTCATCCAACTTCACCTCCAATTCAACGATGGGCTTCTCAAAATCCAATTCCATGTTGTCGGTAATTTTATAAAAAGACGGAAGCTTAAAATCCGCACTATTTTCCAAATGAATCCGACAAAGATAAGGAATTTTGGTGTTCGCAAGCACAATGCTAACCCAACGGAAACATTATGAAAAAGAGAAAGCCTTGACTACCAGCACAAAACAAACTGGTTATCAAGACTTTTAAACCCTTCTATCATCCTTCTTCATTGTAGTAGAAATGCTCGGAGATAATCTTATCCCCTTGCCACTCTTGGACAGCTACCTCCTCAAGGTGCTTGCGGGTACCATCCTTAAAGGAAACATCCATTTCCCACTCACACATGGATGAACCATCGTCCCCCACGGCCACATGGCCCAATGAAATGGAATGCACCTCCTCAACACTTTCCATAAATGCCTTCTCAAACTCACGGTTGGCATCCTTCCCTAAACGGGCCTCATGCTGGTTTTCCTGCATCTGAACGTCCTCGTGGTAATATTTTTCGAAAGCGTCTATAAAACGGCCTTCCAAAATCATATTGTTCAGACCGTCCACATAGGTCTTCAACTCTTCTCGGCTAACCATAGCTCTTTTTCGATGATGAAACTATAGAAAGGACGTTCCCCCGATGGGAAATATTTTAAGCCCAGCCCTCTTTCTTCGCCTCAAAAACCACGGATTCAACAGGTATGCGTACACCAAAATAAAGCACACACCTGACTCCCCCCGACAAAAGCGAATGAAGTGGAAAAAGACGATAATATGGGCCGTTATCGTATTGGGATGCTTGATGAGCGCCTTGATGTTTGTTGGGGCGCCCTACGCCAAAGAGTTTGTGGAAGCCCACAGCAAGGAATGGACGGGCCGAAAACTGACTATCGGGCACTTGCGAATCAACCTGTTCACAGGAGGTGTGAGTGCCAAAAACGTCCAATTTTTTGAGGAGGATGATAAGACTCTTTTCGCCAGTTGCTATAAAGTATCGGCCAACTTGAACGTCACCAAATTGCTCTTCCACACCCTTGAAATCGAAGGAGGGCATGTAGATTCGCTCAGGCTAAATATTGTTCAAGAGGGCAAGACGTTTAATTTTTCGAGCCTATTCACCTCAAAAGCCAGCAAAACCATCATGGAGGATTCCCTGCCTTACAAAAAGGGAAAGCCTCTAAATTTTGTCCTCAAAAACCTACGGGTGACCAACGGAACTGTCCATTACCTCAACCAAGAAAAAAGAACCTTGGTTAGGGCGGTTAACTTCAACGCAGAAACCCCAAAAATCAAAAAGAACTCACCCCATATTCGGGGCAGTGTGGATTTTGATTTAGTCACAGGTGGACATTTCGACTCCAAACTATTTTTCAACTGGAAAACGCTGGAATACAAAGCTGATATTGAAATCAATGCACTGAAAATCAAACGCTTCAACCAATACATCTGTGATGTATTAGAGTTTCAAGAGATTACTGGAAAAGTATATAACAAACTCCATGTGGAAGGTGAGTTGAAAAACCCCTTGAATCTTTCCATTCATGGCACTGCCCGATTAGAGGATTTCAAATATGTCGGACCAGACGGTGTTGCGCTTTTGGAATTTGATCAATTAAAAGTAGAAGCTGACTCACTTAACATTGAAAAAGAACATTTCATTTTGGGTGTCGTCCGCCTATCCAATCCTGAAATGCGATTTTCTCTATTGAAAGATGGAGGGACTACTTTTGACCAGCTTTTTCCTGAGACGGCACAAAATGATAGTATTCAAGGGGATTCAAATAGTATAGCCTCCTATCGGAAGCCGTTCCCCTTGCTTAAGGTCAAAAAACTGATTGTCGAAGACGGCACCCTTCACTTTACGGACAATACCTTTAATACCCCCTTCAGGGAAACTATTAAACACATTGAGGTTACCTCCAAAAAGTATGAAAGCAACACCTCCGCCATAGAGGGAAACACCTCCATGGAGCTTTCGGCAGGTGGTAAGGTGGGTACCAGTTTTAAGCTGAACCAAAAGAGCTTGGATTATGAATTGGAAATGGATGCGGGAAATGTTTCTATCGAAACCTTCAAGCCTTATATCACCAAATTCTTGGCCCTCTCCTCCATCGAAGGGCGACTGACCAATAAACTTTTGGTACAAGGAAATCTCCGTGAAATCCTTTCTCCCACAATTTCAGGAACTGCCGAACTCAGCAAGTTTAAAAGCAGGGACTTGAAAGGGAAACATCTTGCCTCTTGGGACAAGCTCTACCTCAATGCAGCCCTTGTAGATATAAAAAGGCACCGTTTTCAATTCAATAAAGTCCAATTCAATCAACCCTTTGTAACAGCAAGTATCACCCAAGGAAGTCATTCCCTAAATGAAATCTTGCGGGTTGAGGAATCCAACCAAATCGCTGCCCGACGGAAAGTGAAACATCGCACCTCAAGCACACAATCCGTCGAAGCCATCAACTATTCAGTGAAAATGCTTGAAGTGAAGCAAGGCAAACTGTACATCAATGACTATACATCGGAAAGCGTTCACCAATTTCATTTTCATACCATTAACCTCAAGTCCCAAAACTTGGCTTCGGACCTTCCGTGGATGGAGCCTCACATTGACTTTATCACTAATGGTGGTTCCACCGTCAACTTGGATTTGCGCTACAACCAGCAATCCCACGACTTTTCAATAAAGTCCCAAATCCAAGACTTCCCTCTGTCATATGCCTCTCCCGTCCTAAAGAAGTTTTTCAACTTTAAAGAGTTGGAAGGGCGGTTTACCCAAGATGGTTTTGTGGAAGGGAATAAGGACACCATAGAAAATGTCACCCTAAAGGGGAAATACCTTATCAAGGATTTTCTACTTCGTGACACCTCGGGACGCCGCCTTGCTGCTTGGGATTTGATTGATGCGGAAGTCAAAAGCTTGGACTTTAAACGACGGGTTTTTCACCTCTCATCCCTGAACATGGAACACCCTCTTCTCCATTATGAAGTTACCAACAAAGGAAGCAACATTGATGGGTTATTGGGAATCAAGGCCTCTACAGCTCCTTCAACCTATGGAAGTTCTACACCAACAGAAGGCGCAAAAAAAGCCCGAAAAAAGGTGATTCTTACCATGGACAGTTTCAACCTTTCACGAGGGCGATTCAGGTACATCAACCGTACTTGGGAAGAGACTTTTACTTACAATCTCGACAGTATAGAGATGAAACTCCTCGACAAACCCCAAGCTCCAAATGTGCGGACATTGAAGGTTAGTATGGGCCTAAACCGAACGGGAACGCTGACCTCTGAGATTGACTTTGAGCGCGGAAACTTCATGGAAATGAACGGCACGGCCAACATTGAAGGCATGAATTTGCGCCAGTTAAATCCCTTGGCAAAGCATCACATCCATTATTCTGTGGACAATGGCATCCTCGACTACAAAGGGAAAATACGAATCCATAACATGCGCCTGAAGAGCAAGAACCACTTCAAGCTCAAAAAAATCGTGATTGGTGATAAAGTGGCATCCACAGCAGACAATGACCTCCCAATCAAACTGTACATTGAGCTGATGAAAAACCAAAAGGGCGATGCCAAAATTCATCTCCCTATCCATGGTGATTTGGACGATCCGCGCTTCAACCTTAAAAACACCATTGTCACTTCCTTCCGCCAATTGATCATAAAAACGGTTTCTTCCCCATATAGCATTGTCGCCAGCCAACTGAAAACTGACCTCAGCAAACTCAAGGAAATCCCATTCGATTATCTGGAGCGGGAATTAGTCACCTCCCATCAAACTGAATCACTGGAGCATATTGGAAAGCTTTTAAAGCGAAAGAAAAAGCTCAAGGTCATCTTCACCCAATACACCGATTTAGAAGAAGAAATTGGCCTATTGGCCATTATTGAAACCAATAACAAACGAACGGGAATTGAAAAACCAATTGTCCCTGACTCTTGGACTGAATTGCGGGAGAATCCTCAGGAATGGAAAAAATTTAATCAGTACGTCAAAAAGGAAATCCGCAGTGCGCCCGAAATAGAGCAACTTTCTGAGGAAGAGATTAACAAAATGACCCTTAAGGAAAAATGCATCTTGCTGGTGGGCAGGAAAAACCTTCGCAAAAAAATGCGGGCCTTGGTAAAGGATAGAAATGATTTCATTGCCAACTACATGGTGGAACATTTCAAACTCCCCAAAGACCAGTTCAAAGTCGTTTCAGCCAACATGCGGAACATTCCCAAAGACGAGAAATTCCCTCACTTTTACATCAGCTTCTATTAAAAATAAAGAGGCCAAGACAATGACTGCCTTGGCCTCTTTATTTTACTGATTATCCTTGAAATGCACCCAGCCTTGGGCTTGCAAATCATGTATTTTTCCACCTTTCGAATAAAGCGTCATTCCCTCTTCCTTGGCTCGAATCACACCAACAGGAAGGATGTCTGGCTCCTTCTTAATTTTCTCAAATTCCTCCTGACTTACGGTGAACAACAACTCATAATCCTCACCACCATTCAGCATGCAAGTCGTAGTGTCAATCTTGAATTCGTAAGCTGTTTGGGACACCTCCTCATCCTTCGGCAATTTGTCCTCATAAATGGTCACCCCGACATTGGACTGAGTACAGATATGGAACAACTCCGAAGCCAAACCATCAGAAATATCCATCATGGACGTAGGTACCAATCCCACCTCGCGTAAAATATGGATGATATCCATACGGGCCTGTGGACGCAACTGGCGTTGAATCAAATACTCCTTGCCTTCCATTTTTGGTTGCATCTCTGGATTCGCCATGAAGACTTGCTTCTCCCGCTCCAAAATCTGAAGTCCAAGATAAGCGGCGCCCAAATCACCTGTTACGCAAACCACATCTCCCTCCTTGGCGGTATTTCGGTAAACCACTTTGTCTTTTTCAGCAGCGCCAACCACAGAGACAGAAATCACCAAGCCAGAAAGTGAGGAAGTAGTATCACCACCAACCAAGTCCACTTGATAATCATCACAAGCCAACCTGATTCCCTCATACAATTCCTCTAAGGCCTCCACAGAAAAACGGTTGCTGATGGCCAAGGAAACGGTAATCTGTTGTGGAATACCGTTCATCGCGGCGATATCCGAAACATTCACCGAAACGGCTTTGTACCCCAAATGTTTCAGAGGCACATAACTCAAATCAAAATGAATCCCTTCGACCAAGAAATCCGTTGAAAGGAGTAAATATTTGTCCCCCGCATCAATTACGGCAGCATCATCGCCGATTCCTTTCACCGAGGAAGGGTTCTTCAACCCAAAATTTTTACCCAATCTTTCAATGAGTCCGAACTCTCCCACCTCTCCGAGTTCAGTTCTGGCATCCTTATTGATATCCATCTAACAACTTTTGATTTGGCCTTACGTTTAGGAGCACAAAGCTACAAAAAGCCGCTCCATAAGGCCGAATAGTAAAACGGGGATTTCAACTTTTAATTGCTCAGTACCATGAAAGCAGCTCTTTTCTATCCAATGCTTGTTCTCTTTGTAGCCCTTTCTACTCTTTTACTCCTTTCTGCGGCCATTCGGTATGGCTTCAGAACCTTCAAAAAAGCCATTAGCTTTATGAGAACCATGGAAACTCAAGCACGCATTAACCTGCTTCCTGTTCCTCAGCCTTTATATCAGTCGGTGGACTAATTTTATTTAACCACCTCCTACCCAATTTTGAACAGGGTTCTTCGATAAATGCCGTTGTCAACAAGGCGAAAATGCCCGACAACACAGCATATACGAGGAACCCTGTTTCTTTTTGGCCAATAAAATGACGGACAGGGTGAAGAATGAAAAAATGCCACAAATAAAGGTTATAACTGTAGTAAGCCACCCACCGCAAAGGATTGAACCAAACGGGGATGGTTCTGCCCAACAACCCTCCAAGAATTAGGGCAAAGGAAAATGGAGCCAGCGTATGGAGAAAAAACAAGCGCATAAACCCTTCCCATTGGTCGCTAATCCATAAACCCAGAGGGAACATCACCACACCCAAAAGCAAGAAAATATCCTTGCCATGAAGCTTTGTCCATTTCCTTCCCATGATGGTGACCAACACACCCCAAGCCAAGGCGTCAATGCGGTTATGGGTATAGGTTGGATACTCTGCGAATCCGCTCGATGCTGTGTAAAGCCGAATTAGAATGCCAGCCACCAAAATGAAAATGGCTAATGGGAACAAGGAAGCTTCCCTTTTGAATTTCCAAAGCAAAAGGCAAATCACTGGAAGAATTAGGTAAAAATGCTCTTCCACGCAGAGCGACCACGTATGCTCAAACAATAGCCTCGGCGGCGGCCCACCATAGTTTCGGTAAAAGAACAGGTATTGGGGAATCTCCTTCCACGTGGGAAGCATCTCGGGAGCAAAAGGACGAACAAGGATTATCGCCAACAGCATTCCAGCAACCAAAAAGAAAAGGTAGGACGGAAGAATTTTGGAAAACCGCTTTCCAAAAAATAGTCTCATTCGAGGACGCTGACCTGCTTCAAGGCTGTCCACCAAAGGTCGGCTGACCAAATAACCTGAAAGGACAAAAAACAGGTCCACACCCAAGCCTCCATAGGTATTGAAGAATGGCCAGATGCCTTCAAAATGGCCAATAAGCACCGCCAGTGCCGCCAACCCACGGAGCACATCTACACCCACCTCGCGTTGAGGCGCCCCTAAAACTTGCCTTGGACGGTCAAAAAAGCCCATGTACCCAACCAATGATTTTGAGCGAAATTAGGCATCATGGGGCAAGTTGACAAAGTTCAACCAACACCCCTCCCGTAGACTTTGGATGAATGAACACCACCAATTTTCCTCCAGCGCCCTTTTTTGGTGCATCGCTGAGCAATTGAAATCCAGCCTCGGAAAGGCGCTTCATTTCCTCCTCAATATTCTCCACGCGAAAGGCCAGATGATGAATGCCCTCCCCTTTTTGGGCCACAAACTTTGAAATAGCGCTTTCGTCACCCATTCCCTCCAATAGCTCAACGTGTGTATTTCCAGTATCAAAAAAGGACACGGCAACCCCTTCTGAGTCAACCTCCTCTCGACCAAGGGATTCAAAACCAAAGAGCAGAGAAAACCGTCGTTCGGCCTCCTTCAAATTCTTCACCGCAATACCAATATGATCAAGTGGACCGAACATTCTGTCTCGAAAAAACGTTTTTAATCTGTAACTTTATATTCGTTCCAATTAAGGCTAAACCTGACGAACGACATATTTTTTTACTTCAATTTGTAGGACAGGGTTGTAAAACCCGCTTAAAATAGTGCATTGACATGATTAACATCACAGATAAAGCTAAGGAGCAACTCATCAAATTGAGAGAAGAAGAAGGTCACAGTGAGGACCACAACCTTAGGGTTTCCGTAAAAGGCGGTGGATGCTCAGGCCTGATGTATGACTTGGGATTTGATGAAAACACCTCTGATAGCGACGAAATTTTCGAGGACAAGGGGATGAAAATCTTGGTGGACAAAAAAAGCTTGCTTTACCTCTTGGGCACTACCCTTGATTTCTCTGACGGCTTGAACGGTAAAGGCTTCCAGTTCATCAACCCAAATGCCGAGCGCACTTGTGGTTGTGGGGAGAGCTTCTCCATCTAAGCCCCATTTAGAAATAACCATAAAAGAAGGCCACTACGTGCGTAGTGGCCTTCTTTTCGTTAGATGCTTCGAAGAACTCGAGGCATCCCAAAACGGAAAAATGGCTTATAGATTAAAATATTTCCTTGACCGTTTTCCCTCCCCCGAATTCAATCCAGAGGAGCATCCCCAATGCAATTGCCATCGGGAGGCCTAAGGAAACATAAGCGGCGTCAATTAGCAGTTGGTCAGTCATCGCTCCACAGTTTTAATGATTCCATCCCTTCTCTCTTCCCCTCACTTTATAATACGACCGCCCGACAGCCCATAGTATGTTTGGCAACGCAAAAATCCCCCGTTGAACTTTCTTCAACTCAGGGTTGTTTTCCAAGGGATGAAAAGACCCTTATTTGCCCTCCTTCTATTCACTTTTGGCTTCACGGCGCAAGCTCAATTTTTTAAGACGCGCTATCGCACGAACAAGGCTGATGACAGAATGATCGGCTTCCAGTTCGATAACGATGTGATGCTTACCACCGACCAGTTTTACTCTAATGGCGTTGACCTATACTTCATTAACCCTGAGCTTTCGAAACTCCCGTTCTTAATTGGTAAGAAACATAATATTCAGTCAGGCATCCGTTTGACCAGCAACATCTTCACGCCCACCGACATCTACACCTCTGAAATACTGCGAGGCGACCGTCCCTATGCTTCCACCCTTACGGTCAGCTTTTTTGGGGAGAGGGACTTGGGCAATGGTTTCTTTCTGGATAAGTCATGGCGATTCGGATGGCTGGGTGCCAATGCTCAAGGAGACTTCTTACAAGAGGAAATCCACGACTGGACAGGCTCCACTCCACCAATGGGCTGGAAATACCAAATTGCCAACGAACCGATTGCAAACCTCTCGCTGAACCTCCGAAAAGAACTTGTGAAGACAAGCCATCTCCGCATCGAGCCTCAAACCTTTGTGAATGTGGGAAACCTGTACACTAACATTGGTACGGGTCTTGCGCTTCGAGTAGGAAATTTTGAGACAAAAACGCCATTTCGATATGGCCTTCATCTCGAGGGAAAGGGAATTATTCCCATTTATGACGCCACGCTTCAGGGCGGGTTGATTAACGGCAGAAGCCCCTACCATTTGAGCAAAAGCGACCTCTCCCCAGTGGTGGGTCACCTTCAGGCGCGAGCGAGCTTGGGCGTTGGTCCTCTGGACTGTTCATTCACACTAAACTGGCTCAGCTCAGAAATCCGCCACCTCGGCAAACATTCATGGGCAGGCATCGGGGTCACCTATTCCTTTTAAATCGACCCTTTTCACATTAGTACAAAAATGTGATGGCTATGCCGAAATTGTTTGCTAGTTTGTTCCCAGAGGCATATTTTTGTCAGCTCAATTCAATCGAGAGTTTGTTAAATCATTCTTAAAAGCGCTGAGACGGGAAGCCCGTGTTTCCAAACAAAAACACTCAATTTTTTTGATAGTGCCCTACAAGGAAAAGACCATAGAGAAAAAGTACTACTCCATTGGAGAAGTGGCCAAGATGTTTGACGTCTCGGCCTCCCTGATTCGTTTTTGGGAGGAAGAGTTTGATATCATTTGCCCCAAGAAGAGCAAAAAGGGGCATCGGATGTTCAGCAAAGACGACATCGACAGCATCCGCTTGGTCTATCACTTGGTCAAGGAAAAGGGCTACACTCTGAATGGTGCGCGCGACGCCATCCAAGGCAACCGCAAGAACATTGAGAAATCCATGCGCGCCATCGAGAAGCTCAAGGAAATCCGCTCCTTCCTCTCTGATTTGCGCGACCAGCTTTAAGCCATTTCGCTCTAAAAATATTGAACAGCAAGCCTCGGTAGACTTGCTGTTTTTTTGTGTTCTAAAAATGATCGCCTACTCAGATACTTATGAAAAATGCTTAGGGGAGAACTATTGAATCTGAAAGTTAATTATTTCTTTTTTTTCCATTTTTTTCATGGACTGAATCAAAGCTACTGCTTCACATATTTTCACTTTTAAGCGCTGTATATCACAACAACAATCGTTGAAAAACACTCCTCCATCTGTGACTGGGCCTTCCAAAATCTTTATTAGAAAATAACCTTTATCTGAATTACTAACCCAACCAACATCAATACAAAACTCAAACCCTCCCTCAAGCTTATAATCAATACATACAATATCTTCTGTCAGAAATTCCCATTGTTCTTCTAATGGAGTGTTCTCATCTAATAACATTGGACCATAAGGGATTCCATCAAATATTTCTATTCCAAAAAAAATCATTTCACTAGAAGTCACGAATACTATATTCTACCAATTCACTCCCCAAAACCCATCCCCCGAAGATAAAAGGTTCCTCCTACCCTAACATCCCCAAAAAGCCCAAAATCAACATTCTGCCGTTTCTGCTCGTAAAAATCATGTACCCCGAAGGCCAAATCGTTTTTTCCGTGGGCCGAATTGGGGCAATATAAAATGATAGACTTTTATGCTTTACGAAGTAGCACTTACGCTTTTACCAAACTTGGGCCCTGTGTTGGTCCGCCAACTGATTAGCTATTGTGGTTCCGCCGAAGCAGTGTTCAAGGAAGGCCGTGGAAAGTTGCAGAAGGTTCCAGGCATCGGTACAAAACTCGCGGAAATCATTGCCTCCCACCACACACTGGACCGCGCCCAAGCCATTATTGAACAGGCTGAAAAACAAGATGTCAAGCTCCTGTTTTACACCGACAAAAATTATCCATCACGCCTACAGGATATTAAAGACGCTCCTTGTTTGCTCTATTCCCGTGGGAATGGCAACCTGAACAAACGGCGATCCATCAGCATTGTGGGCACTCGAAATGCAACGGCCTACGGCAAGGGTGTTTGTCAGGAAATCATTGGGCAGTTGGCCCATTATTCCCCGCTTATCGTCAGCGGTTTGGCCTATGGCATTGATATCGAGGCCCACCGTTCGGCCCTCAAACATGGGCTCCCCACCCTTGGGGTGTTGGGCTCCGGTGTGGATGTGATTTATCCGAAAGCCCATCAACATACGGCCATGGAAATGCTGGAACACGGTGGTTTGCTCTCGGAACAGCCCTTTGGCGAAAAGCCGAATGCCATCAACTTTCCTGCGCGAAACCGCATTATCGCAGGCATGAGTGATGCCGTAATTGTGGTGGAAGCCAAAAAGAAAGGTGGGGCAGTCATCACTGCCGAAATCGCTTTTTCCTACCACAAGGAAGTGTTTGCCGTACCAGGACGCCTTACGGATGAATGCTCGCAGGGATGCAATGAATTGATCAAACAACAAAAGGCCAACATCTTTACCTCGGTGGAACAACTGGAGCATTTCCTCAACTGGCATTGGCAGGAGTCCAAGACCATGCAGGAGAAAATCCTATTTCCAGACAGCCTAAAACCCGAGGAAAGGGCCATTGTGGAGGTGCTTACGAAACAGGGCACCACGGATGTGGACAGACTATCGCGCATGAGCCAAATTCCTATTCACAAGCTCCCGTCGCTTTTGCTAAATTTGGAACTTTATAACCTGGTGCGCCCCATGCCTGGGAAAAAGTTTCAACTCGTCCGCAAATGACCCGAATTCTACTGACAATCCTTCTTTCAATTCCCTTTTTAGCGTTTAGCCAACAACAAGAAACATCGTCATCCGACAATCCCTATTATTGGAAAAACAGGCCTCCGCGTCCAGGCTATTGGCAACAGGACGTGCATTATACCATTAAGGCTGAAATCGATGATTCCCTGAATCTCATCGACGCCAAACTGGAACTCATCTATACCAACAACTCCCCAGACACCCTGCGGGAGCTTTATTTTCACCTGTATCAAAACTCCTTTCAGCCAGGCTCCCACATGCACAGCCTGTATGAAAACAACCATAAAAAGGTGGAGTTTGGTGAGAATGAGAAAAAGGGGCTTTGTACGATCATTGAAAATCTTGCGGTGGATGGGCAATCCGTGGATACGGTTCACGATTTTTCAATCCTAAAAATCACCTTGAACCGTCCCCTGCTTCCACAAAGGAACACCATCATTTCCATCGACTTCAAAACCTATTTTGACAACGGCGATATCCGCCGGCGCATGAAGCAGTTTGACTCTTGGGGTCGAAAACATTTTGACGGAGTCCATTGGTATCCGAGCATTTGCATGTATGACCAAAAGTTTGGCTGGACCACCGAACAGCATTTGGACAAGGAGTTTTACTCAGACTTTGGCACTTGGGATGTGGAACTCACCTTTCCCAATGACTACATCGTGGACGCCACGGGAACCTTGCAAAATCGACAGGAAGTTTTGCCTGACAGCCTTCGGGAAAAGCTGGATATCAAACATTTTGCAAAACGTTCGGACTCTATTTCTACCATTGTCCCACGGATTCCAGATTCCACCAAAACTTGGAAATTCCACGCTGAGAATGTCCACAACTTTGCATTTACCGCCGATCCCACCTACCGCATTGGCGAGGTAGAATGGAAAGGCATCAAGGTCGTAACCCTTGTCCGTGAACCCAATGCTCATGGTTGGCAACAATCTGGAGAATTCACCAAAAAGGTCATCCAAGTTTATTCAGAGGATTTCGGCATGTACGCTTGGCCGAAAATCATTATCGCCGATGCCGAGGATGGTATGGAATATCCAATGCTCACTTTGGATAGCCATACTTTTCCAGGGCATAAAGGTTTGCTTGCCCATGAGGTAGGCCACATGTGGTTTTATGGCATGGTAGGATCCAACGAAACCTATCGGGCCATGATGGACGAGGGTTTTACTCAGTTTCTAACGGTGTGGAGCTTGGACAAAATTGACGGCGAGGTCAATGAATATTCTCCTTCCACCTATTATAGAAAACACCTCTACCCTTGGTGCAACCGCTATGGCCGTTTGTACTATCCGTATTTGAAAGCCGTTCACCAAGGTTATGACTTCCCTTTGAACACGCATTCATCAGGTTTTCGAGGAGCTGTTCGTCATGGCGGTGGTTATGGATTGGTCTATTATAAGACTGGTGTGATGCTTTATAACCTGCGCTATGTTTTGGGTGAGGAGCTTTTCCAAAAGACCATGAAACATTATTTCGACCAATGGAAAATGGCGCACCCTTATCCTGAGGATTTTCGCCAAAGTATCATTGAATACACCAAGGTCGATTTGAACTGGTTTTTTGACCAATGGATTGAGACCACGAAGTCCATAGATTACGCTATTAAGAAGGTAAAACGGGAAAAGGATGGATATGCCATCACTTTTGAGCGCAAGGGTGACATGCAGATGCCCATTGATTTTTCGGTGTACACGGAAGACGGTGATACATTAAACTATCATATTCCAAATACTTGGTTTGAGAAGGAAACGGAAGCGACGGTACTCCCTAAATGGTACGGCTGGGACAATATCAATCCAACGCACACAGTTAAAATTCCTATTTCAGGAAAAATCCAGAATATCGAAATCGACCCGAAACATTATTTAGCTGACGTCGATATAAGGGATAACAAGTGGAAAGGTGTTCACAGTTTGGAGCTGGATCATGCCACAAAAAATTTGGCCTATTGGTATGCTCCTGAGGATTTCATCGGGCCTAACCTGTGGTACAATGGCTATGACGGTATTCAGGCAGGCATTACGGCTCAAGGCAATTACTTTCAGGAAACTGGATTCTATAAAGGAACTGTTTGGTTCAACACAAAACTAGGACAGTACGAAACTCCGGATGCACTTGAAGATGACTATAACCGCATCTCGGTAGAATTGTGGCACAAGTCGCAATTGCGAAAGCTTGCACCTAAAACCTATTTCAGTCAGTATTTCAGCTACAACACTGGTTTGTTCAAGGGCTATTTGGAGCTTGAAAAGCAATTCAAACCCCAAGACCAACGGAACCCCGACTTGACCAGTATTTACCTAAACCTTGGATTGCGCTATCGATCGGACAGCTCGGATGCGGAATACTTGCTTTACCCTGAATATTGGTCCTTGGGCGTATTTAACAACACCTTGGATGTGGGCATCAAGCGTCATATCCGACGACATTGGGGTATCCAGGATTGGCGTATCAACCTCAGAACCCCTGGATTCTTCGCTGATGTGACGGGTTCCTATTTAGAAGGTGAATTGAAACACCAGAAAAAATGGGGGAAACTTGATATTCGTACCCGTGTTTATGGTCGTCTGGGCTTTGGGACACCCGCCTTGGAATCGTACCTCTATTTAAATGGTACCAATCCCGAGCAAATGGATAACAACAAATTCATGCGGGCTCGTGGATTCCTTGCTCGCAGTTGGGCAGAGGACGGTCATGTCCATTATGGAGGTGGTTTGAACCTGAGAGGTTATAGTTTCTTCCCAAGTGTGGTGACCACAGGCAACAACCTAATTGGCAACTCCGGCCTTTCGGCAAATGTGGAGATTGACTTCAACAGATTCGTGTCCTTTAAAGACCAATTCCTTCGAGAGCACTTTGAATTGAACACCTACCTTTTTGGGGATGTCGGCACCATATATAGTATCGATTCTGAAAACGAAGAGTCGCTCAGTCCAGTGAAAGCTGACGCTGGAATTGGCTCCTCCCTCAAAATCAAGTGGGACAGACACTTACGCTGGGAACCGTTCACCATTCGCTTCGATATGCCCTTCTTTGTTTTGGATGATTCATTGGAAAAAAATTTCGCCTGGCGCTATCTGATTGGGTTTGAAAGAAGTTTTTAAAATAAACTCAGTAAAAAGGGTTGGAATAGAGTTTTTTACCCCTACCTTTAGACTAAATCATAATTCAATACCAATGCAAACTGGAACAGTAAAGTTCTTCAATGAAACCAAAGGTTATGGTTTCATCAAGGACGATGAATCTCAACAAGAGTTTTTTGTACACGTTACTGGCTTGATCGACGAGATCAAGGAAGGTGACACCGTAACCTTTGAACTTGTTGAAGGACGTAAAGGGCTCAACGCCGTTAACGTTAAGCAGAACGCCTAATTAATTGGTATCCCCAATTAAAAGCATTCAATGCTGTTCCATTTTGGGACAGCATTTTTTTTTGCCCTTTTTTGAATAGCTCCCATTGTTGGAAATTTTCACATTCCACGCTCCCATTTCCGGCACATCTCTACCACACCCCGTAAAGAGGAATATCAGGCAACCTTCCTTTGTGCGATGAGACGACTGAATCATTGGTTATTCCTACCCATTTTCCTTTCCCTCTCCTTTCTTGTCCATTCGTGTACCAACACAGAGCAATCCAATAAGCCTCAAACCGAAACACCAACAGAGAAGGATACTGATCAATTGCCCTCATGGAAAGATGATTCCGCAAAAACGAGAATCCTCGATTTCATTGCGCTAAGCACCGATCCCCAAAAAACCTCCTTCGTTCCCCCAGAGGACCGAATTGCGGTCTTTGATAATGACGGTACGCTGTGGTGTGAACAGCCTGTTTACTTCCAACTACTTTTTGCTCTTGACCAAGTACAAAAAAAGGCCGACCAACATCCAGAATGGAAAGGGAAAATGCCATTCCAAGCTGTCCTGGAACATGACAAAGAAAGCATGGCCAAGTTCTCCATGCAGGATATCATGACCATTGTGGGAGCTACCCACGCAGGCATGACTCAAGAGGAATTCACAAAAGACGCCAAAGAATTCCTTCAAACCTTTCACCATCCAGAACGGGAGAAACTGCTTATTCAAATGGTCTATCAGCCAATGCTGGAACTGATTGACCTTCTCCATAAAAATGAGTTTAAGGTATTCATTGTCAGTGGTGGCGGAAGGGATTTTATTCGTGCCTTTTCAGAAGATATATATGGGATTCCTGCTGATCGAGTGATTGGTACCACCATGCAAGCCACTTTTGAATTTGACTCCACTTCAGGTGAAGCTAAGCTTATCCGCCAAGCTGAAATTGTTCCTCCAATTGATGATAAGGAAGGTAAACCTGTAAACCTCTATCGTACCATTGGTCAACGACCGCTTCTTGCTGTAGGAAACTCAGACGGAGATATTCAGATGCTTCAATTTGCTACCGGCATGGGTATTATCCTTCATCATGATGATGCTGACCGAGAATATGCCTACGACAGTCTCTCCTCAATTGGCCAATTAAAACAAGGGTTTAAGGAAGCTGAAAAATGGGATTGGCTAATGGTCAGCATGAGAAATGATTTCAAAACGGTATTTCCTGACAATCACTCCTCCCAAGAACAAAACCCTCCATCCAAGTAAACTCTCACTTCACCGAGCTTTTTGAAGCCTTAGACGTCAATTAACGTAAGCAAAAAGAGTTTCACCAAACTGTTTGGCATGCGAGCAAAACCAACCAACTCCTTCTTTATTTTCTTGGCCTCCACTATTGCCTTTATGAGCTGGTTACTGGAAAAGAACCCAGCCGAAGCGGAAAGTACAAGTACTCCCTTTGAGGAAAAATCACAAGACCCCAACAACGAAATGGTTTGGATTGATGGAGGCTCCTTTCAAATGGGAAGTACGGATCCTCTTTCTTGGCCTACTGAACAACCTGTACATCAGGTAAAAATCAAAGGCTTTTGGATGGATACCAAGGAAGTAACGAATGCCCAATACATGGCTTTTGTGCAAGCCACAGGATATACAACCGTTGCTGAACGTCCAGTCGATTGGGAAGAGCTTAAAAAACAAGTACCCCCCAATACACCCAAACCGCCCGAAGAAGACCTTCAACCTGGCTCATTAGTCTTCTCTCCACCCAATCATGCTATTCCACTCAACGATATGAACCGCTGGTGGAAATGGGTCAAAGGTGCAAACTGGCGTCGTCCAGAAGGACCTGAAAGTTCAATCGAAGGCAGAGAAAACCACCCCGTAGTCCATATTTCCTATGAAGATGCCATGGCCTACGCCAAATGGGCAGGAAAACGTCTCCCAACCGAAGCTGAATGGGAATATGCGGCACGTGGTGGGTTAAAAAAGAATATCAATACCTGGGGTAATGATGGGATTGACCATACAAAAGCCAATATATGGACAGGTAACTTCCCACATGAGAATACCAAAAAGGATGGCTACGCTGGAACTGCTCCAGTGGGGAATTATCCTCCTAATGGATATGGACTCCATGACATGGCAGGAAATGTATGGGAATGGTGCTCCGATTGGTATGATGCCAGCCTCTACAAAGTACGTTGCGACACAAAAGAAACTGCCAATCCACAAGGCCCCCAAAAAAGTTGGGCTCCCGACAATCCCTATGCAAAAGAAAGAGTGACCAAGGGAGGCTCTTTCCTTTGTAGTGATTCCTATTGCGCAAGCTACCGACCTTCCGCACGAGTTGGAACAGCCTTCGACAGCGGCATGTCACATATCGGTTTCCGATGTGTATCGGACACACCACCATCTTCAAAATGATACTGAATTATGAGAAAGATGATTCTTGCCCTGATGACCGTATTAATTACGGCATCAAGTTGGGCTCAAAATGAAGAGAAAAAGCCAAATATACTTGTCCTATGGGGTGATGATATTGGCTATTGGAACATCAGCCACAACAACCGTGGTATGATGGGCTACGAGACCCCAAACATTGACCGTATCCATGAAGAAGGAATGACCTTCACGGATTATTACGGAGAGCAAAGCTGTACAGCAGGTCGTTCATCATTCATCACTGGCCAAAGTGTATTCCGAACTGGTCTTAGTAAAGTTGGAATGCCTGGAGCTAAAGAAGGCTTAAGTGAGGAAGACCCAACCATTGCTGAAATACTTAAACCTATGGGTTACGCCACAGGACAGTTCGGCAAAAACCATTTAGGCGACCGTGATGAGCACTTGCCAACAAATCATGGCTTTGATGAATTCTTTGGAAACCTTTATCACCTAAATGCCGAAGAAGAGCCAGAAAACGAGGATTACCCTAAGGACCCTGAGTTCCGCAAAAAATTTGGCCCAAGAGGTGTGATCCACTCCTATGCAGATGGACGCATTGAAGATACCGGACCACTAACCAAAAAACGAATGGAAACCATTGACGATGAAACGTCTGATGCGGCCATTCGATTTATCCGTGAACAAGTGAGTGCTGGCAAGCCCTTCTTTGTTTGGTGGAATGGAACACGAATGCACTTCCGAACGCATGTGAAAGCCGAAAACCGAGGAATTTCCGGGCAGGATGAGTATGGCGATGGCATGGTAGAGCATGATATGCACATTGGAAAATTCCTCAAACTTCTTGATGAACTGGGCATTGCAGAGAATACCATGGTCTTCTACAGTACTGACAATGGTCCTCATGTTAACACTTGGCCAGATGCTGGAACCACTCCCTTCAGAAGTGAAAAAAACACAAACTGGGAAGGCGGATGGCGAGTACCTGCTGCCGTACGCTTTCCAGGAAAAATTCAACCTGGCACAGTTACCAATGAAATTGTGCATCACATGGATTGGATGCCCACATTTGCTGCACTTGCTGGAAATGAAAACTTAACTGAGGAACTCCTTAAAGGGTCAAAGGTCAATAAGAGAAAATACAAGGTCCATCTGGATGGATACAACATCCTCCCACTACTCACTGGCCAAACAGAGGAATCGCCAAGGAAGGAAATCTTCTATTTCACGGATGATGGTGACATCTCTGCCCTTCGCTTTAAGGATTGGAAATTAGTTTTCATGGAACAACGAGTGAAAGGAACGTTGCAAATCTGGGCAGAACCTTTTGTACCTCTTCGAATCCCATTGGTTTTCAACTTGAGGAGAGACCCATTCGAAAAGGCGAACATCACTTCAAACACTTACTACGACTGGTGGTTGGATCATGCCTATATTATCGTACCTGCTCAAGCATACGTGGCGAATTTCCTTGAAACTTTCAAGAAGTATCCACCAAGGCAAAAAGCAGCAAGTTTCTCTCTGGAAAAGGTGATAGAAACGCTGAACACGCCGACAAATAACTAATTGGAACACCTTGTTCCTTATAAAGCGGATAGGCCACGGCTTATCCGCTTTTTTTCAGTCTCCAAAAGGACTAATTTCATGGGAAATTTTCAACGAATCACCTTTTCTCATGAGCACGATAGACTGGAAAACTGTCAAGGAATACGAGGACATCACCTATAAAAAATGTAATGGCGTAGCACGAATTGCTTTCAACCGCCCAGAGGTACGCAACGCCTTCCGCCCAAATACCACCAGTGAACTATTGGATGCTTTTCATGACGCTCATGAGGATACTTCCATTGGTGTAGTGCTGTTATCTGCTGAAGGTCCTTCACCAAAAGACGGCATTTATTCATTTTGCAGTGGTGGGGATCAAAAAGCACGTGGCCACCAAGGGTATGTCGGTCAGGACGGTATGCACCGATTGAACATTTTGGAAGTTCAGCGCCTGATTCGCTTTATGCCAAAGGTTGTGATTGCCGTGGTTCCAGGATGGGCAGTAGGTGGCGGACACAGCCTTCATGTTGTATGTGACTTGACTTTGGCGAGTAAGGAGCACGCCATCTTCAAGCAAACCGATGCTGATGTAACCAGCTTTGACGCTGGCTACGGATCGGCTTACTTGGCTAAAATGGTGGGACAGAAAAAAGCCCGTGAAATTTTCTTCTTAGGAAGAAACTATTCCGCTCAGGACGCTTATGAAATGGGCATGGTAAACGCTGTTATTCCACACGATGAGCTGGAGGACACCGCCTATCAATGGGCTCAAGAGATTTTGGAGAAATCCCCTACCTCTATCAAAATGCTCAAGTTTGCCATGAACCTTACGGACGACGGCATGGTAGGCCAACAAGTATTTGCTGGTGAGGCCACCCGATTGGCTTACATGACAGAAGAGGCGAAAGAAGGACGTAACGCCTTCCTTGAAAAACGGAAGCCAAACTTTAGAGACATCAAATGGATTCCATAATGAAGGTCTGAGCACCAATTAATACGATTACCCAAACGGTTGAGGAAAGTTTTCTTCAACCGTTTTTGTTTTTATTACACATAGGTAGGGTATTCGCTTGATACACTGTTTTCCTAATGACTTCACTAAAGTTTCATTTTATGATTAAAAAATCACTCACTCTTTTTGGATTGGCATCCTGCCTTTTGGCGCAAGCCCAAAACCAAGCTCCAGAGGTTACCTCTTGGATTCAGAATACGGAAGGAAAAACACACTCCCGTTATGAACTGATCATCAACAAAAAAGACACTGTTGGTGCCAACACGGTAGAAACAAATGATGAGGTGAATGTTCAGCTTGTCCAATACTCCAACAACTACGTCTACGTGCAAGCCACAGGTCTTCCTGAATATCAAGTTGGCCCATACTTGGACGGAAACCCTTCGCAAGCCTCTGACCAAGGATACACTTGGAAAATCCCACGTAACCCACAGGAAGAAACTGGCACAAAAACCACTTTTGACGCCATGGCTATTGGGGTTTTGGTTGATGGCACACCTATCTATGATCCTTCAGATGACCAGTACTATATCTCCTCTGGTCCTCAACAACTTTGGCAACGAAATGCCGGCATCATGGAGTTGGAGGGACAAGATTGTGGAGGCGGACACCCACAACAACAAGGCGCATACCACCACCATATTGTACCATCAAGCGATGCTATGACCGTGGCAACTGACGTCTGTGTGGATTACCCTGCGGAAGGACTCATGACTTTGGATGCATCGAAACACTCTCCATTGATTGGATTTGCCATTGACGGTTACCCGATTTACGGCCCATATGGCTATGAAAATACTGACGGTACCGGTGAAATTGTACGCATTCAAAGCTCATATGTGACCCGCTCCTACCCTAATGGCAAGCGTACTCGCTTGAATGAGAATGACCCTCAAGACCTTCCTCAGGATTTGCAAGGACCGGACGTGGATGAAACAGTGAACGGTAAAACCTATCCATTGGGTGCTTTCTACGAAGACTATTACTATCAATCTGGCGCAGGACATTTGGATGAGTACAATGGTCGATTCGCTGTAACGCCAGAATATCCGAATGGCACATACTGCTACTACGCAACCATCAATGCGGACATGACTCCCGCCTATCCCTATTTTATCGGAGAAGCTTTCTACGGAAAAGTAGATCAGTCAATTCTGAATGCTCGTGGACTGAACACCGTTTCCGAACCTGTCGAGACCTTCACTCCGGGTGATGTTTTGGCGGTGGAAGACGAGGAACAAGGGAATGCTTTGATTAGCTATCCGAACCCAGCTACCGACTTCTCAAGTTTGCAAATGGCCAACCTTATGGGACAAAATGTTGAAATTAGCATTCTCGATGGCATGGGCATCACTTATCAAGTTGAGAAGGTCCATGTGAATACCATGATTCACCAGCTTGACCTACGCAAACTTGCAACAGGTAATTACATCGTGCAAGTGGTTGGTGAACAAGGCACCTATTCCACGCAATTGATTGTACAGTAAGTCAACTTAGGAGTTGGGGAAATCTGGTTCTCCAATCGAACTCTCCTCTGCCAAAGAGCTCCCCGCTCCGTAATATTCTTTCCAATGCGCCTTACCCTCTTCCTCCTTAGTTTTATTTCCTTCTTATTTCCGTCTTTGGGACAATATGCCCTTGATGGAAACTTTGGGAATGAGGGAAAGGTGCTAATGGAAGATGGAGAATATCACGATGGCATAAAAACCATCATCCACCCAGAAGGAGGCACATTGACCTTAAGCAATACCTATGGGGATTCGGGTGAAGGCTATGAGCATGATATCTACCTGACAAGGCTAAATGACTCAGGTGAATTAATGGATGATTTTGGCCAAAATGGCCAGTTGATCTTCGATTTTGAAGGATATGAAGACTCTGAGGGGAAGGATATTGAAGTGGTAAATTCCAGAATTCTTTTATTAGGCAATGCCATAAAAAAGGCCTCTGAAAACTCGTCTGACATCATCGTAGAAGCACACTTTTTTGACGGGAACATTGACACCACCTTTGGTGATCAAGGCAAAAAAATCATTGAATACTTCGGGGTATCCTCGACTGGCTTCTCGATGGCCATAGACCAACAAGGCCGAATCATTGTTTTGGGACTAACCGTCAACCCCAACGATGAATACAGCGCTTTTCCTGCATTGACCCGACTTACTCCCGATGGTGAAATTGATTCAACCTTTGGTGGTACGGGACAACTTGTATTTTCATCCACCCCGATTGACCTTCACACTTTTGAACAACGTGTTGCTCACGTGGTCGGTGGCGATGCTGGAGATGTGGCCATTACCTCGAATGGCAAATATTTAATCTCTGGAAGAATCGCGGATGGTTTTAACTTCCAACCGTTCATCGCCCAAATCAATGAAAACGGAGCATTGGATTCAAGCTTTTTTGACACTGGAATTCTCCTACTACCTGATTCATTGCATGTTTCATCCTTGGGTAAGATTTATCCAATGCCCAACAGGGATGCATTTTTAATTCAATCCTTTGAAGACGGCGATCAGCATTTTTCAATTATAAAAATAGAGAGCGAAACCCTTAGCAGTCATAATTTTCCTTTTGAAGATTATGCAGATATCCTTTCGGAAATTCTCTTTTCAGAGGAAAGAATCTTTTTGATTGGCAGACGAATTCCAATTGAAAACTACCTGTTCTATCTATCCTATTCCGAGGAACTTTTGATTTTAGAAATTGACCAAGACTTCAAGCTTGAGAACTCCTTTGGGGATAGTGGTCTATTCAGTTTGAAACTGGATGAAAGAAACGAATCAGGTTGCACAAGAGCTGTAATTGACCCGCAAACACAAGATCTTATCCTTTGCGGAAAACAGTACAATGAGGATGTTACTTACCAAGCCCAAGTCATCCGACTAAAGGCAACCCATCCTGCCGTTGACAACTTGCCATTGGTTTATCCAAACCCCACAAATGGGTTACTTTATATTGAAAGCGGTGCTGAAATCCTCCAGATAAATCTCAGCACCAATATGGGGCAACTCATTCAGACGTTGACTCCTTCTACTCAGCCATTAGACCTATCCGATTTGGAAAACGGGACCTACCTTCTGACGCTGGAGTTTTCAGATGGCCAAAAGGCTTACAGAAAAGTTTTGGTCTATTAAGAAAATCGCCTCTCCCCCTTTTTAGGTTTCCATCCGTTGCCGATGTAATTTTGCATCCAAGACATTCAACTATTTATTAGGGACACGGCCGTGGGAAATTTTAAAGATTTAGGGGTTCGCAAAGACATCGTCAAAGGGTTAAAGGAACTTGGCATCATCGAGCCGACAACGATTCAGCTCCAAACGATTCCACAATTACTTAACTCCGACCGCGATTTGGTGGGCATGGCCCAAACGGGCACTGGAAAAACTGCCGCTTTCGGGGTTCCAGTTATCCAACGGACCAACCCTAACCATAAGGTCATTCAATCCCTGATACTCGCCCCTACGCGGGAATTGTGTCAGCAAATCGCCAAACAACTTTTCCGTTTCACGAAATACACGGATAAAATTTTTGTAGAGGCTGTATATGGTGGTGCTCCAATCAACGAACAAAAAAGACGTTTGAGTCGCCCAACGCACATCATTGTAGCCACGCCTGGTCGTTTGATGGAATTGGTTGAGAAAAAGGTTATTGACCTTGAAAACGTGAAGCAAGTCGTTTTGGATGAAGCTGATGAGATGCTCAACATGGGATTCCGTAAGGACATGGAGAAAATCCTCAAACTGATCCCTAAACCACAGCGTAGCGTTTGGCTTTTCTCTGCTACCATGCCTAACGGCGTTTTGGAATTGATTAAAACCAATATGGCCCAAGATGCCTTGCACATCAGGGCTGACAAGGATAACCAGATCAACCAAAACATCGAGCACCGCTACTTTGAATGCACTAGCGAGGAGCAAAAGACAGAGAGCATCATGCGTTTCATTCGCTCTCAAGAAGATGGACGTGGTGTAATTTTCTGTCGTTTAAAATCTCAGGCGAAGCGTTTGGCCAAACAGTTGGCGAGCCGAAACATCACTGCTGACGCCATCCAAGGCGACATGAACCAAAAGGAAAGGGACAAGGTGATGCGGGCCTTTAAAAATGAAAGCCTTCAAATCCTGGTTGCAACGGATATTGCCGCACGTGGCATTGACGTACAGGACTTGGCCTTTGTGCTCCATTTCCAGCTTCCAGAAAAAGTAGAGTTCTATACGCACCGAAGCGGTCGTACAGCACGTGGAGGAAAAACAGGACTTTCTCTAAGCTTTGTGACTGAAAAGGAATTGGGCCGATTGAAGGACATTTCCCAAAAACTGAACTTCAAGCTCACCGTGATGGATTAAGTTCCATTTATCTACCAAACAGAAAAGGCTCAAATCCAATGTGGATTTGAGCCTTTTCTGTTTAAATCATTTTACAATCATCCAAATGGATGAGGTGCCAATGGTTTCTTAGCAAATGGATGATACTCCCCTACCAAGCCCTTCGGAGTGGCATTTCGTATCTCATGGACAATCTCGATGGCATTCTTCGCCTCCATCAATCCATAGCCATTCCCCTTCAAGATTTCATCATAGCTGGTGGTGTGCAAATCAGTGAAGCCTCCGCTAAACTCAATCTCCTCACCTTCAACAGTAATTGAACGATATGTTCGCATTCCTGTCTCCTTAATCTCGTCAGGAATCATATCATAATTGATGCTCAAGAACCAACGGACTCTTGCCTTTTCCAACTGCAAGTATCCTGCAGCACGGTCATGGGTATGAACGTGAACCACGTTTTCCTTTACATCCCCAAAGATCCATGTGAGCATGTCGTAAAAATGCACCCCGATATTGGTCGCGATTCCACCTGATTTTGTCAAATCGCCCTTCCACGAAGTGTAGTACCAATGGCCACGTGAAGTCAAGTAAGTCAGATCCACATCGTAAATCTTGTCCTTAGGACCATTGGCAATTTTCTCCTTCAGTGCGATAATACTTGGGTGTACCCTAAGCTGAAGAATGTTGTAGATGTTTTTACCTGTTTCCTTCTCAATCTCAGCCAACCCGTCAATGTTCCAAGGATTGAGCACCAAAGGCTTTTCACAGATTACATCCGCACCATTCCGCAAGCCAAAACGCATGTGCGCATCATGAAGGTAATTTGGAGAACAGATGCTGACATAATCCACAGGCTTTCCAGACCTACGCAGCTTATCAATGTGACGGTCAAAACGCTCAAATTCAACAAAAAAATCAGCATTGGGAAAATGGCTGTCAATAATGCCAACACTGTCAAACTTATCGAGCGCAGCCACCAAATTATTTCCCGTATCCTTTATGGCTTTCATGTGCCTTGGGGCGATATACCCCGCAGCACCAATCAATGCAAAATTCTTCATATAAAAACGAAGCTTAGGACAGCTCCAAAACAGATTTCAAAACAGACTCAATAATGTATTCTTGCTGATCAGCTTCCATCTCCGTATGTATTGGAAGCGAAATCACAACCTCAGATAATTTCTCAGTCACAGGCATTGACCCTTTCCCATTTCCATGCTGAGCATAGGCCTTTTGAAAATGGAGAGGAACAGGATAATAAACCATGCTTGGAACCCCCTTTTCAGCAAGCTTTTCCTTCAATGCATCACGGTCGATTCCCTCAACACACAAAGTATACTGATGAAATACATGGGTTGATTTCGGCTCACGAACAGGAACTTTAAGATATCCGTTATCCTTAAACGCCTCATCATAACGCTTGGCAACTTGTTGACGTGCTGCGTTGTACTCATCCAAGTGCTTTAACTTTACCCGAAGAACGGCAGCCTGAATGGTATCCAAGCGGGAATTGCACCCAATCACATCATGATGATACTTTATGGTTTGTCCATGGTTAGCAGCCAAACGACAAGCCTCCGCCAAATCTTCATCATTGACAATCATCGCTCCCCCATCGCCAAAGCAACCCAAGTTCTTCGATGGGAAGAATGAGGTACAACCTATATCCCCTATGGTTCCAGCCTTCTTTACTGTTCCATCGGAAAAGGTGTAATCCGCACCAATAGCTTGAGCAGTATCCTCAATCACCTTTAGCCCATGTTTTTTAGCAAAGGCCAAAATGGACTCCATATCCGCACATTGCCCATAGAGATGCACCGGAACAATAGCCTTGGTTTTTGGGCCTACCAACTTTTCCAATTGGGAAACATCAATGGTAAAAGTTGCTGGATCTACATCCACGAAAATAGGTTTCAATCGAAGTAAGGCAATCGCCTCCGCTGTAGCCACATAAGTATGAGATGGCACCAAAACCTCATCCTCAGGCTGCAATCCGAGGGCCATGAATGCCAGTTGCAAGGCATCTGTTCCATTACCACATGGAACCACCTTACTAACATTCAGATAATTAGCCAACTCAACAGCAAAATCCTTTACTGGCTGTCCATTGATAAAGGCAGTGGTGTCAATCACCTGTTGGATGGCCGCGTCAACCTCAGGTTTTATTTTTTGGTATTGACCCTTTAGGTCAACCATGGGAATTGAAGGAATCATGTTATAAAAATACAAAGCCGATCATCAGGAAAAAGAAAAAGCCACCCTTTATGGGTGGCTTATCAATTATTGAAAGAACTTTTCTTAGGAAGAATGCACCTCTTCAATTCCTGATAACATTTCCTCGGAAAGAAAATCTTTATCAAATTTCTCGGCAGCAACCTTTTTTCCTCTTTCTCCCATCCGCTTTACAGCCTCAGGGTTATCAGCCAAGTAAATAAGTTGTTCTACCAATTGGTCCTCATCCGAAGCATCTACAGTAACACCACATTTCTCTTCATCAAGAAAATCTTTAATCCAACCTCCAGTGGTCTGAATCACTGGAACACCAGCAGCCAAGGACTCAAACAATTTGTTTGGAGAAGAGGTATCAAGTACTGGAGAACCTTTCAAGGGAACCAAGGATGCTAAAGAATTTTGAACCAATGCCACCAATCTATCTTTTGGCATCAAATCAAGAATCGTAAAGTTGTCGAGCTCCTGAGACTTGTCAAGCAATTCTTGTTTTTGCTGACCTTCCCCTACCATGACAATGGCAATATCGTTCCTGCCGATTTCCTTAAGGCGAGCAGCTGCCCTGAATAGAAGGTCAGAATTGTTCACCATTCCAATGTTACCAGTGTAAATGGCTACTTTTTTATCCTTGTAAATCGAAGGAAGAACATCAGTCGACTTCTTCTCTGAGAACAGGAAAATATTGGCTGAGTTGGGAACAGAAATCACATTGGCCCAAGGATACCTTTTTAAGATATTATCCCGCATTCCAGGTGAAAGAGAAACCACCAATCGAGAAGCCTTGTAACAACGCTTTTCAAACCAATAAGCTAATTTAGAAACGAAGGAATTCTTGATAATGCCAAGTTCGATAGCGCCCTCTGGCCATAAATCTCTGACCTCAAAAACAAACTTCCTTCCACGTAAATAACGGGCGACCAAGCCAGGTAATCCAGCTGTAATGGGACCTGAACTGGCCACCACAACATCCGCCTTCATGGTCAAGGCATACCAACAGGAAAGAAAGCTATAAGCCACAAAGGTCCAGATACGTTTCCAAACAGGTTGCTTATTGTCAACCCGAACGTTTATGACCTTCACGTTGATACCATCAAATACCTGATCCTCAATCAACTTTTCAGCTTGAAGATCAGACTTGGCATAAATACTGGAAACAACCGTCACCTCATGCCCCTCGTCCACCCAGTTTTTGGCAAACTCATAAACTCGAGTTCCCCAAGAACCCTTGGGAGTGGCAAAATATTGATAGAAGTATAAAATCTTCATTAGACTCAAGAAGGTTGCTCGCAAGGTACGTGCAACTCAATCAGCTTACTCACAATTCGTTCGGCAGACTTACCATCCCACAATTCCGGTACGCCTCCATTTTTCCATTTCCCAGCCATCAATAGTTCCATTGCAGGAGCAATATTCGCTGGGTTGGTACCAATCAATTCATTGGTGCCTACAGTACAAGTTTCAGGACGCTCAGTATTATCACGAAGTGTTAGACATGGCACACCAAGAACCGTTGACTCTTCTTGAATACCTCCTGAATCGGTCAAAATACCAAAGGCATTTTTGACCAAATAGATAAACTGTTGATAGCCCAAGGCTTCACAGAAAACAAAATTGTCTAACGAAAGAGAAAGCCCCTCCAATACTTTTCGGGTACGTGGGTGAATTGGAAAAACAACCTTCTTACCTTGACTGCAACGAGCAATCTCATTCAATGTGGTAGCCAACTTCTCCTCAGCGTCAACATTGGCAGGTCGGTGCATCGTCAACAAAAGATACTCTTTGTCTTCAATGGCATTCTCAGAAAGAACCTCTGGACGTTCCAACTTACCAAGATTTGCATTGAGAGTATCAATCATGGTATTCCCCACAAAGAAAATCCCCTCTTCAACACCAGCCTTTTTTAGGTTGTCATTGGCTACCTCAGAAGTTGTGAAGAAATAATCGGTGATAGAATCTGTTACTAAACGATTTACTTCCTCAGGCATGGACATATCAAACGATCTGATACCAGCCTCCACATGGGCAACCTTGATTCCCAATTTCTTGGCAACAATGGTACATGCCATCGTTGAGGTTACATCACCAACAACCAAGACCACATCACATGGGTTCTCCAAAAGCTCTTTTTCAAAACGGACCATGATGTTGGCCGTTTGTTCCGACTGGCTTCCTGAACCCACCTCCAAATTATTGTCAGGCTCAGGAATATTGAGCTGTTCAAAAAAATCACCACTCATTTTTTTGTCATAATGCTGTCCTGTGTGCACCAGACGAAATGAAATATCAATCCCTTCACTCTGTGCCTTTTGAATAGCATGAGTAATAGGGGCAATCTTCATGAAATTTGGGCGTGCGCCTGCAACTATAGTCAGTTTCATTGAATTATATCTTCAAATCAATCAAGGATTCGATTAATTGAGGTTTTCCAGATTTTGTTGGCATAATCTCTTCAACTTCTTTAAATCTGATCTGAAAACCTTTGTCCCTAATGGACTCCAAAAGTTGCTTTTCCAAACCTATTAGAATATCTTTTGAGTACCCCCTACCAGAAATTATTTCAATTTCAATTCCATCCAAATTCCTTTGAATAACACGAAATTGTTTAATCTCTTTAATAAACTCGAATATCCCTGTAAAAAAATGTACGACCAGTATTTGTCCCGACCGGGTCAACACAATATCAGTTTCCCTTCCGACTACTCTTTCCAATAAAGGCAATTTAAGATTTCGTTGGTGAGGATAACGATTCCTAGGCAACTTAACTGCCAAATCACCATTCCAGTATCGGACCAAAGGCATAGAGTAGTTATCTAAACGAGTAACAACCACATGACCTAGTTCCCCATCAGGCACAGGTTGACCATCAGAATTAACTAATTCAAGATGTACATGAGGACTCATTATATAATAAAAATCCAAATCTTTTTGAGCAGCTATCAATAGCCCTTCATTACAGCCATAAGTATCTTTAACTTCGACCCCAAAAACTTCTTTAATCTTAGCTTTATAATGAGGAAATAACTTATCCCCCCAACTTACAGCACTATCAAATCGAAAATTACTAACGCCTTCTTTTTCCGCAATTTGCGCTACACTAAAAAGAGAAGATGCGTACCCTCCAAAAAAATAACCGTTCTTCTCCCCAAGTTCATGAAACAATTTTTGGATTTGAACATTTGTATGTTCAAATGCAGAAATATATTTTGTTCTGAAAAAAAAATCCTTCATTCCTTTCAGAACCCCTCTTTTTGGTGTGGCCCCAATTTGAACCATAGGCTTACCTAAATCATAACCAGCCCACATCCACCATAATGTTTGAATAGCTCTAATTCGAGACTGTTCATTTTTATCCATGTAAACTGTTCCAGGATTACCTGAAGACCCACTACTTGAATATGAAATAAGCCCCTTTTTGGGTACTGTTAATAATTCATTAAGATTTTCAGCAACATCTTTCTTTTTAAGTATAGGAAACCTACCAAGCCAATCATAGATATTCTCATCGTCTCTTCTTAAAAGGCCCTTTTTTTTGTAATAAGGAACCGAAGTAGAAGTAAAACTCAAAATCTTCTCCAACCTATTTTCCCCCAATTTAACAAGTGCTTCCTCACTCCACTCCACTTCCTTTTGAATATTCAAAAGGTCCTTTCTATAGGATGAACGATTAACTAAGTCTCCAATAGGAAGAACTATATTTTTAAGTAATTTAGAATAGACATTCACAGCAATAAAATTTAAGATATACTACATAAGTCACTCATTTGCTCCCTTTGACTTGAGTTACTTTTCCAACAAATCAAACCATGAATGTTTTACAACATTCCAATCAAAGCTACTAACTTTTTCAAAGGCTTGCAGAACCATTTTTTTCGAAAAAAAAGGATCATTAATCACTCCACAAATTGCTTGTACCATGCCCTTTGAATCTCCAACAGGAACAAGCAAACCATCAACATTGTTTTCAATCAGATAAGGGAGCCCTCCAGCATTAGTACTTACAACGACTAACCCTAATGCCATAGCCTCCATAACACTCATTGGAGTGTTATCAAAATCTGTAGTATTAATAAAAATATCATAGTCCTTAGCCAAGTCCAACCATTCTTCCTTTGGCAGACGCCCTGTAATCTTTACGTTATTTTCTAAGCCAAACTCTTGAATGCGTTGTTTAAATTCATGCATTGACCCATCCTTGTCTGGGCCAACCATACATAATTCAGCCATCGGATAATCCTTAACAAGGTTAGCCAATACTTCAGCAGCCATCAATGGATTATAAATTCTTTGAAAGGCCCTGACATATAGCAATCTAGGAGCAAATACATCCCTTTCCTTAAAGTCATATTTATGAAGTTCAAAGGTATTAGGAATATGCTGGACTGAATACCCCCTTTTCTCAAATTCCTCTACTAAATAGGTAGAGGGAGCCACATTCATCAATGAATGAGAGAATATTGATCCACAAAGTTTAGTACTTTTATCCAACCTACTTGGTAAATCCCCACCTCTCAATAAAGGAATATATGGTATTTCAAAGTACTGTGAAAGCTTGGCAAATACCCAAGCATAATAAATATTCAAAGTGCTATACGTATCAATAAAGACATAATCCACCTTGTTCCTGATTCCCCAAAAAACACGGAGCATATCCAAAGCACGTAAAAATTGATTGAGTTTATCAGAAGCTGATATCACCTCAAACCTTTCCTTTAATAACCGACCCAAGAACTCAACCCCTGTAGGATTCTTACCATGCTTTTGGAGTTTGTTTCCTAGATATAGAATTATCTTTGAATCATTCATAACTAAACTTTAATGTTTCAAAAAAACATTATCAATACCTTACACTAATTTAGAATTGCTTTTTTCCTGGGATTAATCCGCTTGTTATTCCACCAACTTAACAACTTATCAGTAAGCCTTGAGTTCATAAATGGTCTTTCCACCAAACAAAAAACAGCTACTGAAACAAGTGCCAACAATAGTATAAACACAAAACTATTCACCAAAAAATCAACAAAATAACCCACACCAGTTCTTATGACTAAAAAACTCATAACAAACACGTAAAAGGGATAATGAATTAAATATATTGTATAACACATCCCTCCGAAAACAGTAAACAAACGCACAGAAAATAACTTATGACCAAGTCGTGACCTAAAGACCGAATACATAAATACCCCTAAGGCGATATCACCACCAAGTGCTTTTATCAATACATTACTAGGCCATTCAAATAGAAAGAAAAAATAAAACCCAATAATCATGACTAAATCCCAAAGATAAGACCTTGCCTTTTCCTCATCTAGGACCTCCACAATGAATACTCCAACAATAAAATAATGGAGGTAACGTACTAATGATTTATCCAAGTGGTATTCCTTCAAAAAGACTGATTGATCACGAATTAATAGAACCCCAAATACAATTATGAGAGTCCAAACAACAACACGAACACTGGATGATAACTTTCCAATCTTGAAAATCAATGGAGCCAATAAATAAAACTGAACTTCAGCCTCCAAACTCCAAGAAACTGGATTAATTGGATTCCAAACACCGTAAACTAATAAGTGTACATAAGCTAACCCAAAAAGTAGGTGCGGAAGCTCATCTAAAAACCCACCACCAAAAAACAATGGGTATGCGAGATAAAGCCCCACCATGATAATTATATAAGGAGGCTCAATCCTCACTAACCTCTTCAAAAAATATTTGGATAACTTAATATTCTTACCCTCCAAAAAAGAGGAATGAAAAGGCTTGTAAAGTACATAACCACTAATTGCAAAGAACAAAGGAACTCCTGCCCCACCTTTAGAGCAAAGCCAATAAAGCCAACTTCCCACAGGTATTTCCTCATAGATCCCTTGGCTAACACGGACGAACTGCGTCTGAAAATGCAACAGCAGCACCCCGAAAATTGCCAAAAATCTTAAACCATCAATTTCTGGAAAATATCTTTTCCCAGAAACTTTACGCTGCAACCTATCTAGCCAACTAGTCATTTTCACTAACCAATTTTAAATTCGATAACGCAAATAGAAAAGTAGGCATAACAAGACGAATTGCCGAATGATTAACTGTTAAAAAGGCAATCGCTAGAAAAGACAAAGAAAACATTAAACTTTCACCTCGTTTCATCCTCTTAAAGCTAGTCGCACAAAGTACCAACAAAGCAAATATTCCGAAGACCCCATGTTCTGAAACCATTCGTGAAATTTCATTATGAGTATTTGTTAGATAGAGCCCTAGCTCCTCCACTCTAAAATACTTACCCATACCCAACCCTACTCCAAAGACAGGATAACGGTAAAATCCCTCCATTTCATGCGCAATGATCTCTCCCCTGTTTGAAGTGATGTCCTCCTTTTCATTGCCTTTAATGTCTTTACCAACATACCTGTTAGTAATCAATCCACCTGTAACTCCATCAATGTATTGAAATGCCATTCCCGAAACAGCACCAATGACCAACATCGTAACTAAAAGCTTCTTTACTTGCTTAAGGTTCCTGCCTAAAACAAACACTCCAATTAAAATAATAATTAATCCAATAACCGCGGTAATAAACCCTCCTCTTGAAAAAGTAATTAGGTTCCGAAATACCATCATTCCGAACAGAGAAAAATCTAGCCATCGATATCCAGAAAATGGTCTTCCAATAATTATCAGAGCACCAACAGCATATACTCCCAAACCAAGAATTGTTGATACCTGGTTAGGTCCAAAACCACCAGAAGTAGCCGAGTTTGAGGCGGTAGTAAACTTAATTGAAGAAAAATCAGGGGTCTTTAAAAAGAGAACAACTGAAATTGCAATAACAGGAAGCCCAAAGCAAAAAAGCAAAAAATACAAATCATCAAGTGATAGCTTGGATAGGTAGCAAAAAATGGAAAGCAAATAAATCAACAAAAGTCCACCTGCTGTGGCCATAAATTGCCTACGAAACTCTCCTTCAGGAAAATCAACCAAAAAACATGCAGGCAAAAGACAAAATATAAACAAAGTCAATGGTGTTGAAAAAAAAGCTTGCCACCCCTTGAAGTGCAATAGAACTGCCACCATGTAAACCATAACATAATACTTACTAACGTCATAGGGAAGTGGCACTTTGAGAATCTTCAATGCCAACTCAAAGGACACAAAATAAGCTAGAAACATCATAGTCATCTTCTCCCCTTCCTTCCTTTCCATCTTAAAAACTGAAAGAGAAAAATAGACAATTCCCAAAAAATAGAAAACCCCTAATATTGGAAGAATTGAAAGTACCGCTCCCAATATTAGATGCCCAACCACCCATTTCAACCTCCGTCTCTCACCCAAATTCCCTGAAGCAAACATTATTTCTTCCTTTTAATGCACCAAAGACTATAAACCATTCCCAAACAACCATTTCTCAAAGGCCTTGATAAACCCCCAAAAGGCTTTGCAATACCATAGTTTTTGAATACCCCTGTGCCACTTTGGCCTTGAAACTAATTGAAAACTTGTTCCTCAGTTCCTGATTGCTAAGTAAATTCAACAGTGCCTCTTCCATAGCAACCACATCCGAAGGTGGGACTAACTTTCCTAACTTACCACCATCCAATACTTTTGGGCATTCTCCTACCTCAGTACAGATTACCGGCAAACCAGCCAATCCATACTCCAGCAATGCCATGGGAAGCCCCTCATAATGGGATGCCAACACCCCAATATCACAACACTTTAAGTAAGGAAATGAATTTGGGTGCATACCATGAATAAAGACATTATCCTCGAGCCTTAGCTCCTCAATCAAGCTCAAAAGAGTCTGGTGATAATTATCACCTTCAGCCTTTCCAAAGCAATGCAGGGTGTAATCTGAATCCCAATCCACTACTTTCTTGAATGCTCGAACCAAAATATGGTGATTCTTGGGATCCCTCAAGTTCGCCAAAATAACTACGCGTTTACCATCTACCCCATGTAGGGGAAATGATGGTTCCCCTTTACCAAGGGCTGGGTAATTAGGCAAATATATCATTTGAGAGGCTGGAACAAACAACTTCTCTTGTGCCCACTGGTTCAGTTTCTCATTCACACTCAAAACAGCCGAAAGGCCAAGAGAAAAGAATTTACGAGGAAACTGTTGACTAAAAGGCAACTCTACAGTTTTCCCGTTGTGGTTGTGCCAGACTACCTTTAACTTGGGAACAAAAATCCTTAACAACACTGCCCAGAAAACTGATGAGGAATGTGCATGAACAATATCCATATTATACTCCTTCACAAAAGCCTTTAGGCAGAAGAGGCTATTCCAGTCATAGAAGCTCCTTTTTGCCAATATCAATTGTTTCACATCGGGAAACAGAGCCTCCTGCAATCCACCACCTCCTCGAGTTGAGCAAAGAAAACTTTTTACGCCCTTAACTTGAGAGAGATCATTGGCAATATTCACTGCAACCCTTTCTGCACCGCCCACAGCAAGTGAATCAATCAGCTGTAACACCCTCATAACAATAAACCCTTTATTTCCTTCTCAAAGAAATCCAGCGTAAACTGCCTTGACCATCCCATTGCGTTCTCAACCTTCTTAACATACAGCTGATAGTCCTCAATCAATCCAACAACCCTTCCAACAATCTCATCAACTTGAGGCTGGACAAGCTCACCACGATCACCATTACCAACCATATAAGGCACACATGAGACTGCAGTAGTAATAGGCAAGCAACCCCAAAACATCGACTCTGCAACTACTTTTGGCCAGCCTTCCGACTTAGAAATAAACAAAAGGAAATGGCTTCTTTGGAAAGCTTTCTTGACCTCCTCTGAAGCTACATTCCCACGTAAGGATACAAACTCATCGAGGTTTTTTTCAGAAATGAATTTTTCAAGCTTTGAACGCTCAGGTCCCTCTCCAAAAAGTTCTAAGCTAACATTTATGCCCTTTGCCCTCAACCTTCTTACTGCCTGAACACTAAGAAGAGGTTGTTTTCCTGTACTAAGACTACCCACAAAAACTAAGCGAATGAGACCATCAAAACTCCTAGCCTGCATTTGCTTCTTATCTGATTCCTGATATGTCGCTGTGAAGAAGGGTAAAATATTTTTGTTTTTGTCAGGCCATTCCCCATATACCAACACTTTCATTTTTTTAGTCAGGAAAGTATTTCTTAATAATCTTTGCTGCAATCGATAAGACCAAGGCTGATGGCTGTTCCAGTCCCAGTTCCCTGCATACTTTGCCGTTTTCACTTTGAAGGGGAAACATACCTGCGCTATACATCCCACTAAGCCCACATTTCCTGGACAGCGCAAGTGTATGTGATCCGCCCAGAACATCCCCCTAAAAACCTTAAAGAAAACAACTGGTAAAACACAAAGACTCAAAAGAATTTTTCGAACTGAGGTTAAATCAAGTCCTGGAATAACATCGAAAGTTAAATTTCTGTGATCATAAGCCAAATCAATTGACTGGAAGGGTTCCTCCGAAAAGGGCGCAACCACACGAACCTGATTCACATGCTTGAACCACAAATTCATTTCCCTAACATATGGGCCATATCCTCCGACTTCGCCCTTTGTATTCTTACGATGTATCGCATGCCCAACAATCAAAAACTTCATAGCCCTCACCTACTTTCCACAAATACGTCGAAACTCCTCAATATTTTGAATCACTAGGACATCTAAATTGAAACGTTTCAAGACATCCTCTCTTGCCCTTTCTCCCATTTTCTTAGCCTTCTCAGGATTTGAAAGGATAGAATTTACATTTTGGGCAATAGAAAAAGGAGAATAAGGGTTTGCCAAGAACCCCGTTACATCATGTATAAATAATTCATTTGCTGGACCAACAGAACTTCCAACTACAGGCTTTCCCATCGCAAGCATTTCAACCCACATCAATCCAAAAGATTCCATCAAGGATGGACATACACAAACTTCAGCTCGTTCAATATACACTGGAATTTCATCATGTGGTACTGCACCAACAAAGTTCACACAATGTTTTACATCTAAAGGTATATGATTTTTAAGCCACTCCGTATAGCTTTCTTTCGTTTTAGGATCCACCCAATCTCTACCAACAATATCTAAACTGGCTTCAGGATGTTTACGAACTATTTCAGGCATCGCTTCAACTAATTGTTGGACACCCTTCTTCTCACAAACAGTCCCCACAAACAACAGTTTACCCTTTAAAACCTTTTGAGAATCTGCTCTAAAAAACTTCTTAACATTTATTGGGTTGTAAATAACATCAATTTTACGATTCCCCAACCGCAACAAATTCCTTGTTTCTTCACCAACAAACCGGCTAACTGCAATGATATGATCAGCTTTTCTAAATGATTTTTTTTCTTGATAAGACCGCCAAAAGGCAGGTTTCTTACCTAGCGTCTTTGCAAAAAAATGATGCCCACCATGCATACGAATCACCTTTTGAGCAGGAAGATTAGCATCAACAAAGGCCATTCCCAACTCCGAAGTCTCTATGGCGTCTATAGGATGTTGGGAATGAAGTTCCCAAAGTTTTTTATTTATATTTTTAGCATTTTGGTAGAAACGCCCAATTTTCCAGCTAGGGCGTGGAAGTCTATAAACCTTCACTCCAAAATCATTCTCAACCACCTCTGTTTCTTCTCCCCCTGGACCGACCACAGAAACATTAATTCCATACTGAACCATCTCACGACCCAATGCCTGAACAAAGGAGCCTATGCCTCCATGTTGTAATGGCGGGTATTCATGAGTTAGAAAGCATATATGCATTGTATTCATCAATCTAAAATTTCAGACTGCCCTTTTTGAAAAGCTTCATGATATTCCCCTACTAGTACTTGAACAATTTCAGACGATGCCTCTGAAAGATCAACACTCATAATTCTATTAAACCACTTACCTCTATCTTTTGCTACTTTATTAGGGTGATTAAGGACATCACCAATCACTTTAACAAGATCTCCCTTTGAGTGTAACCATACAACTGGATCCAATCCTTCCATTGATTGGAAGTGCTCTAATTGATATATGACTTCAGTGGACCAACCAAGAGCATAAGGTTGATCATATGAGATGTAAATAGCTGGTTTATTAAATATTGAAAAATCATGTGCCATTGTAGAGCCAACATTAATTACTGCTTCACAATGAGCTGCTACATTAACCAATAACTTAACATCTTCATGTTTCGGATAGATAAGACTCCAATCTTTACTACTCCCTTCGAAAGACCATAAAGGTTCTGACACCTTGATTATTTCTGGAAACTCTTTCACCACCTTTTTAAACCTTTCAGAAAAATCTACAGGACATCTTCGAAGTAGAATTTGTGGTCGATTTTTTTCAGGTATTTCTAAAATTGCAGATGCGATATCTTTTAGGTAATCTGGATCATAGGGAGAGGTCCTTAAATCATCTCCAGAGAAACAAATAATTTTCTTATTTTCATCAAGCCCAAATTCTTTACAAAAAAGGCTCCTTGAAACAGTAGCCCCCTCCTTATAAAATTCAAATTGAGGCGTACCTACAACTTTAACTTGATTCAAATCAATTTCTGGATAGTAAATACTTAATTCATTAAGCATATAGTCAGACCAAACCAAATATTGATCAGTACGAATAGGCATCCTAGCTTTTGGTAAATTATCCCATGAATACACTGCCGTTACAGACCTAACCCCCTCTAAATTAGAAGCCTTCACAGCAGGTATAGCCAAAATTGCTCGTTGATGAGTACAAAACAATAAATCAGGATTCACATCCTTAATCACCTTCCTAAATCCATCTAAAAATTTAGATTGATTTAGAAACTTAGAGTGTTTTTCTTCAATCTTGAGTACTTGATCATAAGTTTTACCATAAAAGAAAACATACAGCGCAATTAACCTGTAAAAAAACTTCTTAGACCACCTTCGCTCCCTGTGCTTCCAATTATTACTTAAAATGGTCCTATTTTTTCTTATTTTAGAATTATATCTAAGTCTCGCTAGAGCAGCTGCTTCCCTATAAAACTTTTCCCAAACACCCTCCCTATACTTTGGGATAGAAACTGAATCCAATTTAAACCCATGCAAATCGTTAACCTCCTTAATAACTTTCGGAGACAATCGATGCCAAAGAATCACCTCATGCCCATTAGAAATGAGCTTGGGAACAATTGATGAATACAAATAATTCTTTATCCCAACACCGTCAGGTACAAAAAGACAAATTTTCATTTTGGTAATTAAGATCTAAGGTCACCTTCTAAAACTTTTACAAACTTTTCAGCAATGAATTCCTCTGTCATATGCATTGACTCAAGAGTAGCACCACCAATGTGTGGAGTGATTAACAAATTTTTTGCTGATTTGGCATATACAATCATAGGATGATTCACTAGTGATATTCCATCTTGTTCACCACTTAAAACGTCAGTAGCAACTGCACCTAATCTTCCAGATTGAAGCATATCCAAAACAGCCACCTCATCCCAAACACCTGACCTTGAGGTATTTATAACAACAGCCCCATGAGGAAGCAAGGTTAATTTCTCTTGATTCAAATATTGCTTTGTATTATCATCAAATGGAATATGTATTAGGAGTATCTCTGATGAACTCAATAATTTTTCAACAGAGGATTTTCGTTTTACCCCTTCAACCCATGATAACGGAGAGGGATCATAAGCAATCACCTTACACCCAAATGCTAATGCATACCTTGCAACATGTTGCCCTATCCTCCCAAGACCTAAAATCCCAACAGTCTTTCCTAACAAATTATTTCCTCTAAACTCCTGACGGCTCCATTCCCCCTTTCTTACAGAATCGAATGCAAATGGAGTCTTTCTTAACAATGAAAGTAGTAACCCCCAAGTATGTTCAGAAGTTGAAGGAATTGTCCTAAGAAATTCCTGTTCATTCTTTAGACAAATAACCCTAATACTACGAGCCTCACATTCTTGTACATCAATATGATCGGTCCCAGTTGTAGCACTAATAACATATTTGAGCCTTGGTGCTGAATCAAGTACTTTTTTTGTAACATGAACACCTAATCTCACAATTAGGGCGTCAATATCTTCTAATTCATCAATTATAGACTCCTGAGTTAAAGAAGTCTCTTTAATTTTACCAACTGTTGAAAGAATTTCAAAAGCTTGACGGCTGTAGTCCTTTGGTTCAGCATTCAAAATTCTTAGTCGCATAATTCTCCTTTTTTCCAAGCCTTTACTAAAGCCTCTGTCACAATCCAATCTCTTGGACTATCAATATTTGCCAACCAATCTGCAGGCATAACATAAGCTTTCTTACGCGGAGGCATTAATGTTTTCTGTTTAATAAACACCTCAGTCCTAACTGCATAAATGCAGCCATTTCTATAATATACTGGTTCTAACTCTTGCCTCCTTGCAGTTTCCGCTTCCCCTGTAAATGGAAGTAAACTTGCATCACTTTCCAGGACGTACATTCGGGAGGGATGAACATCATCCATGGGTATCACAGAAATAACAGCTTCAAGCAAAGTATCTTCACCAAACAACTTCAAGACATTATCTACATCAACTCCTGTACGAATTGGCGCGGTCGGCTGCAATAAGACAATGAAATCAAACTGTTCATCAAGATACTTAAGCGCATGTTCAACAACCGGAACTACTGACGAGGTATCCTGAGCAAGATCATTAGGTCTCTTGATTACCTCTACTCCTTCGAAAGTTGATGCCACCTCAATTATTTCTTCATCATCTGAGGTTACAGCAACTGTGGAAATAAACTCACTTGCTTGCGCACATTCAATGGCGTAGGAGATTAAAGGTTTCCCATCAAGTAGCTTCACGTTCTTCCTTTTAACCCCTTTAGATCCGCCACGCGCAGGTATTAATCCTAAAACCCTCATCAGTAGGTAATTGTTTTATGAAATCTCAACTCCACATTTGACAAAAGAGCTGCTATTCTTTCTCCTGACTTTCCATCGCCATAAATGTATTCCTGTTCGTATTGGCCATTATTCAAATGGCTAGTAATGGCATCCTTGATTAATTGGGAATCATATCCTACATCCTTTACATTCCGACCTCGATCCCTACCATGTTGACGAGTACCAATATTGACAACCGGAACGCCCAAGAAAGAACACTCCCTAATTCCAACACTGGAATTGCCAATCAAACATTTTGAATTCAAAAGAAGACGTAAAAAATCCTGAGGCGCCATATTTTTAAAAAAACGAATATTATCCAAATTATGCTTTTCCCTAAAGGATCGAATACCCGTTGAGGTGCCATCAGCTCCTGCATCGACATTTGGCCAAAACCAAAAAGTGGGAACTCCTAACTCATGAACAGCTTTCAGGGTCTCCTCAACGTCCCTTCGTGCAGCACCATACTCAGTGGTAACAGGATGTTGCATAACCACCAAGTAATCCTGATTCGCTAATACATTTGCACCAACTCCTCCATATTTCTCAATTGGTTCAAAATCAAGTTGAGGAGAATTTAGGATATCTGCAGCCAAATCTATGGAAGGACAACCCGTATTAAACACATATTCATCATGTTCACCCATCCTTAACACCCTCTCTCGGGCGCTATCCGAAGCAACAAGATGAATATCCGCTAATTTGGTATTTGCATGCCGAACCTTTTCATCAATATTGCCTGTTACTTCTCCACCTTGAATATGAATCAAGGGAATATTTTGATAAGAAGCTGCAATTGAAGTTGCAATTGTTTCAAACCGATCAGCAATCGTTACAACGGCATCAGGCTGTAAATTATAAAAGACATTAGCTAATTCCATCAGACCTATACCTGTGGTTTTAGCCATTGATGTAGGATTCTCGCCTTCCAAAACATTATAGACCTTTTCGGAAATTTTGAATCCATCATTTTCAATATAATCAACAGCATTACCATATCTACCCAAAAGTGCAGAACCAGCAACAACAAGTTGCAATTCCAAGCTTGGATGGTTATCAATTGCCCTTAATGCCGTCTTCACCCTACTATAGGAAGGCCTTGCCGTTACAACGACACATATTTTTCTTTTCGAACCCATCAATGAATATCGGTATAATGGAGCAGACCAAACGTTTACCCCAAAACACAAAGATAAAAACTATTCAACTCAAAATAGAAAAGCCCTCAACATCATTGAGGGCCTTAACATTAATTGATATCCTCTTCATTCAAGAAATCCCACTTAGACATTGTTCTCCGAAGCCGTTTCCCCAGGACCTTCTCAAAGTCTGCCGCGGCAAGTCCAAAACCTTTTGGTTTTTTGGTTTCTAAATCTTCAAAGGTTATTATATGTCCTTCAGGTAAATCCTTGTTTAAGGCCAAAGACTTTTCAAAAATTCCTTTGAGGTTTGAGAACTTTGAATTATCATGTTTATCTACGGAATTGGCAAATGCCTCATCAATTTTTCTAACTCCTTCCACCAAAAATGAAATCTCATCAATGGTTAAAGAAGAACGAGAGTCTGGCCCGAACATCCTACGGTCAAACACCGCGTGAAACTCAATTACGGAGGCCCCTAACGAAGTCGCTGCTAAACAGGCATAAGGCTGACCAGAATGATCGGAAAACCCAACAGGGATTTTATAGCGATCTTTCAGTTCACCAATGACATTTAACCCCCATTCATTCGGCTGTGTAGGATATGCTGTAGTACACTGGAGAATAGAAACATCAACACCTCTATCATTTAAAAAGGATACTCCCCTATCCAGCTCTTCAAAAGAACTCATACCAGAAGACAGAATCACTGGCTTACCCGTCCTTGCTACCTTCTCTAACATTAGAAAGTTATTAACTTCCCCTGAACCTATTTTATACCTTTTAACTCCAACTTCTTCCAACCAGTCCACTGCCTCTTGCGAAAAAGGAGAGGACATAAATTCTAAACCAACCTCATCACAGTGAGCCTTGATTTCCTTCCACTGCCCTAAGGTAAACCCCATTCGCCTCCAATAATCATAGCGGGTTTTGTCCTCATAGGAAAACTTCACGCGAAACGGTTCGTGAACACTACTCTCAGCTTTAGCAATGTGAGTCTGAAACTTGATAGCATCAACACCTGTTTCGGCCAAAGCATCAATATAGGAATGTAGAATACCAAGACTACCGTCGTGAGCTTGGCCAATTTCGGCTATGATAAACGTTTTTTCCATTGTTCAAAAATGTGATTAAAATCATAACACCAATGATTTATTGTATAAACCCCCTCTTTAACTTGACTTAGATAAGGATTAACATTATTATTTTTATCTAAAATTTCAATAGCTTGAGAAACACCTTTTAGCCAATCACTCTCGAAATGTGGATACTTAATTAAAATACCGTTACCATTCATCGTTTCAGCAACTCCTCCCAAATCCGAACCAATGGGAAACAAACCACAATTTATAGCCTCCGATAATGACAAGGGGTAACCCTCTTCACAAAGAGTAGTAAAAAGAAATATATCTGACGCCATATAAAATTCAGGGAGCTCACTATTGGGAACTTTCCCATAAAATGTTACACCCTTAATATCAAAATCCCTAGAAGCACCAATGACTTTTAAAGTAGAATTAGGATACTTCTCAAGAATTTTAGGCCATAGATTTAATAATAGAAATAAACCTTTTTTTGGCCTATCATGAGATACCCAAATAAACACATAGCCTTCAGATTGCCATCCCAATTTCCTTCTAACCTTTTCTTTCTCGAAAGAGGAAGGAATCATGAACCTTTGATTATCAATACCATTATGAAGAATAGAAACTTCACAGGAAATTGAATGATACCTCTGTTTCTCAGCCAAATAGGAATCAATGGTCAGATAAACAATATGGTCCATTTTGGAAAAAAAGCTCAAAGCATCCCGGTTAGAGAAGTGGTAGCTAAAACCATGTATAAAAAAAATTATTTTACACCTGGAACGCTCATCAGCTGATAATTCTCTGGATAAGAGTGTTAACATCTTTATATTATCAACTACACCAAGAATCAAATAATCATTTTCATCCAAAAGCCTTCTAATTACCCGAATTATTTTATAATATTTATCCTTCCTAAGAAACTTTCTCTCAAAAATATTAGCTTCATAAATAGAGTGTTTCTCACATGGAAACTGACCATTAGTAATCTCATCACCATTTAAAACATCTATCAGGCAATCAACTTTTGCCCCATCATAATCCAAGAAGAAATATTCTAACATTTTATTCCAACTACCATTTTTAACACTTGGTATAGGAATATGTGAAATCAGAACGGACATTACTTTTGACATATACTTGGTATTTTTTTAAATCTTAAAGAAAGAGTACCCTCTCCCCAAAACAAGAGATAACGGCAAACCAAGGAAAATCAACCTACACAAAGGCACAAAACTTACACGAATAGGAAAGTCTTGAAGCACAGAAAGCAAGACTCTTACAAAAAATAAAAACTCTCGTTCCTCCAATGCAGTTCGAATAACCGAAAAATGAGACCTAAGAAGTGGTAAAAAAAAAGTATCACGTTCAACGTTTCGAAAACGTATATTTATTTCTTTTAAAACTTTTCTTCTAGAACAAAAAGTAGACATCAATTTTTCAAATGACTTAACATTACCTATTCTTTCACCATCCCTCCTAATATAAAGAAGCTCTTTCTCCAAAAAAACCAAATTAGGCTCACTTAACAAAACCTGAACATGAAACAACCAATCTTGCGAAGAATACAAAAAAGCATCAAAAGGAGAGGACACAAGGCTTTTTCTCCTCCAAACAGGCGCACTTATTGGCCAACCAGTTGTGTCAGCCAAAAAACCCTCTAGAAGATCAAAATACTCCAGACCATTTGGACTAACATTCCTCCACTGACCAAGCAAGTTTAAAGAACTACCGTCAAAAAAACGACTAGAGACAATTACTGCATCTATTTTTTCATCTGAAAATACACTAACTACTTCACTTAGGAAGTTCTCATGAAGTATATCATCAGAATCTAAAAAATGAACAAATTCCCCTTTCGATTGCTCAAGACCAAAATTACGGCAAGAATTCGCTCCTTTCAGATAGGATGTTGGTCTTTTATAAAGAATAAACCTTGAATTTGTGAGTATATATTCACTAACAACTTTGACAGAATCATCTGTACTACCATCATCAACTATGATGCACTCCCAATTAGAATATTTCTGTTTAGAAATAGAATCAAGAGTTTCACTCACTAAACCTTCTCTATTAAATAGAGGGATAATTATGGAAACAAACCTATCCATAGATTTTTATCGAAGCCATAATACAAGACTTTACCTCTTCAAGTTGACAGGCACTCCAACAACACCCTTAATATCAGATGACAAAGCATCCGCTAAACCAAAAAATGACAAGAGCTCCCTTACCTTCATCTCATTGTTTAGCTCATCAGTATTCACATTAAAAAAACTAATCTTAGGGAAAGATTGCTTGTATCGCTCAGCCAAAGCATAGGTTTCATCATAATACCATGAAAGCAACTTTTTGGAGTCTCTTGCTATCCACTTTGGATAAAAGAACGACATCACACCCCTTCGAACTAAGAAACCTATCAGAGCCATCACTAATCGATTAAAGTTATATCTAAGGATTGATATGGGCAAAGGACAACAAGACTTTTTGTAAGGAGATAACAGCCAATACCTACCCCTATTCATATGTAAATCAGAACCTATTCGAAAGAAGCTATCAACTACTTTTTGTTTTTCTCGTTTTAGAATCACAACACCTATCTCCTCTTCAGGAATATAATTGGGCAATTCCCAACCAAACCCTTTTATAAAAGCATGATTTGTTTCCACATACAAACCTTCTCCACGAGCTTCATTAATTGCATTTAATTTCTCGGACATCATATTCCTCATTGAGTCCTTATTACCCGAGAAGTAATCCCTTACTAGACCATCATTCATTTTTGGTTTTGGTTCATGATTTGATGAGCAAGAAGAAACACATTCAAACACTCGGTTCAAATAGGCGCTGCCAGACCTACCTGTCGTTATACAGAAAATATACTTAATCATTGAAGTAAATATTACAGTCCAAAAGATGTTACAATTTCTGGCTTATACCAATTATGACGAAGTAAAACACCTTGTTTAACCGAAGGAACCTTACCTGTTCCAAAAAAATTACCATCGATAACCACCAATTCTTTAGCATCTCTAACCTCATCCAACACACCTGAAAAACGTTGTGCACACAAGACACTTATATTATATTTACCAGCGAACAATGGCAAATCTGGAATAAGGCACTTAACTAAACCTTCCCCCTCCAATATTTGAAATAATGCATCTGTATGCAGATTATTCAAAGTAAACAAAACCCCACCATCACTAGAGGTTATTTGCAACCTGAAATACACCTCATCTATCTGTTTAGGGGAAAAATAACTAACAGAAACCACCAATTTCGAACCATTTTGGGCACATGAAACCCCTTCATTAAGCCCATCAGATAGCTCAATAGCCTTTATTAAAAATCTATCCGAAACATCCATTCCCCTCCTATCAATAAGCAAGTCATTACTTTTTTGAATTGATGATTTCAAATAATAACTAATACCTTTATCTACCGTACCTGAATAAACAACCCTCCCTTGATCCATCACAATTGCAGAGGTACATAAATTCTTCACTGCAGCCATATTGTGACTCACAAATAGAACCGTTCTACCACCACTAGAACTGACCTCCTTCATTTTACCAATAGCTTTATTTTGAAATTCGGCATCGCCAACAGCCAACACTTCATCCACAATTAGAATTTCTGGTTCCAAATGAGCTGCAATTGCAAATCCAAGCCGAACTTTCATTCCTGAAGAATACCTTTTCACAGGTGTATCTAAATACCTCTCTACTCCTGCAAAAGCCACAATTTCATCAAGCTTAGAACTTACCTCATAGCGACTCATCCCCATGATTGTTCCATTCATAAAAATATTTTCCCGCCCAGTCATTTCTGGATGGAAACCAGTACCAACCTCCAACAATGACGCTATTCGTCCATTAGCTCTGATTAAGCCTGTAGTAGGCGCAGTAATCTTAGAAAGAACCTTTAAAAGAGTTGATTTACCTGCCCCATTCCTTCCAATAATACCAATAACTTCACCCTCCTTTACGTCAAAATTAATATCCTTTAATGACCAAACGTAATTACTTTCTCCTTTGGACTCCCGGGCATTAGTCTCACCAACCCGAAGATACGGATCTTCCTTACCTCTAATCCTATGCCACCAACGATTTAAATCATGGCTAATAGTACCAGTACCTACCTCACCTAATCGATATTGTTTCGAAAGATTCGAAACTGAAATTGCAACATTATTCTTCTCCATGACACAAATCCTTTAAGCAATCAAACCGTATCCATGAATGTCTTTTCTGTCCGATTAAAAATCACTGTACCCAACAAAAAGATGAAAATCGTGAATAAAAAGGTATACAACAGACCACCCCATTGGAAATCTCCAGCTCCAAGGAAAGAGTAACGAAATGCCTCAACTATTGGTGCCATTGGGTTTGCCATCAAAACCTTTCCTATCAACTTATTTTTCTCAGCTATTAATGAAGATGGGTAAATTACGGGTGTTGCATACATAAGCAACTGTATACCAAACTGCAACAAAAAAGTCAAATCTCGATACTTAGTAGTTAAAGAACTGAAAATCATCCCAAAACCAAGACTTAAACCTGCCATCATTAACACATATAATGGAAGAAGAAGGAGGGTTGAATTAGGAGAGACTGGCGCTCCATTAATCATAAAAAAAAACATAAACCCAAGAAACAATAGCATTTGTACCCCAAACTTAACTAAGCTTGAAATAACAATAGAAAGCGGGGTTATCAGCCTTGGGAAATACACCTTTCCGAAAATATTTTGATTATCCTTAAACACTGTAGATGTCTTTGTAAAACAATCCGAAAAATAGTTCCATATTGTCACGCCAGACATATAAAACAAAAGTTGCGGCAACCCATCTGTTGAAATAGACGCAATTTTACCAAAAATTACGGTATAGACTAAGGTTGTAAACAATGGTTGTATAAAAAACCAAATAGGACCAAGAATAGTCTGTTTGTAAAATGTAACAAAGTCACGCTTTACCATCATCATTAACAAATCACGGTACTTCCAGACCTCTTTAAGATTTAAATTAAAACTCCCCTTATCTGGTTCAATGGTTGTTGTCCATTGTTTCTCCATTTCTAAATGATGTTCTTTCATTACTTTTCTAATCAAGAATAAATTTGGTATACCCCCTCAAGAGATGATTGGGATCCTATAAGTACAGTAGCTATCTTCTTTTCAACCATACATGCCTCCACTTTTTGAAGTTTTGTACTTGAATCAAAAAAAACAGGCGTTTTAGTCATAATTGATCGAGGAGAGATTGAGTCAAAAGATGAGCCTAATAAAGCTCGCCTTAAATCTCCATCTGTAACAACCCCTAAAACCTGATCAGAAGTACCAACAATGACTAATCCTAACTTACCTTCGGAAAGTTTAATAACAAGATCACTAGAGCTTGCTTCAGGAGAAATAAATGGAAGACTATCGATTCTCATCACATCACCTACACGAGTTAATAGCTTTCTTCCCAAACTCCCTCCAGGATGAAAACGCGCAAAATTTTCAACCTGAAAACCTTTGGCTTCCATTAAAGCCACAGCCAATGCATCCCCCATCACCAAGGTTGCAGTTGTAGAAGAAGTTGGAGCAAGTTCCAGAGGACAGGCTTCTTGAGGTACTTGGATATTCAAATGAAAATCAGCATGCTTTGCCAAAGAGGAATCTGATTTACCACTCATCGCAATAATCATATTTCCGTTTTCAGAAAGGTATGCTATCAATTGCAAAACCTCATTCGTCTCTCCTGAGTTGGATATCAAGAGTACCACATCCGAAGGCTCTATCATTCCAAGATCACCATGATAGGCCTCTGCGGGGTGCACAAAGAAGCTTGGCGTTCCTGTACTGGCAAAGGTAGCAGCCATTTTTTTGGCAATTAGTCCTGACTTACCCATCCCAGAGACTACCAACTTTCCTTTAGACTTGACTATGGTTTGAATCGCTTGACCAAAGGAATTGTCAAGATTACCTGCCATATGTTCAAGCGCCTCACGCTCAATGGCAATTACATCTTTAGCAATTTTTAGATAATCCACTTTATCCTATTATCAACTTCCCTAATATCAAACCAATAACCTCTTAATCAAAGCTTCTACCTGATCCAAATAAAGCATATTAGGACCATCGCTAAGTCCCTTTTCAGGGTCAGGATGTACTTCCATAAAGAAGCCATCGGCACCAAAAGCCTTGGCTGCCATGGCCATCCCAGGAACGAATTCACGATTTCCGGATGTCTTTCCTCCACCTGCTCCCGGACGTTGAACCGCATGTGTACAGTCCATCACCACTGGAAAACCGAAGGACTTCATATCTGGAATATTCCTGAAATCTACCACGAGATTGTTGTATCCATACATGTTCCCTCTCTCGGTCAGCATAACTTGATCATTACCAGACTCCACCATCTTCTCTGTAGGGAACTTCATATCCATTCCAGAAAGAAACTGGGCTTTCTTGATATTGACAATTTTCCCGGTTCTGGCGGCCTCGACCAACAGATCAGTCTGCCTACAAAGGAAAGCAGGAATTTGTAGGACATCCACTACCTCACCAACAGGTTTAGCCTGTGAGGATTCATGCAAGTCCGTCAACAAGGGGAACCCAAACTTTTCCTTCACATTTTCAAGCATCCGAAGCCCTTCTTCAAGACCCGGACCACGAAAAGCAGAAACAGAAGTTCGATTCGCCTTATCAAATGATGACTTGAATATTATTTCTACATCCAAACGTTCTTTAATATCTGAAAGAACGTCAGCAACTTCATAAAGAAGCTCCTGGTTTTCGATCACACAAGGACCAAGAATAAAGAAAGGCTTCTTTTTTAATTCTTTGAAAAGACTCATTCTGTTGTCACCCTTTCGGATTGTTCCTTATACCATTCATACACCTTCACAATCCCCTCTTCAACAAGTACAGTAGGCTCATACCCTAACAAAGTCCTGATCTTTGAAATATCAGCCAAGCTATGCTTCACATCCCCCTTCCGCTCTTCCTTATGAATTGGCTCTATATCTATACCTGAAACATTCTTCAAGGCATTCCATAAATCCAACAAGGTTGTACGTTGGTTACAGGCTACATTATAAACCTGATTCAATGCTTGCCTTTCTGTTGTAAACAAGGCCTTAATGTTAGCCTGAACCGCATTATCCACAAAGGTAAAATCACGGGAAGTCAGACCATCTCCATTAATAAATGGGGCCTCATTTGAGAGTGCCGCCTTAACAAATAATGGAATTACTGCTGCGTACGCTCCATTTGGATCTTGCTTTGGACCGAAAATATTGAAATACCTTAAGCCAATAGTATCAAAACCATACACTCTCTGGAACACAGATGCATATTGTTCATTCACCAATTTGGTAACCGCATAAGGAGACAATGGATTCCCGATCTGATCCTCAACCTTGGGTAGTCCCGGATGATCTCCATAGGTAGAAGAACTAGCCGCATATACTACCCTATCAACCCCAGACTCCTTTGCCGCTGTAAAAACATTAAGTGTTCCCAAAATATTCACCTCATTGGTAGTCAAAGGATCATTAATTGAACGTGGCACTGAACCCAAAGCAGCCTGATGTGAGACTACATCAATATCTTGGCATGCTTTAAGACAAGTTTCATAATCCCTAATATCACCTTCTAAGAACTCAAAATTTGAATTATCCTTCCACTCTTCAATATTATGCCAATGGCCTGTTGATAAGTTATCAAGCACCCGAACTTTACCAACCCCTTTAGAATCCAATAAGGCTCCAACGAGGTTTGAGCCAATAAATCCTGCCCCTCCAGTTACCAGTACATTATTCGTAGTTCTTTCCATCAGATTTCAAGGCTTTTAGAGCCTAGCAGTAATTTTCTCCTTTGGAAGGATACCCTTCACATCAAATACCACAGAACTATCTGAAGACTTATATCCATCAACATCAGATTCCAAGAACTCCTTATGTGCCACAGCTAATACAACTGCGTCATAACCATTAACAACTGGCTTATCAACCAACTCAATCCCAAACTCAGCCCTGACCTCTCCATTATCGGCCCAAGGATCGTAAGTATCGACCTTTACACCAAACTCTTCAAGTTCTCCAATGATGTCTATCGCTCGTGTATTGCGAATATCAGGGCAATTCTCCTTAAATGTTATACCTAACATCAATACACGAGAATCTTTCACCTTCAAGTCATTTGCAATCATTCGCTTTACAACCTGATCAGCAACGTATTTACCCATTCCATCATTCAGACGGCGACCAGACAAAATAATTTCAGGATTGTAACCTACTTCTTGTGCCTTTTGAGCTAAATAAAAGGGATCCACACCAATACAGTGACCACCTACTAAGCCTGGACGGAAGGGCAGGAAATTCCATTTTGTTCCTGCAGCCTCAAGAACCTCTAAGGTATCAATTTCAAGCAACCCAAAAATCTTAGATAACTCATTCACAAAAGCAATATTGATATCCCTCTGTGAATTTTCAATCACTTTTGCAGCTTCCGCAACCTTCATTGATGGAGCCAAATGGGTGCCTGCCGTAATTACAGAGCGATAAACGTCATCTACCTTTCTCCCTACTTCTGGTGTTGAACCAGATGTAACTTTGAGAATTTTTGTTACCGTATGTTCTTTATCTCCGGGATTAATTCTCTCGGGAGAATAACCACAAAAGAAATCCTCATTAAACTTGAGACCTGAAACTTTCTCTAGCACAGGAACACACTCATCTTCAGTCACCCCTGGATAGACTGTTGACTCATAGACAACTATATCACCCTTCTTTAACACCTTACCTACAGTTTCCGAAGCCTTATAAAGCGGCGTTAAAACTGGACGATTGTATTTATCAGTAGGTGTTGGAACTGTCACAATGAAGAAATTCGCATCACTTAAATCATCAGCAGATGATGTACATTTCAACCCTTTTCCTTTAGCAACAAGCTCAGGGCAAAATTCAACTAAAGATTCCTTTAACCCTTCTTCATCAACCTCTAAGGTATGATCAATAGCATTATTCAGCTCATTAACACGCTGTACATTAATATCAAACCCAATCGTAGAGTACTTCTTTCCAAACTCTACAGCAAGTGGCAGACCTACATACCCCAAGCCAATAACCGCAACTTTAATCTCAGACATTATGCTTTTCCTAAAAGTCTTTTAACAAAACTTGAATCCTTCTTATCATCCTCATAATAGCCCTGGCCGTAGCCATAACCATAGCCGTAGCCGTAGCCGTAGCCGTATGAAGTAGTCTTAAAATCATTAAGAACCATAAGCACTCCTGTATTCCCCTTTCTCTCAGAAAAATCTTCTACAACCTCAAGGGACTTGACCTTTGTATAACCATTGCGAACAATGTACAATGTTACATCAATAAGGGCATCAATCTGATAATAATCAGAAACCAACCCAACTGGAGGTGTGTCTACAACTATATAATCAAACTTCGTCTTAGCCTCTTCCATTAACTTCCTCATTCGAGAAGAACCTAAAAGTTCACCAGGATTAGGAGGCACATTACCTGAAGTAACAACAGACAGGTTTTTCACTTCAGGGATAACTTGAAGAACTTCTTCAAGACTTTTAATTTTAGCCAAAACTGAACTTAAACCATTATCCATATCCAACCCCAATTCTTTACCCAAACGGGGTTTTCTCATGTCAGCACCAAGCAATAACACTTTAGCCCCCGTCATAGATAATGAAATTGCAAAATTCATAGAACAAAATGTCTTTCCTTCTCCACTAATAGAAGAAGTAAAACCCACTACCCTATTATCAAAATCCGCATTCAGGTATTTAATATTTGCTCTAAGAGACCTAAAAGACTCTGCAATAGCTGACTTTGGGGATTCTACCAATGGCATCTCGTTCTTCCCTGAGTAATGACCCACGAATCCAAGAAGAGGAACATCCAAACGCCCTTCAAGCTGCTCTTTACTAAACACTTTCATATCCATAAACTCCTTCAAAAAAACAAATAGCAATGGAATTAAAAGTCCAGGAAGCATAAAAGATAGATGAATTCGCCTCACATCAGGCTTCACTGGTGAAAACGATTTTATTCTCGCCTTATCAATTATCTTATTGTCTGGTGAATTCAATGATTTAGCAATTCCTGCCGAGGCCCTCTTCTCAAGTAAATAATTGTATAGATGATTATTCAAATCTAATTTACGCTGTACATTAACCAAATCCCTAGCATCTTCTGGAAGACTAGCAAGCACATCATTAGTAGAGGAAATCTTAACACTTAAATCCGAGAGCTTCAACTTAGTTGAGGAAATAATGTTTTCTAGATTTGCCAGAATAGTTTGACGAAGCTCTTCAATTTCAGCATTTAATTGTTTCAAAGCAGGATTATCCCCTCCCGCACTTAATCTCAACGACGCCCTTTTTTCGTACTTGGATGACAAGCCCAAAATAAGATTTGAAAGCAAAGGATCTCCAATCCCAACAATACTTGGTGCTATTAAATCAGTATCCACCTCATTTAAGCCATCAACATACTCTAACAATTTTTGATAATGCTTTAATTCAAATTGGAGCACCGATTGTTCCTTATCATAGTTAATTAATTTATCATATGCCACCTCCGAAACTCTATCCAGATCCATTGATAGATTACGATCTCGTCTTAAACCCTCAAGCTCACTCTCGAAAGCTTGTTGTTTTAAACCCAACAATGCAAGCTGTTCATCTATAAATCGAATAGAATTCTCAGAAACCATATTCTTCTCCTCCAAATCAATAAGGAGGTATTGTTTCATCAACTCGTTAAGGTAATCTACTCCCTTCTGAATTTTTTGTTCCTGAATACTTAGAGTCAAAATAGAACCTCCTTCATCACTTAAATCCATACTCACCTTACCACGATAACTACGGACAAGTTTGTCCAATCTGTTAAATCGAAAATAGTGAGACTCATCTTCACCAAGACTCCATTTATCTACCCTCCTATCTACCGTGAACCTCCCCACGCCCACGGTTATTGTTTCACCATATGAATAAATCTCATCCATGGAAATTGAGTGACTTCCGCAAACCGAGTCTAACGGAAAGAACACATTGAATACAGTACCAGTAGCTTTCAATCGAAACTTATCATTTTTAACAGGGGATATAAAAAAAGTAACCCCAGTAGGAATAATAAAAGACGAATCTGCATTAACAACATAAGGAGCATCCTTATAAAAAGGAGTTACCTTAATATCTCCCTCCTTATACAACGAAACATAAAATGGCAACTTCAACAATGTCCTTTTGACCAAATCATAAGAACTCAATATGACCTTTTCATTAGAAATATTCTTATAACCACTAGCCATTGCCAAATCATCCACAACAGTTGACAAATAGCTAGCATCTTTCTGACTTCGAATCATCAATTTTGCAGAAGCCATATAAACCTTGGCCTGATACTTCAAATACACCCCTGAAGAATACCAAGCCACACAACCACCTATTAAAAACAAATACCAATAGTGTAACAACCTAAGGGCATATAACTTAAAATCTATCTGCTGTACTTTCTCCTCCATACCCAAATTACCTAAAAGTCCTTACCACCAATAACGTCAATGTAATTGCACCTGTAACAAACGTCCACAAGGTTAAATTACCCCTAACTGCTTTTGCCTTCAAAGGCTCTATATAAACAATATCATTGGGTTGTAAGTAAAAATACTCCGAAGAAAGAAAATCTTGAGTACTTATATCTACCCAATACACCTCTGCTTCACCCCCATCTTTCCTAACAATCTTAACCCTCCTTGAATTTGCAAATTGACTCAACCCTCCAACTTTACTAAGTGCTTCAAAAAAATTTGTATGTTCACTATACAATGAAATTGTTGAAGGATTATTCACCTCACCAAGAAAAGTCACTTTAAAACTAACTAACCGAACAGCTACAGTCATCTGCTTAAAATAACTTTCAAGTTTCTCAGAAATCAAATCCTTAATCTCTGTAGTAGTCAAACCCAAAACATAAATATCTCCCAACAAAGGAAACTGAATATTCCCTTCTCTATCAACCTGGTAACTATTAAGATAAAAAGAAGACTCACCTCCCCCACCCCCTCCAGGATTAAAAATTTGCATTGATTCAACATCAGGACTAGCCACCTTCACATCAATCAAATCCTCTACCTGAACTTTATAATAAACATCTCCAACCTTCAAAGGCAACGCGACTACAGCCTGCTCATCTGAAGATTTCAACAAAAGCGTCTTCTTGTGCGGAACACAAGAAAAAAAGAAGACTATCGATAAAAGAGAAAGAATTATCCCAAACCTCATCTCAAAGCACCCGTTCACCAGGCATGAATGTTTCAGTGACAAATTTAATCATTTTATAGGCAACACAACCAACTCCATTCAAATTTTACCCTTAGACTTCAAACCCCCTTAATGTGGCTACAAGGAGAATAAACACAAAGGGGGTATGTATCAGATTATCCTTGATCACCCTTGCAAATGAATAACCCATTTCAGAAGCACCCACACCAACTCCAACAGCGACAACAAACAAAGCCAACATTACTACACCAGAATAAAACCCCAGCGCAATCCAAAAATGCTTTTTCTTCAAAAAAATAAGATAAACCATCCCTGAAACCGCCAAAACCATAGTTACCGTTACTACAAGATTGGTCATCCATCTTGACTGCAAACCAAACACATCATACAACCCACCTACACTATTCACATAATCCCCCTTAACGACTCCTGGATGCTGGATAAAACGCATTTCGGAAAAATCAATCACATAATCACGAAGATGATAACCGAGGAATAAATACCCCCCAGCTAATCCCAAAAAAGCAAGAACCCTGAAAACAAGCTTCAATACGCTTGCAACATTTGACTTAGACCACTTCCAACTGCCTACCATACTTCTTAACATATGCCATCCACAACAGGAAAATATCCAGATAAACCAAAATGGTAAAGGTATAATGGTGATTAAAATCAAGGTACTGAGGGTAATGAATCTGAATCAAAGCCAAAGCAAAAATTCGAACAACATTCATCACATAAATAAACAGCACACCAACCGGAATAAACTTCAATCGATCAATCCAGCGACTTGGAAAACTCAACACAAAGCCCACAAAAACAACCAGCAAAACAAGTCCATTGCAACTATCCTCTATACCAATCAGACGCTCCCCTCCATCAAGAAACAAGACAGTTTTGGTAAGCCCACCTACCTCAACATAGACCTCATACCCAACCAGCCCCAACAACCTAATCACCCAATTCGCTTCCGAAATACGCAGAAAATCATCCACCGGATTTCCATCTTGCAAAAAAAGATGGGAAATGATTATCCAACCAAGAAACACCATCACTACCGAAAGAAGGAAGCGAAACAACTGCTTTTGTTTTCTATCCATGAGCACAAAAAAAAGACCTTCACCAAGGTGAAAGCCTTTTTAAAAAGAACTAGTTCCTCAAATCACTTTTTTCTTTTAAGGCGAGAAACACCGTAAACGGCTCCAGCTACAACAAGAAATGAAACACCTCCATCAACTGGCACATCTGGATTATCTGGCTCACTACCTGAACCAGAGCCAGAGCCATCACCTCCACCTGGAGGGTTAGCTAATGCCACTCCAAAAAAACAAGAAAAAAGAGTAAGAAGAAGCCCCTTCTTAACAATTCCTTTTAGAAACATCTTCTGAATCATTTCAATATCATTTAACGACAAACTTCTTTGTCTCAATAGCACCCTGAGATTTCAAGTTAAGGAAGTAAACCCCACTCTCCAATACACCTTCTAAACTCAAGACCTCTTCAAAAGAGCTTTTGTCGTTTTCCATCAACTTTGAAAAAAGAACATTTCCAGTCATATCAACTACGGAAACCTCTACATCACCATAAACCTTCGATGAACGAACAGTCAATTGCTGACCATCAGTAGGATTAGGATAAAGTTCAAATGAAGATGACAACGCATCTTCACTACCAGCAATTCGGCTAGTGACCACCAACTCAAACCTATCTTCATCTACAGTTCTATGGGAAGCATTATCAACGCTAAAATTGTAAACCAAAGCGTCACCCTCTGACTCGATAGTTTCACCAGTCAAGTTATCAACCAGAACAACATCAGCACTTACAGAGAAGTTTGACTTCAGAACAGATAGTGTATAATCATTCTGGTCACCATATTCTACAACCAACTGAACCCTTTCTTCTTCAGCCACTGGAATATGGTTTTCAAAAGATTTACGACCACCCTCAATTACGGTAGCCATATCCAAGTAATGCTCGAAGGAATCTACAACAAACATATTTCTTGGCAGGTAGCCCAAATCCAATCCTTGATCAAATCCAGAAGTGGCAAACTCATCCACCACTACCTTTACCATCTTCTCATTATCCCCGTTAGAATGGGAGGATCGGAAAACAACCTTCAAAACATTTTCATCAGCAGCTTGTTTCATAAATGACACAAACCCATCAACCTTATCTGTTTGATCAAGGGTGAATGTCGTAGAACCATTTGACTCCATCATAAATGCCTGGAAAGGAGCGATCTCAGCTGGCGACTCCCAATCTGCCGCAGTAGCATTCCACACAAACACCCCTGATTCGGAAGCAGAATTTATTTTTGAAGTACTAATTGAACTCATAAACGGATTGGAAAGTAAATGCCAACCACACTCAGAACAAGCACCTCTACTTAGTGGACCATAAGTAACCTCCTTTGTAAGTTGTCCTGTAACATCTATCGTTACTGGATCGGCTGAGGCTGTATCCTGACGAATAAAGGCCCTATAACCCTGCCCGACGGTAAAAGTCTCAGAATTAGACGAGGACGGGAAATTAGTCCACCCATCCAAAAAATTACCTGTACTAGAAATCCCAGACTCCGTATATCCCTTCACAGAAGGACCATTAGCACTCAAAGCGATTTCATCAGCGCCAGAAAAACTTCCTGTAACTGGGAAATCATCTTGAATATCAGAAACAGACACTGGAGACACAGGCATCCCCATGTGCCACCAAACCTTGCTTTGCGAGTTAATATACTGTTCACAGGTAACCTCCCCTGTTACTGTATAGTTGGAATAGGAACCAATTCGACCGTTAGCACCCTGTTGGGCGTTAATCAACAAATCTCCTCCTGTATCAAAATTACCTGAACCTGAGCCAAACAGAATAGCACCATTTGTAGGAATCTCAAAACTACCTGAAAGAGTAAGTGAGCCACTGAATTTAGCCATTTCCAACTCTACCAACGACAAAGAAGATGAATTACCGTTTACAAAAACACTGGCACCAGAACCCTCAAATGAGATTCTTTGACCGTTTACAATCAAAGCTGTCCCATTTTCAATTTCAAGACTCCCTTCAAGCACAAGTGCTTCCAGAAGAGTTTTACTTCCACCACCTGTAAATCTCACACTCCCATATGTACCAAAATTAGGAACACTTATAGCAGTTGAGGAATTAAAATTCACGATTGAAGAACTCCCGTCGAATGTCCCAGAAACTGAAAGACCTGAAACGACAGAAATCAATTTTTCACCCGCACCAGAAAGGGTCAAATTAGAATAACCTAACGGCACCACAGTCTGAGAATTATCACCATTATATTCAATGGTAGTACCTGAAATTGACGAAACAGAACCGCTACTATTTAATTCTCCTCCAATAATCAAGCTTCCTATAAACCCACTACCAAAATTCTGAAGTTTAATCTCTGAAGACCCTGTTGACAAATTTATATCACCAGAAACCTCCAACCCCTCATATAAGTTTAATACCCCGTTATTTATTGTAAGGGAATTAATCACCTGCGGAGTAGACAAGTTTATTTCAGTTGCTGGCAAAAACAGAGGAGGCCCTGTCACATTACCATTGACAACAACATCGTCGTCAGGCCCAGGCACAGAACCAGTATCCCAGTTACCATCAACATTCCATACAGTGCTTACACTTCCAGTCCAAGTCACCGTGGCGGCACTAAGGGAATTTACAATAGCCAGAGAAGCCAAAGTCAAACCGAGCCATTTATGCAAAAACGTCAACCTCATACTTTCAATTTTTGAGTCCAAAAATATTTGCCAACAAATATAACCACAGTCCTTAAGAAAGCCCATCTAAATTCTCTCGAATATTACAAGCAGTAAGCTCCAATAGTTTCTCCCTTGCCTCCACAGATGCCCAAGCAACATGAGGAGTTATCAACAAACGCTCTTTTTTGCTAACCGACAACAAAGGATTTTTTGAGTCAATCGGCTCATTTTCCAACACATCAAGAACTGCTCCAGCAATTGTTTCTTGTTCAATTCCCTGCGACAAAGCACCTTCGTCAACAATTCCTCCCCTGCCCATATTTAGCAATATGGCACTCGGCTTCATCAAACGGAGCTCTTTTTCACCAATAAGGCGGTATGTACGCTCGTTCAGTGGTGCATGGATTGAGACGACATCACTTTTTTTCAATAATTCTTCCAGCGCTAACTTCTCAAACTTAGTGGAACGGACCTCATCAGAACTTGACCAATAACTCACCTCCATCCCAAACACCTCAGCAATCTCAGCCACGCGTTTTCCGATATTCCCCAAGCCTATAATTCCCAATTTCTTTCCACTGAGCTCAAAGTAAGGTCGAGCCAGATGTGTGAAAATTGGACTTTCAGCGTATTTCCCGCTTTTCACATACTCATCATAGTACCTCAATTGACCAATGAGATAGAACAAGCAAGAAAAAGTGTGTTGTGCAACACTTTCCGTGGAGTAGCCAGCGACATTCTTTACAACCACCCCATGACGCTCTGTGGCTTCAAAGTCAATGTTATTGGTTCCAGTGGCCAGCACACAAATCAACTTTAAGGAGTTGGCGCTTCCAAGCACCTTAGCGTTTATCACCACCTTATTGGTCAGAACAATGTTTGCATCCTTCACTCGCTCAGCCGTTTGATCGGGGCTGGTAACTGGATAGACAACCAACTCTCCGAATTCCTTGAATCGGTCAAAATATTCGACTCCACCCAAAGTATCCGCATCCAAAACAACAATCTTCAAAGCCATAAGCTCACGTAAGTTTTCTGAAAAAATGACCGTCAGTTATCATCTCTTCATTATATTTGGTTCAATCGCATTTTTCGCGTCGAATATTCGGCAACGATTCATTTTTAAGCAAATCATTTCCTCAAAGCTTTTTAAGTATGGAAACTGTAATGACTCAAGAAATTCAACTCATCAAGGACGATCCGTGGCTCGAGCCCTACCAATATGACATCGCCTCTCGTTTGGAACGCTTCGAACAAGCGTTACAAAACATCGAAACAGAGGAAGATTCATTGGAGGAATTCGCCAATGCTCATAATTATCTTGGCCTGAACTACGACGCCAAGAAAAAAGGTTGGTGGTACCGCGAATGGGCTCCAGGCGCCTATGCCCTTTCCTTGGTTGGTGATTTCAACAACTGGGACAAGGATGCTAACCCTTTAGAAAAAAAGGAGAATGGCGTTTGGGAAACTTTCTTGGCGGACAAAAACTATAAAGACCGCCTTGTTCATGAAAGCCTCTTCAAGGTTCACGTCATTGCAGACAATGGTAGCCATGACCGACTTCCTTCTTACGTAAAAAAGGTTGTTCAAAATGAGGAAACCTATGACTTCGCTGGTCAGGTTTGGAACCCAGAAAAGCCATTTAAATGGTCGGATGGGAAATTCTCTTTGAAGAACATAGGTGAGCCTGTCATCTACGAGTGCCACGTAGGCATGGCCCAAGAGAAAGAAGGCGTAGGTACCTATCGTGAATTTGCTGACGAGGTGCTTCCTCGCATTCAGGCCAACGGTTACAACGTCATCCAAATGATGGCCGTTCAGGAGCATCCATACTACGGTTCCTTTGGCTACCACGTATCCAACTTCTTCGCGCCAAGCTCACGCTTCGGAACGCCTGAGGATTTGAAGTACCTTATTAATAAGGCACACAAAGCTGGCATTGCTGTCATCATGGACATCGTCCATTCCCATGCCGTGAAAAACTTCGCAGAGGGACTGAACAATTTCGATGGCACAGAAGGCCAATACTTCCATGAAGGAGGCCGTGGCTACCATACTGGTTGGGACTCGAAACTCTTTAACTACGGCAAGAGAGAAGTCAAACAGTTCTTGCTCTCCAACGTCCGCTATTGGTTAGAGGAATTCCACTTCGACGGTTACCGTTTTGACGGGGTTACTTCCATGCTGTACATGCACCATGGCGACCATGTAACTTTCGATCATTACGACAAATATTTCAAAGACGGTGTAGAATGGGATGCCGTTACCTACCTCCAACTTGCCAACGAGCTGATCCATCGCATCAAGCCTGAGGCCATCAGCATTGCCGAAGACATGAGCGGGATGCCTGGACTTTGCAGGAAAAATGAGGAAGGTGGGTTAGGTTTTGATTACCGATTGGGCATGGGCATTCCAGATTACTGGATCAAGTTGCTCAAGCATTCTCGTGATGAGGACTGGAACCTCGAAGAGCTTTGGCATACCCTTGTCAACCGCCGTTGGAAGGAAAAAACCATCGCCTACGCAGAATCCCATGACCAAGCATTGGTAGGCGACAAGACCCTCGCTTTCTGGTTGATGGACAAGGAAATGTATTGGCACATGAACGCCGATGATCCAGACTTGACCATCGAGCGCGGAATCGCCCTTCACAAAATGATTCGTCTCATCACCATGTCCTTGGGCGGTGAAGGCTATTTGAACTTTATCGGCAACGAGTTTGGACATCCAGAATGGGTGGATTTCCCACGAGAAGGAAACGGCTGGAGCTACAAGCACGCCCGACGCCAATGGCATTTGGTGGACAATGAGAATTTGAAGTACAAATGGCTCAACGATTTTGATCGCGCCATGATCAATACAGTCAAGGAAGGAAAAACCTTGGCCGAGCATCCTGCTCACCAATTGAATTTGGACGCCCACAACAAGGTGGTCATTTTCAAAAAGGGTGATTTGATTTACCTCTTCAACTTCTCCCCGACTAATTCCATCGAAGATTACCGCTTCTATGTTCCTGAGGAAGGCAAGTATGAAATCATCCTCAACTCGGACAGTCCTGAATTTGGTGGTCATGGCCGTGTCGACGACAAAATGGTGTACAAAACCATTGTCGAGAAGTATGAGCACGAAGATGAGAAAGGGAAAAAGCGGACGGAGAAAGTTCCAAAGCTTAGCCTCTACCTCACCAACCGCACAGCCTTGGTATTGAAAAAGGTTGAAAAGGCGCCAGCAAAGAAAACCACGACAAAAAAAGCTGAGAAGCCTAAGGCGAAAACCACTGAATCGAAGCCAAAAGCGACAAAGAAAGTGGCGAAGCCAAAGGCTAAGAAATAATACAATTGACGAAAACGCCCCATCCTTCACGATGGGGCGTTTTTTTGTACCAAAAAACGTAGCTTTGCGGTCTCACGAATAAGTCTTTGATGGTATCAGCCAATAAAAGACCTCAATACTTCAACACCTTCATTTTCTCGTCATGAGCAAAAAACCCTCTATTCCAAAGGGAACACGAGATTTTGGACCAAAGCAAATGGTCCGCAGAAATTACATTTTCTCGAACATCAAGGAGACTTTCCAAAAATTCGGATACCTCCCTTTGGAAACGCCAACTATGGAAAACCTTTCCACCCTTACGGGCAAATATGGTGACGAGGGCGACCAGTTGTTGTTTAAGGTATTGAACTCGGGTGATTTCCTTTCTAAGCGAGGAAAGACATTGGTTGGAGAGCAGGAACTGGAGAAAGGATACAAGCACGTCACCCCTATCATTTCGGAGAAAGGCTTGCGCTATGACCTCACCGTACCGTTTGCGCGCTACGTGGTCATGAACCGAAACGACATCAGTTTCCCATTCAAGCGCTACCAAATCCAGCCTGTTTGGCGTGCGGACCGTCCACAGCGTGGCCGTTACCGCGAATTCTATCAATGCGATGCCGACGTTGTTGGCACAAAATCTTTGATTTGCGAAGCTGAAATCGTGCTGATGATTACCGAGGTTTTCGGGAAACTCGGCATCGAGGACTACAGCATCAAAATCAACAACCGTAAGATTTTGTCGGGAATCACGGAAGTGATTGGCGCCAAAGGCCATGAAACTGACCTCTGTGTCGCCATCGACAAACTTGATAAAATCGGTGAGGACAAAGTCCTTGAGGAACTCACTGAAAAAGGCTTTTCCGATGAGGCCATCGAAAATCTCCGCCCTATCCTCCACCCTTCTGGAAGTAGCAAAGAGCGCTTGGCTCGCATGGAGGAATTCTTGACAAGCTCTGAAACGGGCTTGAAAGGCATCGAGGAAACCCGCAAAGTGTATGACTATGTCGCTGGCTTTGGTTTGGAAAATGCCAAACTTGAATTTGACATGACCTTGGCACGTGGCCTCAACTATTACACGGGCGCCATTTTCGAGGTAAAGGTCAATAATGTGAGCATCGGAAGCGTGTCTGGTGGCGGACGATATGATGATTTGACTGGCGTGTTTGGGTTACCTGACGTGCCTGGAGTTGGATTCTCTTTTGGAGTCGATCGTATTTACGATGTAATGGAGGAGCTTGAACTCTTCCCTGAACAACATCAGGACAGCACCAAAGTGATGATTTGCAACTTTGATGAGGAATCAGAACGCTATTCACTCAAGGTGTTGAGCTCCTTGCGCCAAGCAAACATCAATGCAGAGATTTACCCCGACCAAGCCAAGATGAAGAAGCAAATGACCTTTGCCAACAACAAAGAGATTCCATTTGTACTCATGGTTGGCTCACAGGAAATGGCCTCTGGAAAACTTACCCTCAAAGACATGAAGAGCGGTGAGCAGGAAGGGCTTTCTGTGGAGGAACTGATTGAAAAATTGAAATAACTCATATTCCCCAGTTCATTTTGGGCTGGGGAATTACCTACATGAAACACCTTTTCTTTTTTTTAACTCTCTTTGCCTTTTCTCTATCCTCATCTGCTCAGACTCCTTGTTTTGACGCAGATGACACAGTTGGTTGCGCTCCTTTTTTTGTAACCATGATTAATTGCTCTGAGGACTTTAATCCAAGATATCGCTTCGTTGAGACAGATACTTTCCCTCTTCCAGGAGACACACATACATATTTCACCCAAGGGGTTTATTCCATTACGCAAATCATTAACAATCAATCAGGTGGAGGTGGTATAAAAACCTTAACAAAAGAAAACTACATCACTGTACTGGGTGCCCCAACCCCTCAATTTGAAGCAAAACCATGCGAAGGACGAGAATTGGTTATTTCCATTACAGGTGATAATTATGACATCTATGAAGTTGATTTTGGAGATGGATCAGCTATTGACAGCCTTCTTCCAAATGAAAGTAGCACATATACCTATGCAGATACGCTCCCCAAAACGGTGACCGTTAGAGGGAAATACTTGGAAGCAACTTGCGGAAGTAGCGCCACCAAAGATGTCACCTTATTTAATGAGCTTATCAAACCCGATATCACCCAGACACTAACAAGCTCTGACAGTGAAATTGAGTTGAGCTTCAACGCTTTTGATTTTTTAACCTATTCAAATGCTGTCAGCGTTAACAGTGGGGCTTTTCTTACCCTTGACACTTTTTCAGTTGTCGGGGCAGATAGCACCCTATTGTTCAATGGCCTTGATGTAAACGATGACAATTGTTTTCGTCTCACAAGTTTTGATGTTTGTGGGAATAGCATTGTGAGTGACACCATTTGCCATACTTTCCTTGTCGTAGCCAAAGCAGAAAACAACCAGACTATTCTGAATTGGAACAGCTATGCAAATCCTCAGGATGTACTTCAGTACAAGATTTTCAGGAATAGTACGCCACTTGATTCCATCTTCCCTCAAAATCTTCAGATTGACTCAACAGGAAGAGCCCGATATGTAGATACTGAAGTCATTTGTGGACAGGAATATTGCTATCAAATAGTTACCGAACTGAAGCAACTCAACAAATCAGGGACTTCCCTTTTGTCTGCATCAAACACCATATGTGTAACAGCCATTTCAGAAGACACGCCTGATCCTGTTGAGGATTTCTTGGCATCAGTGGAAAACGACAGCATTCTTCTTTCTTGGGAAATTCCAGACCCTTTTGTCCCTGCTACCTATTTCCTCGGTCGACAAGTAGACACTTTAATGGCTGACAGTCTTTACCGCAGTTTCGCAAGCACGAATCAGCAATACATTGATTCCTCTGCGACTCCTTCGAATGCCCCCTATTGCTACTTCATGGATTTTGTGGATGTCTGCGGAAACCTTTCGGACACCAGCGAAACGCCACTCACTTGCTCCATGCTTCTCCAAGGAAAAGAAAGCCTGACGGAAGGCTACATCTTGGAATGGACACCATTTATTGGTTTTGAGGGGAATACCAGCTATATCTTGGAGTGGCTCGATGCCTCGGGAACTGCCTTCAAATCAGTCAATGTGGGTAACACGCTTAGCTTCACGGACACGGAACTGGACGCCGAACGGCAGGTGTTATATTATAGAGTCATTGCGCAATCGGACTTGAATGAAGGCCAAAGCTTTTCAAACATTATCCGATACAAGCAACCCGCTACCCTGTTCTTTCCAAATGCATTCACCCCCGACGGAAATGGGGCAAACGACCTGTTTTTCCCCAAAGGGAAATTCATAGACACATACGAGCTACACATTTTCAACCAATGGGGTGAAGAGGTGTTTGAATCTGACGCCATGGATGACGGATGGAATGGCTTCTACCGTGAAAAACTTAGTGCGTCAGGAACCTACACTTTCCGTGCGAAAGCCGTAGATAAAACTGGAGAGGAAGTTATACGGTCAGGAACTTTTGTCCTGATCCGCTGATCTAAAAAATAATTGGGACAATCCAATACGGACACCCCAACGAACCATTAACCTACAGAAAGATGTTCGACCTAAATGCAATGATGGGCAAAGTGCAAGAAGCCCAAGAGAAAGTAAAACAAGCACAAGCTGAACTTGGAAACATTTCAGCCAACGGTGAGTCTGGAGCTGGATTGGTAAAAGCCACCATCAACGGCCAGCGTCAAATCACCAACCTTGACATTGACTCTTCTCTTTTGAAAGAAGAGGACAAGGAAATGTTGCAAGACCTTATCATTGCCGCTATTAACAAAGCAGGTGAGGAAATCGAGCCAAAGGTGAAGGAACACATGCAAAAAGCGACTGCTGGCATGTTGCCAAATATCCCAGGGCTTGACCTCAATCTATAAGCTACACCGCTGTAGCTCACAAAAGACACGAATACATCCATGGCAAAAACCGCCGTCGTCATATTGAACTGGAACGGGAAGAGCTTTTTAGAAAAATTCCTCCCTGGGGTCGTTGAAAACAGCCCAAATGCAGAAGTAGTGGTAGCTGACAACGCTTCCACAGATGACTCTGTAGCTTGGGTTGAGAAGAACCACCCTGAGGTTACCATAGTCCAATTAGACAAGAATGAAGGTTTTTGCCGTGGCTACAACTTGGCGCTCAAACAAATTGAGGCTGACTATTACGTCCTACTCAACTCGGATGTAGAAGTCACCCCAAACTGGCTGGAACCTAAAGTCAAACTCTTGGATGAAAATCCAGACATCGCCGCTTGCCAACCAAAAATCAGGGCTTACCATGAAAAGGAAAGCTTTGAATACGCTGGTGGCGCTGGTGGCTATATTGACCGTTACGGCTTCCCTTTATGCAGAGGACGCCTATTCCAAAGCTTGGAGAAGGACAATGGGCAATACGATGATTCTAGAGAGATCTTTTGGGCAACAGGTGCCTGCATGACCATTCGTTCAGAAGTTTTCCATGAGTTAGGCGGATTCGATGAGCGCTTCTTTGCCCACATGGAAGAAATTGACCTTTGCTGGCGCATACAAAACCTTGGCAAGAAGATTTTTTACTGCTCAGATAGCTTGGTTTATCATGTTGGCGGAGGCACACTTTCTGCCTCCAACCCGAAGAAAACCTATTTGAACTTCCGAAACGGGCTCTTCCTTTTAGCCAAAAACCTTCCCAAGAGGCAGTTTCTGCAAACCATCTTCCCAAGAATGGTATTGGACGGCATTGCTGGAGTGAAATTCATCTTGAGTGGAGCACCAAAAGACACATGGGCCATATTCAAAGCCCATATGGCATTTTATGGTAGTTTACCCTCATTACCAGCTATCCGTAAGAAAATCGGACGAAAAAAACACTTTCCCTACATGAACGGTGTTTTAGGCCATTCCATCGTTTACAAACACTTTGTCAACAAGAAAAATACGTTCTCGGAACTCTAAAAAAGGCTTTCATTACCTTCTACAATAGGCCTAAACACACACGCAGATTCCATATTTTTTCGTTTCATTCAGGAAAACTTTGCCTCCATCGTTTGAAATCCAACATCTAAACGATAGATTAGCACACGTTTTCAATTGTGGGAAGATTTCTTTTACTAAAGGAAATAACGATCGATGAATCTGCTTAAAATACGCTACACAGCACTTCCGTTGGCCGGGTTGGTTGCCCTCTCTGGCTGTTCGATGAACCAAATGGTCAAGGCCGCTAAGGACCAAGAGTTGACCGTAACACCAAGCCCTCTTGAGCTTCATGGTGATTCCGTGAAATTCAAGTTGGATGCGGTTCTTCCGACCAAAATGTTGAAGAAGAACAGGCTTTACACCCTGCGCACTTCTTACAAATACTCTGCGCCACAAGGTGAGGAGTTCGAAACTGTGGAATTCTCCGACACGGAGTTCCCAAATCAAAAAGTTGAGAACCCGAGCCAATCCAGCAGTTTCAGCTTCTACTATACTGACGACATGCAGAATGGTGAGGTTGTTATCAAAGGTGTGGCTTCCAACTTGGAAAAAACCAAGTTCAAGGAAACTGCAGAGTTGTCCGTTGCCAAGGGTGTGATCATCACATCACGCATGGTGCAGGACGCCTACAACATCGCTTACGCTGATCACGGTTACGACAACCGCGAGGAGCTTGTTCCTACTCACGTAGAATTCCTTTTTGAAAAAGGAAGCGCGAATCTTCGCAGCTCTGAGATCAAAGGTGGCGAGGGTAAGAAACTTGACGCCTTCATCGCAAGCAAGAACAAGACTCGCACGGTAACCATCATGGGTTCCCACTCTCCAGAGGGTCTTGAGCGCATCAACGAGAAGCTTTCTGAGCAACGTGCTAAAGTTGTTGAGGATTTCTACCGCAAGAAAATGCGTCAGTACGACTACCGTGGTCTTGCCGACAGCATCAAATTTGAAACTAAAGCTATCATCTTCAACTGGGATGGTTTCAAAGAGGCTTTGAACGCTTCTGACCAATTCACAGCTGAGGAAAAACAACAGGCTATCCAAGCAACTTCTCAAGGTGCTACCTTTGAAGAGCAGGCTAAGTCTGTTGAGCAACTTCCTTTCTACAGCCGTTTGGAAAGCGAGATCTACCCAGGTCTTCGTTATTCCAAAACTGAGATTTTGAGTGTCAAGCCTAAGAAGACTGACGCCGAAATCAGCATCCTAGCAAAAGGAATCATTGACGGTAAGTCAAACTACGACACCTTGTCTTTCGAGGAGTTGATGTTCGCTGCTGAAATGACTCCATTGGCCGACGAGAAAGAAAAGCTTTACATGGCTGCTACTAAGTATGACATGTGGCAAGCTTACAACAACCTTGGCGCCATCTACTTGGAGAAAGCTCAAAAAGCTGGAAACGAGTCTGACAAGAACGCTTTGGTTGGTAAGGCTCTTGACCAATTCAAATTGGCTAACAGCAAAGAAGAAAGCGCTGAGGCTTTGAACAACGAAGCAATCTGCTTGTTGATTAAAGGTGAGCGTGACGCTGCAATGGAGAAGTTCAACGCTGCTTCTAGCAAGCCATCTTCTAACCCAGAAGTTAAGAAAGGCATCCAAGCTGGTTTGGGTACGATCTACGTAAAGCGTGGCGAATACCCACAAGCGATCAGCAACTTGGGATCTGCAGGTACTGAAGTACAAAACGCTGTTTTGGACTTGGGCTTGGCTCACCTCTTGAGCAAAGACTATCCAAAAGCTGAGCAAGCTCTTTCTAGCGCTTCTTACATCAACGAACAAGACGCTACTGCTTACTACCTCTTGGCTGTAGTTGGTGCTCGCACTAACAACCTTGAGTTGATGACCAAGAACCTCGCTCAAGCTGTTAAGCTTGACCGTAGCTTGGCTGAAAAAGCAGTTAATGATTTGGAGTTCGCTAACTTCCAAGAAAGCGAAGAATTCAAAAATGCATTGAAGTAATTCTTCTTCAATCCATAATACAAAGAGGCTGTCTCAAAAGTTGAGTCAGCCTCTTTTCATTTTTATCAGATTGTTAGCTTTGAGGATGGCCCATTCCAAGAAGACTTTTAAGCAATATGAACCAGGACAAACAGTATTGTTTCCACCA
>JAUIJC010000055.1 GCA_030431525.1 Bacteroidia bacterium | reverse complement strand
CAGGGGAAGCATTCATATATGCCTCTCCTGAAAAGTTTTGAACACGAGTGGTTTCATACCCGACGTCTTCGAAAGCCCCAAGATATCGCCCTAATACGACAGCATTAAGCCAGGCACTTTGGGAACCTAACCCCACACATTTCTGTTCTCTCCAATGATGTTCGAGGATCTTGTCAATCAACTATGGGAAGGGGCAAAAATGCCCATCGGATTCCTGATGCGCCCCGACAAGCGCATCTTCTGGCCCTATCTGATTTCCTCCTTTGTGATGGCCTATTTACTTTTTCTCAGCAAGGCCAAGGACACAAACTTCAAATCACTGTTCACCAAAGAGCTTTGGCTGGGGAATTCCGCCCGAGTGGACTACCTGTTCATTTTTTTCAACAGCTGGGTAAAAATATTCCTGATTGGCCCTTTCCTGATCTACGGCTCCAAGCTGGCATTCTACACCAACGAATACCTACTGGAACAGTTTGGCTATTGTCCCTTCAACCTTTCCACGGGGACGACCATTGCCTTCTACACGTTGGCCCTATTTCTCGTTGGTGATTTTGCCTCCTTCTTTGTGCATTACCTGATGCACCGCATCCCATTCCTTTGGGCTTTTCACAAGACCCACCACTCGGCCACTTCGCTGAATCCCATCACCCAATACCGCATCCACCCTGTGGAATTGCTGATCAACAATGCCAAGGGAATCCTGATTTTCGGATTGGTCACTGGACTATTCGACTACCTCTCAGACAGCCAACTTCAAAAATTCACGGTGTTTGGAAACGTCAGCATCTTCGGTTTCCTATTCCTCCTCTTTGGAGCCAACCTCCGCCACTCTCCTGTGCGCCTGACTTATCCCCATTTCTTGGAACGCTGGATCATCAGCCCTTTCCAACATCAAATCCACCACAGCGAGGACTTGAAACACCACAATAAAAACATGGGGTCAAAACTCGCCATTTGGGATCGTTGGTTTGACACTTTGGTTAGGTCTAAAGGGATTAGAGCCCTGAAATTTGGCATTGGACCAGAGAGCAACACCTTCTACCGCTCCTTCTTGGGCAACCTGTGGCAACCATTTGTGGATGCCATCAAAAGCTTGCTACCGACCAAAAAAAAGGCCGTTCCACCCCTGAAACGGCCTAACACACATTAACCCCTTCAAACCTCCTTCACAAAGCTATTTTGAACAATGTATCTGAATAGTATTAAGTACAATGTATTATGTACAATGACCTAAGCCATTAGGGAAATCATTGTACATAATACACGATACATTGTACTTATTACAAAACATCTTACGTACTAGCTTCCATAAAGGTAGGGCAGAAAATTGAAAAGCAAACTGAAAAATAGATGAACGGAGAGTTTCGGTGAGTCAACGGGAACCCCTAGAAACCAGCGCACATGTTTACCTTCTCGTACTTCTTCCCCCCATTGCATCGAAATTTACTCCTAATTTTCAGTAAATTGTGAGGGTTTTCCCACATATGCTTTTTTCATTTTAAGGCTAAAAACATGCATGACTCTCAATCCATTAACGCCATCATCATCGATGATGAAAAAAGGGGCCGAGAAACGCTCGCCGAGCAAATCCGCCTTTCTTGTCCTGAAGTGGCTATCACTGGAGAAGCCTCAGGCGTAAAGGAAGGAGTCACATTGGTCGAAAGTGAAAAACCAGACTTGGTATTTTTGGACATCATGATGGGCGACGGCTCGGGCTTTGACTTTTTGGAGCAATGCCGTTACAAGGATTTTGAGGTCATTTTTGTGACCGCCCATGAGAACTTTGCCCTCAAGGCCTTCGAGTACAGCGCCGTTCATTACCTGCTCAAACCTGTGGACGAGGACTTGCTCTGCCAAGCGGTGCAAAAAATCGCCTCAGACAAGGGTTCCAAGCACCTTTCTGAAAAGCTGGACGTGTTGCTGAGCAACAAAAAGCAGTTAAAAAAACTCGCTATCCCAACTTCTTCTGGGGTTGAGATCGCCCCTATTGAGGACATCTATCACTTGGAGGCCAGCGGTAACTATACCTACATCCACTTGCGAGATTCCTCCATCCTTTCCTCTAAAACCCTGAAGGAATTCGACTCGATTTTGTCGGGCTCGTCCTTCTTCCGCATTCACAAATCCTATTTGATCAATATGGAAAAGGTGGTGCGCTACGTACAGGGAGACGGTGGCCACGTGGTGATTGAAAACGGCTGTGAAATCGAAATCGCACGCCGACGAAAGGATGCTTTCCTAAAAGCCTTGATGGCCAACTAAGCCATGACGACAGCGTTCCGAAACCACTTGTCGTCCCCCTTTCAATACCTTTCCATTAAGGTTGTTCTAAGCTGTCTTTTCTTAAATCTCCTTTGGACTACAGGGTTTGCCCAAAAGGCATCCCTGTACCAACAGGCGAAAGCTTCGTTCGACCAAAAAGACTATATCGCTTGCATCCAGCTGGCCAAACAGGGCGTTGGGGAAAAGAAGCCCCTGAAAAATCCCGACAGCTTGGATATTGCGCTCAACTTGCTCATCGCAAGGAGCTATCAGCAACAGGACCGCCTATTTTTGGCCTTTGAGCATTTTTTGTTCGCCAACCACCAAGCCAGCCGTTACTCTGGGGATTTCCCCACCTATCAAATTACTTTGGAAATCGGGGACATGTTCTCTGACAGGCAGGTCTATGACAAGGCCTTGGAATATTACAAAGAGGCGTTGGTAAAGGCCTCTGGCAAGGGTTATCCACAACTCTACATGCGGATTGGGGAATGTTTTTTTCAACACAGGGAATTCGACTCTTGCTTGGTTTACCTCGAACAGGCCAGCATTCACCCAGACATCCCAGAAGAAACCCGTGCCCATTGCCAAATTCGTATCGCTGAGATTTTGGCGAAGCAACAAAAGATTCAGGAAGCCATAAAAAGGCTCTCCCTTTCGGAAAGCTCCCTGCCCGATCATCAAAAAATCACGGTCAAAAATTATCTGGGCTACCTCTATGGGCAACGCAATGAATTTGATGAAGCCCACAAACACTACATCGCTTCCTTGGCACTTTGTAGAAAATGGAACCTTTTTCGGGAAGAGGCACTTGTTCACAGCCGTATCGCTGTGTTGTGGGACCAACAAGGGAAAACCAGAAATGCCTTGAAGGCTTTGGAAAAAGCCGTGGAAATTCAGCGACAGCATGAATTGAAAACCGATTTGGCCACCACCTATAACTACGTGGCTAAGGTGCTCCTCTCTCAAAGCCAGTTTAATGATGCCGTCACCTACGCTGACTCGGCCCTGTTGGTATTGGGACAAAAAACGCCTCTTCCAATTCAGGAAAACGCCTATAAGGTGCTTGTGAAATCCTATGAGCTTAAAGGTTCCACCAAGAAACAGCGCCATTATGAGAAATTGCTCAGGCAGGTGATTGCTGAAATGCAGAACAATGCCAAAAAGCTGGAAAGGAAATCAACGGAAACCTCAGAGGAGATTGCCTCTTTTGAGCAACAATATCGGGAAATCATTAGCCGACAAAGCCTGAATGAGCTGGAGTTACAGAACATTCAGCTGTCCAACGAATCCCACCGCAAACAGCTTGAACTGATCACCAAAGAGGCCGAATTAAAGGAACAACAACTCCTGTTTGCCCATGAGAATTTGGCCAACCAGCAACAGGCTTCTACCATTCAAAAACTGGAGGAAGAAAAGAAAATCAATGCGCTGAAGCTGGAGCAGGAACGATTGCAAAACCTTGACAAGGAACAAAAAATCACCCTTCTGGAACGGGAAAACCACCTCAAGCAACTGGACTTGAAACTCAAGGAACAGGCGCTCAAAAACCAGCAATACTTTGAGCAATTGGTCATTGCAGGCTCCTTTATCCTATTCCTTATCGGAGCGATTACGTGGCTTTTCCTTCGACAGAAACAACGGCAGAAGCTTCTGCGCTTTGAGCAGGAAAAAATCCAAACGGAGAACAAGCTTTTCCGTGCGCAGATGAACCCCCACTTCCTGTTCAACTCGCTGAACTCGATCAAAAGCTTCATCCTTCAAAATGACATCCGCCCAGCAAGCTCCTACCTTTCCAAGTTTGCCATGCTGATGCGCCACATTCTGAACAATTCGGATCAGGCGTTTATTCCATTGTCAAAGGAGATTGAAACACTAAAACTGTATCTGGAACTCGAAAAACTTCGCTTTGAAGACAAGTTTGACTTTGAGATTGAAGTGGACGATTTCATCGAGCCAGAAAACACCTACATTCCTCCGATGCTCCTGCAACCCCACATCGAGAACGCCATCCTTCATGGAGTCCGTCACAAGGAAGATGTAAAGGGCTGGATCAAGGTGGAAATCGTGGAGGAAACCAACCATCTGTTCTGCGTGATCGAGGACAATGGCATTGGACGAAAAAAATCTCGGGAGCTAAAACACGGTGAAAAGAAGCATGAGTCCAAGGCGTCGTCCCTACTCCAGAAACACCTGAAAAATCTCCACAGGCAGGAGGATGAAGCCATCCACTACGAAATTGTGGATTTGATAGACGAGCAAGGCAATGCTGTGGGCACCCGTGTGGAATATCGACTACCAATCAAATCAGAGGTTGGTGTCAGTTAAGCGAAGGTGAGATCATTATAGGTCAATGATAAATAAATATCAACCACGGAGAGAAGGAGAAAGGGAGCAAATCAGATGAAAATTTAGAGGAGAAGAGGCAAAGCCTCAAGAGAAAAGAAGAGCCATATACACCTCCTATTCTCTACATGCAAAGCATCCTCTTTTTTGAACAACACAAGCCTCCTTCCCTCCTTATCTCCGTGGTTAAAAATTCCACTCACTCACCTATATAATGTACCACGATGAGCCAGCCAATTGTTTTTCTTTTGCTGAGATATTGCCGTAACTTTGAGGTTATCCCATGAAAAGACTTCTCCTTTTACTAACCTTTTTCTGTGTTTTTGGGGCAACGGTTTCGGCGCAAGAACAGCAGGAGGATACGCTATACAGTAACCTCGAAGGCGATATTTCGCTCTCTGGCTTGACGAATTTCGACATCACCGTAGCCTCCAAGAACACTGAAAACCTCCAAGAGGCTCCAGGTGTCATCTCGGCCTACACATCCAAAGAGCTTGAGCTCTTGGGCTACTACACCCTGCGCGACCTTGCCGACATCACGCCTGGCTACAGTTCCTACCGTGGCATTGGTGAGATCACCTTGGAAACGCGCGGACAAAAAACGCCTGGCTTCGACAATAACCAGCACCTGCTTCTTATCGATGGCATACCCTTCTATCATGCCAGGGCAGGAAAGGTTAACACCGAGGAAGACCTTCCTTTATTTTTTGCGAAACAGGTGGAATTGCTTCGTGGTCCAGGTTCTGCGCTTTATGGTACAGGGGCTTATTATGGCGTGGTTAACCTTACGTCAAAAGACTTGGATTCCAATCGGCAGTCATTTGCCGAATCAAAAGTCTCCGCAGGAGGGTTTCCCAAACAAGGGCGATTAATGGCCAACACCATTATTCCCTATAAACATGGCTCATTCACCATGAATATTGGCTTGTCCAGCAAAGAGCCGAGCCTTGACCAGATCCAAGATTCTGTTCCAAGCAGTATCTACCGAGACGATGTGACCAGCTTATTTTTCCGTTCGGCAGTTAAAGTGGACCGAGGCTTTCTACGAGGGTTTAGCACAGGCTTGATTTACAGTAAAAAAACAGGTGGCATAGGCGAAGGATGGTATTCTTTCCCCACACCCACACATGAACTAACTACCCTTACATGGAGTACATTGGTTCCATACATCAAATACGAACGACCTTTGACAAACCGACTAAGCCTGAACACCCATGTTTTCACCAACTACTCTATAGAACAGGCTACCACCACACTTGGTGAAACACTGCCGTATGACTCCACTCAAAATAAGACCTTTACGGCCTATCGAGCTATCGTTAGTGACTATGAAGCCAGTTCGGAGCTACATTACAACTCCGTTGAGGGACATAAGAATCCTTGGAACATTATCGTAGGTGCCTCCATCCGATCACGGAGCCGAGCTGGCGATCCAGACTCCTATTCCTACACCTTGAAACCAAACGATAGCGTCTTTATAAAAAATGACAGCCTATCCACATTTTACCAGTCATCCGCCATTTATCAGACCTATTCGGTTTACACACAGGCGCAGAAACGCTTTGACAATGTATTCAAGGGATTGACTTTCACCTTGGGAGCGCGCTATGACGGCATTAGCATTATTGAAAAAGACTCTATCAACCCCTCAGGCTATTCTGACCTCATTTCACCAAGAATTGCAGTCGTTCAAAAATTCACAAATAACTTCAGCGCGAAAGCCCTTTATGGCACAGCCCTGAGAGCTCCTTTGCTTAAAGTATTGGAGCTTAACCAAGAGGCCAGAGAAAAATACGATACCATTCCCAACATTGAACAGTTGGTTTCCTACGACCTAAAACCGACAACCATCCATAACGCTGAACTTTCGTTGATTTACCAAAGACCACGTTTTTCAGCCGTCATTACAGGCTTTTACAATGCATCTACCAATGCAATAGTCAAGGAACGTGTTCATGACGTTATCGGAGAGGTGTACACCAATGACCCCTCCATGATTAGCGCCACAGGCATGGAACTGGAAATGACTTGGCTACCTACCAACCACATCCAACTCAAAGGAAACTGGTCTTACTCCAATCCTCGCCGAGAAGATAACAGCTATGTGGTGGATGTTCCGATACACAAAGTAAACGGCATCGCATATTTCACCTTCAAAAAGGTCCCGCTTACAATTGGCTTGGTTCACCATTGGATCAGTGACTTCCGCCAAACTCCTGAATCTGAGGCAGACCCTGAAAAAACCTATGAAGACCACGAAGGATTCAATATTACCGACATTAACCTCCGCTACTTGATTACTCCACGCTTGGGTTTTGAATTTTTGACTCGAAATGTTTTCAATACACCTTATACATATCCAGCGTCTGGAGGCATTAACCTCCACGGTGTAAAAGGTCCTAAAAGGTCATTTATGGCCTCCCTGAACTTCGCCTTCTAAACCCAAAAAAGGGTCGCCAAGCAAATGCTCAGCGACCCTTTTTTCATCCACTACTTTTCTCAAGCCTTATACTGAAACCTGCGCCTTAATATGCGGGTGCGGATCGTAATCAGTCAATTCAAAGTCCTCGAACTTGAAGTCAAAAAGGGACTTCACCTCAGGATTGATTTTCATTTTTGGCAACGGACGTGGGTCACGCGTCAATTGCAAACGAGCCTGCCCCAAGTGGTTGTTGTACAAATGAGCATCTCCCAAGGTGTGTACAAAATCACCTGCCTCAAGTCCGACCACCTGCGCCATCATCATCGTCAACAAAGCATAGGAAGCAATGTTGAACGGCACACCCAAGAACACATCTGCACTGCGCTGATACAGCTGGCAAGAAAGCTTCCCGTCAGCCACATAAAACTGGAACAAGGAGTGACACGGTGGCAAGGCCATCGAATCCACATCGGCAGGGTTATAGGCCACCACCATCATCCTACGGCTGTTCGGATTGTTCTTCAAGGTTTCCAACACATTGGAAATCTGGTCGATGGTGCGTCCGTCTGGCGTCTCCCAAGAGCGCCACTGCTTGCCATACACAGGACCCAGATCTCCGTTCTCATCCGCCCATTCATTCCAAATTCGCACACCGTTATCCTGCAGATACTTCACATTGGTATCTCCAGCCAAAAACCACAACAACTCGTGGATAATGGATTTGAGGTGCAACTTTTTGGTGGTCAGGCAAGGAAAGCCCTCCGAAAGATCAAAGCGCATTTGGTAGCCAAACACACTTCGGGTTCCCGTTCCTGTACGGTCGCCTTTATCGGCACCCTCCTTTAAAATATGGTCGAGAAGATCTAAATACTGCTTCATAAGATTAACAGTTATCAGGTATCAGTTAACAGTTATCAGGCAGACTGGGCTGTTGATAACTGCTAACCGATAACTGTTAACTGACTTTTGGTTCTTGTTTTGAAAGGCAGTGAAAACTACCCAAGCCCACGGTAATTGCCAAAGAATTGACACCCACCACCTCGCGGTCAGGGAAACAATCCTGCAAAATGGCCAATGCTTCTTCGTCGGCCATGTCGGCGTACATCGGCACCACCACAGCGGAATTGCAAATATAGAAATTGGCGTAGCTGGCAGGAATGCGGATATCACCGTAATGAATCGCCTTTGGCATCGGCAACTCAACAATGTTCAATGAACGGCCATCTGGAAGACGCACGGCTTTCAAACGTTCCAAATTTTCCTGCAATGGCGCATAGTTCACATCCTCTGGGTCTTCCTCAACGACGGTCACCACAGTGTCCTCGTTAATGAAACGCGTGATGTCATCAATGTGCCCGTCCGTATCGTCGCCCACAATGCCATCCTGCAACCAAACCACCTGCTCCACATTGAAGCGCTCTTTCAAAAGCTCCTCAATCTGTTCCTTGGTGTAATTCGGGTTGCGGTTTGGATGCAACAAGCAGTTCTCGGTCGTCAATACCGTGCCCTTGCCATTGAAATCCAACGAGCCTCCCTCCAACACAAAATCAATATCCACTTTTGGATAACCCGTCGCCTCCGCAATTTTCACGGGAATGAGGTTATCACCGTCAAATGGAGGGTATTTCCCACCCCATGCATTGTACTCCCAATTCAGAATCAACTTCTCCCCCGATGCTGGATTCACCAAGAAATCAGGGCCGTGGTCACGGCACCAAGCATCATTGGTAGGATGGTAATGAAACTGAATGTTCGAGAGGCTGGCGCGCTCCTCCCGCAAATACTTCACAGCAAGCTCCTCCAAGGCCTTATCCTTCAACTGGATATTCACCTTCTCCCCCTCGGCCACCACAGCCACAAACTGTGCGTAATTTTTCCACACCTGAGGCAACAAAGACTCGTCCCAAGTCTCTGGATTCCAAGGCCAACTTAACCAAGTGGCCTCGTGCTTTTCCCATTCGGCAGGGTGCCGAAAATTGGAATAATCGCTGGGCATTTTCATTTCACTTTATAGTAGGGCGCAAGTTAGCTATTTTTGGGGCTATTCTATGGTATCATGTAGTAAGACACAAGTAGCAAGAATGCAAACATCTTGTGTCATGATACTTGATACTAAAATCCTTTTTGTAGACATGAAATACCTCCTCCCACTCCTTCTGGCCACTCTTTTCGCCTCCTGTTCCTCTAAAACAGAGCGCCTTTTTGAAGCCAAAGATTTTGTTCCAGACTCCGTTTTCACAACTGGCATCGAAGGTCCAGCTTTTCTCAACGGACAGCTTTACGCGGTGAATTACCGCGAAGAAGGCACCATAGGAAAAGTCGATGACCATGGAAATGTCACAATGTTCATTGAATTGCCCGAAGGAAGTATTGGAAACGGAATCCGTTTTGACTTAGACGAACAGATGTTTGTGGCCGATTATGCAGGGCATAACATCCTCAAAATCATCCCTGAAACCAAAGAGCTTTCCGTATTGGTGCATGAGCCAGACATGAATCAGCCCAACGACTTGGCCATCATGGACAACGGCATCCTCTTCGCTTCCGACCCTGACTGGAAGAATAATAAAGGTCAAATCTGGCGCATCACCCCCGAAGGTGAGGTGACTTTATTGGAAAAAAATATGGGTACTACCAACGGTATCGAAGTCAGCCCCGACCAAAAAACACTTTATGTGAACGAAAGCGCACAACGCAAAATCTGGAAATACGACCTTGACGAAAAGGGCAACATCTCCAACAAAACCCTTTTCTACGAATTCGAGGACGCTGGCCTTGACGGCATGCGTTGCGATGAAACAGGTCAGCTTTACGTGGCCCGCTACGATGCTGGTTCTGTCGCCATTCTCACCCCTAACGGGAAACTGGCTTTTGAGGTCAAGCTCAAAGGAAAAAAACCTACGAACGTTGCCTTTGGCGGGAATGACGGCCGAAGCATTTTTGTGACCATGCAAGACCGTGGCGCCATTGAAACCTTCCGTGCAGAGCATAAAGGAAGAGGGTTTCAGGATTGATGGCAAAACGTTCGAAAACGTCGGGTTTTATACCTACCGACCATACGCCCCAAACACACCACCATGAGTAACCCATCCCAACGCATAAAAGAGCTCACCGAACAGCTCAACTACCATAACCACCTCTACTACCAAGAGAACCGCACCGAAATTCCAGACCGTGAATTCGATGCCTTGCTCAAAGAGTTGGAAGCCTTGGAGGAACAGCATCCTGAACTCAAGGAGCCTGATTCCCCGACCCAGCGCGTGGGTGGCGCCGTCACCAAGGAGTTCGCGACGATAACACACAAGTATCCGATGCTGTCCTTGGGCAACACCTATTCCGAGGAAGAGGTCACGGACTTCGATGAGCGCATCCGCAAAACCTTGGGCGATGAGCCGTTTGAATATGTCTGCGAGCTGAAGTTCGACGGAGTGGCGCTCAGCGTATCCTACCAAAACGGTGTGTTAAAACACGGCGTTACCCGTGGTGATGGCGTTCGTGGCGATGATGTAACCACCAACGTGAAAACCATCCGCTCCATGCCCCTCAAAAATGTTTCGGGCACGCCATTGAAGGATTTTGAGATTCGAGGTGAGGTCTTTTTCCCACTACAAGAATTTGAGCGGGTCAACCAAGAGCGTGAGGACATCGGTGAGGCGCCTTTGGCAAATCCACGAAACGCCACTTCGGGCACCATCAAAATGCAGGATTCGGCCATTGTGTCCTCTCGCCGTTTGGATTGCTTCGTGTACGGACTTTTGGGCGAAGACCTTCCTGTAGAAAGCCATTGGGAAGGATTGGAACTGCTCAAGAAAAGCGGATTCAACGTTTCTCCGACCAGCAAAAAATGTGGTTCCTTGGAGGAGGTGATGGCCTACATCGAGGAATGGGAACACAAGCGTTTTGAATTGCCTGTGTTCACGGATGGCGTGGTGGTAAAAATCAACCGCTTCGACCAGCAAAAACGCTTGGGCAATACTTCCAAAAGTCCACGCTGGGCCATGGCCTACAAGTTTGAGGCAGAATCCGCCCAAACCCTTTTGGAAAGCATTTCCTACCAAGTCGGACGCACGGGCGCTGTTACGCCAGTGGCCAACCTCAAGCCTGTCCATTTGGCAGGCACCGTGGTCAAGCGCGCATCCCTCCACAACGCCAACGAAATAGAGCGTCTTGACCTTCACTTGGGCGACACAGTCAATGTGGAAAAAGGTGGGGAAATCATCCCGAAAGTGACCAGTGTTGTCTTGGAGAAACGCCCTGCCGACAGTACTCCTGTCGAATACATTTCCGAGTGTCCTGAATGCCAAACGCCTTTGATTCGCAAGGAGGGCGAGGCCAACCACTACTGCCCGAACGAGCAAGGTTGCGCGCCACAAATCAAGGGACGCATCGAGCATTTCATCCAGCGTAAGGCCATGAACATCGAGGGCCTCGGCCCCGAAACCATCGAGCTCCTGCTCAAAGAGGAACTAATTAAAGGCCCAGTCGATTTATACGAACTGACCTACGAGCAATTGATTCGCTTGGAGCGCTTCGCAAAACGCTCTTCCGAAAAATTGCTGGACAGCATCCAAAAGTCCATCGGTTCCGCAAGTTTCCCACAAGTATTGTTCGCCTTGGGCATCCGCCACGTCGGGGCCACTGGCGCCGAAAAATTGGCGCGCCACTTCAAGAGCATCGACGCCTTGATGAATGCCAACTTCGAGACCTTGGTGGAAACCCCAGAAATCGGAGGCATCATCGCCCAAAGCATCGTCGACTACTTCACCGACGAACAAAACCGTGCGCAAGTGGAACGCCTCAAAACCTTGGGCATCGCCCTTGAACTGAGCGAAGAGGAAACCGCCAACCAAAGCAATGCCTTGGAAGGAAAATCATTCGTGGTTTCCGGTGTGTTCTCCCAATTCTCACGTGATGAATTGAAGAAGCATATCCAGCAAAACGGCGGTCGTGTTGTGTCTTCCATCTCCGGCAAATTGGATTATCTGGTGGCTGGCGACAAAATGGGACCTGCCAAAAAAACCAAGGCCGAGAAACTGGGTGTAAATATTATTTCAGAAGAGGAATACATCCAGCTGGCTAACAATGCTTGATAATTTGGAAGGGGAAGTTTAGACCTGACAGGTTTTGGAAACCTGTCAGGTCTAAAAAAACCTTCACCCTTATACAAACACCTAAAACAATATGAAATACCTCTTTCTCACCCTAGTCATCCTCTTTTTCTACTATCTGGTTTGCGCGGTCATCTACTCCGTAAAAAGCGGGGAATTCACTGCAGGGCTTCACCTCCATCTCAAAAATTTGGCGCCTCAAGTGGACGAGGACGATTTCCACGACTTTGTCTTCAAGGTCATGAAAATCATGAAGCAGGAAGGCAAATACCCGAAGTTCACCTTGAACCCTGCCAAAATTCAGCCATCACTGAAATTCCCGACGGATGAGGAGTTGTTGGTGATTATTTCAAAGACGGGATATTAACCCCAACGTAGGGGCGGACCTCAACTTGGTCGGTAGGTATAAAACCTACCGCTATTGACCGTGTGTGGTTCGCTTATGCTGTCTCCATAGCGTCGGGGTTCATACCCGACGTGTTCGAAAATCCTCAAATATCTCCTTAGCAGACACACAGGTCTGCCCCTACAGCCCCCAAATCATGCCCACCTCCGACCACATCACCCATCTCAAATCCCTTGTCCAACAAGAAAAGGAAGAAGACCAACGCCAATATTTGGAAGGGCTGAAAAGCTATTCCATCCCCGAACGACGGGCCAAAGGCATTTGCTGGCATCCCTTGGACATTCAGGAAACGGGCTATGGATTGGGCGATTACCCTTACATCATCGTGGAGCGCACCAAGGGACAGGGTTTTCCACATCGTTTTAATGCGGGAAAAACGGTCAGCCTGTTTTCAAGCAGTGCTGAATCTGAGGGTGAGGATTTGCATGGTACCGTCCATTTTGTGGACAAGGACCGCATGCGAGTGAATTTTTATGTCCATGAGCTTCCAGATTGGCTGGATTTGGGAAAGTTGGGTCTCAACCTCCACTTTGATGAGCGTAGTTACCGTGAAATGGAGCGCGCTTTGGACAAGTTGGAAAAGGCAAAAAACGACCGCTTAGAGGAATTGTTCGATACCATCACCGGCAAACAAAAAGCACGATTTGTCCCGCTCTCCCATCGCTTGGAAATCCCCGCCTTGAACGCTTCTCAAAATAAGGCCGTCAATCAATGTTTGGAAGCCGAAGACATCGCGGTGGTCCACGGCCCTCCGGGCACGGGAAAAACAACCACTTTAGTCGAAACCATCAAGCAACTCTCCAAGCGTGAAAAGCAGATTTTGGTCTGCGCCCCAAGCAATACGGCCACGGATTTATTGACCGAAAAACTGGCTGACGAAGGCCTGAACGTTATCCGCATCGGTAATCCCGCCAAGGTGGATGAAGAATTAATCAGCCATACCTTGGAAGGCCAATTGGCGAACAGCCCTGCAAACAAAGAGGTCAAAAAATTGAAAAAACAGGCCACCGAATACCGCCGGATGGCGGGCCAATACAAACGGAAATTCGGCAAAGAAGAACGTGAACAACGCCGATTGCTTTACAGAGAAGCCCGTGCTGTAGCACAACAGGCCATCGATTTAGAGGATCAGTTTATCGATGGAGCGCTTAACAATGCGCAGGTCGTAACCGCGACTTTGGTTGGCTCCGTGAGTCGCTACTTGGTGGACAGAGAATTCCAAACAGTCGTGATCGACGAGTCGGCGCAAGCCTTGGAGCCTGCCACGTGGATTCCCATCACCAAGGCCAACAAGGTGATTTTGGCGGGTGATCCTTTCCAGCTTCCGCCAACGGTGAAAAACCCCAAGGCCCAAAAAGACGGATTGGAAATCACCTTGATGGAGCGCATCATCAAGCAACAGCGCCAAGACGACTGCACCACCCTGCTGGACACCCAATACCGCATGAACAAGGACATCATGGGCTACAGCAATCAGGTGTTCTACGACAACCAACTGAAAGCCGACGCCTCGGTGCAGGACATTTTGCTGGACGACAGCCAAACTGCCCTTGAGTTTATCGACACGGCGGGCTGTGGCTTTGAGGAGGTCGAAGGCCAAGAGGCCAAAAGCCTTTCCAATCCCGAGGAAGCGAACATCCTGTTCAAGCATTTTGAATTGCTCAAGCCCTTCTGCAATGGGCATTCCGTGGGCATCATCTCCCCTTACAAGGCGCAGGTGATTGGCCTAAAAGAGCTTTTCAAGGAGGAAAACGTCGATGTGAATACGGTGGATTCCTTTCAAGGACAGGAACGGGATGTGATTTACATTTCCATGGTGCGCTCGAACGAGGACTGCATCATCGGCTTTCTCTCCGACTACCGACGCATGAACGTAGCGATGACCCGCGCCAAGAAAAAGTTGGTCATCATTGGCGACAGCGCCACCCTTGGAAGCCATTCCTTCTACGCTGATTTCCTCGCCTATTGTGAGGAGAAGAACGCTTATCGCTCCGCTTGGGAGTTTATGGCATAAAAAGGCTTTAGACCTGACAGGTTTACAAAACCTGTCAGGTCTAAAGCCTTTTTATGCACTTCAAGAAACAACATGAAAAACCGCAAACTCATCCTCTTTATCATCGCCATCATCATTGGCACTTTTCTGGGAAGCAAGCTTGGAAAAAAACTCTATTCAGAAGAAGAGCCTGATGGGCCGTTACGCTATACCAATGCCTATAATTTGGACCGCTCGAACCTGCCGAATGGCAAAACCCGCCTGACTTATTTCTACAGGGTAAAGGGAAATGAGTATAAGCGAGTCACAAACATTCAGCCCGACCAATACAGCTTTAAAGCTCAATACTTGGTCAGCTTCCCTTCCAATAAACCAGATGAGGGAGAGATTTTGTTAGAACAGCCGTTTGAGCGTGGTTCTTCGGAGGATAAAAGTCCTGAGGAGGGATGGGAGGTGATTCCTGAGGGGTTTGTTCCGATTAACCCTTAATTATTTTCCAAAGGACTAAAGTCCTTTGCTATGAAGAACCGCCCTTACAGGGCTATATTTTGGTAGCCCTGTAAGGGCGGTTCTTCATAGGGTAGGGTGACCAACCCTACTACCCTCATGGGATATCACCCATTCACCAACCAATCATAATCCCCAGAAAGATAAAACGAGAACAAGGCTGAAATCCGAATCGCCAAATCCTGATTCACAAATTCCCCTTGGTCATTGCGACGGCGCAAAACCTCCATCAAACCATAGCGCTCCGCGATGGGCAAATCCGCAATGAAACGCTGGGAATTCAGGAAAATGGAGCGTACCGCAGACTGCAAATCACAGCAGAACATCAATCCCGCCCGATCAGCGGTAATCTCCATCAAACGGGAAGTCGCCAACAGCTTTTCCTCTTTTTCCTCCTCCTTGCTCTTCGCTTCTTTTCCTTGATAAAGGCTGGTAACACCGCCTGCCATATCTATCACCTTCACGCCTTTTTCCGCCACATCAGCCACGGCATCCGCCCGTTTCAGCACATTGGCCACACGGCTCAATCGGGAAATACCGGCAATCGAACTGCCAATCGCCCCGATTCCCGGCAGAATGGACAGCGCCGTATTCACCACAAACATTCCTTTGTCCATCGCTCCGCGCCACACATCATTGGAGGTGAGGCGGGAATGATTGAAACGTAAATGAGCCATTTCCACCCCGATGGTAAAGGCCAACTCCTGTTCGGTCAATTCATGCAAAGAACCCTCGGTTAGGTGCTCCACGCCAATCAAAATAAAGGCTGGGCTTCCCTCAAAACCACGAAGCCCGATGGCGTTCTCGCCTCGGGCAACATAAGCCTGCACGCCCGACATGCCTAAGGCATAGGCCATATCCGTGACGAGATTCGCCACCACAGGGTAATTCTGGGCGGTTACAGCTTCAGAAAAGGCCTTGACCGAGGAATAATCAGGGATATTCACCTCGGCAATCCACTTTTGCATGGTGCTATAAATGCCTCCCTCCTTTTTGGAAACGGGATGCTCCAAGGCATTTTCCATCAAATCCTTGGACAAAGGCTGATAGCGTTTTTCCTCATAAGGCTTAGGAACCTTGGTCAAAGCACCCACCTCAAAAAGTTGTTGAACAGCCTGTACTTTTTCCTTCAAATTGCCCTCGGCCACACTTTCCAAAGTGGACAAGCGCTCGGCGACCAAAGGCTGAAGCTCGGCCAAACGAAGTGCCGTGTCCAAATGCGGAATCTCTGGGTCGCCCTTGGCTTCCCGAATCTCTTCCAACACGGAAATTTTTAGGCGCTGACCGCCTTCCCCTTGCGTCAAATCCAAGGTTTTCTCCGGCAACAAATCAGCGATGGTCTCATCAGGCAGACGGTCATAAATGCCTTCCAATACCTCGGTGGCTTCCTCCCAACCCTTGGCCAACTTCAAATGGCCGGCATAGCGCAAATCAAAGGCAAACTGCTTCTCTTCCTCCTTTTCCTTGGCCAAATATGCTTGGCGAACCTCACGATGATAATCCACCAACTTTGGCAATACCTCTTTTGAACAATGCTCGAAAATGACGTCCAACAAACTGAGCTGAACATTCAAGTCCACCGACCAACGCTCCGTCCATTCCAGCAAATCCTTGGAAGGGTTATCCACAGCCTCCACCAAATTCTGAACGATGGTGGCCATTATTTCTTCCTTGCCCTCTGGCACCGTCCAACCCTTTTTGCCCATGGCCGGCGTCATTTGCTTGTAGAACAACGTCTTGGGCGACTGGTCCAACTTGAACTGCTTCTGAAAGAGGTTTTCCACATAACCAATCATCGCCTCGTTCAAAGATTTCCCTTTCAACAACAAATTGGCGTATTCCCCCAAGCGTTGATTTGGCTCGACATTTACTACTGGCACCAACTCCCTAAAATGGGCGTCATTGCTCAGATTGGTCAAAAACACATATTCCCCAGCCGTGGCCGTATCGCGTCCCACCTCGTCCTTCACATCCAAAGGAACGGCGCTGATATCTTCCAATTGGCTAAACAAAAGCTGTTTGTTCCAGCCCACCAACAGCGTGCGTCGACTGGTTGTCACCATGGCCCATTTCAACTCTTTGGCTACCTCACGGGCTTCTGGCAATTGCTTTATTTCGGACACACCCAAGGTCGAAAGCCATGCCTCACCTTCCTGCAATTCATCCACAATCTGGGATTCCAGCACCGCATCCAACTTTTCATAATACCTTCCCTGAGGCCTGAACAACGCCAGTTCCTCCTCTGTAAACTTCTGCTCAGGAACGACCGATTGCTCGGATTCCTGTTTTGAGAATTTCGAGGTGAGTTCCTCGGTTTGGGATTTGAGTTTATCGAAAAGTGATTTCATAAGGCATGTTCAAACAGGTACATATAAAAACTGTATCAAAGTTAAGAAGATGAAGAATTTACTATCCTTATTTTTGTTTAGCGGGGAATCATAACTTACAAACCTCGGGCGACAGCCTACCCATGAAACGCTTTTTCTTCATCCTTGTCCTTCTATTCCATGCACTTGGCGTGATTGCCCAAGACAGCACGGCCACGGACAGCCTCCATCATCAGCCAAAAGCCCTCGGGTTTGTGGACAAAATGATGGACCTCATCACCTTTGAACGTGAGAAATACACGGTTTCGGTTTATCCACTGATGGATTATTCCGAGCGTGCAGGACTGGATTTCGGCATCATGCCGGTCATTATCCTGAAGTCGGACCGCGAGATTATCCGCAAGACCAAATACAGTCGTCCCACCACTATTATCCCCTCATTCGCCATGTCCACCAGAGGGCAAATGATGGCTGATGTGGACCTGATTTATTACCACCCAAAAGGCTGGATGCTGAACCCGACCCTGATTTGGTACCGCATCCCCGACACCTATTATGGCATTGGTGGCCCTTCGGGCGAAGAGACCGTGTTCCAGACTAATACCATTGGGCTTGAAGGCGTGTGGCTACGCCCCATCACGGACATGTTTTTTATGGGATTCTCCTACGACCTCACCCAAGTGAGTAACAAAAATTTTGAGGGCGAAAACCTTGATTCCACGGTGCTGGGCTACGACGGAAAATTCACCTCCGGCCTCGGCCTTGACTTCCGTTTCGACACTCGAAATGATATCCTATTCCCGAGCAAGGGACAGATTATCACCCTCGATTATCGCCTGTATTTCGGGAATTTCAACTTCCACCACATCGAGCTGGACTTGGCTTCCTTCTGGAAGATTAAAAACACCAAAAACGTGATTGGGGTACAGGGCTTCTTCGAGACCATTTTAGGTGATGATGTCCCTTTCTACAAAATGCCCCAGCTTGGTGGAAAGCACCATTTCCGCGCCATTGGCCACCCGAACAAGTACTTGGACAACCAGATTTATTACCTGCAGGCCGAATACCGTCGCCATTTGATTGGCCGTTTCGGCGCCGTGGCTTTCGGGGGTTGGGGAAATAATCGCACGGAATGGAATGAGTCCTTTTTCAAGGATGGAAAATGGATGTTCGGCGGTGGATTACGTTTCCAGCTCCTACCCAAGGACCACCTGAATTTCCGATTGGATATCGGCAAGAGCCCTAATGAAGAGATGGCGATTTTCTTTACGATGAGGGAGTCGTTTTAGGGACAGCGCATTGCATCCGTAGCGTCGTCCGCCAGCTGGCGGACGACGTATTAGAAAAATTGAATATGTCCATGTGTAGGAGCAGACCTGCGTATCTGCCCAAAATGTGACGGGCGGACACATGGGTCCCGCCCCTACAAGCTGTATCTTTGCACCATGGACAAAGGACAGGTAATCTTCTTTCAGGCAGAAGACGGCAAGGAAAAGTTGGATGTTCGTTTAGAACAGGAAACGGTTTGGTTGACTCAGGCGCAAATGGGACAATTATTTGATAAAACCGCCCCAACCATAAATGAGCACATCAAAAACATCTTTTCAGAAGAGGAACTTAACGAATCGGCAACTATTCGGAAATTCCGAATAGTTCGTCAAGAAGGAAAACGGATGGTTGAGCGGGAGCTTGACCACTACAACCTCGACGTCATCATCTCCGTCGGCTACCGCGTAAAGTCCAAACGGGGCACCCAGTTCCGAATTTGGGCAAGTGGTGTTCTCAAAGATTTTTTAGTAAAGGGCTATGCATTGAACGAAAAGCGCCTTCAAGAGAAAACCCAACAACTCGAAGAGCTAAAAGGCACTGTCAAACTCATTGGGCAAGTCCTCCAACGTAAGGATATCAATACTGATGAGGCTCGAGGGCTCCTTCAAGTCATCAGCGATTATGCTTATGCGCTGGATGTGTTGGACCAATACGACCACCAACAGCTCACCATTCCCGCATCCAACAGACCCGAGGTTTTTAAAATCAGCTATGAGTCAGCCATGAACGCCATTGAAGGGCTGAAAAACAAATTCGGTGGCTCTGCCCTGTTTGGGAATGAAAAAGACGACTCCTTCCGTGGCTCCATAGGCGCCATTTACCAAACCTTTGCTGGAGAAGACCTTTATCAAAGCTTGGAGGAAAAAGCGGCCAACTTGCTTTATTTTGTTGTAAAGAACCATTCCTTTTCGGATGGAAATAAGCGCATTGCGGCCATGCTGTTCATCTGGTTCCTCGATAGTAACAAATCGCTTTATACCCCATCAGGAGAAAAAATCATCGAGGACAAGACCTTGGTGGCGCTAACCTTAATGATTGCCGAATCCAACCCTGACGACAAGGACATGATGATTAAGGTTATTGTCAACCTCATTGGGCAAGAATAAAAGAACATACGGTTACGAACTGTAAATAGAAAACATCGGCCGTCTCCGTAGCATCGTCCGCCAGCTGGCGGACGACGTTTTCGAAAAAAATTGAATAATGAATAAATCAAAAAGCCTAATACCCATCGGATTCGTTCTACTGGTCAGCGCTGTGATGCTGTTCTTCAACACACAGCTGAAGTTCAACTACGACTTTGAGGACTTCTTTCAGGAGGATGACGCCAATGTGCAGTACTACCAGCAGTTCAGACAAAAATTCGAGGACGATTCCCGCTTCCTGCTCATCGGCATCAAAAACGCCCCAACCGTCTTTGACTCCACTTTTCTGGCCGATGTGGATAACTTATACCTCCAGCTGAAAAGCGACTCCTCCGTCCAAGAGATTTACTCCCCCACCCGCCTCAAAAACCCCATTATCAGTCGCATGGCAGGCATTTACCAGACGCCAGTCATGCACATCGACGCACCGGAGAAATACGCCACCGACTCAGCCTTTATCTTCAGTTCTCCACAGTTGATGGAAAACTTCTTCTCCGAAGACGGCCAATCCCTCGTCATCAACCTGAAAGTGCGAGAAGGCATTTCACGGACACAATTGCAGGAGCTTTTTGCTAAAATCCGCAACATCTGCACCGAGAGCTACTTCAACGAATACCACATCGCAGGCAAGCTCATCGCCGAAGAAACCTACATCCAAAAGACCCAAACCGAGTTGCTCACCTTTGCCTCGGTGTCCTTG
>JAUIJC010000073.1 GCA_030431525.1 Bacteroidia bacterium | reverse complement strand
GGTCTTGACCTCTAATTCTTCTTGTGCGTCGCAGTCTACGGCGAATTCTAATGTAGAAACCATCAGTGTTTCCTCTGCGGTCACGCCGAGCATTAGCATTGTTTCGGATAAGAATCAGATTTGTGCTGGCGATCAGGTGAGCTTCACGGCGACCACAAATGGCGGTTCTGTTTCATGGCGAGTGAATGGCCAAAATGTAGGCAGTGGCATGAACTACCAGTCCTCTTCTTTGAACGACGGTGACAAGGTTCGTGCGGTATTGACTTCTAATTCTTCTTGTGCAACGCAGTCCACGGCGAATTCTAATCAGGTAACTATCAATGTTTCCTCTTCAGTCACGCCGAGCATCAGCATTGTTTCGGATAAGAATCAGATTTGTGCCGGTGATCAAGTGAGCTTCACGGCGACGACAAATGGCGGTTCTGTTTCATGGCGAGTGAACGGCCAAACGGTTGGTAGTGGCATGAACTACCAGTCCTCTTCTTTGAATGACGGTGACAAGGTTCGTGCGGTGTTGACTTCTAATTCTTCTTGTGCGACGCAGTCTACAGCGAATTCAAATGAGGAGAGCATCAATGTGATTTCCTATGTAACGCCAAGCATCAGCATCAATGCCAACAAGGCATCCGTTTGTGAAGGTGAGCAAATCATTTTCAATGCAACGGCATCTTCGGGTGCTATTGAATGGTTTGTCAATGGAAATTCCGCAGGTCAGGGAACGGCTTTGCAATTAAGCAGTTTGGTGAATGGGGATGAGGTGCACGCGGAACTGACCTCTGACGAGCAATGCCCAACGGTGGCGAAGGTTTCTTCAAACATGGAAACTGTTTTGGCCAACAGGCCGTTGAGCCCAAGCGTGAGCATTGAATTGGAGAACGGTTCAAGTTTCCCTGCTTGTTCAAACACCAAAATGGAATTCCGAGCAGAGGGAATTGATCAGGGAGCCAATCCAAATTTCTACTGGAAAGTGAATAATGTGGTGGTTGGACAAGGCGCAACCTACAGCAGTTCTTCCTTGAAGGATGGCCAAGAATTGGTTTGTGAAATGACGGTTACGGAATCCTGTGCGACAAAGAACAAAGCGGTTTCTATTCCGGTAATTGCCGATGTGCTTGATGCTAACGACAGCCAGTGTATCACAAGCACTGAGGCTGGAGTGTTTGCGCAACTCGCCATTTTCCCAAACCCAACCGGAGGACTCGTAACTGTGGAAGGCATGGAGCAGGGCACTCAGCTCGACCTCTATTCTCTTTATGGGACGCTTCTCCGCCAAGACTTGGATGCCGAGTTTGACATCAGCGAGTTGCCTGCCGGAACCTATGTGGTGAAGGTCAGCAAAGGCGAGCAGGTGGCTTTCCATAAACTGGTGAAGAACTGATTTATAGGTCAGGCAATAGACTACTGGACAATTGTACAATGTATCGTGTATTATGTACAATGATTGTCCACTGGCTGAGGTCATTGTACATAATACATTGTACTTGATACAAAAATGTCTAGTAGTCTGTCTCCTTTACCAATAAATTCACCTTCAGGTGTACTAAAAATGCTGTCTGGATTTGTTCCGGACAGCATTTTTTTGTGTTTCAGCCCAAATGATTTCCAAACGAAGGAACAGAATTTTACTCTGTTTGTTAACCTATGACTCCGTGGCTTGATATTAGAGTGATGGAGGTATCCATATTTAGAATTGTGTGATAACTTGAAGCGAATGAATGTACAGTGACAAGGAAACATATCAGCTGATACAGTCCGGAAAAGGTCGGCAAGTACTGGAGGCGCTTTATCAGGAATTCTATCCCAAACTTGAAATCTACATCGTCTCAAGGGGCGGGGAAGTGGAAGACGCCAAGGACATCTTTCAGGAGTCCGTGTTGGTCTTCTACAAAAAGGTGATTCAGGAAGAGATTTCTTATGAAAGTTGTCCTGCATCCGCCTTTATTTTTGGGGTGGCCAAAAACAAGTGGTTCAATAAGCTCAAGCGGGATCAGATGGCCTCGCGCCATCATGAGAATATCTATCATGAGGGCAACGAAGCCCATGATGAAGCGCTGGACTTCTTGAGCAATGAAAAGCGGAAAGAAGTTCTCCAATTGGTGTTGTCCTCCGTGGGCGAGAAGTGCAAGGCTATTTTTAGTCGGGTGATTTTCACAAAGCTAACGATGGAAGACATCGCTGAAGAACTGGGCTATACCTCGGCCAACTCCCTGAAGGTGGTGCATCACCGCTGTCGCAAAAAGCTGATGGAAAAGCTGAAGGGAAAAGAATCCTATGTGAAATCCATTTTAAGGGATTGATATGGAAGAATTTGAAAACATGGAGTTGTTTCTCCGCTACACGCGCAAGGAAATGTCCGCTTCCGAAAGGACGGCTTTTGAGGCGCGCATGGAGGCGGAGCCCAGCTTGAAAGAGGAATTTGAGCTGTTTCAGTTCTCCAATGAGGCATTGGTGGATTTGGAAATGCTCAAGGCCAAGGAAATCTTGGATTCTTTTGATTATCCAGCCACCCCAAAAAAGGGGCAGGGCATGGGAAAATATTTTTTGGGCATTGGCCTTGTTGTGGTCACCGCTGTAGGAGTGACTTTTTATGGCTTGCAAGAAGACGGGGCTTCGCATACATCACCGCAAAAAACCGAGGAGAACACCTTGATCGCTGGACGTTATGATTCTCCAAAGAAGGAAACCCAGCAAATCATTGAGGAAAAATCTCCTGAGGAAAAGGTTTTGAGTGATGAGCAAAAGCCAGTTCAGGTTGCGGAGAAAGCTTCTTCGGAGGTGAAACCAGAGATTCATGAAAATGAAGTGGTTATGGAAGTTCGTGATTCCATTGTTGACGTCGAGCCGATTGACTGTGAAGTGGTCCCGATTCCACTACCTGACACGACAGTGAAAATCGCTCTTTCGGATTCTGTTATAACGATTGATTGCGATGACGTTGACTTCTTTGTCAATTGGCACATCACCCCAAGTTGCAAGAATGAATCAACGGGAATGATTCAGATCAGCGCTGGAACCAAGGCTTCCGAAGGCTATTCCTACGCCTTAAATGACAGCACTGATTTTGGTTCAGGGCCTTTGTACGAAGGCCTTGACAAAGGCACTTACACGCTTTATGTGAAGGATGAGCATCAATGCCAAAAGGCTTTTGAAGGCATTGAAGTCAAGGAAAAAACCTGTTTGCCAAGGCGTGTGGACGTGATTCCAAGCCAGTCCGTTTTCTGGGATTTAAGCCAGATAGACCAAAAGGGGCAGGTCTCCATCGTGAACCGTCAGCGAGTGGTGGTTCATGCTTTTGCCATAGAAGCTGGAAGCACCGTTTGGGAAGGCATGGATGGGAATGGACGTCCGCTTGAACAGGGACTTTATTCCTACGTGATTCGCCTTGAAAACGGTGAGATATTGAGTGGCTCGATAGCTTATTATCCCTAAGGATTCGAATTGATTGAAGCTGAACAAAACCTCCCCCTTGGTTGATGGACCAAGGGGGAGGTTTTTGTTTTGGGAGATTTGGTTTATGATACTTGAATAAGGAACAGCTTAGAGGGCCTGCGGTCATGCAATTCGCCTTCGGCAAATTGGTCTCGACGCTTTCAAAGTAGTCCTGTTCAAAACTTAAAAAAGAAAGCCATTTCCCCGCTCGTTATATAAAGAAGCACATAAAGAGCAAGAAAATGGCAAACTACACTAATGTAACGCAAGTCCTTGGAAGGATATTTAAT
>JAUIJC010000054.1 GCA_030431525.1 Bacteroidia bacterium | reverse complement strand
TCACAACATCACCTGAACAAATCGTCGAGTTGTCAGCTACGATGCTGATGCTTGGCGTCACCGAAGCATTCACAGAAATCGTCTCAACATTAGAAGTTGCCGTTGACTGAGAAGCACAAGTTGAATTCGACGTCAACACAGCACTCACCTTGTCGCCGTCCTGCAAGGAGGAAGACTGGTAAGTTGATCCTGTTCCAACCGACTGACCATTAAGTTTCCAATCAATCGTGCCACCATTCGAAGTCGCCGTGAAGTTTACCACATCACCTGAACAGATAGTCGAGTTGTCAGCTACGATGCTGATGCTTGGCGTAACTGAAGTATTGACCTTAATGGTTTGGTTCGAAGTACTTGCGTTTTGGTTCACCAAACATTCCTCATCCGAAACCAAGGTAACACGTAACTTGTCACCGTCATTCAGATTGGTGAAAGTGTAAGTCTGATTGCCATTGTTGGCCACTACCTGACCATTCACCCGCCACCTGAATTGCGGGTTTGAACCACCATACTGAACATTGGAAACGCTGGCCACGATTTGGCCTCCAGCACAAATCTCGGTGGCATCATAGCCCACTGTGAGACTTGGCTTACGGCTTTGGTCTTGCGACACCGTGACATAGTTCGACTTGCTTTCAGTCACATTTCCGTTCACCGTCAAGGAAACCGTTTTTTGTCCTGTAGTGGAATAAGAAACTGTATGTGGTCCGATGCCCGTTGCCGTTGCTGGCGTTGCATCCGCACCGAAATCCCACGCGTAAGAAGTTACCGTTCCAGATGTATTGGCCGTAAAGGTCACATCCGAACAGCTGTTCAAAGCCGTTTTATTTGCGGAGAAATCAGCGGTTACTGAAGTCTGGCTACCTGTACAGAACGCCTCCATTTTTGGAGAGGTGTAACCAGCTACATCACTTTGGGCCAACTGCTTGGCATCCTTGTCCAACAACTGGTAGGTGTCGTTGTCGTATGAAATATTACAGTTACCAACCAAGGTCCAGCCGTTGTACTGCCCGCTCTCGGGGTTGTTTTTATTGCACCATTCCGACTCGTAGAGCTTGCCGTTGTAGGCCACCTGTGTTCCTCCACAATATTCAACTCCTGACTGCCATGCGGTGGCAGAACAATTCGCCGATTGGAAGGCGTCGGTGACTTTCAAATCATAACATCCATCCACCAGACAGAAATCATAGACGGTATTGGAACCCGAGGTGGATTTTGTGGCATCAGCTTGGTCAAGCACCACATTTCCATTGTCCAAAATCTCAAAGGTCATGGATGGGTTTTCAGAACGGGTGGCAATGACAAACTGATGCGCCTCGCCCAATGAAATGTTAAAGCTCTTGGTGGCTTCGTTGTCATTCGACTGTTCATCGGCATTGCCGTTCGGCATTTTCACCACCACTTTCAAGTCGTTGGAACCACTTTGGGTCACGGTAATTCCCGATACATCCACCTTGACATTAGCGCCCGAAGCCAATTGTTGGGTGTTATTGCTTGTGGACTGAAGGACGCCATTCAGGTAAACCTCCAAGTCGTAATCCTGTAAATCCATCACCCCGAGGTTCTGCAAGCTAAAGCTAAAATCAACGGTATTTCCGCATTGGGCTGGTGTGGTCACCTTGAGGTTTTTAACGGCCAAATCATAGTTGAACACTTCATTGATTTGAATGGAAACCTCGTTGGAAGTCATTTTTTTCCCACCTGTCTCGTAGGCCACCACGGTAAGTTTTCGGGTACCCACCGAAAGGTTCTGGAGCGTGTATTCCCAAGGGGAATTGGTCACGGTTCCCACCAAGATGCCATCCACCAAGAACTCTACCTTGGTGATGGTTTCTCCCAAAGTAGGTGTCACATCAGCAACCACCTTAACGGCCGTTCCTTCATCGAAAGCGTCTCCATCCTGTGGCGCAGTGATGCTGGCGCGAAGCACATCATTCTGTTCGCAACCCGAAAAGCGAATCTCAGCGATGGATGCCGTTTTGGTTCCATAAATGTTGGAAAGGATTTTCACCTTCACATAGCGTCCCGCCTTTCCGCTCAATACCTTTTCTTGATACTGCTTGATGTTCTCGAAAACAACGGCCTCTGCCGTGCCCCAATCTTGCCCATCCTCACTGATGTAAAACTCCACATCCTTCAGGTAGCCATTGGAATAATTCTGTCGGTTCAACATACGAACGCCTGAAACCTCGTATCGTTTCCCGAGGTCATAGACCAACTCATGGGGCATGGCCACCTCCGAGGGTTGCCACTGGTTGTGCCACATGGTATTCGGGTCATTGTCAAAACTGGCGTTCGAGGCATTGTTGTCATCAGAGCTGAAGCTAACCAAGGCCATGTCTGAGATGGGCACCTCATCGGCCAACAAACTGATCTCCTTATCATTATTGTCGGCCACTTGGTCGATGTCTCCATTTGGGGACTCAAGGACCACTTTGAGAAGTTGCCCTGCTGATACGGCGACCGCCTGAAGGTTAAAGGTCTTGACCTCGCCTTTTTGCATGTTGGTGGAAATGTTCTGGGTGGATTTCAGCGTGCCGTCCACGTAGATTTTGGCTACGAAATCGGTCAGCTTTTCCGTTCCCAACGTTTTCACTTCAACGCTCGGCGTGATGGAACCCGAACAGGCCGAACCACTGTAGCTCAGGTCCAGCACAGCGATATTCCGCTCCACTTCTTCGGCGCCATAGCAATCGGACCACCACAAGCCACGGCCATAGGTGCCCACGTAAATCTTGTTGTTCACGTAGTTCATTTCCAGTTCCTTGACCTGCACATTCGGCAAATCCTTGGAGAACGGAATCCAGTCTGTCAGGTTGTCATCCTTGTAATACACCCCGCTGTACATGCCCACATAGATGCCGTTGGAAGGGTTGTCTTGCAGAAGCACACAATAGGCAGAAAGGAAGGGCAAATTGCCCCAGATGTCGGTCCAAGTGGCGCCTCCATCATTGGAAACATACACCTTGGTAGAAGTTACCACCGCCACCCGATTCGGGTTGGTCGGGTGGATATTGATGTCGTTGATGGTTCCGCTGGTGCCCGAGAGCTGATTGAAATTCGTCCCGCCGTCCGTGGTCTTAAACAGCTTGCTCCCTTTGGCGACAAACATGATTTTATTGTTCGTTTGGGCCACCTCCAAATGGTTACACTTTGCACCATCCCAAAGGTTGGAAACACGGACGTAATCCCCCGTGGAGAAGGTGTATTTATAGACCTCCCTGTACCCTACATAGAAATAGCGGGAATCCTGCGGGTCCTGCACCACAGGGGTAACCCATGCGCCCTGCTCGCCCGGCGGGGTAGAAAAACCAATGCGTGATTGACCGCCATCAATGGATTTGCTCAATCCGCCATTTTGCGTGGTGCCCACCATGTTGTTGGAATTGTTCCAATCCACAAATCCTTGCATGCCATCGGCACCGAGGTATTCATACCACGTGTGGTTATTGCCAAGCATCACGGCCGTACCATTGTCCTGCGCCCCACCGTTCACGGCGTTCGGGTCGTTTTTGGAAACGGTAATGTCATAGAATTGACGGATGCCCATTCCTGTAGTCAAGTCATGGAAAGTGGCGCCGTTGTTTTCGTCAATGGAAATACCGCCATCTGTACCTGTGTACAAATGTCCGTGGGCATATTCCAAGGAATGGATATCAGCGTGGATGTATTTGATTTTGTTGCTTCCGTAGGACCATGGCGCATGAAGTGAAAAAGAAGACCCACCATTGGTGGAGCGATAAAGCTCCATGCCACCCAAATAGACAAGGTCAGGGTCCACGTCCGAAACCGCCATGTCGATGCCGTACCAACCATAGCCATTCCACATATCCGTGGAGCTGGAATTCACCACACTGAAGGAAACTCCGCTATTGGTGGACTTGTACAAGCGACCGTAGCTGTCGCCATTGCCTTGCATGTAATAAACAAGGTTTGGGCTTGCCGGCGTAACGGCGATTCGGCCCTTACCAGAATTGATCACCCCAGCAGTCACCTGTGAGAAACTTTGACCTCCGTTGGTGGACTTGAAAAAGCCAGAGTTATTGATGGCATAAACGGTGTTGGGGTCGTTAGGCTTAAACAACAAATCAATAAAGCCACCCGACTGTACCTGTGTGAAATTCTGACCACCATTCGTGGAGCGGTAAATCCCGAAGGAGGACGCCACCAAAACGATATTGGAGTTCGAAGGATTAATGATCACCCGCACTACTTTTCCGATAGTGATCGAGGTTGACAAGAGCGTTTGTCCTCCATCCGTGGACCTAAAAAGCCCGCTTCCAGTACCCACAAAATACACCTTGGAATCTGTCGGCGAAATGGTGACCGCCGTGGTGTGCATGGTGGAAAAATCATCCATCAATGGCGTCCACGTCCCCCCTTCATCATGGGTCACCCAAGCCCCACCGGTCTCGGCACCCGCCAAAATGTGTTGTTTGTCGTTGGGATCAACAGAAATACATTCAATCCGTCCCACTCCGGGGTTCCAGCTGGAAGTAGGGTTTCTGAACACAGGACCCAGTTCCTCCCAATTGCCGGTAGTATTCCCCGACTCCGGCAAATCAATCCCCTTGGCTTCCACAGCGTGCTGGTATTCCCTGACTTTCTCATAAGAGTGGTCATTGCGATGCAACAAGCCGTTTTCATCCGCCGACTGAATGGCGTTCCACTCCCAGCGTTTGTATTGTTTGTAGCCTGATCCCTTACCCGTGTCATGAACAGACCAATAGGCATCGGCTTCCTGTTGGATTTCCTCCAAGGAATAAAGGCCACTTTCAATCATCCCCCAAAACTTTTGGGCGGACACTTGGCCAATGGATAAAAATATCAGGGCCAAGGTCAGAAGCAGAGGTCTTCTTATCATCTTCGTTTTCTGTTAATCCATAAAAACTCCTAATCCGATATAAAGGGAAAAGGGTATTGGTTAACAGCACCGTTCTTCAGTCCCTTGAGAAGCTCCACAAAAAGAAAAAACGGCTTACACTGCCATACAGTGAAGCCGTTTTTTCATCCCAACCCTGAGGTTAGAATTTTTAAAGAATTCGGAATTTCAATTTAGTCGTGGATGATTTCCTTAATCTCCACGCGGTTTCCAAACTGGACTCTCAAGAGGTAAACACCAGCTGGCATTTCCATCATATCAATCTGGCCAGCCTTGCCTTGGTAAAGCTGAACGCCTTGTGCAGAGTAAAGGAACACCTCGGTATCAGCCTCTAAACCCTCAACATTCAAGATGTCATGAACTGGGTTTGGATACACGCGAAGGTCAACAAAAGTTTCCTCTTCGGTATAAGTGATACACTGGCTGTCGTTGGCATCCAACACCTCAGCCTGAACTGCTGGGGAAGCAACTTTTGAACTTACCACACAGCTCTCGGAAACAATCATTTCACAAACAACCTGCTGTCCGTCCTTTAAGCTTGAAGTGGAATAGGTCGCACCAGTAGCCACTACCACATTGTCCACTTTCCAGTAGAAACTTGGTGAAGCACCCTCGTCATAAACCTTGGCCATGAAATCAACTTGTGTTCCTTTACAAGCTGGGAAGAAGGTTCCGTTATCCAACTCCACCTCCACGCTTGGGTTCAAAGGCTTGTTTGCAAGAACCTGCTCTTGATTAGAAGCAACAACTGCTTGAGCTGGACAGGCTTCATCAGAAGTCAATTCAGCCATCACGATATCGCCGTCAACCAAGTTGCTGGAATTGTAAGAAGTTCCGTTTCCAGCAACAGCGCCATTCACTTTCCAAGCAATCGAACCTGAAGAAGCAGTCGCCACATAGTTGATGGACTCCCCTTCACAAATCGAAGATTTAGAAGCTACGATGCTGATGCTCGGTGAAGAAACAGCATTCACAGAAATCATTTCAATGTTGGAAGTCGCAGTCGCCTGTGTTGGACAAGTCGCATCCGAGTTCAACACAGCGTTCACTTTATCGCCATCCTGCAAAGAAGAGGACTGATAGGTTGAACCACTCGCAACATATTGGTCATTCACCAACCAGTCGATGGTTCCGCCGTTTGAGTTTGCCGTGAAGCTCACTGTTTCACCTGCACAAATTGTTGTGTTATCGGCCGTGATATCAATGCTTGGCGTTACCTCAGCATTCACTGAAATGGTTTCAACATTAGATGTCGCAGTTGACTGAGAAGCACAAGTTGAATTCGACGTCAATACAGCGCTCACCTTGTCGCCATCCTGCAAAGAAGAAGATTGGTAAGTTGAGCCTGTGCCTACAGACTGACCATTCAGTTTCCAATCAATTGTTCCGCCGTTCGCTGTCGCAGTGAAGTTCACCACATCACCTGAACAAATCGTTGAGTTGTCAGCCATGATACTGATGCTTGGCGTTACCGAAGCATTCACTACAATTGTCTCAACATTGGAAGTCGCGGTTGACTGAGAAGCACAAGTTGAATTCGACGTCAATACAGCGCTCACCTTGTCGCCATCCTGCAAAGAAGAAGACTGATAAGTTGAGCCTGTGCCTACAGACTGGCCATTCAACTGCCAATCAATCGTACCGCCGTTCGAAGTTGCAGTGAAGTTTACAACATCACCTGAACAAATCGTTGAGTTGTCAGCTACGATGCTGATTGTTGGCGTAACCGAAGCATTCACTGAAATCGCCTCAACATTGGAAGTCGCAGTTGCCTGTGATGGACAAGTCGCATCAGAGGTCAATACGGCGCTCACCTTGTCACCATCCTGCAAGGAAGAAGATTGGTAAGTTGAGCCTGTTCCAACAGACTGGCCATTCAACTGCCAATCAATCGTTCCGCCGTTCGAAGTTGCCGTGAAGTTTACAACATCACCTGAACAGATGGTTGAGTTATCTGCTACAATGCTGATTGTCGGAGTAACCGAAGCATTCACTGAAATCGTCTCAACATTCGAAGTCGCAGTCGACTGAGAAGCACAGGAAGAATTCGAAGTCAATACAGCGCTAACCTTGTCGCCATCCTGCAAGGAAGAAGACTGATAAGTTGAGCCTGTACCTACCGACTGACCATTTACCTGCCAATCAATCGTACCACCGTTCGAAGTCGCTGTGAAGTTCACAACATCACCTGAACAGATAGTCGAGTTGTCGGCTACGATGCTGATTGTCGGTGTAACCGAAGCATTCACGGAAATCGTCTCAACATTAGAAGTTGCAGTGGACTGAGAAGCACAAGAAGAGTTCGAAGTCAATACAGCGCTAACCTTGTCGCCGTCCTGCAAAGAAGAAGACTGGTAAGTTGAACCTGTACCTACCGACTGGCCATTCAACTGCCAGTCAATCGTACCACCGTTAGAAGTTGCAGTGAAGTTCACAACATCACCTGAACAGATAGTCGAGTTGTCAGCAACGATGCTGATTGTCGGTGTAACCGAACCGTTTACTTTAATCGCTTGGTTCGAAGTGCTTGCAGTTTGATTTACCACACATTCCTCATCGGAAACAAGTGTAACGCTCAACTGGTCACCGTCATTCAAGCCATTGTAAGTATAGTTTTGATTGGCATTGGTAGCCACAACTTGATTGTTCACCTTCCATTCGAATTGAGGATTCTGTCCCTCGAAAGCAAGGTTGGAAACAGTTGCCTTCACATCTCCACCAGTACAAATCTCGGTAACGTCATAAGCAACTGTTAGGGCTGGCTGACGGTTGGCATCCTGAGAAACGGTCACATAGCTAGACTTAGTTTCAGTCACATTGCCGTTTACTGTAAGGCTAACCGTTTTCGCGCCCGTGGTCGCATAAGAAACAACATGAGGTCCTACGCCAGTAGCCGTAGCTGGTGTTGCATCCGCACCGAAATCCCAAGCGTAAGAAGTTACAGTTCCAGATGTATTTGCTGTGAAAGTCACATCCGAACAGCTGAATACTGAAGTTTGATTCGCTGAGAAGTCAGCTGTAACAGTAGAAGTTTGGCTACCCGTACAGAACGCCTCCGTTTTTGGAGAGGTGAAGCCAGCCACATCGCTTTGGGCCAATTGCTTGGCATCCTTGTCCAACAGCTGATAGGTGTCGGAGTCATAGGTCACGTTACAATCACCAATTTCCAACCAAACATTATTTGTCCCTGGCTCGTGATTCTGCGTCCACCACTGAGCACGCCATTTTTTGCCGTTATGGGAAACGACCTCACCCTTACCTGCTCCCAATCCACTATCACCGAGATAGGTAGTCGATGCGTTCCATGCTGGCTCCGAACATCCACCTGCTTGGAAGGCATCCGTCACTTTCAAATCATAACAGCCGTCTACCAAACAGAAGTCATAAACGGTGTTCGCTCCTGAAGTGGATTTAGTCGCATCGCCTTTGTCAACCACCACGTTTCCGTTGTCCAATACCTCGAAAGCCAAGGATGGATTTTCCGAACGGGTTGCGATAACAAACTGATGGGCCTCACCCAACGAAATGCTAAAGTTCTTCGTCGCTTCGTTATCAGCTGACTGCTCATCAGCATTGCCGTTCGGCATCTTCACGACCACTTTCAAGTCGTTAGCACCATTTTGGGCAACAGTGATTCCAGAGATGTTAACCGAAGTAGAAGCGCCAGAAGCCAAGCTCAAGGTTTTATTCTGAGTCGATTGCAAGCTTCCATTCAAGTAGATTTCCAAGGCGTAATTGTTCAAATCCTGAACGCCGAGGTTTTCCAAATCAAAGCTGAAATCAATGGTGTTTCCACATTGGGCAGGTGTTGAAATTGCAAGGTTTGAAACCGCCACATCGTAATCAAATACCTCATTGATTTGGATGGAAATCTCGTTGGAAGTCACATTGTTTCCGCCCGTTTCGTAGGCCACCACCGTAAGCTTGTGGCTTCCCACCGAAAGATTTTGAAGGGTAAATTCCCATGGCGCATTGGTTACTGTTCCAACCACATTTCCATCTACCATGAACTCAACTTTGGTAAGAGTCTCTCCCAAAGTAGCAGTCACATCAGCAGTAACTTTCACATCCGTTCCCTCATCAAAATTGGCTCCGTCAGTTGGGGAAGTGATGCTTGCACGAAGGATATCATTCTGCTCACAACCAGAGAAACGAATCTCGGCAAAGGATGCTGTGCTGTTTCCATACTGGTTCGAAAGGATTTTCATCTTCACATAGCGACCAAGCTTTCCGCTAAGGATTTTATCCTGAAAAGCCACACTGCTTTCAAACACCACCGCCTCGGCTGTTCCCCAGTTCTGACCATCCTCGCTGATATAGAATTCTACATCCTTGAGATAGCCATTCGAATTGTTTTGACGGTTCATCATGCTGACGCCTGACACGTTATAGCTCTTGCCCAAGTCATAAACTAACTCATGAGGCATTGGCGCTCCGGCCTGCCAGTTGTTGTGCCAAATAGTGTTTGGGTCGTTGTCAAAAGTGGCATTTGATGCATTGTTAGCATCTGAGCTGAAGCTCACCAAAGACATGTCCGCAATCGGCACCTCCTTTCCCAAAAGATTGATCTCCATTTCTGAATCTCCAGTCACCTGATCGGTGTCACCATTAGGCTTCTCAATCAAAACTTTAAGCGTTTGACCAGCAGAAACGGCAAGCTGTTGCAAGGTGAAGGTTTTCGTATCGCCCTTGTCCATGCTGGTAGAAACCGTTTGGGTGGATTTCAAAACCCCATTCAAATAGAGCTTCACTTTGAAATCGGTCAAGGTTTCCACTCCCTTACTTTTCACCTCAATTACAGGAGTCACCATGTTATCACAAACCTCACCTGTAAAATGTAGGTCGGCAAGCGCGATGTCACGCTCGATTTCCTGAGCACCATAGCAATCTGACCACCACAAGCCCCTACCATAAGTACCCGCATAGATCTTGTTGTTCACATAGTTGATCTCCAACTCCTCGATACGAACATTCGGCAGATTGTCCATGAACGGCACCCAGTTGCTCAGGTTGTCGTCCTTATAGTAGATTCCACTGAACATGCCGACATAAATTCCATTGGAAGCATCGTTCTTGAATACGACACAGTAAGCAGACAGCGAGGGCAGATTACCCCAAATGTTAGTCCAAGTAGAACCTCCATTATTTGAAACATATACCCTGCTGGAAGTGACCACGGCCACTTTATTGGGATCGGCAGGATGGATGGTAATGTCGTTGATGGTTCCACTTGTACCCGAAAGCTGGGTGAAAGTAGTACCACCGTTTGTTGATTTATAAAGCTTGCTTCCTTTAGCCACAAACATCAGTTTATTGTCTGTTTGGGCAACCTCGAGCAGATTACATTTTGTACCGTCGTTAAAGCTGGAAAGCTTCACATAGGTCCTTGCTGAAAAGCTGTACTTGTACACCTCCTTGTATCCAACATAGAAATTGTCTGATTGGATAGGGTCCTGAACAAGAGGCGTTACCCAAGCCCCTGACTCACCAGAAGGTTTGGAAATGCCCGAATAGGATTGGCCACCATTAGTTGATCGGTAAAGACCTCCGTTTTGGGAAGTACCAATCAGGTTCTGGGAATTACTCCAATCCACATAGTTCATCATCCCATCAGCACCGAGGTACTCATACCATGTTGGGTTGGTGGCACCGTACATCACTGCTGTACCGTTATCCTGCGACCCTGTGTTCACCGCATAAGGATCAGTCCGGGAAACTGAAATATCATAGAACTGACGGATACCCATTCCCGATGTCAAATCACGGAAAGAAGCCCCTACGTTCTCATCAATGGAAATACCACCGTCGGTACCCGTGAAAAGGTGTCCATGAGCATATTCCAAGGAGTGGATGTCAGCGTGGATGTACTTGATTTTGTTACTACCGTAAGACCATTTGGCAAACAAGGTAAACGTGGAACCTCCATTCGTTGAACGGTAAAGCTCCATGCCTCCCAAATAAACCAAGTTAGGGTCGGTGTCAGACACAGCCATATCAATGCCGTACCAGCCATACCCCTCCCACATGTCCGTGGACGAGGAATTTACTACAGTAAAGGAGGTGGCGCTATTGGTTGACTTGTACAAGCGCGCATAGCTGTTGCCATTACCCTGCATGTAGTACACAATATTCGGGTCAGCAGGTGTTACCGCAATACGGCCTTTGCCGGTATTGGTGATACCAGCCGTAACCTGCGTAAAGCTCTGACCTCCATTAGTGGATTTGAAAAAATTGGAGCCGTTGATGGCATAGACCGTGAATGGGTCGTTAGGCTTGTAAACCAAATCCAAAAAACTTCCTGATTTGGTCTGGCTAAAATTCTGACCGCCGTCAGTGGATCGGTAGATGCCATAGGAAGAAGCCACCAACACATAGTTTGGATTGGTCGGGTGAACTAGGATTCTTACCACTTTTCCGCTTGCAATGCTGGTTGGCGATATCGAGGCACCACCATCAGTAGAACGATAAAGCCCATCACCGTTAGTCCCTATAAAGTATAGGTTTGCATCGTGAGGGGAAATCGCCACGCCTGTAACGTCCATGGTCGAGAAGCCATCCATTAACGGCGTCCATGTTCCGCCCTCATCATGGGTGGTCCAAGCTCCACCTGTCGGAGCTCCTACCAAAATATGTTGGCTGTCATTGGGATCAAGTGCGATACACTCGATGCGCCCCACGCCCGGGTTCCAGCTTGACGTAGGATTTCGGGCAAAGGGGCCCAATTCCTCCCAGTTACCAGTGGTGTTCCCCGACTCAGGCATATCCAAATCCAATGCCTGCACATCCTTACGGTATTGCTTCACCTTCTCAAAGGAATGGTCATTTCGGTGTAGGAGTCCGTTCTCATCAGCCTCCTTGATCGCTTGCCACTCCCAGCGTTTGTACTGCTTGTAGCCAGAGCCTTTGCCCTTATCGCGGTTTTCAAAATAGGAATCGGCTTCTTGTTGAATTTCTTCCAAGGAATAGAGTCCGCTCTCAATCATCTCCCAGAAGCGCTGGGCGGAAGCTTGACCAAGTGATAAAAATATCAGGGCCAAGGTCAAAAGTAATGGTCTTCTCATCGCTGAATTTAGTTGGTGAAAGACGGGTTCGTCAATCACAACATCAACAGAAAATCCAATAAGTAATTCGTTAAATCCATTTTTTTTCGAAAAAAATAATCATCGCTGAGACTCTGTAATCAAGCTTTTTTCCGCTTTGAAGCTCCTCAAAGCCAATTGACTGTCCTAACAGGTGTTAACCATTCAACTGACTGAACAATATCAGGAGACAAGGATGAAAGGTGCGGATAGGTGTATTGATCAGTCTTCTTATGAAAAAGAAAATTCTACAACAATCACTTTTGTTCCTGATGGGGACATGGCTTTTGGTGCCCAACGGTTGGGGGCAACAATCGGTGAACACCAACTACACGGCTGTTCAAATGGTCGATGAGCTGACCGGAGGCACACTTAGCGCCTCAAATGAGACCATCCGTTGCGACAACAACTATTATGGTTCCTTCAATGACCCCATTTCCAACTTGGGTATTGACCAAGGGGTATTTTTATCCACGGGTGAAGTCACCACTGGGTCGCTTTTTCAAGCCAACAACAATGAATTCACGGCCAGCGGAAACGTTCCAGCAACATTGGGGGACCCTGACCTAGAGAACATCAACAATGACCCCATTGAAAATGTTTGTGTCTTGGAATTCGACTTTGTAGCCACTTGTGACTCCTTCTCCATCGACTATGTTTTTGGCTCAGAGGAGTACAACACGTATGTGTGTAGTGACTTCAACGACAAATTTGGCTTCTTCTTGGATGGTCCAAACCCAGCTGGAGGCACTTACAACAAGGAAAACTTGGCCGTCCTACCCAATGGCACCGTCGTATCAATCAACACGGTAAACAATGGTCAAAAAAGCGGTTCAGGAGGTGTGGTTTGTGACCAAACCAATGCGGCCTATTTCGTGGACAACACCAATGGCGGTTCACAAGTAGCTATCAATGGATATACTGTTCCACTTACAGCAAAAGCACGAGTTACCCCAGGACAAACTTATCACATCAAACTGGCGGTGGGTAACGTATTGGATGCCAACTACGATAGTGGTGTATTCTTCTCGAAAAATGGTGTAACCTGTAGTTCAGCGCCAAACACTTTTACATTGACGGCTGATAATGACGCCATTGAAAACTGCGAAAACGGTCAGTTCACTATTACCCGTTCGCCAAGCGGTTCCACGGATACTGATGTGGTTCAATTAAACTTCGGTGGTTCAGCTACTTCCGGCACGGATTACACGACTCCGCCAACGAGCGTTACTTTTAACCCTGGTCAGGATGTGGCCACGATTGACATTGACGCCCTTGCCGATGGCATCACGGAGGGCAACGAAACGGTAAGCCTCACCATTTCTTACCAAGGCACCGACGTTGACACGAAATCCATTGACATCAGCGATGAATTCAGCATCGACCTTGGGGCGGACCAATCCTCTTGCTCTTCGGTCAATATTGGTATTCCGAACGAATCAGGCGTGACCTACCAGTGGTCCGACGCCTCAGGGAATATCGCCGGAGCAACCAACAGCACTTACACGGCAAGTACTTCGGGTAACTACACGCTTCAAGCCACAAAAGGCACCTGTGTTGCTACCAGCTCGGTGAATGTTACCATCGGATCCAGCGTAACGATTGATTTGGGCAATGATTTTTCCGCCTGTGTCGATACCGTTTTCACTGCATCTGGTTTCCCTTCGGGCTCAACGCTTCAATGGTTCAGGAACAACAACCCACTCAGTGGCGAAACCAATGCTTCGCTTAACATCAGCCAATCTGGCACCTACAAACTGGAGGTAACCTCCTCTGGCGGTTGTAGCGGTGAAGATGAGGTGATGGTGACCATCAACCCACTTCCAAATGTGAATGCGGGAACGGACTTGGCCATTTGTGAAGGCGAAAGCCAAAACTTGGCGGGAACTGGCGCTACTTCTTACAGCTGGTCCCCTGCAACGGGGTTGTCAAACGCCAACATCGCTAATCCAACGGCGAACCCTACGGCTACCACTACTTACACGCTGACAGGTACGGACGCTAACGGCTGTGTCAACACTGACCAAATCACCGTTACCGTGAACGCATTACCAAACGTGGATGCAGGCGCTGACTTCTCAATCTGTGGAGGTTCAGGTCAGGCCATGTCTCCATCGGGCGCAACCTCCTATAGCTGGTCCCCAACAACTGGTTTGTCTAACGCCAACATCGCCAACCCGACGGCAAACCCAACGACTACTACCACCTACACCTTGACAGGTACGGACGCTAACGGTTGTGTCAACACTGACCAAATCACTGTATCTGTGAATGCCTTGGCAAGTGTGGATGCGGGAACTGATTTCGCCATCTGTGAGGGTGAAAGTCAAAACTTGGCCGGAACTGGTGCAACAACATACAGCTGGTCCCCTGCAACGGGCTTGTCCGACGCCAACATCGCTAACCCGACGGCAAACCCAACGACTACTACCACTTACACCTTGACTGGTACGGACGCTAACGGTTGTCAAAACACTGACCAAATCACCGTTACCGTGAACAACTTGCCAAACGTGGATGCGGGAACTGACTTCGCTATTTGTACTGGTGATTCCCAAAACATGGCGGGTACTGGCGCAACTTCTTACAGCTGGGCTCCGGCCACTGGATTGTCTAACGCCAACATCGCCAATCCATCAGCGAACCCAACGGCTACCACGACTTACACCTTGACTGGAACAGACGCTAACGGTTGTGTCAACACTGACCAAATCACCGTTACCGTGAACGCATTGCCAAGTGTGGATGCGGGAACTGACTTCGCCCTTTGTACTGGAGACGCTCAAAACTTGGCGGGTACTGGTGCTACTTCCTACAGCTGGGCCCCTGCAACGGGCTTGTCGAATGCTAACATCGCCAATCCATCAGCGAACCCAACGGCTACCACGACTTACACCTTGACTGGAACGGACGCCAACGGTTGTGTCAACACTGACCAAATCACTGTAACTGTGAACGACTTGCCAAGTGTGGATGCGGGAACCGACTTCGCCATTTGTACTGGTGATGCTCAAAACTTGACAGGAACTGGCGCTACTTCATACAGCTGGTCCCCTACAACGGGTTTGTCCAGCGCCAACATCGCCAACCCATCGGCGAACCCAACGGCTACCACGACTTACACCTTGACAGGTACGGATGCGAACGGTTGTGTGAATACTGACCAAATCACCGTAACTGTGAACGCATTGCCAAGCGTGGATGCAGGACCTGACTTCGCCCTTTGTACTGGCGATTCCCAAAACATGCAGGGATCAGGAGCCACAAGCTATGTTTGGTCTCCAACCAACGGCCTGAGCAATACGAACATCAATAACCCTACAGCGCCGGCAAATCCAACCGTCACGACGACCTATACCCTCACCGGTACAGACGCCAATGGTTGTGTGAATTCAGACCAGATTACCGTAACGGTGAATGAATTGCCGAACGTGAGCGCAGGAACTGATTTCGACATCTGTAAAAGTGATTCCCAACAATTGAATGGCTCCGGTGCCCAGACCTATGTTTGGTCGCCAGCCACGGATTTGAGCGATGCCAACATCGCCAACCCGAACTTTACCGCGGTTTCTGATCGCACTTATACGTTGACGGGAACCGATGCCAACGGCTGTGTGAACACCGCCCAACTTTCCATTGGCGTTTTGGTCAATCCAGTGCCAAGCGTGAGCATCCAAAGCACGGCTCCGGCCTGTATCGGAAGCACGATAGATTTCAGCATCCAGAACGAAACCAACCTTGGCACCAGCCCTCAGTTCGAGTGGTTCCGCATCGACACCAACGGCCAGACAACAAGCATTGGTACCCAACCGACAGTTAGCTTGAATAATCTTGCCGATGGTGAAGAGGTATATTTGGTGGCTACAAGCTCTTTTGAATGTGCGCTTCCAAAAACTGCTGAATCAGCCAAGGAAAAGGTGACCATCTATGACTATCCAAACTTGGTGCTTTCAGAAGATATGCTTGTCTGCCGTGGTGTTCCTGACACCCTTATGGTCGAGGACCAGAACAACTTGGTCAGCACTTTTGAATGGTACCAAAACGGCAAATTGATTAGTGGCGCCACTGCTGGAACTTTGGTTCGCTCTCAAATGCAACACGCCGGAGACTATCAGGTCAAGGCGAACTACCAAGGCTGTGCATCTTCTTCCAATAATGTGAAGGTCAGCCTGCTTGCGCTCAACATCGAGCTTGAGGCGACAGACACCTTGGTAATGCGCAACAGCGAAATCAGCATCACGGCAATGACCAATGCCTCGCAGGTGAATTGGGTTAGCACAAACAATGGCTCATGGTCTGGATTTGTAATCGACGACCAGCCGAATGCGACCACCATCTACTACGCTACCGCCTCGGACAGCATCTGTATCGCCCAAGACACCATCAAGGTGCGCGTGGTGGATCCGTTCAGCATTCCAAGGTCATTCACCCCGAACGGCGATGCGGACAACGACACATGGGAAATTGCGAACATCCAAGATTACCCGCAGTATTCCATTCAGGTGTTCAACCGCTGGGGCGTTCCAGTGGCGGAATGGTACAACAATTACCAACCGTGGGACGGCGTAAGCAAAAACGGCCAAATCTTGCCGGAAGGCACCTACTTCTACACGATTCGTGTGGGCACGGAAAGCCTGAACGTCACGCCATTTACAGGAAACGTCACCATCATCCGCTAATCCATAACTCAGACTACTGGACATTTTGTATTAAGTACAATGTATTATGTACAATGACCTCAGCCAGCGGGCAATCATTGTACATAATACACGATACATTGTACAAATGTCCAGTAGTCTGTCCATGACTATGAAACGCATTCTAACAATTGCCCTTCTCGTCCTTGGATTCAAGGCGATGGCACAGCAAGAATTCCAAAGTAGCCAGTTCATGGTGAACCCCTTTCTGATCAACCCCGCTTACAGTAGCGCCGAGGACCTCTTTGATGTTCAGGCCAGCTATCGCAAGCAATGGGTGGGCATCGAGGGCGCACCGGTCACCCAATACCTTTCGGTGCACACCCCTGTGGGAAAACCACACTTTGCGAGAACGCACCCCGGCGATTTCCACAACTGGCATGGCACCGGTTTGGTGCTGATGCAAGACAAGGTGGGCCCTATCAGTTTCACGAGGGCTCAGGCCAACTACTCCTATAACTTGGGATTGACCAAGGGTAGAAAATACGGCTACCAGCACGTGGATGGACTTCGCGTGGCATTGGGAACCTTTGTGGGCATCCACAATTATAGCGTGGATATGGACTACCTCAAACAAAGCGAGACCTCCACAGGAGAGACCGTTTACAACCCTGCCTCAGGTGAGGACATCAGCATCAACGCCTTGCAACAGAGCAGTACCACGGTGAACATTTCCTTTGGTGGTTTGATCTATTATTTGGAGACCTATTACTTCGGGGCGTCTTTCAGCCAGATACTCAAAGGCGATGAGGAGAACCACCTTACCTATCGACCGCATGCGTATTTGATGGGGGCATACAAAGCCCGCCTTAGCGACCGTACTTTCTTGATCCCGAGCTTTGTCTTGAAAAAGGCGTTCGACGCTCCTTGGTCCACGGAAATCAACCTCCGCCTCGACCATGAGGAAACTTATTTTGCAGGTGTAAGCCTTCGTCAAAGTGATGCCTTGGTGGCCATGGTGGGCTATCATTTCCATCCCAAAAAGCAGGTTCGGAATTTCCGCCAGACACAAAAGCCATTTCAGTTTCAGGTCTATTACTCCTATGACATGACCTTGAATGCCTTGGGTAAAAACGACTTGGCGGAGCAAAGCCGAGGAAGCCATGAGATTACTGTGGGAATTCTGCTTTCACCGAAATTCAGTGAGCGGAATGCTGAAGATACTTGGCGGTAAACTGTAAACCACTAATAGAAGGAGAAAGGGAGCATTTAGGGCTTTATTCTTTCTACCTTAAATGAGGGCTTGAAATTTAACCTGCCTCCTTCCCTCCCTTTCTTCGTGGTTAAAGACCAACTTCTTAATACGTCAGTCCTTATCAGGGCTGGCGTATTTTTTTTCAGAAGGTTTTTCCAAAAGCTGTCCTCCCACAAAAACAGCCTTGTCTCCCCTATTTCTAACCAAGTCGATTTAGACCGTCCAACATCGTGTACTCCACCCCTCAAAAATTGGCCTTATGGGAACTAAGTCTTACATTTAGAGGTTCCGTCCACCACCGAATCTATCTGATATCCAGCGAAGATGCACCTTCGAAATCTCATCATTTCGTTACTTTTCTTACTGCGTCTTCCTGTGCTTGGACAAACCGACCTGCGTTCTCAGAACCCAACCTATTTGACGGGGAATTATTCCGTGGTGAACCCCGCCCATGCTGGGGTGAACGCAAGCACTGAGGTGTTCAGCTTTTACCAAGGACACACAGGGCTTCAAAAAATCTTCAAAACCATTGACCTCGGCTTTTACCATCGATTGAGTAACGATAAAATCCATATCGGATTGATGGCTCGATCCGACATCGAGGAGGAATTTTCCAACCTGACTTCCGTAAGTGGATTGTTCACTTACCGTCTTTTCCAGACCAAAACAAGTGGATTGCAAGCAGGTGGAACTTTCGGAATTGTGAACTATCACCTTCTGGGCAATGAATACATCAGCGGATTGTCCGACTGGGGAGCCATTGGAAGTTTCGGGCTGTGGTACAATTACAAAAAATGGGAAATCGGAGCATCCCTGAATAACCTGTTCAACACCTCACTGGTGCCCTTCCAGACAGAAATTCGCATGCCTCGGCATTTGTCGGGCATCCTTCAATATTCCACGGAGCTTTCACCAAGAATCGACTGGCGGACCTCCATACGTAGCCTTGTCTATTTTGGGGACATTCCCCACCGATTCATTTGGAGCAATGAACTCTCCTACCTCGAACAATTCTCATTCTCGGTATTAGTTGATCAAGCCTTCCAATTGAATTTTGGCGCACAGGTGCGAAAATTGCCTGTTCATACTGGAGAGCTGGCCATTGGGTTCCTCTTTGGGTTACCACTGGTCAAAAATGAATACTTGCCCCTGAGTGCAAACAACTATGAACTGACGCTGAGCTACCAATTCAAAGAAAAAGATAAAAGCTCCAATAGTCGTTAACCTTTATCACTTAGGAACCATAACTGGACATAACGCGCTTGCAATAGCTGTGACATCCATGAAAAAATATATCTCACTGTTCATACTGTTCCTCATCCAAGGTCTGTCTATCGGCTGGGCCCAAATTCCTGAGGAGTTTGACAGGCAGGAGACGCCACATTACTACGATCTGACCTTCACGGACAATGTGAAGTGGCCGACAGGGCTTGGTGACTTGGTCATTGGCGCTTTCACTGTCCATGCCGACAGTTTGGTTTGTATCGGGAGCCTTGAAATCCCTGAGGCAAATCTAAACGGCGAGCACTTGATGGAGATATTTGAAGAAGGCCCAGATGACCCAATTGGAAACAAGAAAGGCGAGGCTCCTTATTTCTATTTGTATTCTCCGTCCATGAATTGTGGTTCCCCTTTCCTTATTGAAGGTTATATCACCAGCGGAAACTATTTCGAATCGCCAGGTAGCTTTGAAATCACTAATATTCTGATGGCCACCTATGGACTCAACTACCCAAACAATGGAATCGCTTGCCCAGGTGATGGAATGATTGTACCAGGAGTGTCAGGCCCAGTATTCTCCCACTTTAAGGCTCCAGAGGGCCTTGTGCTGGATAGTATTACTGGTATCGTGGATGCCAATGCCAGTCAGTCGGGCAACTACCAGATTGAAGTCCATTACATCAATTCGTCTTTCGGGTTTTGCTTTGGAGAAAAAAAGGTCTCCTTCACCATTGGAGAAGTTCCAGCGGAGGGCTTTAACACGGCCATTACCGATGAAACCTGCGAGGAGATTGGAAGGATTTCCGTGAGTTCCTCCGCACAAGGGATCTTCACTTATGAACTCAACGGGATGACCCAAAACCACGGACTTTTTGAGGGGCTTACTGCCGGCGATTACAATCTTTTGGTAACCGATGCCCAAGGTTGTTCCTTTGAAAAGAAAAACTTGGTCATTAAGCCAGCCACGGACTGCGACCCTGTGGATGGAGCTGAGAACTCAGAGGTCATTTATTTGGGTTCGGCCATCGACAAAACGGAAGTCCAATTTGAAACCACGGGTACCATCAATATTGTCAATAAATATGGTCAGTTGGTGAACTCGCTTCAAGCTCCACTCACGTGGAATGGCACCGATCAAAACGGGAATCCCCTTGGTCTTGGCCTTTATTTCGTAGTCTTTGAGGATGGAACAGTGAAACATCTGAAGGTTTACGAATAGTATAAGGAAGACATAGACGAAGAGCCCTGACCATGAATGATTGGTCAGGGCTTTTTTGTTGGTTTTAAGTGGAATAGTCTTCCTGTGTCACTCTTCCTCTTTTTAACCAATGCGATGCTACACTGGCGCGGGCGTCAATGCTTTTGCTTTAAACTCAAAAATTCGACCCCACCTCTGTCCTCCCCTTATCCAAGGGGAGGAAATACCATCAGACCATAGTCTGAAAACCATAATTGGCAGGAATTACCTGTAACATTCTCCTCCCCTTGGATAAGGGGAGGACAGAGGTGGGGTTGACCCAGAGTTTGGAATTTTCCATCCTTAAAACAACAGCATTGATGCGTCCGCCCGTGTCTTCATTTGGAAGATATGCGAACAGATCAATTACAAAGAAAGGTCCAAGCGGACACTTGAACCAGTAGTAGTATTCAGGAGCCACAGGCTCCAAATAGGATGGACACGGGCGGACGGACGCGCCAGATAGAATGGTTTTGTAGCAATTCCTGCGTAGCGACGCTTTGAAAGTAGTCCTGTTCAAAACTTCACTAAAGTTACTATGAACGTTTAGGCTCTAACTAATAATTAACTTGACCTTATGGTTTTTCATCTGAGTTTGCCACTTGTCAGTCTGATTTTCTTCTCTTTTAT